>NZ_JBIAVS010000034.1:0-90491 GCF_042894545.1 Streptomyces sp. NPDC001530
CAGAACACCGGCACGGAGGCCCTCATCAAGCCCGGCACCGTGAAGTTCACCAGCGCCATCATGAACCGCGCCGTCGTCGACGGCATCAAGCAGACGCCGTCACAGGCAGGCTGAGACGGGTTGCTGGGCCCTGCCGGGGTGGTCGGCGGGGCCCGGACTTGGCGTTGCCCCGTCGGATTCACTGACGTTCATCAGGGGCGAGCTCATGACGGGAGGTCGGGTGGGGCCGTGGGGGCGCCTGGCAGGCGGATTGTTGCCACTGTGCCGCCGCCCGCGGCGGGGGTCAGCGACACCTCGCCGCCCGACTGCTGCACCGTGCGGGCCACGATGGACAGGCCGAGGCCCGAGCCAGGCAGGGCGCGGGCGCTCGGGGAGCGCCAGAAGCGGTCGAAGACGTGCGGGAGTTCGTCGGAGGGGATGCCGGGGCCGTGGTCGCGGACGGTCAGTTCGCCTTCCTTGAGCACGATGTCGACGGTGCCGCCCTCGGGGCTGAACTTCACCGCGTTGTCCAGGATGTTCACGATGGCCCGCTCAAGGGCCGACGGTTCCGCCCGTACGAACCAGGGCCGCACGTCCGCCGTGATCGTCAGCTCCGGGCCACGCAGCCGGGCGCGGCGCAGCGCCGCCTCGACCGTGTCCTGCAACGCGACCACCTGTACGCCGTTGGTCGGCGTCCCCGCATCCGAGCGGGACAGCGTCTGCAAGTCGCCGATCAGGGCCGCCAGTTCCGTCATCTGCGCGGTGACGGAGGCGAGGAGTGCCTTGCGGTCCGCCGGGGGGATCGGGCGGCCCATCTCCTCGCTGCGGGTGAGGAGTTCGATGTTCGTGCGCAGCGACGTCAGCGGCGTACGGAGTTCGTGGCCCGCGTCCGCGATGAGTTGTTGCTGGAGCTCGCGGGAGCTTGCCAGGGAGGCTGTCATCGAGTTGAAGGACTCGGACAGGCGCGCGATCTCGTCGTCGCCCTCCACCGGGATACGGACGGTGAGGTCCTCGGTGCGGGCCACGTGTTCCACGGCCTCGGTGAGCTTGTCGACGGGGCGCAGACCCGCGCGGGCCACGGCGAGGCCCGCGGCTCCGGCGCCGACGACTCCTATGCCGCCGACGAAGAGGAGGAGCAGGGCCAGTTCGTTGAGGGTGGAGTTGGTGGCCTTGAGGGGGAAGGCGTACTGGAGCGCGGCATCGTCGATCACCGTCGGGGCTCCGGCGCCGGGGTCGTTGATCACCAGGGGAACCGTGAATACCCGAACGGGGTTGCCCTTGGTGTCCGTGCCATTGCGGTAGATGCCGCGGTTCGGGTTCCTGGCCAGGTCGGTGTCGCTACTGGTGACCTTGACTGTGCCCGGCGTGTTGGAGGCGACGCAGGTCTCGCCGTTCGCCTTGACCACCTGGAGGTAGTACTCACTCCCCGCACGGAAGCCGCCCTGATCCGTCGGCGATTCGTCGGACTGGTCGGACGACTGCCCGCAATTGGTGATGGTGTCGAGGAGTTTGCCTCCCTGCGGACGGGTCGCCGCCGACTCCAACTGGTTGTCGACCTCGTCGTACAACTTCCCCCGCACGATGAACCAACACGTCACCGACACCGCCGCCACCGCGAAGGCCACCGCCGCCGCCACCAGCAGCGCCAGCCGGGACCGCAGCGGAAGTGACCTGAACCTGCGGATCACTCCGCGCCGCCCGACCGGAGCACGTACCCCACGCCCCGCACGGTGTGCACGAGGCGCGGCTCGCCGCCCGCCTCGGTCTTGCGGCGCAGGTACATGACGTACACGTCGAGGGAGTTGGAGGAGGGCTCGAAGTCGAAGCCCCAGACCGCCTTGAGGATCTGTTCGCGGGTGAGGACCTGGCGCGGGTGGGCCAGGAACATCTCCAGGAGGGTGAATTCGGTACGCGTCAGTTCGACGGGGCGGCCCGCGCGGGTGACCTCGCGGGTCGCCAGGTCCATGCGGAGGTCGCCGAAGATGAGCGCGTCGTCCTCCTGTGTGCCGACCGCCGCGGCCGCGTAGGAACTGCGGCGCAGCAGGGCCCGGACGCGGGCGAAGAGTTCGTCGAGTTCGAAGGGCTTGACGAGGTAGTCGTCGGCGCCCGCGTCGAGGCCCGTCACCCGGTCGCCGACCGTGTCGCGGGCCGTCAGCATCAGGATAGGTGTCGTCGTCCCCGCGCCCCGCATCCGGCGGGCCGCCGTCAGGCCGTCCATGCGGGGCATCTGGATGTCCAGGACGACCAGGTCGGGCTGGTAGGCCGTCGCCTTCTCCAGGGCGTCCGCGCCGTCGACCGCGACCTCGGTGTCGTATCCCTCGAACGCGAGGCTGCGCTGGAGTGCTTCGCGCACGGCCGGCTCGTCGTCGACGATCAGGATGCGCTGGGATTCACGGTCGCCATCGGCGGGGCTCATGGGCTCGGGTTCCTCGGGTGGGGTGGGACGGGGCCGGACTCTCAGCCTCGCATGTTTCCGGGCTGGTTCGTAAAGGATCAGCGGGGGCCGGGCGCGGCTCAGCGCGCCAGCAGGCTGAGCCGGTTCAACGGGACCCTGCGGCGGTGCGGGTGCCCGGCGGACATCCGCAGACCCATCATCTGCGGGACCGGGACCGGGACCGGGGCCGAGGCCGGGGCATGGGCATGGGCATGAGCCTGGGCCGGGACCTGGACCGCGACCGCCACCTCAGGCGCCCGCGTCGCCGGGGCGTGCAGCTCGCACGCCACTTCCAGGGCCAGGGAGAATCCGGCCGGGTTGCTGTCCGTCACGGTGTGGGAGACGCGCTTGATCATGACGACCTCCTGGTGGGTTCGTTGCGTCAGCTGTCCGAGCCGCCGGCCCGCAGGTCGGCCAGGTCGGACTTGACGGTGTTGATCGGGATGGCAAAGCCGAGGCCGACGCTGCCCGCGCTCGACGAGGACGAGGACGAGTCCGAAGCGGCCGAGTACATCGCGGAGTTGATGCCGATGATGTTGCCGTTCATGTCGATGAGGGCGCCGCCCGAGTTGCCCGGGTTCAGCGAGGCGTCGGTCTGGAGGGCCTTGTACGTCGTCGTGGACGAGCCGGTGTCGCCGTTGAACTGCCGGCCGCCGAACTCGAACGGCCACTGGCCGTTGCCGCCGCCCTGCTGTTGCTGGCCCTGGCTCTCGTCCGTCGAGACGGTGACGTCACGGTCCAGCGCGGAGACGATGCCGCTGGTGACGGTGCCGGTCAGCCCCTCGGGGGAGCCGATCGCGACGACCTGGTCGCCGACCTGGACGCCGTCGGAGTTGCCCAGCGTCGCCGCCGTGAGGCCGGACGGCGCGTTCTCGATCTTGATGAGGGCGAGGTCCTTCTTGCTGTCGGTGCCGACGACCTGCGCGGTGTACGACTTGCCGTTGCTCAGCTGCACCTTGATCTCGGAAGCGCCCGAGACGACGTGGTTGTTGGTGATGATCTCGCCGCCGGTCGTGATGATCACGCCGGAACCGGTGGACGAGCCCGCGTTCGAGGTCGCGCTGATCTCGACGATGCTCGGGCTGACCGCCTGGGCGACCCCGGCGACGGTGCCCTTCTTGGCCGTCGGCACCACGTTGGTGCTGGTGCTGCTCGACGTGGTGTCCTTGCCGGTCAGCTCCTGGATGCCGTACGCCGTACCGCCTCCGATGGCCGCGGCGACTATCGCGACGGCGGCGAGCAGGGCGAGCGGGCCCCTCGCGCGCTTCTTGGCGGGAGCGGAGGAGGGGGCCTCCGCCTGGACCGGGGCCGCGGCGAGCACCGCGGTGGAGCCGGCGGCCGGCTCGGGGTAACCCGCGTAGCCACCACCGCCGTGGCCCTCGCCACCGTTCCCACCCTGACCGGAGCCCGAGCCCGGCCACACGGTGGTGCCCGGCTCGACGGCGACCGGCGCGACCGGCTGGTACGCCGGCGGGGGAGGCCATTCCGGGTTCACGGGGGAGGAAGAGTGCTGCTGCTGGGGGTACGGGGACTGGTGGTCGTCCCTCTGGGGGTACTCGCCGCTGCGGCGGAAGCTCTCGGTCATGGAAAGAGACTGTCCCCCGATCATGAGAGCTCCCTGAGTCCCCGCTGAGAAGCCCGACAGAACCTCGTATGCCCGATATAAAGGCGCTCGGGAAGGTGTCGGGCCCGGGAAACAGGGGGTTGCGGCGGGGTGATGACAGGGAGCGCGGCGGACGAACACTTGTCTGCCTGCTGTGAAGCCCGTGTGCGCCGGGACGTGTGAGGCCTACGATCTCCGCGCCGGAGGGGGGCTCCGCGGTTACGCCTGAATCGATGCAAGCGATAGCGAGCAAGCGCACGCGCGTGCAAGCGGTTGCTGTCGCTGTCGTCGACCGGGCCGGTGCGTCGTACGCCCTTCTCGGGCCTCTTACGACACCACACGCACCCATCTCACCCCAGGAGCCCTGAGTGATACGTGCACTGCGCGGCCGTCTGAGACGCCCTGTCACGGCGTTGCCCGCGGCCGCCCTCGCGCTGGCGCTGTCCTGCGCCGGCGCCCTCGCGGCGCAGCCCGCGACCGCGGCCGACAACCCGCCAAGACTGCCCGACGCAAGCGTCGCCCAGTCCGCGAACCCCACGCCGACCGCCTCCGACAAGGAACTGCGCGACCGCGTCATCGAGGCCGCCAAGGGCCAGGCGACCCCGGAGACGACCCCGGAGAAGACTCCCTTCATCATCGGCGGCAGCGAGACGACGATCTCCTCCGCCCCCTGGATGGTCCAGCTCGCCTACTACGACGACTCCACCGGCGCGGGCTACTTCTGCGGCGGCACCCTCGTCGCCCCGAACAAGGTCCTGACGGCGGCCCACTGCGTCGCGGGCCTGGACTGGGTGAAGAACGGTGCCGTGCTGGCCGGGGCCACCGACCTGTACGACGACACCAACGGCACCGTCGCGGGCGTCTGGCGGCAGTGGAACCACCCGCGCTACAACTCCACGACCATCCAGAACGACATCGCGGTCCTCACCCTGGACCGCCCGCTGGAACAGAAGTGGATGCGGCTGGCGTACCTCAACGACCTCGCGTACGTCAGCCCGGGTGCGACCGCCACGGTCTACGGCTGGGGCCTGACCTCAGGCACCGGAACCGAGCTGTCCGCGAAGCTGCGCAAGGCCGACCTCCCGATCGTCGACGACGCCACCTGCAACAGCGCCATGCAGACCGTCCTCGGTGAGGACGACTTCATCGAGGGCTCGATGTTCTGCGCGGGCACCCCGGCCTCCGGCACCGACGAGGGCACCACGAGCCCCTGCAACGGTGACTCCGGCGGCCCGGTGATCGCCGGCAACAAGATCATCGGCATCGTCTCCTGGGGTGTCGAGGGCTGCACCGCCAAGGGCGCCTACCCGGTCTTCACCAAGGTCGGCTCGTACGCCTGGGCCGCCCAGCCGCGCATCGACGACACCGACCTGTCCTACGACGGCAAGGCCGACATCCTCGAGCGCACGCCCTCCGGCGGCCTGTTCGAGCAGGACAGCAAGGGCACCTCGCTCGCGCAGCGCGCCTTCCAGGGCACCGGCTGGCAGGGCATCAGCTGGGGCCTGCAGGCCGACCTGGACCGGGACTTCTTCCAGGACCTGATCGTCCGCGACAAGGGCGACGGCAAGCTGTACCGCAGCTACATGAACCACTCCAGCGGCGAGTACGAGTGGATGCAGATCAGCACGGTGTGGGGCGGCTACAAGTCGTATGCCATCCCCGGCGACATGACCGGTGACGCCCGCCCCGACCTCCTCGCGGTGGACGCCGACGGCTCGGTCTACCTCTACCCGGGCAAGGGCACCGGCCAGTTCTACGGCCGCGTCAAGGTCGTCGACAGGGCCTGGAAGAACGTCAAGATCTTCGGCCACGGCGACCTGTCCGGCGACGGCCGCGCCGACCTGCTGGTCCGCAACAGCTCCGGCGTCCTCTACCTCTACAGGGGCACCCAGGTGGAGCACGCGCCGTTCGCCGCGCGAATCCAGGCGCGTACGGGCTGGAACTTCACCTCGTACGTCTCCAACGGCGACGTGACGGGCGACGGCATCGCCGACGTCATCACCCGCGACTCGGGCGGCACGCTCTGGCTCTACCCCGGCACCAACAAGGCATCCAGCAGCCTCTTCGGCTCCCGAAAGAGCCTGGGCACGGGCTTCAACCAGTACAACCTGCTGTTCTAGGAATCCCGGAGTTCCCCGGGCCTCGTACGGGGCCTGGGGAACTGCGCGACCAGCCACAGGCGGCCCGCAGATAGCCGACTACTCGCAGCCGCAGGACCTTCGTACAACCAACCGCGACGGGAACAGCTTCAGCCGCTCGCGCCGCGAGCCCGCGACCCGTAGCCCATCGTCCAGAACAAGATCCACCGCGGCACGAGCCATGGCAGACCGGTCCGATGCAATCGTTGTCAGAGGCGGGTCGGTCAGCGCGGCTTCCTTGACGTCGTCGAAGCCGGCCACCGCCAGCTCCCCGGGCACGTCGATGCGCAGCTCGCGCGCGGCCCGCAGCAGACCGATCGCCTGGTCGTCCGTGGAGCAGAAAATGGCCGGCGGCCGGTCCGGCCCGGCGAGCAGCCCCAGGGCGACCTGGTACGCGTCGTAGCGGTTGTACGGCGCCTCGAAGAGGCGCCCCTCCGTGGAGATCCCGGCCTCCTGCATCGCGCGCCGCCAGCCCTCGACGTGGTCGGAGACCGGGTCGCCGACAGCGGGTGTCTCCGCCGTACCACCGAGACAGGCGACGTAGTCGTACCCGTGCTCAAGGAGGTGGCGGACGGCGAGCTGGGCGCCGCCGAGGTCGTCCGTGACGACCGCGACGTCGTCGATCGCCTCGGGCCGCTCGTGCAGCAGCACCACGCGGGCGTCCCAGGCGTCGATCTCGGCGGCCGCGTGGTCGTTCAGCGCGTGGCTGACGAGGATCAGCCCGGAGACCCGCATGCCGAGGAAGGCCCGCAGATAGTGGACCTCGCGCTCGGCGATGTAGTCGGTGTTGCCGACGAGCACCATTTTTCCGCGCTCGGCGGCGGCCTGTTCGACCGCGTGCGCCATCTCGCCGAAGAACGGCTGGCGCGCATCCGGGATGATCAGGCCTATGAGCTCGGTCCGCCGCGACGCCATGGCCTGGGCGACCCGGTCGGGCCGGTACCCCAGCTCCTTGATCGCGGCGAGAACGCGCTCGCGCGTGGCCGGGGCAACCGGCCTCGGTCCGTTGTTGATGACATAGCTGACGACGGCGGTGGAAGTACCCGCCAGCCGCGCCACATCATCCCTAGTCACCTTGGCCACGCGCGGAGTCTACGCGGATGGACCTACCTCTGGGCAGGGCGTACGGCGGCTTCCTGTGCCTCCGCGGTGGCCTCCACCGCGCCGACGGCGTCCAGGTGCGCCGTCTCGTCCGCATCATCCGGCTTTGGCTGGGCCGCCTTGGCCCTCGCCTCGTCCGCCGCGCGGTCCACCTTCTCAGGCGTAACGAATCGATAACCGACGTTCCGGACGGTTCCGATCAGCGACTCGTGCTCGGGTCCGAGCTTCGCGCGCAGCCGTCGTACGTGGACGTCGACCGTCCGCGTGCCACCGAAGTAGTCGTAGCCCCAGACCTCCTGGAGCAGCTGGGCGCGGGTGAAGACGCGGCCCGGGTGCTGTGCGAGGTACTTCAGGAGCTCGAACTCCTTGAAGGTCAGGTCGAGGACCCGGCCCTTGAGCTTCGCGCTGTACGTCGCCTCGTCGACGGAGAGGTCGCCGTTGCGGATCTCCATGGGGGAGTCGTCGTTGACGATCTGCTGGCGTCCCATGGCGAGCCGGAGCCGGGCCTCGACCTCCGCGGGACCGGCCGTGTCGAGCAGGACGTCGTCGATGCCCCAGTCGGCGGTGACGGCCGCGAGACCGCCCTCGGTGACCACGAGGATGAGCGGGCAGCCGGGGCCCGTGGACCGCAGCAGCTGACACAGGCTGCGGACCTGCGGGAGATCCCGCCGTCCGTCGATCAGGATGACGTCGGCACCCGGGGTGTCGACGAGTGCGGGGCCTTCCGCCGGAGCCACTCGCACGTTGTGCAGGAGCAGGCCGAGAGCGGGAAGCACCTCCGTCGACGGCTGAAGGGCATTGGTAAGGAGCAGCAGAGAACTCATCGCGCCCCACCTGCCTGGGTCGTCCTACGTTCGTGCACGGTTCGCTCGCCCATAACGTCTGGTTCCTCCTCGGTCCCTGCGAGGACGTTTGCGGCACTGCTCTGTACGTGCGGCTCCCGCGCCCCTGGGATCCGCGATGCTTCCGAGGCCCCGTACACCTGCGGTTTCCCGCTTCGTATACAACGCTTCCGAAAGCACAAAAGGACCCGGGGGCTACGCTGCCCGAGTCCTCTGCCCAGCAGAATAGCCCACATGAGCTCAGGTCCGGCAGGTCAAGTGACGCGATCTTCCAATAGTCCACACCTTGAGACAGCGCCGCGCACCCCTTTGCGGAGGTTTCTGCGCACGGTCGACGGGGTGACGATCGATGCGGCGTACGCCCCTGGAACGCGGCCTTCTGGCAACCTCGCGATCGTCGTCGCGCACGGCTTCACGGGCGACCTGGACCGCCCGCACGTGCGCCGCGCGGCGGGCGTCCTCGGGCGCGGTGCGGCGGTCGTCACCTTCTCCTTCCGTGGTCACGGCGCCTCCGGCGGCCGCTCCACCGTCGGCGACCGCGAGGTCCACGACCTGGCGGCCGCGGTGGCCTGGGCGCGGGAGCTGGGGCACACGCGGGTCGCGACCGTCGGCTTCTCGATGGGCGGGTCGGTGGTGCTGCGGCACGCCGCCATCCACCGGGGCACGGCGCAGAAGCACGAGGGGCGCACGGAAGCGCATACGGACGCGGTGGTTTCGGTGAGCGCACCGGCCCGTTGGTACTACCGGGGGACGGCCCCTATGCGACGGGTGCACTGGCTGGTAACGCGGCCGGTGGGGCGGGTCGTGGGCCGCTACGGGCTGCGTACCCGGATCCACCACCGGGAGTGGGATCCGGTGCCTGCCTCTCCCGTCGAATCGGTCCCCCTCATCGCGCCCACACCGCTTCTGATCGTCCATGGCGACCAGGACGGCTACTTCCCCGTCGACCACCCGCGGATGCTCGCCGCCGCCTCCGGGGACCACGCCGAGCTGTGGCTGGAACACGGCATGGGCCACGCCGAGAACGCGGCCGACGACGAGCTGCTGGCCCGCATCGGGGACTGGGCCGCCGCGCACGCGGGCTAGCCTGACGGTGTTCACAGAAACCACTGATCACTGATCACTGATTACCGAGGAACGAGATGGCAAAGGGCACGGTGCGTTACTGGGCCGCCGCCAAGGCCGCGGCAGGCGTCGCCGAGGAGCCGTACGACGCGAGCACGCTCGCCGAGGCGCTCGACGCGGCCCGTGAGCGACACCCCGGCGAACTCGTCCGCGTCCTGCGGCGATGCTCGTTCCTCATCGACGGCGACCCCGTGGGGACCCGCGAGCATGAGACGGTACGGCTGGCCGAGGGCGGCACGGTCGAGGTGCTCCCGCCGTTCGCAGGAGGGTGAGCGAGACGATGAGCAACCAGCCGTATGAGCCCCCGTACGAGGGGTACGACCCGTATCAGCAGCCTCAGCAGCCCGCGCAGCAGCAGCCCGAGTGGCAGCAGTACACGCAGCAGTGGGAGGGGCAGACCTGGGAGACGCAGGCGCAGGCGCCGGTGTCGGCTGCGGATACGGCGTATCTGCCGCCGCAGGGGTACGGCGAGCCGTCTTCCTACGGCGCTTACGCCCAGCCCCTGCCGCCGGAGGCGCCGGCGCCCGAGTGGACGCCCGGGTACGAGCCGCCTGCTCACGAGGCACCCGGCGCTGGTGGCTTTGCCCAAGGGACGACTGCCCAAAGCGGTAGTGCCTACGGCACCGGCGCTCCGGCCCCTCAAAACGCGCCCATCTCCCCGGACACCCCTGACTACGGGCCCCCGACCGTCACTGGTAACTCCCGGGTCACCGATGCCCAGCGGGCGCGGGCCGAAGGGCGGTCGCCGATCATCGAGCCCGGGATGCAGCCTGCGGCGCTCACGGCGGTGCTCGGGCTGCTGTTGTCGGGTGCGGCGGCGATCGGGGAGTACGCGCTTGTCGTGCCGCTCGTGCTGTTGCAGGCCGTCACCGCGGCGGGATGGTTCCGGCTGAACGGGATGTGGCCGGCCCGGCAGGGCATCGCGCTGGCGTTCCTGGGCGCGGTGACCGCGGACGTGGCGCTGCTCGCCGCGGGCCGGGAGAACGCGCCCGCCGCGATCCTCGGCACCCTCGGTGTGTGGGTCCTGCTCAGCCTGGTCCTGCAGCTGCGCAGCCACGCCGACCCGGACACCCGGATGTACGGCCTGATGGCGACCGTCGCCTCGGCGGCGCTCGCGATCGTCGCGGCCGGACACCTCGCGGCGGAGCCGGACGCCGTCACGGTGGGCGCGGCCGCCGTCGCCGTGGCGATCCTCGCCCGCGCGCTGCCGCTGCCCACGGCGGCTTCCGTGGCGGTGGCGCTGCTGGCCGCCGCGGGCGCCGGTGTCGCGGTCGGCGGGATGACCGACCTGGGCACGCAGGGCGCCTTCCTCGGTCTCGGCGCGGGCGTCTGCGCGCTGATCGGCCACCGGGTCGCGAGCTACGACTACCCGTCCCGGTTCGTCCACTTCACCGCGGGCGTGGCCCTTCCGCTGGCCGCCGCGGCCCCGGCGGTCTACCTCCTGGGCCGCGCGCTGAGCTAGGCGCCGCGCTTCGTCACAGGTGATCGACAACCCTGCTGAAGGGCCCCCTTTCCGGGGGCCCTTCGGGGTTAGGCTCGCGATCGGCGGCCACTCGGTCGTCGAGACCAGACCAAGGTCGCTGAGATCCAGACCAGACCGGGCCGTCCTAGGTGGGGGAACACCCAGCATGCGCGCACTGCGAATAATCCTGATCGTCGTCGTGATTCTGGGCGGCCTGTTCGTGATCGCGGACCGGGTGGCGGTCGGGTTCGCGGAGGACGAGGCGGCGGACCGGATCAAGAGCACCGAGGGCCTGGCCAGCACCCCTGACGTGTCCATCGAGGGCTTCCCCTTCCTCACCCAGGTCGTCGGCGGCGAGCTCGACGACGTGAAGATCGGCATCAAGAACTACGAGGCCCCGACGGGCGGTACGAACGCCGCCGCCTCCACGATCCGCATCGACGACCTCAGCGCCGAGATGCACGGCGTCGCCTTCAGCGGCGACTACAGCTCCGCCACGGCCAGCAGCGCCACCGGCACCGCGACCATCGCGTACGACGAGCTGCTCAAGGCCGCCAAGGCCGAGCCCACCCAGGTCGCCTCAGGTGTCACCGCCCAGGTGATCGGCCTCTCCGACGGCGGCAACGGCAAGATCAAGGTCACGGTCGAGGCCACCGTCCTCGGCACCAAGCTGCCCCAGCCGGTCTCCGTCCTCAGCTCCGTCACGGTCTCGGGCGACACGGTGAGGGTGCACGCCGACTCCCTGCCCAAGCTGGGCGTCGAGCTCGCCGAGGGCCGGATCCGCGCGATCACCGACTTCCAGCAGAAGATCGACGAACTGCCCGGCGGCATCCAGCTGGACAAGGTCCAGGCGGCGAAGAACGGCGTCGACATCTCGGTGAAGGGTTCGGACGTCAAGCTGGTCGGGTAGGAAGCGCCGGGGAGGAGGGCCGGTTGTCCGAAAGGCGAGACGGCCCCGTCCGATCAGCAGATGCGATGTCGATGTGACGACGGCTACAGGCGCTCGGAACCGGGGCGGGCGCGACCTCGACCTTCCTCGCGTCTCGCATTGCGGACGATCGCGTCTCAGGATCCGACACGCCGGTGACATGGCCGCCTGTCCGTCCCTACGATCGACGTCATGAAGCGACAGGCGGATCTCACGAAGCGGCGGGCAGTCGACCTGTGCCGCGTCGCCGCCATGCTCTGTCGCACCTTCTGAGCGGAAGCGTTCGTCCTTCCGCGAGCCGGGCCCTTCGACCCCTCTTGTCAGGGCCGC
This sequence comes from Streptomyces sp. NPDC001530, assembly GCF_042894545.1. Classification (NCBI taxonomy): domain Bacteria; kingdom Bacillati; phylum Actinomycetota; class Actinomycetes; order Kitasatosporales; family Streptomycetaceae; genus Streptomyces; species Streptomyces sp. NPDC001530. Next base: position 11,943 of record NZ_JBIAVS010000034.1, read on the forward strand.
CCCTGCGCCTCACGGCCGTCACCGGCATGACCGCGCACCCCTCTCTAACGCACCGCCCCGCCGCAACTGCCCCGGAGGAGAAAGAGCATGAGCCGCAGCGACGTCCTGGTAGACGCCGACTGGGTCCAGGACCACCTGGACGACCCGAGCGTGGCCATCGTCGAGGTCGACGAGGACACGTCCGCGTACGAGAAGAACCACATCAAGAACGCCATCCGGATCGACTGGACCAAGGACCTCCAGGACCCGGTCCGCCGTGACTTCATCGACCAGGAGGGCTTCGAGAAGCTCCTCTCGTCGAAGGGCATCGGCAACGACACCCTGGTCGTCCTCTACGGCGGCAACAACAACTGGTTCGCCTCGTACGCCTACTGGTACTTCAAGCTGTACGGCCACGAGAACGTGAAGCTCCTCGACGGCGGCCGCAAGAAGTGGGAGCTCGACTCCCGCGACCTGGTCGACGGCTCGCAGCTGCCCGACCGCGCCGCCACCGACTACAAGGCCAAGGCGCAGAACACCGCGATCCGCGCCTTCCGTGACGACGTCGTCGCCGCGATCGGCTCGCAGAACCTGGTCGACGTCCGCTCGCCCGACGAGTTCAGCGGCAAGCTGCTCGCCCCGGCCCACCTGCCGCAGGAGCAGTCGCAGCGTCCGGGTCACGTCCCGACCGCCCGCAACATCCCGTGGTCGAAGAACGCCAACGACGACGGCACCTTCAAGTCGGACGACGAGCTCAAGGAGCTCTACGCCGCGGAGCAGGTCGACCTCGCCACGGACACCATCGCGTACTGCCGCATCGGTGAGCGTTCCGCGCTCACCTGGTTCGTGCTGCACGAGCTGCTCGGCGTGGAGAACGTCAAGAACTACGACGGCTCCTGGACCGAGTACGGCTCCCTGGTCGGCGTCCCGATCGAGCTCGGCGCCAACAAGTAACCCTCAAGGCCTGAAGGACTGAAGGACGGAATCGAAATATGTGTGGAGCGAAGGCAGGCGGCCCCGACGCCTCGACGATCAAGCCCGGTGAGACCACGATCCAGGGCCAGGTGACCCGGGACGGCGAGCCGGTGACGGGTTACGTCCGCCTCCTGGACTCGACCGGCGAGTTCACCGCCGAGGTCCCGACCTCGGCCACCGGACAGTTCCGCTTCTACGCGGCCGAGGGCACGTGGACCGTGCGGGCCCTGGTGCCCGGCGGCACCGCCGACCGTACGGTCGTCGCCCAGACGGGTGGCCTCGCGGAGGTCGCGATCGCCGTCTGACGCGCAAAGAACGGCCGAAGGGCCGCACCCCCGGGGGTTGGACGCTTACCGGATCGGGGTGCGGCCCTTCGGCTTGTCAGGCCCGCGACGGCGGCAGGTGACCCCTCTTTGACGCGCCTCTCGCACTGCTTCGCAGGCTTCCGGGCGCTGCGCCGGACTCTGTCCGTCGGGGGTGGTCCGGTGCGCCCGTGAGGTGGGAGCTGTCGGCCTGCGCGGCCTTGTGCCGGACAGCTTTCCCGGGCCTACGCTGGATGCATGTACGCGCGACGGCGGCATGTGTACTTCGCCATGATGGGGACGTGCATCGGGCTCTTCGTCCTGGCCTGGGGAGTCGTGCGGCTGTGGTCGGTTCCCGTGGCTGTCGGGATGTGTGTGGTGGCCATGGTGATTCCGCCGCTGGCCGCGATGGTAGCCAATCGGCGCGGGCCGGAGGACCGGTGGTGGGACGACCCGTCCGGTGACCCCAAGTCCGACGAGTGGTGGGACGAGCTGGACGGCAAGAAGCCGCGGCAGTAGACGGGCGACAGCGGCGGTAGCAGGCCGGTAGCGGCGGCAGTAGACGGCATGAGAAAGGCGCATATGTCGCTTACGAGATTGTCCACCGTGGTGCTCGACGCGCCCGACGCGCACGCGCTGGCCGACTTCTACATGCGGTTGCTCGGCTACGTGAAGCGCGCGGAGGAGCCGGACTGGGTGCTCATCGGCCCGTCGTACGGCGGCACCGCGCTCGCCTTCGAGACCGAGCGGCTCTACACGCCGCCCGTGTGGCCGGCGGGCCCCGGCGACCAGCGGATGATGATGCACCTCGACATCGAGGTCGACGACCTGGCCTCGGAGACGGCGCGCGCCCTCGCCGAGGGGGCCAGGCTCGCCGAATACCAGCCCCAGGAGCACGTACGGGTCTTCTTCGACCCGGCGGGGCACCCCTTCTGCCTCTGGGTGCACACGCATGAGAAGCACGGGAGGCGTCGGCCGCGGCACACGCGTCACGCGACCAATAATCGGGCGACTCAGTAGACGAGTGCCTGCGTCTCGTCCCCCAGCGCCTCCTGCACGAACACCTGGGCGCCAGCGATGCGTACGCCCTCCAGGACGTCCTTCTCCGTGATCGCGCGGCGGGCCGCGCACTGCGTGCAGAGCGTGATGCGCCCTGCGGCCAGGATCGAGTCGATCAGGTCGGGCAGCGGCGCCGCGTGCGGAAGCTCGAACTCTGCGGCGCGGCCCGGCAGCGCGAACCACGAGGACTCGCCGGTCAGCCAGAGAGAGACATCGACGCCACTGGCCACGGCCACGGCCGCGACGGTGAACGCCTGTGAGCAGCGCTCCGGGGCATCGGCCCCCGCCGTCACCTTGATCACGAGCTTCTTCGCCATGGCCGAATGGTAGTCCGAATCGTAATCAACTCCCGTGCAACTTCATGCGTCAGCCATGGGTCTCCTGTGCGCGCGGATACGGAATCCGCGCTTCACGTTCCGTGGGGGGACGTCTTGGAAGTCTCGGAAACACCAGAAGTACCTGAAAGACCTGAAACACCCGCGGCACCTGAAGTACTTCAGGTGCCGCAAGAGTCGGAAGCGCCAAAAGCACCGGAGGTGCCTGAAGCGCGCGTGCGTCGACGCGGGCGTACGACCCTGCTGATCGCCACCGCCGCCGTGCTCGGGCTCGTCGCCGGTACCTGTGCCGGCTATCTGGTCCAAGCCGACCGCGAGCCCACCAAGCTGGCGTCCCTGTCCCAGCCGGTGGTCGCGCAGGCCAAGGGCGCGGGCCCCGAGCCCCTGTCGGCCGCCCAGGACCGTCGGGTGAAGACCGACGGCGACCTGCGCAAGCTGCTGATCAAGCGGCCTAAGGGGGCGCGGGACCCGCAGTTCCCGGCGGGCGATGACGGCTGGCTGGACACCGCCGACTACGCGGACCAGCTCAAGAACTCGGACGGCGAGTTCAGAGGCCTGCTCGCCGACCAGTTCCGTCGTGCGGCGGGTGTCGAGTGGCGCATGGGCACCACTCAGACCGTCGAGATCCGGCTCGTGCAGTACCGCCAGGAGGAGAGCCTCGCCGCCGCCGACAGGGTCGGCGACTGGAACGTGGACGACACCAGCGCCTGGCCCATTCCCGGCACGGGCGACGGCATGGCCTACGTCAGCGACCAGCCCGAGCGGAAGGCCGGGTACCTGCCGCTGTACAAGGCGCAGGCGCACGCCTGGCGCGGTGACATCGCCATGGAGATCTGGATCTACGACGCCAAGCCGATCTCCAAGGCGAAGATCATGGACCTGGCCAAGCGGCAGATGGAGCGGCTGTGACGACCGAGGAGCAATCGACAACACCGGGACCCGTGGAGCCCGTACAGCCCGTGGATTCCGTACCTGAGGCACCTGAGGCACCTGAGGTCACTCCGGAGCCCGCGCCCGAAGCCGCTCCGGAGACGAAGAAGCCCGGCCGTCGCGGCCGTATCGCCGCCGTCGCCGCTTCCGTCCTCCTCGTCGGCGCCGTCATCGGTGGCACCGGCTACACCGTCGTGACCGTCCAGGACGCCGACCGTGACGCGGGCGCGCCGGTCTGGAAGTTCCCGAAGGCCGCGAAGCAGGACGCCAAGAAGGCGAAGGCGGCCTCGGGGCTCGCGGCCATGCTCGTGCCGTACGAGACCGACGGCTGGAGCCGGGGCCCGGACATCGCCGAGTTCGGCTCCGACGCCGCGCTCAGCGGGGGCGAGGCCGCCGCCCTGCGCAAGGAGTCGATCCGCGATCTGCCCCGCTCCCAGCGGCGGCGGCTGGAGAAGCAGATCGACAAGCAGCACACCAAGGGCATGGTGATGCGCAGCTACCTGAGCACGGCGAACGCGGGCGATTCCCCGGTCTACGCCGAGCGGGCCTTCACCGTGAGCGTCGAGCTGATGCAGATGGAGGACAAGAGGGCGGTCCGGAACATGTCGACGTTCCAGAACGAGTTCCTCGACGCTCTCTCCATCTTCCGCAAGGGACCGAAGATCGAGGGCCACAAGAACGCCGAGTGCTTCCTGCCGCCCAAGGACGCCGACGACGAGATCGACGTGATGTACTGCTCCGCCTACGAGGGCGACGTGCTGGTCAGCGTCACGGCGGAGGCGGCCAAGCCACTGAACACCAAGGGGGTCGCGGCGCTCCTGCGCGAGCAGCTCGACCGCATCGTTGAGCCGGGGGAGGCGGTATGACCGAGCAGACCGAGCAACAGGCGTACCTGCCGCCGATGCCCGAGGCCCCGCCCATGGCCGTCGAACCCCCGGCACCCCGGGTGAAGAAGGACCGCCGGGTCCTGCGCGCCGTGCTGCGCTGGACCGCCGCCGTGGTGGTTTTCGGCGCGGTCGGCACGTCGGCCGCGTACGGCATCACGCGGATGGAGCGCACCGGCGTACCCGGTCTGGCGACGGAGTCGGACGGCCGCTGGGACTACCCGACCATCGTCAAGCCGCCGCTGCCGTCCGGCAGTCCCGGCCCGCTCGTCGAGGCGAACAAGGCCGGCACCCACTACGCCGACCTGCGCAAGCTGCTCCTCCCCGCCCCCAAGGGCGCGAAGGGCGACGCGGCGCTGCGCGGCGAGGACGGCTGGCTGGCGAGGAAGACCTTCCTGGCGGAGTACGCCGAGAAGGCGGACCGGGAGACCGTCGGGCAGAAGATGACCGACTACGGTCTGCGGCACATCGCCGCGCGCGGCTGGACCACCGAGGACGGTACGCGTACGCGGATCTACCTGCTGCAGTTCGACACCGCGGCCGTCGCGGACGAGCTGATCAGCACCGAGCTCGCGAACTACGACTCCCCGCAGTACGCGGTGCGCGGGGCCGCGGAGACCGAGCGGGACGAGCAGTTCCCGGAGCGTGCCGCAGTCGACGACATCACGCGGTTCTCGTACGTGGAGAGCAAGCCGTACGGCGCCGAACAGGTCCGTCAGGCGTATCTCTCCGCCGGGGACACCCTCGCGCTGATCGTCCAGTCCCGGAAGGGCACCGCGCGGGCGGTCCCGTTCCAGCAGACGGTGATCCTGCAGAGCCAGCTGCTCGGCTGAGCCCGCCTGGGTGCACTTGGGTGCACCTGACAAAGAGGGCCGGGCCCCGGCCGCGTAAGCTGGGGCCCGGCTCTTGTGTACACCGCAACCCCGCTCATCCGAGGAGCACCCGTGGAGATCTTCTTCGAAACCCTGCTGGTCCTGGTCTGCGTCGGCGTGCTCGCCTTCGCCGGGCTGGCCGTGAAGAAGCTGTACCAGGGCCAGCGCTGACCCCCATCAAGGAATTTCCGAGCTCATGATCGAGATCCCGTCCGACCTCCACAAGGACCTGGTCCCCCTCGCCTTCCTGCTCGGCAACTGGGCCGGCGCCGGCGTCCACGATTTCCCCGGCTCCGAGAAGTGCAACTTCGGGCAGGAGCTCACCTTCACCCACGACGGGCGGGACTTCCTGGAGTACCACTCGCACACCTGGGTGCTCGACGCGGTCGGGAACAAGGTCAGGCCGCTGGAGAGCGAGTCCGGCTTCTGGCGCGTCGACGGCAACCGCAAGGTCGAGGTCGTCATGACCCGCGACGACGGTGTCGTCGAGATCTGGTACGGCGAGCTGGCCGACAAGAAGCCGCAGATCGACCTGGTCACGGACGCGGTCGCGCGCACGGCGGCCTCGGGTCCGTACAGCGGCGGCAAGCGCCTGTACGGGTACGTGAACAGCGACCTCATGTGGGTCGGCGAGAAGCAGACCCCCGAGGTCGAGCTGCGCCCCTACATGTCCGCGCACCTGAAGAAGGTCGTCACCCCGGAGGACGTCGAGCGCTGGGCGAAGGCCCTGCCGGACGACATGCCGGACGACGGCATCGCGTTCTTCAAGTAGGTCTTCAAGCAGCTCTTCAAGTAGCTCTCCGAGTACTTCATCCGGTCGGCAGCACCTGGAATGGTCCTAGACTTCCAGTGTGGTGAGCACCGACTGGAAGAGCGACCTGAGGCAGCGCGGCTACCGGCTGACGCCGCAGCGCCAGCTTGTCCTCGAAGCCGTGGACACCCTGGAGCACGCGACCCCCGACGACATCCTCATCGAGGTGAGGAAGACGGCGTCGGGGGTCAACATTTCCACGGTCTACCGGACCCTTGAGCTCCTGGAGGAGCTCGGGCTGGTCTCGCACGCCCACCTGGGGCACGGCGCGCCGACGTACCACCTCGCCGACCGGCACCACCACCTCCACCTGGTGTGCCGCGACTGCACGAACGTCATCGAGGCCGATGTCTCGGTCGCCGCCGAGTTCACGGCGAAGCTGCGCGAGACGTTCGGCTTCGAGACGGACATGAAGCACTTCGCGATCTTCGGCCGCTGCAAGGACTGCGCGGCCAAGAAGAAATAAAATCGGCAGCTACCGGGTCGTAGGCTGTGTGGATATGAAGAGCCCCCTCCTGTCCCTGCCCGGCGCCGTTCCCGCCGAGGGCGTGGACGAACCCGTCGCCGCCCACTACGGCGACCTGTTCCGAGAGCAACGTGCCCTCGCCGACGGCACCGGCTTCGTGGATCTCTCCCACCGCGCCGTGGTCACGGTCACCGGTGAGGACCGGCTCAGCTGGCTGCACCTGCTGCTCACGCAGCACGTCTCGGACCTGCCGGCGGGCCGCGCCACGGAGGCGCTGATCCTCTCCGCGCACGGCCACATCGAGCACGCGCTGTATCTCGTCGACGACGGCGAGACGGTCTGGATGCACGCCGAACCCGGCACCCAGGAGGCGCTGATCGCGTACCTGGAGTCGATGAAGTTCTTCTACCGGGTCGAAGTCGCCGACCGCACGCCCGACTTCGCGATCGTGCACCTCCCGGCCGGTTCCATCGCCGAGGTCCCCGAGGGCGTCGTCGTACGCGAGACGCCGTACGGGCGTGACCTCTTCCTGCCGCGTACGGACCTGGAGTCGTACGCGGAGCAGCACGGCCCCCCGGCCGGACTGCTGGCCTACGAGGCGCTGCGCGTCGAGCACCACCGCCCGCGCCTCGGCTTCGAGACCGACCACCGCACCATCCCGCACGAGCTGGGCTGGATCGGCAGCGCGGTGCACCTCCAGAAGGGCTGCTACCGCGGCCAGGAGACCGTCGCCCGCGTCCAGAACCTGGGCAAGCCGCCGCGCCGCCTCGTCTTCCTGCACCTCGACGGCAGCGAGGTCCATCTGCCGCCGCACGGCACCGAACTGCGCCTCGCCGACGAAGGCCCCGAAGGCCGCAAGATCGGCTTCATCACCACCTCCGTACGCCACCACGAACTGGGCCCGATCGCCCTGGCCCTGGTGAAGCGGAACGTACCGGTGGACGCACGCCTGGTAGCGGACTCGACGGCGGCGGCACAGGAGGTCGTGGTCGAGCCGTAGCCGTCGTAGGGGTGGGCGCAGCGGCACCCTGTCAGCGCCGGAAGCGCACCCACCCCGACGGCAACCCCGACGCCGGGTGCCTCACATCTCCAGCAGCACCGTGAAGGGCCCGTCGTTCGTCAGGGACACCCGCATCTGCGCACCGAAGCGCCCCGTCGCCACCGTCGCGCCCAGCGCGCGGAGTTGAGCGACGACCTCCTCGACGAGGGGCTCGGCCACATCGCCGGGAGCGGCGGCGTTCCACGTGGGCCGGCGGCCCTTGCGGGCATCCCCGTACAGGGTGAACTGGCTGATGACGAGCAGCGGCGCGTCGATGTCGGAGCATGACTTCTCGTCGGCCAGCATCCGAAGGGACCAGAGTTTGCGGGCGAGTTGGGCCGCCTTCTCCTTGGTGTCCTCGTGCGTGACCCCGACGAGGACGCACAGCCCCTCACCGTTGATCTCGCCGACCGTCTCGCCGTCCACGACGACGCTCGCACCGTCCACCCTCTGCACCACCGCACGCATACGGACCATGATGCCGTGCGGCGCCGAAGGTCCGTCGTGCGGGCCCTTCGCGTGATTTCCGGGGGTCACTAACCCCCCATCTGGGGCTTATCGGGGGCACTCGGTCACATAGCGACCACTCGGGGTGGCACGATGCGGTGTGTTGCGGTGTATCCATGGGGTGGACCGCGCCGGTCGAGGGGACGGTAGAGGCACATGAGCACACCGAGTACCGGGCAGCCGCCCGGGGCCGTGTCATTGACCCGTACGAGCCCACGGGCTGGGCGGGCGGGAGGGATGACGGTCCGGCCGCCGGTGCAGCGCACCGACAGCAGCCCGCTGTCCGCCGACCCGCCCCCTCACGACCTCGCCGAGCTCCGGCTGCCCGAGCTGCGGACGCTGCGTCGGGACGCCCAACGGGACGAGGCCGACCTCAGCTATGTGCGGCGGCTGCTCCAGGGACGTATCGACATCCTGCGGGCGGAGCTGGCGCGCCGCGGAGAGCAGCGGGCGCCTTCCCCGGCTTCGGGGCGGCTGTCGGTCGTCGGCCCCGGGCAGCCGTCGGTCGTCGAACGGCTCTCGGAGATCCTGACGGACGCGCCCGCCCGGCACCGTTCGTCGGCTCGCCATGTGACAGTGGGCACACCGCACGGCGAGGAGTACCGGGCGCTGGCCGCGGACATGCTCGCGGAGGTGGAGCTGTCCGACCTGGGCGCCCGCACGGACGACGAGCTGTGCGCGGGCATGGGACGGCTCGTCCGCTACGAGCAGCAGGTCTCCCGGCGGCGCCAGCAGCTGCAGCGCACGGCCGACGATTGCAGCGCCGAGATCGCTCGCAGGTACCGTGAAGGCGAAGCACAAGTAGACGACCTGCTCATGTGACGCGGCGGCCCCGGCGATCCCGGGGCCGTACGGCGGTCACGGCGGCCTTCAGGGGCCGGTCCGGGGCCGGGGGTGTGTTCCCCGGTCGACCGCCCGGTTCTTCGGTCCCGTGGCTCTGCCTGGGGAGTCCTGGTTTGTTGGTTGCGGTGGCTGTGTCTCGGTCCGGTGGATCCGGTTCGTGGGGATGTGGTGGCTGAGCCTCGGGCCTGGCGGCGCTGGTTCGTGGTTGCGGTGGTCGCGCGCGGTTCGGGGAGACCCGGTTCGGCGGCGCGGTGGCCGTGCCCGGCCGGCAGCGCCCTTCCGTCGTCGCGGCGGCCGTGTCCGGGGCCCGCAAGGCCCGGATCGCGGACGCGTGGGGGCGCGGGACCGGGATGCCCGGGCCGGCCGCCTGGGTGGGTCCCCGTCCCGGAAGGCCACCGCCGATGTCCGCCGCCCCTCTCGCAGACTCGTCCACACCCGACATACCCGGCGTACCCGACATACCCGCCGCACGCTCCGTCCCCTCTGTCCCCTCCGTCTCCTCCGTGTCCCCTGTCCTCGCCGAGGTCGTACGTTCCGGCTTCGTCGAGGGCCGCCATCGCGGCAGCCTGGTGCTGCTGGCCGCGGACGGGTCCATCGAGCTGGCGCTCGGCGAGGTGGCGACGCCGGTCTTCCCGCGTTCGTCGAACAAGCCCATGCAGGCGGCGGGTGTGCTGCGCGCGGGGCTCGACCTGGCCGGGGAGCGTCTCGCCCTCGCCGCCGCGAGCCACTCCGGGGAGGCCTTCCACCGCGATCTTGTCCAGAAGATGCTGGCTGAGCACGGGCTGACGACCGGGCAGCTCCAGTGCCCGCCCGATCTGCCGCTCGACCCCGCCGAGGTGGAGACCTACCTCGCCGCGGGTGCCGTCCGCGACCGGGTCACCATGAACTGCTCCGGCAAGCACGCGGCGATGCTCGCGGTGTGCGCGCTGCGGGGCTGGCCGACGGAGTCGTACCTCGACCCCGGGCACCCGCTCCAGGAGCTGATCCACTCCGTGGTCGAGGAGGTGGCCGGGGAGTCCGTCGCCGCGGTCGGCACGGACGGCTGTGGGGCGCCCCTGATGGCCATCAGCCTCACGGGCCTCGCCCGCGCCTTCCGGTCCTTCGTCCTCGCCGCTCCCGGCTCCGCCGAACGCCGCGTCGCCGACGCCATGCGTGCCCACCCCGAGTACGTCGCCGGTACGCGGCGTCCCGACACCTGGCTCATGCGGGAGGTGCCGGGCGCCCTCTCCAAGATGGGCGCGGAGGCCGTCCAGGCGGTCGCCCTTCCGGACGGGCGGGCCCTCGCCTTCAAGATCGACGACGGTGGGGGCCGGGCGTTGGGGCCCGTCCTGGCACGGGCGCTGGGCCTGCTGGGGGTGGACGCACCGGTGGTGTCGCGGATCGGGCGGGCGCCGCTGCTGGGTGGGGGGCGCGAGGTGGGGGAGATCCGGGCGACGTTCTGAGCGGGCGTGGGCGTGGGCGGGGGCTGGAGCGCCGAGTTTTCGCCCCCTCCGCCCCTGCCCGTCCCGTATCTGGGGCTCCGCCCCAGACCCCGTGGGTGGTTCTTCTGCTGCGGGTAGGTGGGGGCTTGTCGCGCAGTTCCCCGCGCCCCTGACGGGGCGCACCGAACAAACGCTGGGCCGGGGGCGGGCAAAACGAGCGGGCGCCGCCATCGTTGGCGACGCCCTGCTCCCCCACGTCCAGGCGACCGTGGGTCCTGGACACCTTCTGATCCTTCTCCTTCCGCGCGGGCGATGACTTGTGATCCGTAGCGATTCAGTTGTGGCTGCGCATTCAGTTGTGGCTGTGCTGTGCGGTGGTGCGGACTGACCGAGCTCCCGGCTCCCCTCCGGAAGGGAGCCCGGCCAGCCGGACTGCCGGACGACGGGGCCCGGTCAGCCGGACTGGGCGAGCAGCATCACGAGGATCACCGCTCCGATGCCGCTGATCACGGTGTTCTTGGCCTTGAGGCCGATGGACAGTGCGACGAACGCGATGATGCCCATCGGCCCGTACTTCCACTGGATGAGCTGTTCGAATCCGATGGCGAGGGCGGCGACGGCGAGGGCGATGAGCGGCATGACGGTCCCTCCTTCGGGACGGGGAGGTGGACCCCCGCTGAGGACCGTCCGCCCGGTCCACCTGGCTGACAGGTGCGACTCCGGCGGCCAACCCCCGGGAAGTTTGACCATGTTGCGCAAGTTGGCGACCAACTCAATGGTACTTATCTCCGCGTTGGGTCGACTCATAACCACCTATCAAGTAACTGCCCAAAGATGGCGGGAAGTTGTAGTGTTTGGTCGTGGAGCCGGAACACGCCGCCGTCAGTGGGCGGAACAGGTCACCACGGCCACAGAGGTCACACCGAGAGGTGGCCGACGAGCTGCGCAGCCGGATCAGGTCCGGTCAGCTGCGGGCGGGTCAGCGCATGCCCACGCAGGCCAAGCTCGCCGACGAGTTCGGCGTCGAGCGCGGTGCCGTACGCCAGGCCCTGCGCATCCTGCAGTCGGAGCATCTGCTCGTCAACGTGTCCAAGGGGAGCCCCGCGACCGTCGCCGACCACCCGGAAACCGCTCTGACCGGCCCGGAAGCCCCGCCGCAGCCCACCACGGTGGCACTCGGCGCGCGGATAGCGGCCGCCTTCGCGGCCCCTCATGTGGAGATCGACGCGCTGTGTCTGACGTCGATCTCGCTGACCCTCGCCATGGGCGAGCCCCTGCGCCAGATCCACGCGGGGCGTATAAAACCAGCCAGGGTCGACGTCCGTGTGCTGCTGCCGAGCAGCGATATCGACCTCGCCTTCCCTGCCCCTGTCGACCCCTCCGCCGACGGCCGGCTCCAGCGCAACTGGCTGGCCAACCGTAATGCCCAGGGTCAGGTGCTGCGCCACAATCTGCTCGCCCTGAGGTTCACACACGGCATCGACGTGAACGTCACCTTCCGGGCGCTGCCCTTCACCCCGCCCGTGAAGCTGTATCTGCTCAACGGCACCGAGGCCCTCTTCGCGTATTACACCCTGACCAAGCGCGAGGAGGAGATCGACGATGTGCACCTGGAGATGTACGACGTCCAGGGCACGCAGTCCATGCTCTTCCCCTTCACTCAGGGCGCCGGTCTGCGGGACACCACGTTCGTGGAGCAGTCCCACCTGTGGTTCAACGCGCTGTGGGAGACCATCAGCTCGGAGCTGCTGCTCACGAACTGATGGCCTCCGAGGCTGCTTCGAGGCTTCCTGGGCGGGAGGCGTCGCAGCAGCTCACAGGGCGGGTCCGGCGACCATCAGGGCGAGCACGACCGCCCCGATGGAGCTGCACATAGGACTCTTCGCCTTGATCCCGATGGTGAGCAGCAGCAGTCCGACGATGCCCATCGGACCGTAGTGCCACTGGACGAGCTGCTCGAAGCCGACGACGAAGACGGCGGAGAGGAGGGCGATGGCGGGCATGGTGGTACCTCCTGCTTCTTCTGTGACCTGCTCGGGGTGGTACGTGCCACGGATGGGCGAGGGGGAGGCAAAACTTCCGCCATCTTGGCCAAGTTGGTAACCAACTCTTGTTATGTTGTCCCCACTTGGTCCTATGTCATAAACAACTTTCAAACAACTCCCGTTAGATGGAGCAGAGTTGTAGCGTTTGGTCGTGACCCAGGAGAACGTCGCAGTGAACGGCAACAGAAGGCTCTCGCCCCAGGAGATCGCCGACGCCCTGCGGGACCGGATCCGCAGCGGAGACCTGAAGGCAGGGGACCGCCTGCCCACCCAGGCCGAGTTGGCGGACGAGTTCGGCGTCGAGCGCGGCACCGTCCGGCAAGCCCTGCGCGCTCTCCAGGAGGACGGCCTCCTCAGCAACGTCAGCAAGGGCAGCCCACCGCGGATCGCGGAGGTTCCCCAGCCCCGGGACGAGCCTCAGCCACCGATGGTGGGACTGGCGCCGCGCCTCGCCGAGGCGTTCGCGGCGCCGCACGTCCGCGTGGACGCCGCGTGCCTGACCGCGGAGACCCTGATGCTGGCTCTCGGTGAACCGGTGCGCCTGATCCATGAGGGCAGGATCCGTCCTGAGTCGATCGACGTACGGATCCTGCTGCCCTCCCGAGACATCAACCTCGCGTTCCCGGTCCCGGTCGAGGGACGCGGCGAGGACGACTCGGTCCACGAACGGTGGCTGGCCCAGCGCAATGCCCAGGGGCACGTCCTGCGCCACAACCTCCACTCCCTGCGCTCCTCCCACGGCATCGATGTCCGCGTGACCTTCCGCGCCCTGCCGTTCACCCCGCCGGTGAAGCTGTACCTCCTCAACGAGTCGGAGGCACTGATCTCGTACTACATGATCACCAAGCGGGAGGAGGAGTGGGACAGCGAAACCCTCGAGATGTACGACACTCTCGGCTCCGCCTCCCTCCTCTTCTCCTTCGAGAAGCGAGCCGGCCAACGGGACGCCGCCTTCGTGGAGGAATCACAGAAGTGGTTCAACGCCCTCTGGGAAACCATCACCACGGACCTGACACTCTCCTAGTGACTTCAGAAACGGCGACGCAGACTGATCCGGTGGCGAAAGAGACTGAATCCCTCCGGGAATTGATCAAGAGCGCGCGGTTCGTGCTCTTCGACTTCGACGGGCCGATCTGCCGGCTGTTCGCGGGGCTCCCGGCGCAGCGAGTGGCCAGGGAGCTGGTGCAGTGGCTCGAGGACCTGGGGCTGCGCGAGCTGCTGACAGAGGAGGAGCGGGTGCATCCGGACCCGCACGTCGTCGTGCAGGCGGTCAATCGCAGACATCCCGACAGCGACCTGGTGATGGAGCTGGAAGAGCGTCTCACCCTGCTGGAGCTCAAGGCCGCGGCGACGGCGTATCCCACCCCTTACGCGGATCCGCTGATCAGGACGTGGGCCGCTGTGGGTTCCCGGCTGGCCATCACCACCAACAACTCCCCGTTGGTGGCGGCCCAGTATCTGGAGAGCCGTGGCCTCACGGAGTGTTTCGCGCCGCACGTCTACGGCCGCACCCAGAACCTGGCCCTCATGAAGCCGAACCCGTACTGCCTGACCCGGGCGCTGAACGCGATGGGCGCCGCGCCGTCCGAGGCCCTGATGATCGGCGACGCACCCTCCGACTTCGACGCGGCCGAGGCAGCCGGCGTGCCCTTCTTGGGCTACGCGCGTAACGAGCGCAAGGAGCGGGAACTTCGGGCCTCCGGGGCCACGCACACGGTGTCGTCCCTGGACACGGTGCTGGGTCTGCTGCGCTCCGAGGGGTGAGTGCGTGAGCGGGGGCCAAGGGGATTACGGCGGGCGAGAATGCCGGCGGGTCGTGGAGACGCTGCTCGAGCGCATAACCAGCGGGGCCTATCCCCTGCGGACCATGTTGCCGCCGCAGCGAGAACTGGCCGCGGAGTTCGCCGTCTCCAGGGATACCGTGCAGCGGGCGTTGAGGGCGTTGGCCGACGAAGGATGGATCGAGTCCCGCCAGGGCAGTGGGTCGCGTGTGATCAGAACGGCACGAGTGGCTCGGACTACGAGCGGCACGGCTCGGGGTCGCCCCGTGTCGGCGGGTGAGGTCATCGGCCGGGCCTTCGAGCGCTCCGAAGTCACCCTTGACGTCTTCTCGCTCACGTCCGAGTCCCTTGACGCGCACGTCCGCCTGCAGGCGGAACGGATCGGGGCCCGGGAGATCGCGCCGGAGCGGATCGCCCTGCGCGTACTGCTGCCGTCCGAGGGCCTGGACCTGCCCTATCCGCGGGCCAGGGACGACGCGGAAGACCCCCGCCCGCAGGAGCGCCTGAGGGAGATCAGGCGCCGACACACCGAGTCGCTGCGACGTCTCGTGCAGGATCTGAAGGTATGGGGCCTGCCCTCGTCCGTCAGTCTGGAGATGCGCAGCGCACCCCTCACGCCCGCGTTCAGGCTCTGGCTCCTCAATGGCACCGAAGTGCTCTTCGCTCCGTACGAGGCGGTGGAGAGGGTCGTCGTGGTCGATGACGGCGAGGAGATCGAGGTGATCGACGTCCTGGGACTCGGGGCCACTTGCACGCACCACATCAGCGACGACGACCCGTACTCCCAAGGTTCCGTCTTCGTGAGCAGCATGCAGGCCTGGTTCGACTCCGTCTGGAAGCTGCTGGCGCGATAGAGGTTGTGCAACGCAAGGGTGAGTTGGTTGCCAACCGACGTAGAGTTGTCCTGAGTTGGCGCGAGGTTGAGACCCAGGAGAACGTTGCGGTGAACGGCAGCAGAAAGTACTCGCCCGAGGAGATCGCCGACACCCTGCGCAGGCGCATACGGGGCGGCGAGCTGAAACCGGGCACCAAGCTGCCGACCCAGGCCGCGCTGGCGGAGGAGTTCGGGGTGGAGCGGGGCGCCGTACGCCAGGCCCTGACCAGCCTTCATACAGAGGGTCTGCTCAGCAACGTCACCAAGGGCAGGCCCCCCACCGTGGCCACACCGCCGGTCGCCGTCGAGACGGAACCCCAGCCCACGCTGGTCGGCCTGGCACCGCGCCTGGAGGCCGCGTTCGCGGTGCCGCATGTGCGGCTGGACGCGGTCTGTCTCACCGCGGAGACGCTGATGCTGTCGATGGACGCCCCCATGCGGCTGATCGAAGAGGGCCGCGTGCGCCCCGAGTCGGTCACGGCCCGCATCGTGCTGCCGAGCAAGGAGCAGCGACTGCTCTACCCCGCGCCCGCCGACGGCTGGGGGCACGACGAGGAGGTCGACGAGGCCGTGCACGACCGCTCCATGACCCAGCACGAGTACCAGATCAATGTGCTCAGCCAGCACTTCCGGCGTCTCAAGCGCCGGTACGAGATCCCCGTCACCGCCGCCTTCCGCGTGGTGGACAACACCCCGTACAGCAAGGTGTATCTGCTCAACAACACCGAAGTCCTCCTCGCTCACTACACGATCGGGAAGCGCGAGGAGGAGGTCGACGGGGAGCCGATGCTGCTGCGCGATGCCTCGGGTACGCGCTCCACGCTCTTCTCCTTCAACAAGGAGTACGGCGCCCGGGACGAGCAGTTCGTCGACGACACGCAGAGCTGGTTCGACGCGTTGTGGGAGGCATTGGAACCCGACTACCTGACGGTCTAGAGACGGGACCAAACCCGTGTGGCCACGGCTCCGAATGGGTTGTGTCGTCAGCCGCCTTCCGGGAGTCGGGACCATGAGCCGTTCAGGGGATGCGCCGCCACGCGGACGTGCGGGAACAGGACGCGGCCAACAGCGGGCAACCGTGGCGGCGGAGTTGACAGTGTCCGACCCGGTGCCTGGTGCGCGCGGTACGAGGCGCTAGATTCTGCGACCATGCCGTCCCCTCTGCCACGCAGAGCGCATCAGGCGCTCGTTCACCGGCTCGCGGAGTCCAGAAGACTGCGCGGAAACGGTGAGGTGCTCAGGGGCCACCACAACATCAACTACATCCTGCCGCTCGGCGTCGGACTCGCCCTCTTGCTCGGCACCGTGCCCTTCGCCCGGGCGAAACTGCGGATCCCGCTGGACACGGTGGAGGTGGTGCCGCGCATCTGGCCGAGCGAGGCGGAGGTGCTGCGGGTCGTCTCCCGCCATCTGCGGGAAGTGCCACGCTGCCTCGCCGACTTCGGAGACCACTCTCTGCACGCCTACCGAAGAGGCCGGGCGCTCAGCGAAGAGATTCACGACGATGACGTGAACGACGACCTGATGCGCGCGTTCGCGGACTTCTTCGTCAGGACCGCGCGGATCCCCGTCACCGAACTGCCGCCCCGCCCCGCCGACTGGCCGGACGACGGCGACAGCGAAAGATTCCTGCACTGGCTCGTCGATTTCACCGAGGAGCGGGTGCACCGGGCCAACCGGGACACCTTCGGCTCCCTCTTCGATGACGTCCTGATCCCCGAGGACGCGATGGCCACCTTCAAGCGGAACCACACCGGGCTCACCTCGCGCCCCTTCAGACTCCTCCACACCGATGTCCACCGGGCCAACGTCGTCCGGCGCAACCGTCGACTCACCGTCATCGACTGGGAGTTGGCGATATACGGAGACCCCCTGCACGAACTCGCGACGCACATGGTGCGCATGGGGTACGGGAAGCAGGACAGGGACCGTATGACGGCGCTGTGGGCCGAGGCCATGCGGCGTGCCGGACATGACGAGCTGACGGCCGGGCTCGACCACGATCTGCCCGTGTACGTGGCCTTCGAATACGCGCAGTCCGTGTTTCCGGACGTCATGCGCGCGGCACTCGGTCTCCCGGAAGAGCCGGACGAACTGGACTTCAGGGCGGCGGGCCGCAGGATCTGCGTGGCGATAGGACTGGCACGGGAGCCCCTGCAGCTCATCGACGTGCCGGATCTGGAGCGCACGGTGAAGGCGCTGCGCAGGTGGCACGAGACACACGTCGCCGGTCGCTCGACGGGCCGCCCGGCTGATGGCGACGGAATGACGGCGGAATGACGGAACGACGGAACGACGGGATGCTGTGACGCGGGACGACGAGGTCGGGCGTACTCGGGCCGGTCAGGACGATCGGATCGGGCGCCCTCAAGAGCACGGTCAGGCCGATCAGGGCCGTCAGGCCGGACGCAGGAGGCTGAACGACCTCCGCGGCATGCGGGAGGTCGCGCGGTTCGTGACGAGCGGCCGTTGCGTGCTCTTCGACTTCGACGGCCCGCTCTGCCGACTCTTCCCGGACCAGTCATCCGCACCCCTGGCCAAGGAGCTGCGCGGTGTCGTCGCGTTGCGCGGCGCCGGAGAGCTGCTCACGCCGGAGGTCCGCGCGTCCATCGATCCACAGGTGGTGCTGCGGGCTGTGGACCGAGCCCGCCCCGGCAGCGACCTGGTCGCGGAGCTGGAGGACCGGCTCGCGGAGGGCGAGGCCGCCGCGGCGGCGATCGCGCCGCCCACACCCGGTGCGGATCTGCTGGTCCGCCGCTTGGTGGACGCCGGGGTGCGCGTCGCCGTGGCCACGAACAATTCGCCCGAAGCCGTGGCCACGTACCTGCGCAGGGTGAACCTCCACGAGTGCTTCGCGGGCCACATCCATGGCCGTACCGACGATCCGAAGCGGCTGAAACCCGACCCCGACTCTCTGCACCGGGCGCTCCAGGGCCTGGAGGCCGAGGCGTACAACGCCCTGATGATCGGGGACATGCCCACGGATCTGGACGCGGCACGCGAGGCCAAGGTGGCCTTTGTGGGCTACGCCCGCGATGACACGGAGGCCGGCCCGCTCTGGGACGCCGGTGCCCAACTCGTCGTCTCCCGCCTTGTGTTGTTGTCGGCCGTGATTCCGTTGTCCCTTTCCTGACGGCCCCTGCGGCAGGCACCATGAGCAGGCTCGGTTCAACACAGGTGCCAACAGGGGGATTTGGTGTCCGAAGCAAGGTCGTCGCTGAGTAGCAGGGTGGCCGCGGGATGGGCGCGTGCCGAGAGTGTGGTGACCAAGGTCCTGCTCCTGGTCATCTTCGGCATCGGACTCATCGCGCAGTTCGTGAAACCGGTCGGCGACGCACTCGAAGGAAAGGCCTACCTGGGCGGGGCGCTGCTCAGCCTGGTGGGATACGTGCTGTATGCCGAGGTGCAGCGGCTGAACGGGGCGCATCAGGCGCAGCGGGAGCACACGGAAAATCTGTATGAAACCGTCCAGCGCCTGAATTCGATGCTCCGCCCCCAGGCGGGGGTGATGGTCACCCCCGCCGATCTGGAGGCAGAGTTCAAGGAAGCCCTGCAGGCCGGCGGGGAGATCCACCTCGCGGCCATGGGCTTCACGGGAGAGACCTTCGCCACGCCGCTGAAGCGCATTCTGGAGCGGCTTCCGCCCAATAGTCGTCGCATCGTGCACATACGGGTTCTGGTACCGGACTTCACCAAGGAGATAGAAGTCCCCGGCTTGCTGGGAGCGGACGGCAAGGTCGGGGACGCCCCCGATTTCCGTCACGAGCTGGTGCGGCAGATCGCGGGGTACCAAGCCCTGCTGAAGTCGATGATCATCAGGATGCGGGACAAGGACCAGGGGAAACTGACCGTGAGTTTCCGAGTGATGCACATGTCGCCCTCACTCAAGCTCTATCTCATCAACGACGACCAGGCCTTCGAGGGCATATACGACAAGATCGAGCTCCGTCGCGACCAGTACCGCTCGCCGGAGCCGGCCGGGGAAGGAATCGAGACGAACGGCCGGCTCCTCGACCCCCAGGGATACGACTCGCTCCTGACACGCTGGAGCAGAGACGACGGCGAGCGCGCCCGCGAGATCATCGTCCGGCGCCGCGAACTCTTCGACACGTTCTGGAATGCCGCGCACGAGCTGTCGGTGGTCTCCGGCACGAACGGGGCACAGCCCTCGTAGGCCGAACCGGCGGTCCGGAAAGGCGCTTTGTCGCCCATCTCGCGCGAGGGGGCGGCTAAGGTGTCCGCCAACTTCGAGCCGCTGCGAGATGCCTTGGGAGCGCAAGTGGCCGTTCGTACCTGGCTGTCCTCGTCCATCGCGCCTGCCGTCGCCACCGTCCTCGGGCGAGCTGCCCCCGTGGAGGGAACGCCACTCGCCCATTGGTCTGACCCAGGAAAGCCCGTGGATCCTTTGGTGATCGACGAGCTGGCCGTACTGATGGCGAGGCTGATGTGCGTCCGCAAGGAACTCCTGCCCGCGCTCCCGCCCGGCTGGCCGCGCAACGAAAGGGACAGCAGAGCGTTTCTGACGTCCTTCGCCGGCTTGACGGAGCAGCACCTCATCCGCCCCAACTGGCATGAGTGCGGAGGCCTGTTCGCCGTACTCGGCGTACCGGAGGACGGCCTGACCCGGTTCGCCGAGGGGGTGCCCGCCATGGCGCGCCGCCCCTACGGCCTGCTGCACACCGATCTCCACCGGGACAATGTGCTCCTCGCGGACGGCGCCGAGTATCCCTTCGTGGACCTGCCGCGACTGGTCCGCGGCGACGTACGGGGACCCTCTGTACGGTCTCGCCAGCCACCTGGTGCGCATGCGGTACCCGCAATCGCAGTGGGACGAGGTGGTCGCCGCCTGGGCCCAGGCCGTACAGCGGACCAGACCTGCCGCGCTGAACGGCCTCACCAAGGACCTCCGCCACTACGTCGCCTTCGAGCGGGCCAGTGCCGCCTACGCCGACGTGATCACAGCCGCGCGGTCGCTCGGGACGTCGTACGACGCCGAGCGGCTGCGGTTCGCCGCCGCGAGGGTGCGCGGCGCTCTGGAAGCCGCCACCGACGCCCTGCGTCTGACGCGCGTGCCGGGGGAGGATGAGATCGAGCGTGCGCTACGGCGGTGGCAGCTGGCCCGCGTCGCCCGGCACGGCGGCACGCTGCCGGGCATGGCATTCGAGTGGAAGCCGGACGAGCGTGTCCCGGAGCGCTCGGACTTTCCCCGTACCGCCGTGACGTCGGCGCTGGCCCGGGAAGGCTCCGTGCCCGCGGGCCGGGTGTTCACCGGGACCGCGCACCTCAATATGGCCGCCGCCACGGCCGCGCTGGGCCTCCGGGCAAGAGGCCAGGGAGGTCAGAGCGGTCAGGGAGGCCAGGGAAGTCAGGGCGGACGGGGAGGACGGCAGACCCCGGTCACACCTTCAGCACCACCTTCCCCACCAGCCCCCGCCCCTCAATAGCCGCATGGGCATCCCCCGCCCGCTCCAGCGCAAACACCTCGCCGATCACCGGACGGAGGCGCCCCGCCGCGGCCTCCGCGAGCGCGTCGGAGGTGTAGCGGTGCAGGTCGGCGGGGCTGAACTGGACGTCCCCGATGCCGAAGAGCTTGATGGCGCGGCGGGTGGCTTCGTCCGGGTCGATGGGGGAGAAGCCGCCCGACGGTGCCCCGTGGGCCGAGAAGCGGCCGCCGTCGGCCGTCAGCGCGAAGGCGGTGGCGCCGAGTTCGCCGCCCACGCCGTCCAGGACGACGTCCGCGGCTTCGGTGGAGCCGCCCAGCGCGTGGCGGGCGGCCCGCGGCCAGTCGGCGTCGGTGGCGTCGATCGCCGCGTCCGCGCCCAACTCCCGTACCAGGGCGAGTTTCGCGTCGCCCCGGGCCACTGCGACCACCCGCGCCCCGCGCGCGTGGGCCAGCTGGATGAGCAGCGTGCCCATGCCTCCGGAGGCGCCGAGGACGAGTACGCGGTCGATGGGGCGGACGTCGGTCAGTTCGAGCAGGCCTGAGGCGGTGACGCCGTCGTGGACCAGGGCCGCGGCCTGGAGGAGGTCCAGGGAGTCCGGCACGGGCGTCAGGGCCGAGACCGGGGCGATGGCTCGCTCCGCGTAGCTGCCCGTCACGAAGGAGACGACCCGGCGGCCCAGCCACTCGGCGGGTACGTCCGGGCCGACGGCGCCGACCACACCCGATACGCCGCCGCCGGGGACGTACGGAGGTGTCACAGGGAAGAAGTCGCGGCCCCAGCCCGCCCTCACCTGGGTCTCCACGAAGATCGTGTCCGCGTACGCCACGTCGATCACGACCTCGCCGGGCGCCGGGACCGGGTCCGGCACCTCCACCGGGACGAGAACCTCGGGGCCGCCGAACGCCTTCACGTGCACTGCTCGCATCGGTCACTCCTGAGCCTGGGGAATCGGGATATCTCCATACCGGGCTGCCGCACCGGGTACTGCTCGCAGTCTTCGACCTCGAGTTCGGTTGAGGTCAAGGATCGATCGTCCGGAGGGTGCGTAGGCTCGGGGCATGGGTGAGATCGGACTGCGCGAGCGCAAGAAGCAGCGGATGTACCAGGCCGTCTCCGACCTCGCGATCGGGCTCTTCCTGGAGAAGGGCTTCGACGCGGTGTCCGTCGCCGAGGTCGCGGCCGCGGCCGAGATCTCCAAGCCGACCCTCTTCCGGTACTTCCCGGCCAAGGAGGACCTGGTCCTCCATCGGTTCGCCGATCACGAGGACGAGGCCGCGCGTGTGGCCGTGCGGGGCCCCTCCCCGGTGGAGGCGCTGCGGCGGCACTTCCTCGACGGGCTGGAGCGGTGCGATCCCATCACCGGGCTCAACGACCACCCGGACGTCCTCGCCTTCCACCGGCTGCTCTACGGGACGCCCTCGCTGGTCGCCCGGGCGTACGCGTATCTGGAGCGGTCCGAGGCCGCCCTCGCCGAGGCACTCGGCGGTGACCTCGGCGCCCGGCTCGCCGCCGGGCAGATCGTCGCCGTACAGCGCGTCCTTGCGCTGGAGAACTGGCGGCGGATCGCACAGGGGGAGGCCGTCGAGCAGGTGCGGCCCGATGCCGTCGCCGCGGCTGAGGAGGCGTTCGCGCGGTTGGGGGCGGGGCTTCCGCAGTACGCGTAAGGGGGCCCTGCCCCGGCAGTGCTGGGCAACCCAGTAAAAAATGTAACTCGGTTACGTTATTCCGTTATCCTTCATGGAATGACGTCACCCGACCCTGCCCACGGACCGTCCCTCACCCGCTCCCTGATCCGCTCCCTCACCCACGAACGCACCTACCACAACACCTGCCGCGCCGCCCTCGCCGCCATGGTCGACGGTGCCGAGGAACAGGTCGTCACCGGCGAAGACGTCTCCGCCTCCGGTGCCGACGCCGAAGTGCTCGGATACCGGCTGCGCAGCCAGGCGAAGGAGCTGCGCGAGCTGCCCCAAGGGCCCTTGTTCTTCGGCAAGCTGGAGTTCGTGGGGGACGCGGGTGCGGCCGGTGAGCATGCCGGGCAGAGCTATCACATCGGCCGGTTGCGGATCACCGAGCACCCCTCCGCCCCACCCCTCGTCGTCGACTGGCGCGCGCCCGTCTCGCGCGCCTTCTACCAGGCGAGCGCCCGCGACCCGCAGGGCGTCGCCGTGCGCCGGCGGTTCGGCTGGGCGCCGGGAAGCCGCGGGGAGTCGGCGGACCTCACGGGACTTGAGGACGAGCACATCGGAAAGGGGCAGGCGCCGGACAGCCACATCCTCACGAGTGAGATCGAGCGCCCCCGCGTCGGCCCCATGCGCGACATCGCCGCCACCATCCAGCCCGAGCAGGACGATCTCGTACGAGGTGATCTCGCGGCCTCGGTCTGTGTGCAGGGCGCCCCCGGCACCGGCAAGACGGCCGTCGGCCTGCACCGGGCCGCGTACCTCCTCTACACGCACCCGCAGCGCATCCGCCGCGGCGGTCTGCTGATCCTTGGCCCCAACCGCACGTTCCTCACGTACATCTCGGAGGTGTTGCCCGCGCTGGGTGAGACCGGCGTGCGGCAGTCGACCGTCGGGGACGAGATCGCCCGGCATCCCGTGACGGCACGGGACGACGAGCGCGCCGCCGTCGTCAAGCACGATCCGCGGATGGCGGAGGTGCTGCGCCGGGCCCTGTACGGGAACATCGGCGCCCCCGCCGGCTCCCTCGTCGTACCGGACGGTTCGTACCGCTGGCGCGTGCCGGTCGACGAACTCCGCCGCGTCGTGGACGGCGTACGGGCCGAGGCACCCCCGTACGCCGTCGGGCGCGAGCGCGTACGGACGCGGGTCGTGCGCCACGTACAGGAGCAGGCCGAACGGCGCGCCGGGCCGTGTACGCACGCCTGGGTGCAGAAGATCTCGCGGGCCCGGCCGGTCGGCGCGTACGTCGACGCCGTGTGGCCCAGGGTGCGTCCCGAGGAGCTGCTCGCTCACCTCCTCACCGATGCCGAGGTGTTGGCGACGGCGGCCGACGGGCTCCTCGACGCCGACGAGCAGAAGGCGATCCTGTGGGCGAAGCCACCGCGCTCGTGGAAGTCGGCGCGGTGGTCCGCCGCCGATCTCGTCCTCCTCGACGAGGTCGCCGGGCTCATCGAACACCCTGAGGGATACGGCCACTTGGTCATCGACGAGGCGCAGGATCTGTCGCCGATGGAGTGCCGGGCGATCGCGCGGCGGGCGTCGTTCGGGTCGCTCACCGTGCTCGGGGACCTCGCGCAGGGCACGACACCCTGGGCGGCGCGGGACTGGGGCGAGCTGCTCGGGCACCTGGGGAAACCGGACGCCGGCGTCGTACCGCTGACGACCGGTTTCCGGGTGCCGGCCACCGTCGTCGAACTCGCCAACCGGCTGCTGACGCGACTGGACGTGGCGGTGCCGCCCGCTCAATCCCTGCGCCGGGACGGCGAGGTGAGGATCAGGCGGGCGTCCACCTCCGGCTCCGAGTCCAAGTCCGACTCCGACTCCGACTCCGACTCCGACGTACTGTCCGTGACCGTCGACGCCGTGCGCGGCGCGCTCGCGCACGAGGGCTCCATCGGGGTGATCGCCGCCGACGCCGATGTCGTACGGGTCCGGGAGGCGCTCCACGCCGCCGGGATCGAGACCGCCGGACCCGACGAACTGGGCGCGCGTGTCGCGGTGGTGCCCGCCGGGCTCGCCAAGGGGCTCGAGTACGACCACGTCGTGGCCGTCGAGCCGGCGGCCGTCGCGGAGGCCGAGGCGCGGGGGCTGCACCGGCTGTACGTGGTGCTGACGCGGGCGGTGTCGCGGCTGGACGTGGTGCACGCGCGCCCCCTCCCCTGGTGAGTCGCGCCCACTTCCCTGGTGAGTCACGCCCCCTCTCCTGGTGAGTCGCGCCCTCTTTCCTGGTGAGTTACCAGGGAAGGGGCGCGCCGTCGCGGAAGAAACCGCCGGTGGGGCCGTCGTCTGGGAGGGTGGCCGCCCACACGACGCTCGCGGCGCCCTCCTCGACCGGTCGGCCGCCCGGCCCGCCCATGTCGGTGGCGACCCAGCCCGGGCAGACGGCGTTCACCAGCACCCCGTCGGCGCGCAACTCGGCGGCGAGCATGCGGGTGAGGGCGTTGAGGGCCGCCTTGGACGCGGAGTAGGCGGGGGTGCCGCCGCCCATGCTCGTCAGGGACGCGGCCTCGCTGGAGACGTTCACGACGCGCGGGTGCGCGCTGGCGCGGAGGAGGGGGAGCAGCGCCTGGGTCAGCCGCCAGGGGCCGTACAGATTCGTCTCGGCCGCCTCGCGTACGACGTCCAGGTCGGCGGTGATCGCGCGCTGCCACGTGTCGTACGTGATCGCCGCGTTGTTGATCAGGACGTCGAGGGCGTCGATGTCCCGGGCGGCGGCGGTGATGTCGGCCTCTGAGGTGACGTCCAGGCGGAGGGGGCGCGCGTTCGGTCCGACGGCTCGCGCCGTTTCCTCGGCGGCCTCGGCGGACCGGGCGGTCACGAGCACGGTGTGACCGGCGGCGGCCAGCTGCCGGGCGACCTCGCGGCCGATGCCGCGGTTGGCGCCGGTGACGAGTGCGATCACCGCCACGCTCCCGGGGAGGTCAGGAGGGGCATCAACTGCTCTTCCTCGTAGGTCAGATGGGCTTCGAGTTCGGTGGTGAGGCGTTCCACCTGGGAGAGTACGCGGCCGGCGTCCGCGTCCTGCGGATCCTCGGCGACGACGCGGCGCAGCTCTTCGAGGAGCTCGGCGATCCGCTCGTGTTCCTGGCGCAGGCGGTCCAGGGCCGGGGCGAGTTCGGGGTGACGGTCGGCGAGGAGCGGGAAGATGCCGAGTTCCTCGCCGGTGTGGTGGTTGTGGAGGCCCTGGCAGAGGGTGAGGCAGTTGACGCGGAGCTGGGCGCCGAGGCGGGAGGTGCCGGTGGCCGTGAACTCCTTACGGATCAAGGTGAGTTCACGCCGGAACGCGTCGTGGACAACCTTCAGGCCCTCGGCCATGGAGCCCGCGTTCACGTTCGGCGGGCCGTCCAGGGGGATCGGGTGCAGGGCGACGACGGGGATCACGCGGTCCGTCTTCGCCTGGTACTCCGCCCATCCCGGGTCGTCCTCCACCGCGCGGGCGAAGACGGCGTCACGTTCGGCACGTTCGAGCACGACGGCCTCCGCCTCGTAGGTGAAGACGCCGTCCTCGACGGTCACCCGGGGGTGCGCGACGAGATTGTGGAACCAGTCGGGGTGCTGGGGCGCACCACCGGCCGACGCGACGACGAGCACCCGCTCGCCGCCGTCGGGGTAGAAGCCGACGGGGGTCGTGTGCGGGGTCCCCGTCCGCGCCCCGGTGGTCGTCAGCAGGAGCAGCCGTGCTCCCTCGAAATAACCGCCGACGCGCCCGTTGTTGGCACGGAATTCATCGATGACCTGCTGATTGAAGGGGTTGGGCATTCTCTGCTTTCTTGTTTTTGGGCAGGGGAAATTACCGCGGGGGCGGCGGATACGGTTTCATCGCAGCCCGCGGTGCGAATACGCGCGTGAGGGTGTGCGGGACCCCGAACAAGGGGCGCACAAGGAAGCCGTACGTGGGTGCCGTACGAGTACGTGGGTGCCGTACGAGGGAGAAGTCGTACGCAACTGTCGTACGAGGGAGAAGTCGTACGCAGATGTCGTACGAAGAAAGGGCAGGCGGGGCTCTACCCCGCCCCGGCCTCACTCGGAGGCCGGGCAACCAACTCGCTCACGGCACAAGGCCGACCCGGCAGTCATGGGCGCAACGGTAATGCCAGGAACACCGTTGAAGCAATGCCGTATTCGTTCCGAGTGATTTCAGCCGTCGAGGGTGGCGAATTCGAGTGCGTTGAGGCGATCGCGGTCGGCGATGACCTCGATCTCGGTGATCAGGCCGTCCTCCGCGATGGTGAAGCAGAGGACCAGGCGGAGGTGGCCGCGGGGAGCCATGGCCAGGCCGACCGTTCCGTCGAGGAGGGCGAGGCCGGTGAAGTGGGCGCGGCCGGTGGCGGCCATCGCGCCCTTGGCGACGGTGACGGCGCCGGTGACCACGACCGGTTCGGGGGTCGGGATGACGGACTTGTCGGCGTGCAGGACGACGTCCGGGTGGAGGAGGGCGACCAGGGCGTCGAAGTTTCCGCCGCGGGTGGCGGCGAGGAAGGCCTCGACGACGTGCCGCCGGCGGGTCAGGTCGGCCTCCGGCAGGGGTGAGGCGCCCTTGACCCGGCGTCGGGCGCGGCTCGCGAGCTGGCGTACCGCGGCGGGGGAGCGTTCGAGCATCGGGCCGATCTCGTCGAAGGGCACGGCGAACATGTCGTGCAGGACGAAGGCGAGCCGTTCGGCGGGGGAGAGGGTGTCCAGGACCACCAGCAGCGCCACCCCGACCGAGTCGGCCAGCACCGCTTCCTCTTCGGGGTCGCCGCCGTCCTCGGGGCTGACGGCCGGGTCGGTGAGCAGCGCGTCGAGGGGTTCCTCGCGCTGCCGCTCGCGCGTGCGGAGCATGTTCAGGCACACCCGCGCGACGACCGTGGTCAGCCACCCGGCGAGGTTGTCGACGTCGCTCGTGTCGGCGCGGCTGGCACGCAACCAGGCTTCCTGGAGGGCGTCATCGGCCTCGCTCACCGAGCCGAGCATCCGGTAGGCCACCGCCCGCAGATGCGACCGGTGCTCCTCGAAACGCTCCGTCGGCCATGCGCTCTCGCCCACCGTGTCACATTCCTTCCTCGCGGGGTGTCAGAGAAATAGAACACCGAGAACCCGCTGAGGGGACAGGGATTTCGAACCCTCGCCCCCCACACCCTGGGAGCAGTCATGACGTCAACCATCCTGGTCACCGGCGGTACCGGAACGCTGGGGAGCCTCGTCGTCCCGCTGTTGCGGGAG
The DNA here is from genome assembly GCF_042894545.1 of Streptomyces sp. NPDC001530. NCBI lineage: Bacteria > Bacillati > Actinomycetota > Actinomycetes > Kitasatosporales > Streptomycetaceae > Streptomyces > Streptomyces sp. NPDC001530. Next base: position 39,397 of record NZ_JBIAVS010000034.1, read on the forward strand.
GCCGGGCGCGAGGTACGGGTGCTGAGCCGGCACGCCCGCGAGGCCACCGGCGGCGTCGAGTACGTGGCCGTCGACCTGCTCAAGGGCGAGGGCATCGACAAGGCTCTGGAGGGCGTCGACACCGTCCTGCACCTCGCGGGCGGCCCCAAGGGCGACGACATCGCGACCCGCAACCTGGTGCGGGCCGCCCGGTCCGCGGGCGTACGGCACCTCGTGTACATCTCGGTCATCGGGGCGGACCGGGTTCCGCTGGCCTGGCTCAGGTCAAAGCTGGACGCCGAGCAGGCCATCGCCGACTCGGGGCTGCCGTGGACGACGCTGCGGGCCGCCCAGTTCCACGAACTGACCCTGAAGATGGTGCAGTCGATGACGAAGATGCCGGTCTTCCCGGTCCCGGGCGGTCTGCGCCTCCAGCCGGTCGACGCACGCGACGTCGCGGCCCGCATCGCGGAACTCACCCTCGGCAGCCCGGCCGGACTGGTGCCCGACCTCGCGGGTCCCAAGGTCTACGGCCTGGACGAGCTGGCCCGCGGCTACCTCAAGACCCGCGGCAAGCGCCGCCCAATGCTGCCGGTCCGCATCCCCGGCAAGGCGGGCCGCGCCTACCGGGCGGGCGACAACCTGACGCTCGACGGGGCGGAGATCGGCAAGCGGACGTGGGAGGACTTCCTGGCGGAGCGGTTGGGCCAGCGCCGCGGCTCAGGGGCTGAGGGACTGAGGGGCTGAGTGGCTCAGAGGGGCGAGGAGGCTCAGCGGGACGGGACCCGGGCTCCCTATGAGCACCCCATGATCGAGGGCAAGTTGGTACGGCTGCGGGCGCTGCGCGCCGAGGATCTGGACGCCCATGTGCGCCGACGCAACGACCCGGAGGCGGTGCACTGGGCACCGGCGGCGACCCGCACTTCGGCCCGGTCACCCGCGAGGCGGTGGCGCACTTCTACGAGGCCCGGCTGCGCGACGACCCGCGCCTGCAGGCCACGTTCACCGTGGACGACCTGGCCGACGGCCGCGCGATCGGCATGGCCGACTACCGCGACCTCGACCCGTTCGCCGGGCGCGCGACGGTCGGCATCACCATCGGCGAACGCGACCGCTGGGGCGGCGGCTACGGCTCCGAGGCCCTGCGCCTCCTCCTGGGCCACCTCTTCGGCCCCCTCCGCCTGCGCCGCATCGAACTGGACACCTGGAGCGGCAACGAACGCGCCCTCCGCACCTTCCGCGCGGCCGGCTTCGTCGAGGAGGGCCGCAGAAGATCCAGCGTCCGCGTGGGCGACGAGTGGCACGACACCGTACTGTTCGGCCTCCTCAACGAGGAGTGGACCCCCGACCACTGAGAGCCGACCGCCGATCGGCCAACCAGTGAGTACGGCCCGCCGGCATGCGCACAACCCAGATGTCAGACCCGCCTGACACAGTGCCGCGCATGGACACGGATTCCTTCTGGGAGCTCATCGAACAGTGCCGGAGGCACAGCCGAAGTCAGGACGAACGGCTCGCGTGGCTCCGGGACCAGCTGTCCCGGAGGCCTCCTGCGGAGGCGGTGCGATTCCAGGTGTGCCTGGACCAGGTGACCCACGAAGCCTTCACCTGGGACTTGTGGGCCGCGGCCGACCGGATCTTCGGCGGCTGGTGTTCGGACGACGGGTTCTGCTACTTCGGCCTGTGGTTGGTGGGGCTCGGCCGGGCAGCCTTCGCACGGGCCGTGGCCGATCCCGACACCCTGGCCGACACCCCTGAGGTCCGGTGTCTGGCGGGACGCCCCCGGGAGGGCTGGAACAACGACGACTGGCCGGGGTGGGAGTCCCTCGACTACATCGCGATGGAGGCGTACGGGCGCCTCACCGGCGTCGACGACGACTGCGGCGACGCTTTTCACGAAGCGGTCGATGCGGTCGAAGCGGAGCAGGGCGGTGCGAACGGCAACCTCGGGCCGCGCGGCGCGCGATGGGACGTGCGGCGCGAGGACGAGGCGGCGCGCAGACTGCCGAAGCTGAGTGCGATGTTCCCGCTGCGGCCGCTGACCCGGTGAACTCGTCGACAGGCGGGTTCAGTTGCTGTGCCACTGGCCGGGCATCCGTGAGGCCCTCGGTCAGGTGCCGACGTAGGTCGCGAGGTGCTCGCCGGTGAGGGTGGAGCGGGCGGCGACGAGGTCGGTGGGGGTGCCCTCGAAGACGATTCGGCCGCCGTCGTGGCCGGCGCCGGGGCCGAGGTCGATGATCCAGTCGGCGTGCGCCATGACCGCCTGGTGGTGCTCGATGACAATGACCGACTTGCCGGCGTCGACGAGCCGGTCGAGCAGGCCGAGCAGCTGCTCGACGTCGGCGAGGTGGAGGCCGGTGGTCGGCTCGTCGAGGACGTAGACGCCGCCCTTCTCGGCCATGTGGGTGGCCAGCTTGAGCCGCTGCCGCTCGCCGCCGGACAGCGTGGTGAGCGGCTGACCGAGGGTGAGGTAGCCGAGCCCGACGTCGGCGAGCCGGTCGAGGATGCGGTGCGCGGCAGGCGTGCGCGCCTCGCCGGCGCCGAAGAACTCCTCGGCTTCGGCCACGGACATCGCGAGCACCTCGCTGATGTCGCGGCCGCCGAGGTGATAGTCCAGTACGGATGCCTCGAAACGCTTACCCTCGCACTCCTCGCAGGTGGTGGCGACACCGGCCATCATCGCCAGGTCGGTGTAGATGACGCCGGCGCCGTTGCAGGTGGGGCAGGCGCCCTCGGAGTTGGCGCTGAACAGCGCCGGCTTCACGCCGTTGGCCTTCGCGAACGCCTTGCGGATCGGGTCGAGCAGTCCGGTGTACGTCGCCGGGTTGCTCCGTCGCGACCCCTTGATCGCTCCTTGGTCGACCGAGACGACATCCGCCCCGGCGGCCCCTGAACTTTTGACCAGCGATCCGTGGATCAGCGAGCTCTTGCCGGAGCCGGCGACGCCGGTGACGACACAGAGCACCCCGAGCGGGATGTCGACGTCGACGTCCCGCAGGTTGTGTGTCGTCGCGCCGCGGATCTCCAGCGTGCCGGTGGGCTTCCGCACCGTCTCCTTGAGGGCGGCCCGGTCGTCGAAATGGCGGCCGGTGATGGTGCCGCCGGCCCGCAGCCCCTCGACGGTGCCCTCGAAGCAGACGGTGCCGCCCGCCGTACCGGCGCCGGGGCCGAGGTCGACGACGTGGTCGGCTATCGCGATCGTCTCCGGCTTGTGCTCCACGACGAGCACGGTGTTGCCCTTGTCCCGCAGCCGCAGCAGCAGGTCGTTCATCCGCTGGATGTCGTGGGGGTGCAGGCCGATGGTGGGCTCGTCGAACACGTAGGTCGTGTCGGTGAGCGAGGAGCCGAGGTGGCGGATCATCTTGACGCGCTGCGCCTCGCCGCCCGACAGCGTGCCCGACGGCCTCTCGAGCGAGAGGTAGCCGAGACCGATCTCCACGAACGAGTCGAGGGTCCCCAGGAGCGCGGCGAGCAACGGCGCCACCGACGGCTCGTCGAGGCCGCGGACCCATTCGGCCAGGTCGCTGATCTGCATCGCGCAGGCGTCGGCGATGCTGATCCCCTTGATCTTCGACGACCGGGCCGCCTCGCTGAGCCGGGTGCCGTCGCACTCGGGGCAGGAGGTGAAGGTGACCGCCCGGTCCACGAACGCCCGGATGTGCGGCTGCATCGCCTCCCGGTCCTTGGAGAGGAACGACTTCTGGATCTTGGGGATCAGCCCCTCGTAGGTGAGGTTGACGCCCTCGACCTTCACCTTGGTCGGCTCCCGGTAGAGGAAGTCCTGCATCTCCTTCTTGGTGAACTTGCGGATCGGCTTGTTCGGGTCGAGGAGGCCCGACTCGGCGTAGACGCGCACGGTCCAAAAGCTGTCCGACTTCCAGCCGGGGATGGTGAACGCGCCCTCGGCGATCGACTTGGAGTCGTCGTAGAGCTGGGTGAGGTCGATGTCGGAGACCGTGCCCCGGCCCTCGCAGCGCGTGCACATGCCGCCGGTGCGGGTGAAGGTCACCTTCTCCGTCCGGGTCTTGTCGGCGCCGCGGTCGACCGTGAACCCACCGCTCGCCCGTACTGAGGCGACGTTGAAGGAGAACGCGCTGGGCGGGCCGATGTGCGGCTTCCCGAGCCGGCTGAAGAGGATGCGCAGCATCGCGTTGGCGTCGGTGGCGGTGCCGACCGTGGAGCGGGGGTCGGCACCCAACCGCTGCTGGTCGACGATGATCGCGGTCGTCAGCCCTTCGAGTACGTCGACCTCGGGCCGCGCCAGCGTGGGCATGAAGCCCTGCACGAAGGCGCTGTAGGTCTCGTTGATCAGCCGCTGCGACTCCGCGGCGATCGTGTTGAACACCAGCGAGCTCTTGCCCGAGCCGGAGACGCCGGTGAACACCGTCAGCCGGCGCTTCGGGATCTCGATGCTGACGTCCTTGAGGTTGTTCACGCGCGCGCCGTGCACGCGGATCAGATCGTGGCTGTCGGCAACGTGCAGTGCAGGCGACTGCGTGTCCGTCCTCGTGGCCATGCTCATCGTGTCTCCATCTGTTGGGCGGACCGCCTGCGCGGTCTCCGTCGGCGTCGCCAGGCTCGATCTAACCAAGCTTCGAGCAGTACGTCTGGTTCTCGTTCGATTCGGCCCGTAGAGCCTCTGGGCCCCGGCCACGCGGCGTGCCCGCCGAGGCGTCAGACCAACCAGCGGCCGTCGCGGTCGAAGCCGGTCCGCGCGGCGAACCGGTCACCTGCTGCTGCGGCAGCGCGTCGATCTCGAGGACCTCGGTCGTGGGTCTGCGGTCACGCTAGATGCGGCTCGGGCGCCGGCGCTTCTCGATTCCTGATCGGTCTGCTCACCTGTTGTCCGTTCCCAATGGATCTGAATTGATGAGATGCCTTTGAGCTAGTCCGTGGCGGCGGGTTCCGACAGGACGCCCGGACGCGTACCGGGGACGGCCGGCTGTCGTTCCTCGCGCCTGCCCAGCGCCGCGAGGGTCAGGGTCACGGTGACCGATCCGACCGCCAGCACCGTCATCGCCGCGGCCGGGGAGGTCAGTTGGGCCACCGTGCCCGCCAGGGCCGCGCTGACGCCCTGCAGGGTGGACATACCGACGAAGTGCAGGCCGAGGGCTTGGCCCGCGAGGTCGTCGGGAGTGAGGGACATCAGGCGTTCCTGCAGGACCAGGCTCGCGCCGAAGCCGACGGAGGCGACGGCGGTGGCCACGGCCGACAGCGCCACTCCCGGCCGTAGGACGAAGAACAGGTACGGCGTCGCCAGCAGCAGGCGCAGCGGGACCGCGAGACGGGGGCGCAACGCGGGCGGTACCAGGCGGCCCACCGTCACGTCGCCCACGAACATGCCCAGCGCCCCGCACGCGAACAGCGTCCCGGCCGCCCCGGGGTCGTAGGAGACGAAGAGCGAATCGCAGCCGACCACCAGGCCGTTGGGGATCCACAGGCCCAGGTACGTCAGGCGGTGGGGGCGCGAGGACCACAGGAGGGCGTTGGTGCGCCAGGTCGCCGAGACCGACGGGCGGCCGGATGAGCGCGGTGGGCGGGCCGTGAGGCCCAGGCGGGTGCCGAGGGCCGACATCACGTACAGCGCCGCCGCCAGGAGCAGGCACGTCCTCGGGGTCAGGAGCGCCAGCAGCGCGCCACCCGTCGCGAAACCGGCCACCTGCATCAGGCCCCAGAGCATGTTGAACACGGAACGGCCCAGGACATAGCCGTCTTTCGACAGGATTTCGTTCAACAGCCCTGCGCGCACTCCCCCGCCCAGGGACGCGATCAGGCCCTGCGCCAGTACGACCGCGAAGACCGCCCCGACCGGCAGGCCGGGCAGCGCCAGCACCGCCGTACCGGCCGCGAAGGCGAGGGCGAGGCCGGAAAGGATCGCGCGCGGGGGCAGGCGGTCGGCGCCCGAGAGCAGGAACGTGGCTCCCAGCAACTGCGCCAGCTGCGGGCCGAACATGCTCACCGCCGACAGGAGCGGGGAGCCGGTGGCCCGGAAGACCAGCGTGCCGAGGGCCAGGCCGCCGATCGTCTGGGCTGCGGCGTAGGCGGCGAAGGAGAGCAGGAACGGGGTGAACTCCGGGGTGCGGAACAGGGTTCGGTAGCTGCGCATGCGTCGGAGTCTCGGAGCGGCCCGGGGGCCGTGTTTACTGTTTCGCCGACACGCGAAAGGTCGTACGCATGGGCTTGTGGCAGATCGACACCGACACCCTCGCCCGCAGCCGGTTCGTGCTCTCGCCGTTCGCCGAGACCTTCGCGAGCCTGAAACTGCTGCACGCGGGGATCGGCGCCCATCCGGGCGAGGAGGCCTGGCTGCGCGCGCACCTGCAGGGCTACCGCGCGCGCCTCGCGGCCGACCCGGTGACCGCGCCGCTCGTGCGGGGGGCACTCGGCACGTCCTGGATCGCCGACTTCTTCTGCCCCACCTCGTGCGTCGGGGAGAGCTTCGAGCAGACCGTGGCCCGGGTGCGGGCGGCCGGAGCCGGGGAGGCGCGCGCCAACCTCCGCGTGTCCCTCCGGGGCCCGCTCCCCGCCGCCCTGGAGCGGGACGACCTGCCCGAGCGGGCGACCGCGCTCCTGACGTACGTCTGGGAGGAGACCGTACGGCCGTACTGGGAGCGTCGGCGGCGCGTCCTGGAGGCCGACGTGGTCGCGCGGACCGCGCGGGTGAGCCAGGGCGGCTGGGCGGCCGTGCTGGACTCGCTGCGGCCGGGGACGCGGTGGCTCGGGGAGAGCCGGTTCCAGGTCAACCTGAACGCGTATCCGCCGCGGGAGATCGCCGCCGGGGCCGAGCTGCTGTTCATGCCGGTGACGCCGAGGACCGGGTGGGTGTCGTGGGAGGGACGTGAGCGGTACGCCGTCGTCTACCCGTGTCTCGGGGTGCTCGCCGAGGACCACGACCGGCGGCCCGTCCCGGCCGGGCTCGGGGCGCTCATCGGGACTGCGCGGGCCGGATTGCTGGTGCTGCTCGGGACTCCCATGAGTACGACCCAGCTGGTCGCCGTGACCGGGCAGGGGCTGGGGTCGGTGGGGCGGCATCTGCGGGTGCTGCTGGACGCGGGGCTGGTGGAGCGGCGGCGGGCCGGGCGGTCGGTGCTGTACGTGCGGACGGCGGCCGGGGAGGTGCTCGTGAAGGCGTCGGGGGCCGGTAGCGGTGACCGGGAGCCGGAACCGGGGATCCACTAGCCAGGTCCGACCGGCGAAAGGGCGCAGGCTGATATGCCCGACGATGACGGTGGATCCTCCGTGCTCGGTCATTCCCAGGGACAGGGGGTCGATGAGCTCCCAGGCGGCCAGGACGGGGATGAGCGTGCTGGCGATCACGAGTTTCTTGGTGATCACCTGGCGGGCAGCCGGAGCGAGGCGAGGAGCCGCGACGGCGGCCCCGAGCTTGGCGGCAGGACAGGTGTCCCGCAAATGCGACACCTATCGTGCTCAGTCTCAGGACGGCATCCCAGTGGCGTGGCGCACTTTTGCAAGCGGGTGCTTGCAATTGTTAGCGGAGGTGCGGCATGGTGGGGGCATGGCATCGCTCAACGTCGGCAACCTTGGTGAGTATCTGCGGGAACAGCGGCGCAACGCGCAGCTGTCACTGCGGCAGCTCGCCGACGCCGCCGGGGTGTCCAATCCGTATCTGAGCCAGATCGAGCGCGGGCTGCGCAAGCCGAGCGCGGAGGTGTTGCAGCAGGTCGCCAAGGCGCTGCGGATCTCCGCCGAGACGCTGTACGTGCGGGCCGGCATCCTCGACGCCGAGCGGGACCGGGACGAGGTGGAGACGCGCGCCGTCATCCTCGCCGATCCCACGCTGAACGAGCGGCAGAAGCAGGTGCTGCTCCAGATCTACGAGTCCTTCCGCAAGGAGAACGGATTCGAGATCACCCAGGCGAGCGAGAACGCGCACGGCACCGAGGCGCATGACACCGAGGCGCCCGGCACCGACGTACGCACGGCTCAGGACATACCGGATGCCGAGCACCCGAAGGACACCGCCGCCCCCGGCCCCCGCACGGCCGACGGCAGCGATGCCGATCCGCAGCAGACCGCCAGTTGACCAGCACCGCCGTAAAAACCGCAGACCACGCGGTCACACCGCGGATCACCAAAACCCTCAGCTGAAAGCGAATACGGGAGGACCATCGCCATGGCCATCACCGACGACATCCGCAAGGCCGCCACGGACCCGACCCCGCTGTACTTCCTCGCCGGCACCGCCGACCTGGCCGTTCAGCAGGCCAAGAAGGTCCCCGGCATCGTGGACCAGATCCGCGCCGAGGCCCCGGCCCGCATCGAGACCGTCAAGAACATCGACCCGAACGCCGTCCAGGAGAAGGCCACCGCCCGCGCCAAGGAGGCGCAGGAGACCCTCCAGGCCAAGGTCACGGAGTTCATCAGCACCCTCGACGCGGACATCAAGAAGCTCGGCACCACCCTCGACACCGACCTGAAGAAGCTCGGTGAGTCCGCTCAGGACCTCGCCCTGCGCGGTGTCGGCGTCGCGGCCGAGTACGCCGTCAAGGCCCGGGAGGCGTACGAGAAGGTCGCCGAGCACGGCGAGCAGACCGTGAAGACCTGGCGCGGCGAGGCCGCCGACGAGATCGAGGAGCTGGCCGCGGCCGTCGAGCCGAAGGCCGAGCCGGTCGAGGTCAAGGACGAGGAGAAGCCGGCCGCGGCCGCCGCCGAGTCCACTCCGGCCAAGAAGGCCGCGGCCAAGAAGGCCCCGGTCCGCAAGACCACCGCCAAGAAGACGACTCCGCCGGCCAAGTGAGCCGCTGAGTCACCCGTAGGGCAAGCAGTGCGGACGGGCCGGGCACTCTCGGAGTTCCCGGCCCGTTCTCCGGGTACGGTGGCCGTAGAGAAACGATTCGACCCAGGCGGTGGGCATTGTGCTGATGACGGCATTCGGCGGCTTCATGTGGCTGATCTTCACTGCCATGCTGGTGCTCGCCGTGGTGGCACTCGTGATGGCCGCGGTGGCCCGCGAGGACGCGTATCGCGCCGCCGACAAGCAGAACAAGATGTTCTGGCTGATCATCCTCGGCGTCACGGTGGCCGTGAACCTCCTGGTGCCGATGCTCTTCCTGCAGATCGCGGGCCTGATCGCGACGATCGTCTTCTTCGTCGACGTCCGCCCCGCCCTCCGCCAGGTCTCCGGCGGCGGCCGCGGCCGCCGCGGCGGAAGCAGCAGCGACGGCCCGTACGGCCCCTACAACGGCGGACGGTAAGCCCGCGGTCGTACGGCTCCTGCCACGCAGCCCGCAGCGGTACGGCTCCTGCAGCGGTGGCCAGTAAGCCCGCTGTCGTACGAGAAGCAGTCGTCGTACGAGAAGCAGGGGGCGTACGGCGCTTACGGCGTCCTGTCCAGCAACAGCACCGCCACGTCGTCCGCCAGCTCCCCGCCGGCGAGTTCGCGTACCTCGTTCACCGCGGCGCGCAGCAACTCCTCGCCCTGGAGGCCCTGGGCGAGCTGGCGGCGGACCATGTCCACCATGCCGTCCTGGCCCAGCCGCTCCTTGCCCTTGCCGATGTGGCCCTCGATCAGACCGTCGGTGTAGAGCATCAGGCTCCAGGCGGCGCCCAGTTCCACCTGCATACGAGGCCAGCGGGCGTGCGGCAGCAGGCCGAGCGCGGGGCCGTTGTTCTCGTACGGCAGCAGTTCGGCGGGCCGGCCCGGGCGGGCGACCAGCGGCGACGGGTGGCCGGCCAGGCAGAGCCCGGCGCGGCGGCCGTCCGGTGCGATGTCCACGGTGCAGACAGTCGCGAAGATCTCTTCGCTCTCGCGCTCGTGCTCCAGGACCTGCTGGAGCGTCGAGAGCAGTTCGTCGCCGCACAGGCCCGCGAGCGTCAGCGCCCGCCAGGCGATGCGCAGCTCCACGCCGAGCGCCGCCTCGTCGGGCCCGTGCCCGCAGACGTCGCCGATCATCGCGTGCACGGTGCCGTCGGGCGTACGGACGGTGTCGTAGAAGTCGCCGCCGAGCAGCGCGCGGGAGCGCCCCGGGCGGTAGCGCGCGGCGAACCGCAGTGGGGAGCCCTCCAGGAGCGGGGTGGGCAGCAGGCCGCGCTCCAGGCGCGCGTTCTCCTGGGCGCGGAGCTTCGACTCGGTCAGCCGTCGTTCGGCCTTGTCGGAACGTTTCCGCTCCACCGCGTACCGGATCGCGCGGCTCAGCAGCCGGCCGTCCAACTCGTCGCGGAAGAGATAGTCCTGGGCGCCGACGCGCACCGCCTCGGCGCCGCGCTCCGCGTCCCCGGACGCGGTGAGCGCGAGGACCGCATGCCGGGGCGCGAGCCGCAGCACGTGCTTGAGCGTGGCGAGCTCGTCCTCGCTGTCACCGGCCCGGCCCGGCGCGGACAGCGCGAGGTCGAGCAGGATGCAGTGGACGTCGTCGGTCAGCAGCCGCTCGGCCTCGGTGAGGTTGCGGGCGGTACGGATACGGATCGGCTTGCCGGCCGCGTCCAGCATTTCGGGCACGCTGAGCGAACCGGCCGGGTCGTCCTCGATGACCAGCAGCATCAGGTTGGTGGTGCTGTCGACAGGGGTCGTGGCGGCACGGGGTGCCGGTACTGCCCCGGCCGGGCCGCCGGTCGCTTCGCCGGATGGGCCGCCGGGTGAGAACGCGGCTTGAGCCTGACCACTTTCCACGGCCGGGATCGCTCTCTGCCGCGGTACGGGTACGGGCATCGTCTGGGTTCCTTCCCTCCCCCCGAGGGCGTGGTGGGGCGAAGGACCTCGACCCACCGACCGGGACCATAGCGTCAGCCGGTGCCGCAACGGAATGGTGTACGGCACGGCGTCCGGCACCCGGCCACCGTCATATGCCGCATCTTGTACCGCACTTGGACAGGATGCGGTTCCCTCCGGGATGACGAACGTCACGTCCCCGGGGTTGAGCGGGGAGGGCAACCGTGCGGTATGTCACGTTGGGCAGGTCACGTGGGGCAGGTCACATGGGGTGCGCCGGCCGAGGGCCCGCGCGCGGGGATCACGCGTCCGGTCGGACAACTGCCAGGATCGGCATGGACCCCGCACCCGTGATCGTCACCGTCCGCCCGGGCCGCGGCGCGTGCACGACCGCGCCGTCGCCTATGTACATCCCGACATGGCTGGCGTCGTCGAAGTAGATGATCAGGTCGCCGGGGCGCATGTCCTTGATGTCGATGCGGGTGAGCTGCTTCCACTGCTCCTGCGAGGTGCGGGGAATGCCGTGTCCGGCGGACGCCCAGGCCTGTGAGGTCAGCCCCGAGCAGTCGTACGACCCCGGGCCCTCGGCGCCCCATTCGTACGGTTTGCCGATCTGGTCGGTCGCGTACTTCACGGCCTTCTTGCCCTGCTCGGACGCCTTGCTGTTGATCTCCGCGAGGACGCCGGAGCTCAGCCACGCCGACTGCGCCCGGTAGGCGGCCTCCTCCTCCAGCTTGGCGAGCCGCTCCTTCTCCTCCTTCTCCAGCTGGGACTCCAGCTTCTCGGCGTCCGCGACCCGCTGCTTGATCTTCTTCTTGGCCTCGGCCTTGGCCTTGCGGTTGGCCTCCAGCTTCTTCCACTGGGCGGAGGCGTCCTTCGCGTACTGCTCCAAGTCCTGCTGGGTGCGCGTCATCTCGGCGAGCAGCCCCTTGGTCGCGTGCTCGCCCTGCCGTACGCGCCCCGCGCCGTCCAGGAACTCCTGCGGGTCCTCGCTCAGCCACAGCCGCGCCTCGGGCGGCAGCCCGCCGCCCCGGTACTGCGCACGGGCCGCGGCGCCCGCGCGGTCCTTCAACTTGTCCAGCTTCTCCTGGCCCTTGACGATCTCGCGGGCCAGCTCGACGATCTCGGCGGACTGCTTCTGGGCCTTCTCCTCCGCCGCGTTGTACTCGTCCGTGGCCACCGCCGCCGCGTGGTAGAGCTTGTCGAGCTTCTTGCGGACCTCTTCAAGGTCCTTGTTGCTCACGGGCGTTGGTGTCGCCGTGGGGGTTGCGGTGGGCGTCCGGGGCGGTGTCGGTGTCGGACTCGCGTACGCCACGCCCGGTGTTGCGAGCACCGCGCAGGCACATGCGCAGGCCAGGGCCATGGCCGTCGTGGTCAGGCTCCGCTTGCCGGATCCCATTACTCCGCCCCCCAACTGATTTACCGTCAGTAACTTACGGACGCCTGGGGGATCGTGCCATGTCGGCGCGCAATGCGACAGAGGTGGGCAAGAACTCCCCTTGCTCCGGCCCGACTCCCCGCCCCTCTCCCTCCCGCTCCCGTCCCACTCCCACGAGACGATCTCCCCGCCTGTGTGACGAACCAGTCAGGGAGATCGTTCCCCGCAGGTCAGAAGCCTTGGCCGACCGGGATCACGCGCGGGGCGCCAACGCCTCCCAGCGCACCGTGACTTCGCCCTGCCGCCAGCGCGTGACGCCGTCCGTCACCGGCCAGTCGGCCGTCAGATCGCGGACCGCGCGTATCCAGCGCTGTCGGGCGCCGTACGAGGCGTAGGGCGCGGCGGCCGCCCAGGCGCGGTCGAAGTCGCGCAGGAAGGCGTGCACGGGCTCGCCCGGGACATTGCGGTGGATGAGGGCCTTCGGCAGGCGCTCCGCGAGGTCGGACGGGCGGTCCAGGGAGCCGAGGCGGGTGGCGAACGTCACCGTGCGGGGGCCCTCCGGGCCGAGGGCGACCCAGACGTGGCGGCGGCCGATCTCGTCGCAGGTGCCCTCGACGAGCAGGCCGCCGCGGGAGCCGGGGGCGGCCGGGGCCAGGCGTGCGCACAGGCGCTGCCAGACCGCGGGGACCTGGTCCTCGTCGTATTGGCGCAGCACGTTGGCCGCGCGGATGAGTGCCGGGGTGCCCTGCGTCGGCACCTCGAATCCGCCGTGCCGGAAGGTGAGGCCGTCGCGCTCGTACGGGCGGGCGGCCGCGACTCGCGCGGGTTCGATCTCGACGCCCACCACGCGCGTGCGTGGAGCGGCCGTGCGCAGGCGCGTCAGCAGCTCCATCGCCGTCCAGGGGGCCGCCCCGTAGCCGAGGTCGACCGCCACGGGGTCGGCGGCGCGGCGCAGTTCGGCGCCGTGCGTCGCCGCGATCCAGCGGTCCATGCGGCGCAGGCGGTTGGGGTTCGTGGTCCCGCGCGTCACCGCTCCCACGGGGCGGGAGGCTGCGCGGGCTGTCATACGTACGAGGGTATGCGCCCTCGCGGGGGGACCCTGCGCTGATGCCGGCGTGGAGTTTTTCGCCCCCTCCGCCCCGCGCCCCTGCAGGGGCGCGGGGAACTGCGCGACAAGCCCCCACCGGTCCGCGCCCAAAAGACGACCCAGGGGGTCTGGGGGGCGAAGCCCCCCCAGGTACGGGAATGGGCAGGGGCGGAGGGGGCGAAATAAACCCACCCCCGCACCGCGAGGCCCCCCACGCACCCCACCCTCGAACGGTTGAGCGAACCACGGCAATGATTAGGCAAAGAGGAAATGGAGCGGCCAGCTCCGGCGTTCCCCCTTGGAGGGTGCTCCGCGCCCTCCGACCGGCATGCCCGCAGCAAGGAGGAAACGCCACGTGAGCCAGTACGTCAGCAGGCTCGGGCGTCGCTCCCCGACGGCGTCCGCACGGCTCAGGCTGCACCGCAGGCCCCGTCGCGTAGCGATGCTCTCCGTGCACACCTCACCGCTGCACCAGCCCGGCACGGGCGACGCGGGCGGCATGAACGTGTACATCGTCGAGCTCGCCCAACGCCTCGCCGCGATCAACATCGAGGTCGAGATCTTCACGCGGGCCACCACGGCCACCCTCCCGCCCACCGTCGAGCTGGCCCCCGGCGTCCTCGTCCGGCACGTCGACGCGGGCCCCTACGAAGGCCTCGCCAAGGAAGACCTGCCCGCCCAGCTGTGCGCCTTCACGCACGGCGTCATGCAGGCCTGGGCCGGCCACCGCCCCGGCTACTACGACCTCGTCCACTCGCACTACTGGCTCTCCGGCCACGTCGGCTGGCTCGCCGCCGAGCGCTGGGGCGCGCCCCTGGTGCACGCGATGCACACCATGGCCAAGGTCAAGAACGCCGCGCTCGCCGAGGGCGACACCCCCGAGCCCGCCGCCCGCGTCATCGGCGAAACCCAGATCGTGCGCGCCGCCGACCGCCTCATCGCGAACACCGCGGAGGAGGCCGACGAGCTCGTACGCCACTACGAGGCCGACCCCGGCAAGGTCGCCGTCGTCCACCCGGGCGTCAACCTCGACCGCTTCCGCCCGGCCGACGGCCGCGCCGCCGCGCGTGCCCGTCTCGGGCTCCCGCAGGACGCCCTGATCCCGCTCTTCGCGGGCCGCATACAGCCCCTGAAGGCCCCCGACGTCCTGCTGCGCGCGGTCGCCGTCCTCCTCGACCAGCGCCCCGAACTGCGCGGCAACATCGTCGTCCCTGTAGTGGGCGGTCCCAGCGGCAGCGGTCTCGCCAAACCCGAAGGGCTGCAGAAGCTCGCCGCGCGGCTCGGCATCGCCGACGTCGTGCGTTTCCGGCCGCCCGTCGGGCAGGAGCAGCTCGCGGACTGGTTCCGGGCGGCGTCGGTGCTGGTCATGCCGTCGTACAGCGAGTCCTTCGGGCTGGTCGCCATCGAGGCGCAGGCGGCCGGTACGCCGGTGCTCGCGGCCGAGGTCGGCGGGCTGCCCGTGGCCGTGCGCCACCAGGAGACCGGCTTCCTCGTCCCCGGGCACCATCCCGTGGACTACGCGCGCGTGCTGCGCGATTTCGCGGACGACGCGGAGCTGTCCGCCCGGATGGGCGCGGCCGCCGCGCGCCACGCGGAGTGCTTCGGCTGGGACACCGCGGCCGCGGCCACAGCGGACGTGTACACGGCGGCGATGCAGGCGCACCGGCGTCGCGTACGCTCCCACCATGGCTGATGTACAGCAGGCGGCGCAGGTCATCGAGGGGGTCCTGAAGGACGCCGAACTCGAATGGGAGAGCCCCGAGCCGGGCAACTACGTGGTGAAACTTCCCGGCACCCGGAAGCTGTCGACGACCGTCTCACTGCTCGTCGGCAGGCACTCCCTGTCGCTGAACGCGTTCGTGATCCGCCACCCCGACGAGAACCAGGAAGCGGTCCACCGCTGGCTCCTGGAGCGCAACCTCAAGCTCTACGGCGTCAGTTACGCGGTCGACTCCCTCGGGGACGTGTACCTGGTCGGCAAGCTGCCGCTCGCCGCGGTCACGCCGGAGGAGATCGACCGGCTGCTCGGCTCGGTCCTGGAAGCCGCCGACGGCTCCTTCAACACCCTCCTTGAGCTCGGTTTCGCCTCCGCGATCCGTAAGGAGTACGCCTGGCGGGTGTCCCGCGGCGAGTCGACCCGCAACCTGGACGCGTTCACCCACCTGACTCAGCGTCCCGCCAACTGACGTCTCCCGCGCCCTAATTAGGCGCTGCACGACCCCTTCCCCGCCTGGGGTCCCCGTGGCATGCTCACCGCCGACGCAGATCTGAACGTCGTTCACATTCATGAAATGCGAACGAGGGAAGGCGGACGGGTATGAGTACGGGCATCACCAGACGGCGCCTGCTCGGCAGCGCCACAGCAGTGGCGGCCGTCGCCGTGACCGGCGGAACGGCGACGGCCGCCGCACGGCCCGAGACGTCGACGGCCGCCGCATCCCCCGCACAAGCTGAGGCATCCCCCGCACAGCAGGGCCAAGTCCCCGTACAACAGGGCCAAGTCCCCGACCTCTGGCACGAGTTCACCCGTACCCCCTTCACCCATCCGCAGATCCCGTACGTCGGCAGGTCCGGCCGCGGTGGCGAGGCGGCGCGCTTCCCCCGCCGCCCCGTCGTGGCCGACGTCCGCGACTACGGAGCCGTCGCGGACGACGGCATGACGGACTGCGCCCCCGCGATCAACCGCGCCATCGCCGCTGCCGGAAGGGCCGGCGGTGGCACGGTTCACCTCCCGCCCGGCACGTACCGCATCGACGACCTGATCCGTATCGGGCACTCGAACGTCGTCCTGCGCGGCGCCGGAAGCGACCGTACGAAGCTGTACGCGACCAAGAACCTCACCGAGCTGATCGGCGTCTACGGATCCCGTTACGGCGGCGACAAGTCGTCCTGGTCCTGGGCGGGCGGGCTCATCTGGCTCT
Organism: Streptomyces sp. NPDC001530; assembly: GCF_042894545.1. Classification (NCBI taxonomy): domain Bacteria; kingdom Bacillati; phylum Actinomycetota; class Actinomycetes; order Kitasatosporales; family Streptomycetaceae; genus Streptomyces; species Streptomyces sp. NPDC001530. The sequence continues at coordinate 55,431 of NZ_JBIAVS010000034.1, forward strand.
GCCCGACGGACCGTTTCACGACGCTGACGACCGCCATCAAGGCGAAGGCGTGGCCCTTCGAGGGCTGGACCGGCAACAAGCGCGACGAGTGGCAGACACTGACGACGGTCGAGCCCGCGCGCCGGGGCTCCTGGACGGTGCGGGTCGCGGACGCCTCACGCCTCAGGCCGGGCAGCCTGGTCCTGCTCCGCCTCGCCGACGACGCCGGCCACACGCTCCTGGAGCACATGGCGGGCGGCGGCCCGGGCCCCGAGGCGTACTACTGGGACGACAAGACGAAACTGACGTCGTACGTCCCCTATGAGTGGCCCGTGCGCATCGCGCGCGTGCGGGGTGAAAAGGTCACCTTCGAGAGGCCGCTCCCGTTGGACGTCCGCCCGGAGTGGGACCCGCGCCTGACCACCCACGTACCGGAGCTGACCGGCGCGGGCGTCGAGGGCCTCACCCTGGAAGCGATGGAGACCCCCCAGTCCCCGCACCTCCTCGACAAGGGCTACAACGGGGTCGTGTTCCAGTGCGCGTACGACTGCTGGGCCGACGACATCGTCGTACGCCATGTGGACAACGGATTCGGCCTCGTCGCGGCCTCCGCCTGCACCCTGCGCCGTACGCGCGTGGCGGGCCGCGGCTCGCACCACCCGTACTTCTGCCGCGAGGGCTCGCACGACAACCTCATCGAGGACTTCACGATCGAGCAGCGCACGGTGCCGGCCCCCGCCGGAACCCAACTCCACGGCATCAACGTCGAGGGCCTGTCCTCCTACAACGTCTGGTCGCGCGGCGACATGCGGATGGGCACGTTCGACTCGCACCGCGGCATGCCCTTCGCGAACGTCCGCACCGACATCACGGTCGACAACAACGGCCGGCACGGCGGAGACGCCAGCGCCGGACCCCTCTTCGGCGCCCGCTTCACCCACTGGAACATCCGCGTCACCAACGCCCGCGCCGGCCTGATGAAGATCGACGGCCTCGCCCCCTACAGCGCCACGGTCGGCATCAACGAGGTCACCGAGTTCGATCAGATCGACGTACCCGACTTCACCGGAGACCTGCACTCCCGCCTGGAGCTGTACGGGACCACGGACGTCGTACGCCCGCGCAATCTGTACGACGCTCAGCGCGAGCTGGCGCGGTAGCGCCCGGGGGACACCCCCACCAACCGCTTGAAGTGGCGGGTGAGATGGGACTGGTCGTAGAAGCCGGTCGCGGCGGCGACGTCACCCGGCGGCCGCCCGTCGAGCAGCAGACGGCGGGCGCGGTCGACGCGGCGGGACATCAGGTACTGGTGCGGGGCGATGCCATACGCACCGCTGAACGCCCGTACGAGGTGGGCGGGATGGGCGTGCACGAGCCGCGCGGCCTCGTCCAGGGCGATGCCTTCGACGAGCCGTTCGTCGAGGAGTTCGCGCAGCCGGTGCGCGAGCGGCCGGTCGGGCCACGGCTCCTCGACGAGCCGCGGCCGCAGCTGCCCGCGCAGCCGCTCGGCGATCAGCGTCAGCCTGCTCTCGGCCTCCAGCTCGTCCCCGGGGTGCGCGAGCGCCGTGTGCAACTGCCCGACGCGGCGCCGCAGTACGGGGTCCACCAGGTCGGGCCCGTCCACCGCGGGCCCGATGAAGCTCTCGTCGAGCCGGCTCAGATCGAGATACAGGACCCGCTTGCGAAAGCCGTCCTCGGTGGCCGGCGAACCGTTGTGCGGCACATGCGGCGGCAGCAGCGACACCGTGTCGTGCGGGGTGCCGTGCTCATGCCGGTCGAGGTCGTACCGTACGGCGCCGTCGTCGACGATCAGCAGCGTCCACGCCTCGTGTACGTGCATGGGGTACGCGTACTCGGTGTAGTGCGCGTGGAAGACCTCGACGACGCCCGGAACGCGCGGGCGCCAGGCGGAGATACGCCGCTGAGGGGCCATGCAAAGAACGTACAAGACGAGGGCGTACGGCGTCGGACAGTCTCGGTCCATGAGTGAGCAACCCATCCGCTTCGACACCAAGATCGCCGTACTACTGCGGGAGGACCTGGAGCCCTGGCAACGACTTAATGTGACCGCCTTTCTGGTGAGTGGCCTGGGTACGGCGATTCCCGAGGTGATCGGCGAGCCGTACGAGGACGCGGACGGGGTGGCGTACCTGCCGATGTTCCGCCAGCCGGTGCTGATCTTCGAGGGCACCAAGGAGACCCTGACCGCGGCCCACACGCGCGTGCTGTCCCGGGCCCTGCCGAGGGCCGTCTTCACGTCCGACCTCTTCGCCACCGGCAACGACCGCGACAACCGGGCGGCCGTACGAGCCGTACCGACCGAGGAGCTGGACCTGGTGGGGCTCGCGGTGTACGGGCCGCGGAACGCGGTGGACAAGGTGTTGAAGGGGGCGCGGATGCATCCCTGAGGCAGGGGTGCTTCTGGCTGCACGGCCCGTCGGAGTGGTCGGTGTCAGACCGCTCCGACCTCGGTCTTCTCAGTCTTCTCGGGCTCCGCGGAGACGGATGCCAGAGCGGTAGGGGCCGTCTCCTCCTCGGGCAGCCGCCGCATCAGCACCCCGTAGCCGAGCCCCGCCGCCGTGCCGACCACCGCGCACAGCCCCCACAGCCACTCCGCGCCGAAGCGGTCGATGACCAGGCCGGACATGAGGGGTGCGATGAGTGCGGCGAGGGACCAGGACAGGGTGTACATGCCCTGGTAGCGGCCGCGGCCGTGCAGAGGGGAGAGGCGGACGACCAGGCCCGTCTGGGTGGGCGCGTTGACGATCTCGGCGAGCGTCCACACGCAGACGGTGAGGGCGAAGACGCCGACCGACCCGGCGAAGGCGGTGAGCCCGAAGCCGTAACCGGCGAGCAGCGACGAGATGACCAGCAGCCGCCGCGCATCCCGGTGCTCGATGAAACGGGTGACCGGGATCTGGAGCGCGACGATGAGGACGCCGTTGACGGCGACCGCCATGCCGTAGTCGGCCGGGGTGAAGCCCGCCTCGCCCATCGCGACCGGCAGGCCGACGGATCCCTGCTGGAAGACGAGGGCGACGAGGAAGGACAGCCCGACGACGCTCATGAAGCGGCCGTCGCGCAGGACGGTGCCGAGGCCGACTTCGGGTTCGGAGGCGGCCTTGGCCGTGGGGGCGGGCCTGGACTCCGGCAGCTTCGCGAAGACGACGAGCGCGCAGACGAGGGTCATGCCGGCCTCGATGAGGAAGCCCGCGAGGTAGCTGAACTCGGCGATGAAACCGGCCGCCATGGAGGAGACGGCGAAGCCGAGGTTGATGGCCCAGTAGTTGAGAGAGAACGCGCGGACGCGGTCCTCGGGCCGGACGATGTCGGCCATCATCGCCTGCACTGCGGGCCGGGACGCGTTCGACGCCATACCCACCAGGAAGGCCGCGGCCGCGATCGCGACCGGATGGTGCATGAAGCCGAGCAGGGCGACGGAGGCGGCCGTCGACAACTGCGCGATGAGCAGGGTGGGCCGCCGCCCGAGCCGGTCGGTCATCACGCCGCCGCCGAGCGAGGAGACGACCCCGCCGAGGCCGTGCAAGGACGCCACGAGACCGGCGTACGAGGCGGAGTACCCGCGATCGAGCGTGAGGTACAAAGCCATGAAAGTAGCGACAAAAGCCCCAAGTCGGTTGACCAGGGTGCTGGTCCACAGCCACCAGAACTCACGGGGGAGCCCGGAGACGGTCTCTCGGGCGGCACGTCTCAGGACGGCGAGCGACATCAGGGATCCCCCACGGAAGTAAGCGGCACAGGCGGTGAGCACAACTTACGAGTCAGGGGTTCCCGGGAGCCACTCAATTAACAGATGCCGTCAACTGTCCGGCCTCTGGGCAGGGGAGCCAGGGGACGAAGGCTTCCATTACGCTCGGACGTATGGCCGACGCACCGTACAAGCTGATCCTCCTCCGCCACGGCGAGAGCGAATGGAACGCGAAGAACCTGTTCACCGGTTGGGTGGACGTCAACCTCAACGAGAAGGGCGAGAAGGAGGCAGTCCGCGGCGGTGAGCTGCTCAAGGACGCCGGCCTGCTGCCCGACGTGGTCCACACCTCGCTCCAGAAGCGCGCGATCCGCACCGCGCAGCTCGCCCTCGAGGCCGCCGACCGCCACTGGATCCCGGTCCACCGCTCCTGGCGGCTGAACGAGCGCCACTACGGCGCCCTCCAGGGCAAGGACAAGGCGCAGACCCTCGCCGAGTTCGGCGAGGAGCAGTTCATGCTGTGGCGCCGCTCGTACGACACCCCGCCGCCGCCGCTCGAGGACGGCACGGAGTTCTCGCAGAGCGACGACCCCCGTTACGCGTCGATCCCGCCGGAGCTGCGCCCCCGCACGGAGTGCCTGAAGGACGTCGTCGTCCGCATGCTCCCGTACTGGTACGACGGCATCGTCCCCGACCTCCTGGCCGGCCGCACGGTCCTGGTCGCGGCCCACGGCAACTCGCTGCGCGCCCTGGTCAAGCACCTCGACGGCATCTCCGACGCCGACATCGCGGGCCTGAACATCCCGACGGGCATCCCGCTGTCGTACGAACTCGACGCCGACTTCAAGCCCCTCAACCCCGGCGGCACCTACCTCGACCCGGAGGCCGCGGCGGCCGCCATCGAGGCGGTCAAGAACCAGGGCAAGAAGAAGTAACCAGAGCCGATCAAGCCCCCTACCTGCGGGTTCTCCGTGGGTAGGGGGCTTATTGCTGTGCTGGGGCCGTCTCTGGGCCGCTAAACCGCTGTGGCTGGGGTGGTTGGCTCCACGACTTTGAGTTGGGCGGCATACGTGAAGAGCCGGGCCAACGATCAGATGATCCGATCGGGGCGGCCTGCCATCACCTCTCATGGCCACAGTGATCTTGACCGTCGGGCTGGCGTTCATCGGCTACCTGGCGACCTATCTCAACGGGCTGCGACTGGCGCAGAAGCAGGCCCGACTGACGCGGGTCAACGTCCAGCTGAGCGACGTCTACCTCAGGTTCGAATCCTGCCGGGGGTGCCAGCGCAAAGGCCCCGGACCTATCAAGGTCTGGGGCTTTGTGGCATCAAGGTCTGACACGCCTTCAGCCGGCGGCCTTGGCGATGATGCGATCCATCTCCTCTCGGCCAAAGGCCCGCAGGGTCGTGGTACGGACGTTGCCCACCCCGCCGAGCTGCAGGAGCGCAGCGGTGGCGGTTTCGTCGTCGGGCGCCTCAACCACGGCCACGAGGTCGTACGAACCGACGGTCCAGTAGATGTTCAGAAGCTTCGCCCCGAGCTTCTGTGCCGCTGAGGCGAAGGCCTCGGCACGCTTCGCGGTGTCCTTGTAGTTTCGGATCCCTTGATCGGTCCAGTTCAGCAAGGTGACATACGTCGGCATGGTCTTTCACCTTCATGAGGGAACACGTCGCGAGGACAATCCTCGGCATAGTGGCCGAAGCATGCACAAGGTGTGCACCCGAATGGGCAACATGAGCGATCACAAGTGGTTGATCACGGTGGTTGACCGGCTCCGGCGCTCAGCGGCAACAGGCTCAGCGGCAAAAGAGGGAGCCCCGCACCCGCGGCCTTCCCGCGGGTGTGGGGCTCTCGTCGGCGGGCGGCCGTACCGCCGCTGCGCGGGCAGCCGTCAGATGGACAAGGGCACCGGATGGACCTCGTCCGCCGGGTGGCCGGAGCGTTCGTGGATGCGTCGGACCGCGTCGGCCGAGGGTGCCTCGGAGAGGCAGTACACGATGCCGGAGTCCGGGTCCGCCCAGGCCCGCTCGAAGTGCACGCCCTCGTCCTTCTCTATGGCGAGGTCGGCCTTGTGTGCCTGCATCAGTTGGTCGGCCGTGATGCCCGCCATTCCGTGGTGGACGTCCATGAACTGCGTCATGATCTCCCCACCTCCTTACCCGTAGCCTCGCCTGTCTCGTCTCTTCCATGCTGCGCCCGTACGGCGGTGGGGGCGACCCGCGGAGTGGCCCGCGTACGGAGAAGGGCCCCGTCACCAAGACGGGGCCCTTCTCCGTACGCGCGTTCGCGATCAGCCGCACTGGCAAGGATTGCCGGACTGGCAGCCGCACCCGCAGCCGGAGCCGCAGCCGCAGGCGCCGAACAAGGGGAGGCTTTTGATCTCGGTGGGCTGCTCGGTGGCGCGGTCCTGCGTGGGGTCGGGTGTGCTGGGGGATTCGGCCATGGGTCCCTCCTTCAGGCGCGAAGGTGTGCGAGGCACACTGCACCGCACAGCTCCTGTCGCCCATTTCATGCCCACTGGGGCGGGCGCATCAACGGCGCACTGAGGCTTTCACGCGCCCTCGGAAGGTCAGCACACGCCGGACCGGAGGTCAGCACACGCCGGACCGGAGGTCAGCACACGCCGGACCGGAGGTCAGCACACGTCAGACCGGCGGTCCATCACCCGCCGGTCCGCCTCTCCGCCGACCCGCCAGTCCGACGGGCAGTCACCCGTCGGCCACCCCCAGAGGCCTACGCCCCCTCAACCCCCGTCACCGGCTGGATGTCCAGCTGGAGCTCGTCCGCGTGTTCGCCCGTCACCAGGAACACGACGCGCTTGGCGACCGCCACCGCGTGGTCGGCGAAGCGCTCGTAGTAGCGGCCGAGCAGGGTGACGTCGACGGCCGTCTCGATGCCGTGCTTCCAGCGGTCGTCGAGCAGGTGCTGGAAGAGCGTGCGGTGCAGGAGGTCCATCTCGTCGTCGTCCTGCTCCAGCTGGAGGGCGAGGTCGACGTCCTTGGTGATGACGACCTCGGCCGCCTTGGCCATCAGGCGCTGGGCGAGCTGGCCCATCTCCAGGATCGTGGCGTGCAGGTCGTGCGGGACCGCGCGGTCGGGGAAGCGCAGCCGGGCCAGCTTTGCCACGTGCTGGGCCAGGTCGCCGGAGCGCTCCAGATCGGCGGACATGCGCAGCGAGGTGACGACGATACGGAGGTCCGTCGCCACCGGCTGCTGGCGGGCCAGCAGGGCTATCGCCCGGGCCTCCAGCTCGTGCTGGAGATCGTCTACCTTCTGGTCGGCCGCGATCACGCTCTCGGCCAGCTTCAGGTCGCCGTCGAGGATGGCCGTCGTGGCGCGCCCGATCGCCGACCCGACGAGCCGGGCCATCTCGACCAGGCCCTCGCCGATCGAGTCAAGTTCCTCGTGGTACGCGTCACGCATCTGGTTGTCCCTCTCTTACGTCAGCCGCTCTTGCGTCAGCTCTTACGTCAGCCGCCGGATCTGCCCCCGGACAGGCCCCGTGAGTCCCACGCTCCCACGTTCCGGCCCGTACGCGTCCGTTTCCGTCACCCCAAATGAACCATCCCTAGCTCCTAGGTGAACTCTGGGCGACGAGTGTTCGAGGTCGCACTCGGATGGCTGTGGTCAGCCGTGACGGCATGCCTAACCTGGATGCATGGACGTGAACGCGGCGGTCGCCGCAGCGGCAGCGATCGCCGGAGTGCTCACCGGTGTCATCGCCATGCTGGCGTTCCGCTGGAGCGAGCGCGACCAAAAACGCCCGACCCGCACTTCGCTGCATACGGACCCGGTGCTTCCGCCGGGTGTGGACACCGTGCTCTCCGTGCTCCGGTCCTCGGCCGTCGTACTCGACGAGGCGGACGCCGTGGTCAAGGCGAGTTCGGCCGCGTACGCCCTCGGGCTGGTGCGCGGCGGCAAGCTGGCTGTCGAGCCGATGCTCCAGATGGCGCGTGACACCCGTCGTGACGGGGAGATACGTCAGGTGGAGCTGGATCTGCCGAGGAGGGGAACGGGGAGGGGAGAAGCCCTCGCCGTCTCCGCGCGCGTGGCGCCGCTCGGCTCCCGGCTGGTGCTGCTCCTCGTGGAGGACCTGACGGAGGCACGGCGCATCGAGGCCGTACGACGCGACTTCGTCGCGAACGTCAGCCATGAGCTCAAGACACCCGTCGGCGCGCTCTCCCTGCTCTCCGAGGCTGTCATGGACGCCTCGGACGACCCGGAGGCCGTCGAGCGCTTCGCCGGACGTATGCAGATAGAGGCCACCCGCCTCACCAACCTCGTACAGGAGCTCATCGACCTGTCGAGGGTGCAGAACGACGATCCCCTCGAAGACGCCGAGCCCGTACGCGTGGACGAACTGGTCGCCGAGGCCATCGACCGGTGCCGCCACCAGGCCGGCACCAAGCAGATCACCATGGCCGCGGGCGGCACCGCCGACCTGAGCATCTGGGGGAACCGGGGCCAGCTGGCCGCCGCCCTCGGCAACCTCGTCGAGAACGCCGTCAACTACTCGCCGGCCCGCACCCGCGTGGGCATAGCCGCGCGCCGGGTGACCGCGCCGGGCGGAGAGCACATCGAGATCGCCGTGACCGATCAAGGCATCGGCATCTCGGACAAGGACAAGGAGCGCATCTTCGAGCGCTTCTACCGCGTAGACCCGGCTCGCTCCCGCCAAACGGGCGGTACGGGCCTCGGTCTCGCGATCGTCAAGCACGTGGCCGCCTCGCACGGCGGGGAGGTCACGGTGTGGAGCTCCGAGGGTCAGGGCTCCACCTTCACCCTGCGGCTGCCGGAGGCGGGTGCGGCCCGCGACCGCGTGACCGACCAGATGCCCGGCCTCGACGAAGAGGACGAGACCGGACAGCCCGACGGGACGACCACCGTCACATCCCCGTATGAACCGCTTCCTGCCCCGGAGGTCCTTCCGTGACCCGTGTGCTCGTCGTCGAGGACGAGGAGTCCTTCTCCGACGCCCTGTCGTACATGCTCCGCAAGGAGGGCTTCGAGGTCGCCATCGCGACCACCGGGCCCGACGGACTCGACGAGTTCGAGCGCAACGGCGCCGACCTCGTCCTGCTCGACCTGATGCTGCCGGGGCTGCCCGGCACGGAGGTCTGCCGTCAGCTGCGCGGCCGCTCCAACGTCCCGGTGATCATGGTCACCGCCAAGGACAGCGAGATCGACAAGGTCGTCGGGCTGGAAATAGGAGCCGACGACTACGTCACCAAGCCCTTCTCCTCCCGCGAGCTGGTCGCCCGTATCCGGGCCGTCCTGCGCCGTCGCGGGGAGCCGGAGGAGGTCACTCCGGCCGCCCTGGAGGCCGGGCCCGTCCGCATGGACGTCGACCGCCACGTGGTCACCGTCTCCGGCTCCAAGGTCGACCTCCCCCTGAAGGAGTTCGATCTGCTGGAGATGCTCCTGCGGAACGCGGGGCGCGTCCTGACCCGTATGCAGCTCATCGACCGCGTCTGGGGCGCCGACTACGTCGGCGACACCAAGACGCTCGACGTCCACGTCAAGCGCCTGCGCGCCAAGATCGAGCCGGACCCGGGCGCGCCGCGGTACCTGGTGACGGTGCGAGGCCTCGGCTACAAGTTCGAGCCGTAAACCGCATACTGCGCCGAGCACCGAGCACGACGAAGGGCGGCACCCCGGGAGGGGTCCCGCCCTTCGTGCGTACGGATTTACGTCACTGAGCGGCGGACTCCGACGCCGTGGCCGTCGCGCTCGCCGAGGCCGCGTCCGTGGGCGTGCCCGACGCGGACTCGGACGGGGAGCCGGAAGCGGACTTGGACGGCGTGGTGCTCGCCGACTCGGCCGCGGACGCGGAGGCCCCCGGGGCCGCCGGGATGTCGCTCGGGCCCCACTTGGAGAAGTAGCTCTCGGCCGGGACGATGTAGGCGCTCAGCTTCACGTCGCCGGTCTTGCTGAACGTGAAGGCGACCTGCTGCACGCTGCCGTCCTGGACGGCCTCATGACCGTTGGGCAGCACGGCGGAGGCGTTGTCCTTGCCGCCGATCACGACGGAGCCGCCGGCCGGGACGACGAGCTTGCCGGTGCCCTTGGCCGGCTTGATCTGGGCGGCCACGCCGGTGCCCGTGAGGGTGATCGAGTCCACGGTCTGGTCGGTGGACCCGTTGTTGAAGAGGGTCGCCGAGACCACGGCCGGGCCGGTCGACTCCAGGTCGGGCTGGGTGATGATCAGGGCGTTCTGGACCTTGATGTCGCCGACGGTGGTCGCCGCGTTGTCCGGCTTGACCTCCAGCGTCTGGGCGTCGCTGCCGGCACCGCACGCGGCGAGCGAGGCGATCGAGAACGCGATGGCGGCGGCGGCGAGAGCGCCGCGTCGAAGGCTGCTGCTCACGGCGGCGGCAACTCCTTGAACGTGGGCGAAGCAGGGCGACTCCTGTGTAAAGCCGCCCTAAGGGTCTGTCAGCGGCCTTAGGTTACCGAGCCGTTCCCACGCCACCGCACCCGACCCTCCCCAAGGTCGCGACTTTGCTCGACCAGGGGTACCCCACCTAACCGCCGACGGGCATCGGTGCGCCCTGTGTGCGCCCCGCCGGTCGCGCACTTCTCGGCCGCTCCATCGACTACTTTGGCGACACGCTGGTCCGCCATTCACATAAGTACCCCGGACATCCGCTTGCGGATTTCACGTATGGAATGCATGGCGGTCCAGAAAATCGATCTTCGGCCCAAGATCGGTGACCGTGATCAATTCCGGATTCGTCTCGTACTCGACTCCGGTCACCGAACGGAGTAGTGGAAGTCGCACTCTTGGAGCTGGACAAACCTGGATGTTTGGACCCTGGTCAGCGGCTTCCGTTGTCTGTAACGTGCGCGTTTCACTCCCCCTGGACAGCCGCTCCGACCTGCGAATACCCTCCTCCGCTCACCCCTCGAAGCACGTTCCTGTTGCGGTTGTCAAGCCCCGAGATATGCCCTGACCTGCGAAAACGCCATTCAGAAGACGCCGTATCCGTGTTACCCTGGATAGCCACGGAAGGGGTACCTGTCACATGACGTTCAAGGTTGGCGACACCGTGGTCTATCCCCATCACGGGGCCGCGCTGATCGAGGCCATCGAAACTCGCCAGATCAAAGGCGTGGACAAGACCTACTTGGTGCTGAAGGTCGCCCAGGGCGACCTGACGGTGCGTGTGCCAGCGGACAATGCGGAGTTCGTCGGCGTGCGTGATGTGGTCGGTCAGGACGGGCTGGACCGGGTCTTCGAGGTGCTGCGCGCGCCGTACGCCGAGGAGCCCACGAACTGGTCGCGTCGTTACAAGGCAAATCTGGAGAAGCTCGCCTCCGGCGATGTCATCAAGGTCGCGGAAGTCGTGCGTGACCTGTGGCGTCGTGAGCGCGAGCGCGGACTCTCCGCCGGTGAGAAGCGCATGCTCGCCAAGGCCCGGCAGATCCTGGTCAGTGAGCTCGCTCTCGCGGAGAACACGAACGAGGACAAGGCCGAGGCCCTGCTCGACGAGGTTCTCGCGTCCTGACGCAGGCGCAGTCGCCGAGACGGCAGACGTCTTGACGTACGCACAAGCCCGCGCAGCTGCGCAATGAAATGCCGCGGTGCCCGATGACGCAATTGCTGTCGCCGGGCGCTGCGGCATGTTCATACCCGCGCCCACTCGATATACCGGACGCTCACCCGGTACACCGGTCGTATCCGATATGGCATATCCGATACTTGGCGTGCCGGGCCCGGGCAGCTGGCTTGACCAGATGTCACGGAAGGGTCCCCGGTCAAGGCGTCGCGCCCGGCACTCCCCCAACCTTCGGCCGGGGGTGCCCGCAGAGGCCATACCCATCCCGGCCGAGCACACAAACCTGACAGGAACCGATGTCCTACGATTCACGCCCTTCGCCTTCGGGATCCCGTACTGCCGCCGTGATTCCGGCCGCCGGCCGGGGGGTGCGCCTCGGCCCGGGCGCCCCCAAGGCGCTCCGCGCGCTGAACGGCACCCCGATGCTCATCCACGCGGTGCGCGCCATGGCCGCGTCCCGCGCCGTCTCGCTGGTCGTCGTCGTGGCCCCGCCCGACGGCGCCGCCGAGGTGAAGGCCCTGCTCGACACGCACGCGTTGCCCGAGCGGACCGACTTCCTGGTCGTTCCCGGCGGTGACAGCCGTCAGGAGTCCGTGAAGTACGGGCTCGACGCGCTGCCGCCCGGCATCGACATCGTCCTCGTGCACGACGCGGCCCGGCCGCTCGTGCCCGTCGACACCGTGGACGCCGTCATCGAGGCCGTACGGGACGGGGCCCCCGCCGTCGTACCGGCGCTGCCGCTCGCCGACACCGTGAAGGAGGTCGAGCCGGCGGCCGTGCCGGGCGAGCCCGAGCCCGTCGTCGCCACGCCCGAGCGGGCGCGGCTGCGGGCCGTGCAGACGCCCCAGGGGTTCGACCGCGAGACGCTCGTACGGGCCCACGAGACCGTCACCGACAACGTGACCGACGACGCGAGCATGGTCGAGCAGCTGGGGCTGCGGGTCGTGGTCGTGCCCGGGCACGAGGAGGCGTTCAAGGTGACGCGGCCGCTGGACCTCGTCCTCGCGGAGGCGGTTCTCGCGCGGCGGAGGCTGAACGATGGGTTCTGAGGGACCGATGGCTGCTGAGGGGCCGGCAATTCCGCTCGTCGGTATCGGTACGGACATTCACGCCTTCGAGGAGGGGCGGGAGCTGTGGTGTGCCGGGCTGCTGTGGGAGGGGGAGGGGCCCGGGCTCGCCGGACACTCCGACGCGGATGTCGTCGCCCACGCGGCGTGCAACGCGTTGTTCTCCGCCGCGGGGCTCGGTGACCTCGGCGCGCACTTCGGGACCGGGCGGCCCGAGTGGTCCGGTGCGTCGGGAGTCACGCTGCTGACGGAGGCCGCGCGGATCGTGCGTGCGGCGGGGTTCACCATTGGAAACGTCGCCGTGCAGGTCGTCGGGCCGCGGCCGAAGATCGGCAAGCGGCGGGACGAGGCGCAGAAGATCCTCTCGGATGCGGTGGGGGCACCGGTGTCGGTGTCCGGTGCCACGACGGACGGGCTCGGTTTTCCGGGGCGCGACGAGGGGCTGATGGCGGTCGCCACGGCGCTGGTGCTGCGCACGGGCTGAGGGGAAGCGTTTTTCGCCCCGGGCTGGAGATTTTCAGCCCGTCCGGCGTCTGAGGACGAGCGCGCAGCGCGATAGCGGGGGTCTGGGGGCGCAGCCCCCAGGGACGATGGGGGTCCCCCCCTGCTCGAGCGAAGCCGAGAGCTTGGGGGAGGGTAGGGGCGGAGGGGGCGAGAAAACACCTTCACCTTCCGCCGGACACGCGTCCCACCGTCGGCGTCGGCGCCCGTATGTCACGAATACGTGCCCCTTGCGGCGGAGGGTCGCGGGGCACTGGTCGGTGGCCACTACCCTGGAGTGGTGACTATTCGCCTGTACGACACCAGCGCCCGGCAGATTCGTGATTTCACCCCGCTCGTGCCGGGTTGTGTCTCGATCTACCTGTGTGGCGCCACCGTGCAGGCCGCACCGCACATCGGGCACATCCGCTCGGGCCTCAACTTCGACATCATGCGCCGCTGGTTCGAGTACCGCGGCTATGACGTGACGTTCATCAGGAACGTCACGGACATCGACGACAAGATCATCACCAAGTCGGCCGACCAGGGCCGCCCTTGGTGGTCGATCGGGTACGAGAACGAGCGGGCGTTCAACGACGGTTACGACGCGCTCGGTTGCCTCCCGCCGACCTACGAGCCGCGCGCCACCGGGCACATCACCGAGATGGTCGAGATGATGCGCGGTCTCATCGAGCGCGGTCACGCGTACGAGGCCGACGGGAACGTCTACTTCGACGTGCGGTCCTTTCCCGAGTACCTCCGGCTGTCCAACCAGGAGCTCGACAACCTGCTCCAGCCCTCCGGCGAGGGCGAGACCGGCAAGCGGGATTCGCGCGACTTCGCCATGTGGAAGGCGGCGAAGCCGGGGGAGCCGAGCTGGGAGACGCCGTGGGGTCGGGGGCGGCCCGGCTGGCACCTCGAGTGCTCCGCGATGGCCCACAAGTACCTGGGCTCCGCCTTCGACATCCACGGCGGCGGAATCGATCTGATCTTCCCGCACCACGAGAACGAGATCGCGCAGGCCCAGGCCTTCGGCGACGAGTTCGCCAAGTACTGGGTGCACAACGCCTGGGTAACCATGAGCGGCGAGAAGATGTCGAAGTCCCTCGGGAACTCGGTGCTCGTCTCCGAAATGGTCAAGAACTGGCGCCCCATCGTGCTGCGGTACTACCTCGGCACCCCGCACTACCGCTCGATGATCGAGTACAGCGAAGAGGCCCTGCGCGAGGCCGAGTCGGCGTTCGCGCGCATCGAGGGCTTCGTGCAGCGGGTCGTCGAGAAGGCCGGGGGAGTCGTCGAGCCCGCGCCCGAGGTGCCGCCCGCCTTCGCCGAGGCCATGGACGACGACCTGGGCGTGCCGCAGGCGCTCGCCGTCGTGCACACGACCGTGCGGCAGGGGAACTCCGCCCTCGCCGCCGACGACAAGGAAGCCGCCGTCGCCCGCCTCGCCGAGGTCCGGGCCATGCTCGGCGTCCTCGGGCTCGACCCGCTCGACCCGCACTGGGCCGGTGAGGGCGACCGCGGCGAGGATCTGCACGGCGTCGTCGACACCCTCGTACGCCTCGTGCTGCAGCAGCGTGAGGCGGCGCGCAGCCGTAAGGACTGGGCGACCGCCGATGCCATCCGGGATCAGCTCAACCAGTCGGGGCTCGTCATCGAGGACAGCCCGCAGGGGCCACGCTGGACACTCGGGCCGCGCTGAGTATTTCTTGATCGATTGTGCCGTCCGGGTCTCCGGGCGGCACACTTCATGTACGACACTTCGAATACGTCATGGATGTCACGTCATGGACGTACGGACGCACGCTTACAGACGGGTAGGTCATGGCCGCTAACAACCGCCGCATGTCCGGCAAGAAGGGCGCGCAGGTCGGCAGTGGCGGCCAGCGACGCCGGGGCCTGGAGGGCAAGGGTCCGACCCCGCCCGCCGAGATGCGCAAGGGACACAAGAAGAACCGCCTCGCCACCGCCAAGGCCAAGCAGGCGCAGCGCCGGCCCGCGCCGCGCGGCCGGGGCGGCAAGGGCACGTCCGAGATGGTCGTCGGGCGCAACCCCGTCGTCGAGGCGCTGCGCGAGGGCGTGCCCGCCGTCACGCTCTACGTCCAGCAGTTCATCGACAACGACGAGCGGGTGCGGGAAGCCCTTCAGCTCGCGGGTGAGCGCGGCGGCATCCACCTCATGGAGGCGCCGCGCCCCGAGCTCGACCGCATGACCAACGGGCTCAACCACCAGGGTCTCGTCCTCCAGGTCCCGCCGTACGAGTACGCGCACCCCGAGGACCTCGCCGCCGCCGCGTACGACGAGGGTCAGGACCCGCTGATCGTCGCCCTCGACGGTGTCACGGACCCCCGGAACCTGGGTGCCGTCGTCCGGTCCGTCTCCGCCTTCGGCGGGCACGGCGTCGTCGTGCCCGAGCGGCGCGCGGCCGGCATGACCGCCGGTGCCTGGAAGACGTCCGCCGGTACCGCGGCGCGTACGCCAGTCGCCCGGGCCTCCAACCTCACGCGAGCCCTTGAGGCGTACAAGAAGGCGGGCCTCATGGTCGTCGGCCTCGCGGCGGACGGGGAGGTCGAACTCGGCGAGCTGGAGGCCCTCGGCGGGCCCGTGGTCATCGTCGTGGGCAGCGAGGGCAAGGGGCTGTCGCGGCTCGTCGGTGAGACCTGTGACTTCCGGGTGCGGATTCCGATGCCGGGTGGTGCGGAGTCGCTGAACGCCGGTGTGGCGGCGGGAGTTGTGCTGTACGAGGCGGCGCGGCGCCGGGCCTGAGGGCGCCCGGCGGGTGGGCTGGGCGGGGGCGGGCTGCGCAACCCGGCGCTTACGGGGTGCCTCCCCCAAGCTCTTCGAGCAGGGGGTACCCCCAGTGCCCGCCCTCCCCCAAGTTCTCGGCTTCGCTCGAACAGGGGACCCCCATCGCCCCAGCGGCACGATTGCCCGCAGCTACGATCACCTTGACGCGGTCCGGACAGATCGGCGTGGTCAAAGCAGTGTCCTAATCACACGTCACTCGGTTAGATGAGTGTGGACACCAGAACACCCCGCACACCCACGGGGGACCGCTCGTCGGGATTCGACGACGCTCCCGCGCTGAGCATGGTGAAGGTGCCGAGCGATCCGGCGCAGGTCATCGTCAATCATGCGAGCTTCCGCGTGCAGCTGGGCGCTGCGCCGCGGAACCAATCGCCGCGTATCGCGCGGCACTTGAGCTCCACCTACGACACCGCGCGGATCCCCGTCGTCGGTACGGCGGGCAGAGCGGGCGCGGCCGTCGGGGCCCGCCGCCGGGCCCCCGTCGTCTGGAGCGGGAAGTCCGCGCCGGACGACACGGGCGCCCACCGGCTGCTGCAGGCCGTGCGGAGCACGAGCCTGCGCCACGGCTCTCCCGACCCGGCGGGCGACGCCGGCGCGACCCAGGTCATCCCGCGCATCGACGAACACCGTGACTACGACGGCGATCTGACCGTCGAGACGATCGAGACGCCCCTCGTCGGCAGCCAGCGCACTCCCCACCACTCGGGCGAGCCCCGCCTGCTTCCGCACATGCGCAGCGTGGGCAGCGCGTACGACGAACCGCGGTACGCGGGCGGGGAGTTCGAGGAGGAGGTCTTCGAGGAGGAGGCCTTCGAGGACGGCGAGATCGGCGAGGGCGGCGCGGCGGGGGGCAGGCGGCACGGAGCCGACCCGGTCCGGCACGCCTACTACCCCGGCCGCCGGATGAACCTCGGAGTCGTGCTGCTTCCGCTGCGCGTCTTCCTCGGGTTCATCTCCATCTACGCCGGCATGGGCAAGCTCTGCGACCCCGTCTACTTCGACGGCGGCAAGCGCGGCTCCATGGTGAAGTGGCTCAATACGCTGCATCCCTGGGAAGTCGCCGAGCCGCTGCGGCAGTTCGCGCTCCAGCACCCCGTCGGCGCCGGGCTCGTCATCGCCTTCTTCCAGGTCATCGTGGGCGTCCTCACGGTGCTCGGGCTGTGGCAGCGGGTCGCCGCCGTCGTCGGCGCGATGCTGTCGGCCGCGCTCATCGTCACCGTCAGCTGGAAGACGGTGCCCGCGTACGACGCGCCGGACATCATCTACCTCGCCGCCTGGTCCCCGCTGATCATCGCGGGCGCCCCCGTCTACTCCGTGGACGGGCGTCTCGCCAGCGGGGCCTGGCGCTCGCTCGGCCCGCGCGCCGAGATCTGGGAACTGCGGCTGCGCGTGCTGCGCCGTGGCGCGCTCGTCTCCACCGTCGCCATCGGCCTCACGCTGCTCATCGGCTCGCTCCTCGGCGGCGCCGTCCGCGACGCCGACCGGGTCGTCGTCCCGGGTCCCGGCGAGGCCCCGCGCAACGAACTGCCCGGCTCCCCGCTCCCCGAGACGCCCGGCAAGCGGCACCACAAGGCCACCCCGTCGGCCTCCGAGGCGCCCACCCAGGGCAGCTCCTCGTCCCCGTCGGGCGCGGCCACCACGCCGGGCGCGGTCGGCGAGACCGGCACGGTCAGCAGCGGGCCCAGCCAGACGGCGGGCAGCGGCCAGGCCCCGCCGCAGCAGTCCTCTCCGGTGAACCAGGCCCCGAGCACCAGCGCGGGCCCGACGTCCAGCGGCGGCACGGGCGCCGGCGGCACCAGCTCCGGTGGCTCCACCGGCAGCCCGAGCGGCGGCAGCGGCTCCGGCGGTTCAGGTGGCTCAGGCGGCTCGGGCGGGCTCGTGGGCGGGCTCCTGGGGTAGCTCCCCTCGGGCGGTACGACGAGGGGGCCCCGCACAACAATCGTGCGGGGCCCCCTCGTCGTACGCCTGAAAAAGGCTCTCAGCGCCCCAGCGCCGCCAGCTCCTTCGCGGCCTCCCGCAGGTCCTTGGCCGTGTCGATGGCGCGCCAGTACGCGCCCTGGGGGATCGGGAAGCCGGCCAGGCGGCGTTCGCGGGCCAGGCGCGGGAACGTGGTGCGCTCGTGGTCACCGCGCTCCGGGAGCATGGAGGCGAACTCGGCGGAGAAGACGTAGACGCCCGCGTTGATCTCGTACGTGGTCGGCGGGGACTCGATGAAGTCCGTCACGCGTCCGAAGCCGTCCGTCTTGACGGCGCCCCACGGGATGCGGGGGCGGGCGAGGGCGAGGGTCGCGGCCGCGTCGCGCTCGGTGTGGAAGTCCGCCATGTCGCGCAGCGAGAAGCGGGTCCAGATGTCGCCGTTCGTCGCGTACCACGGCTGGTCGGGGTGCGGGAGGTGCGCGGCGGCGTACTTGAGGCCGCCGCCGCGGCCGAGGGGCTCCGTCTCGACGACCGTCGTGACGTTGACGGGGAGGTCGGCCGACTCCAGCCACTTCTGGAGGACCTCGGCGAGGTGGCCGCAGGAGACGACGACGTCGGTCACGCCCTCTTCGGCGAGCCAGGTCAGCTGGTGCCCGATGATCGGTGTCCCGGTGCCGGGGATCTCGACCATCGGCTTGGGCCGGTCGTCGGTGTAGGGGCGCAGCCGGGAGCCCTGGCCGCCGGCCAGGACAACGGCTTGAACGGGGCGCGACGCGGCGTTCGGATCGGTCATGACCGAACTGTACGTCGCGCCCCGCTCGCGGCTTCTGGCGGCAACCGATCCTTAATCAGCCGTTACCTGACGGACCGGAAGGGGCCGTTGTGGCAGGCCGGGATCGGGAGCGGGCCCGGTGTCAGAGATGCGTGGCCGCGACCCCCGAGGCGAACGACGTGTCGCAGACGGGCCGGGCGAAGGACTGGGCGCGCACGGGGCCGTACGCGCGGACCGCGGCGCGGCCCAGGGCGCGGGCGATGGCGACGCAGTGCTTCGCGAGCGACGGGCGGCCGTTCACCGCCTCCTGGAGGTGGGTGAGCGCGACGCCCGGGTTCTTCTCCTGGAGCTCCAGCAGCAGCTTGTCCCGCAGGACGTCCTGCGGGGCACGGGCGACGGCTGGGCCGGAGACGTCTGACGAGATGGCTTCGGACGCGGTGAGCACCGAGTTCGAGGGATTCCCCGACCAGTTGACTCGGGTGACCGCGAGGGTCCCGGAGAGCACCAGGACGACAGGCAGAACGAGGGCGAGGGTGCGGCCGATCCGGCGGGCGGGGCCACGGCCACGCCGGGTCCGTTGGTTAGTGGTGGAGTGCTTCACGCGAGTGAGGGTAGCGCGGGGTGATGATTTGGCGACATTTAGTCACCGGTTCGGGGGATGAGGAAGTGACGTTTTTTGGGTAGTGCGTTGACGCACAGATATCGAAATGCCCGGTCTGCCGGGGTATTTGTCGACAGCGAAGAGGGCCCCGCAGCAGGCTGCGGGGCCCTCTTCGTCAACTTGGGTGAATTCAACCCCTACGGGGTGTCAAACCCATTCGGCTCGCCTCAGTCGGAGAGGCGCTCGCCCGTCGAGGTCGAGAACACGTGGGTCTCGCCCGGACGCGGCACGACGTGCAGCGTGGCGCCCTTCTCCGGGACCGCGCGGCCGCTGACGCGGACGACGAGGTCCTTGTGGTCGTCGCCGACCTTGGCGGTGCCGTAGACGTAGCCGTCGGCGCCGAGCTCCTCGACGACGTTCACCGAGACGGCGAGGCCGGCCGGGGCGTCCTCGGTGTCCTTGGAGAGGCTCTTCGCGGCGTCGCCGTTGTGCTCGACGATGTCGAAGTGCTCCGGGCGGACACCGACGGTGACCGTGCGGTCGCCCTTGTCGGCGGCGGCCTTGAGTGCCTCGCGGTTGACCGGGACGACGCTGTTGCCGAACTTCACGCCGCCGTCGGTGATCGGGACCTCGACCAGGTTCATGGCGGGGGAGCCGATGAAGCCGGCGACGAAGAGGTTCGCCGGGCGGTCGTACATGTTGCGCGGCGAGTCGACCTGCTGGAGCAGACCGTCCTTGAGTACGGCCACGCGGTCGCCCATGGTCATGGCCTCGACCTGGTCGTGGGTGACGTACACCGTGGTGATGCCGAGGCGGCGCTGCAGCGACGCGATCTGCGTACGGGTGGAGACGCGGAGCTTGGCGTCGAGGTTCGACAGCGGCTCGTCCATGAGGAAGACCTGGGGCTCACGCACGATGGCGCGGCCCATGGCGACACGCTGGCGCTGGCCGCCGGAGAGGGCCTTCGGCTTGCGGCCGAGGTACTCGGTGAGGTCGAGGATCTTCGCCGCGTCCTCGACCTTCTGGCGGATCTCGGCCTTCGGGACACCGGCGATCTTGAGCGCGAAGCCCATGTTGTCGGCGACCGTCATGTGCGGGTAGAGCGCGTAGTTCTGGAACACCATGGCGATGTCCCGGTCCTTGGGCGGCAGGTGCGTGACGTCGCGGTCACCGATGCGGATCGCGCCGGCGTTCACGTCCTCGAGCCCCGCGAGCATGCGGAGCGAGGTGGACTTGCCGCAGCCGGAGGGACCGACGAGGACGAGGAACTCGCCGTCCTCGATGTCGATCTCCAGGGCATCGACGGCGGGCTTCTCGGAACCCGGGTAGATCCGGGTCGCCTTGTCGAACGAGACAGTGGCCATGGTGATGGGCCCCCTTCACCGGCAGGAACGTGCCGGACGATCCGTTGTAAAGGTGGTGATCCACTATGGAACCGACCATAGTGGTGTAGTCCACGAGAGTGAACTGGTTCAGGACGCTACCTGGCGTTCACGTGTTCTGTCAGTACTCCGAGACCAGTGAAGTTCGCGGAAATTTTCGACAGGGGCCCGGTGTGACGCGGGTACACTGCACGGGCACGCACACCACGCGCGCAGGCCTCCTTAGCTCAGCTGGTCAGAGCGCCGCTCTTGTAAAGCGAAGGTCGTCGGTTCGAATCCGACAGGGGGCTCCACCAGCTCAGGAACCCGGTCGGCGCCCGTCGCCCAGGGCCCGCAGCGCCCCGTCCGTCAGCCGGTACACCGTCCACTCGTCCTGCGGGCGGGCGCCCAGCGCCTCGTAGAAGTCGATCGAGGAGCGGTTCCAGTTCAGGACGGACCACTCCAGGCGCTCGTATCCGCGCTCTGCGCAGATCCGCGCCAGCTCCGTCAGCAGTGCCTTGCCGTGGCCGGCGCCGCGGGCCTCGGGGCGTACGTACAGGTCCTCCAGGTAGATGCCGTGGACGCCGCGCCAGGTGGAGAAGTTCAGGAACCACAGCGCGAAGCCGACCGGCTCGTCCGTCGTGTCGTCCACGGCTATGTGCGCGTACGCCGCCGGGTGTGTGCCGAAGAGCGCCTCGCGCAGCTGCTCCGGGGTGGCCCTCGCCTCGTCCGGGGCTTTCTCGTACTCGGCCAGTTCGCGGATCAGGGCGTGGATGACAGGGATGTCGGCGGGGGTCGCGGTGCGAATCATGGGGCGAGGCTAGCTTCGGTGGTCGCGCAGGCGCCTCGCGATTTCCAGGTGGTCCGGTACCAGTGGGCGGCCGCCCTCGGTCTCCCAGAGGGAGTTCTGCAGGACGCGGGCCAGGGTCCAGGCCTTCGCCCGCTCCCGGTCCAGTCCGAGGACGTCCGTCATCGCCTCGAAGCGCCAACAGATCTCGTCGGGGTCGAAGCGGTTGTCGAGGGCGGGGAAGAGTTCGAAGCCGGGATCGCCCGCCAGGGGTTTCGGGTCGATGGCGAGCCAGGGCTCGCGGTCGGCGGCGAGGACGTTGTCGTAGTGGAGGTCCCAGTGCAGGAGGCGGTCGCCGGGCTCGGCGGCCACCTCGCGCACCGCCGCCGCGCAGTCCGCGATCAGTCGGCGGTCCGCCGGGTCCGGGATGCGGCGCAGTGCCCGCGGGACCCGTTCCAGCATCGCCGCCGAGATGTCGCCGAGCCGGCGCAGGCCCTGCGGCGCCGTTGTCGCCGTCAACCGGGCCAGCAGCCGTGCGATCACCAGCGCGGCCTCGCGCGAGTCCGGCAGGTAGGTCAGCATGCGGGCGGCGTCCAGCCGTTCCAGCAGCAGGGTGCCCGTGCCGTCGTCGTACGCCAGGAGTCGTACGGCCCCGTCGCCGCCCCACACCCTCAGGGCGAGCGGCTCTCCGGCACTCTCCTCGTCCAGGGACTGCAGCTTCAGTACGGCCCGGCTCCCGTCGGCCCGCACCACGGGAAGCACCAGCGCGCACATGCCGTACATCGAGGGTCCGTCGAGGGTCAGGTCCCACCGGTCGAGGAAGTCGGCGGCCCGGCGCGGCAGGTCCGCGATGAAGGCGCGCCCCGCCTCCCCGTTGAACTTCTCCTGCGACGCCGCCAGCTCGTCCGGAATGTCAATCACCCGCGGGACACTACGGGCGTGAGGGAATCGGCGCATGCGAATTGACCGGGGCTTCCACAGGGTGTGGACGTACGTGCGCGGCGCCCCCGGTACGTACGTCTGGCTGGCGATCCTCTTCGTCACCACGGTGGCCGTGCACCAGATGTCGCCGGAGTTCGAGGCACAGTTCCTGCGGCAGCGCTCGACGAACATCTACGAGCTGTCGAACGACCCGGTGCGGGTGCTGATCGCCAGCGCCATGTGGATCGACAGCGGGCACTGGCCGCCGTACGCCGTCCTGTACAGCGTCTTCCACGCGCCGGCCGAGCGCTGGCTGGGCACCGCGCGCTGGTTGCTGGTGTGCGTGGCCGCGCATGTGCTGGGCACGCTGATCAGTGAGGGGGCGCTGCTGCTGGCCGTCCGGCACGGGGTGGCGCCGCACTCGGCGGTCAACACGCTGGACATCGGCGTGAGTTACGCGCTGGCGGGGGTGATCGCGGTGCTCACGTACCGGATCGCGGCGCCTTGGCGGTATCCGTACCTGGCGGTCGTGCTCGCCGTGTACGGGGTGCCGCTCGCGACCGGCCGCACCTTCACCGATCTCGGACATTTCACCTCCGTACTCCTCGGTCTGGCCTGCTATCCGCTGGTCAGCGGCCGGGGAAAAGCAGGGAATCCGAAGGAGACAGTGGCCGCTCCCAGGGGTTAACGTCCCGGCCATGAGCAGCAGTACGGTCAATGGCGGCATCTCCTTCTGGTACGCGGACGACGGTCTTCCTCAGGTGCGCGAGCCCCTGCCCGGTGACGCGTCCGCCGACGTCGTCATCGTCGGCGGCGGCTACACGGGACTGTGGACCGCGTACTACCTGAAGAAGGCGGCCCCCTTCCTCCGCATCACCGTCCTGGAGCAGAAGTTCTGCGGTTACGGGGCCTCGGGGCGCAACGGCGGCTGGCTCTACAACGGCATCGCGGGCCGCGACCGGTACGCGAAGCTGCACGGCCACGAGGCGGCGGTCCGCCTCCAGCAGGCGATGAACGAGACGGTGGACGAGGTGGTGCGGGTCGCCGCCGAGGAGGGCATCGAGGCGGACATCCACCAGGGTGGCGTCCTTGAAGTCGCCTACACCCCGGCCCAGTTGGCGCGTCTCAAGGCCTTCCACGCGCATGAGCTGTCGTACGGCGAGAAGGATCGGGAGCTGTACGGCGCGAAGGAGACCGCCGAGCGGATCCGGGTCGCGGACGCGGTGGGCTCGACGTGGACCCCGCACGGGGCGCGGCTGCACCCGGTGAAGCTGGTGAAGGGGCTCGCGGCGGCCGTCGAGGCGCTCGGCGTCACCATCCACGAGCAGACGCCGGTGACGGAGATCCGGCCGAAGCACGCGGTGACGCCGTACGGCACCGTCCGCGCGCCGTACGTGCTGCGCTGCACGGAGGGTTTCACCGCGAGTCTCAAGGGCCAGAAGCGCACCTGGCTGCCCATGAACTCCTCGATGATCGCGACGGAGCCGCTGTCGGCGGAACAGTGGGAGAGCATCGGCTGGGAGGGGCGGGAGACGCTCGGCGACATGGCGCACGCCTACATGTACGCGCAGCGCACCGCCGACGACCGGATCGCGCTCGGCGGCCGCGGAGTCCCGTACCGCTTCGGCTCGCGCACCGACAACGACGGCCGTACGCAGCAGGCGACCATCGAGGCGCTGCACGAGATCCTCGTCCGCTTCTTCCCGTCGCTGGCGGGGGTGGAGGTGGCGCACGCCTGGTCGGGTGTCCTCGGCGTCCCGCGCGACTGGTGCGCCACGGTGACCCTGGACCGCTCGACGGGCCTCGGCTGGGCGGGCGGTTACGTCGGCTCCGGCGTCGCCACCACCAACCTCGCCGCGCGCACGCTGCGGGACCTCGTCCAGCAGGACTCCGGACAGGCGGGCGCGACCGACCTGACCGGGCTTCCGTGGGTCAACCACAAGGTCCGCAAGTGGGAGCCGGAGCCCTTCCGATGGATCGGTGTGCACGGGATGTACGCCACCTACCGCACGGCGGACCGCCGCGAACTGACCACGCACAGCGCCCAGTCGTCGCGACTGGCGCGAGTGGCGGACCGGGTGGCCGGGCGCCACTGACCGTCGTCGACGAGCCAGGTTTTACGGCCTGATTGCCGTCTCACAGCTCTCTCATAACTCCGCTTCCCCTGAAGCTGGTTGGCAGCTTGTGTCATGTACGCCACGGCTTCCTCAGGGGAGGACACTTTCATGGCAGCCAATGGCTTCCGAAGAAGGAGACGGGTGTGGGCGGTCTTCGCCGCAAGCGCCGCTCTGGGCCTGACAGTTACACAGGCCCAGGCGGCATCCGGCGGTGACACCGACCCCTTCGGTGTTCGAGCACTGCGGCAACAGGCCCTTCTGAACCAGCAGAAGGGCCTGTCCGCTTTCGCGGAGGAACCGGGGGACGAGGACGAGGACGAGTCGGGGAACATAGCCGAGCAGGCCGACCAGTACGCGGAGGCGCGGACCTCGCCGGGGATCGTGGCGCCGGGCGCCTACGGGGCGGCGTACGACGAGCTCTCCGATCTGCCGCACACGGACGGCAGTTGGAGTGATGTGACCCGGCTGCCCTACGACGCCGACGACCCGCGCTATCGCGACATCAACTCCAACTCCAGTGGGGGCGCGGGCAAGGTCACCGGACGGGTGACCGGGATCGCGGCCGACAGCCACGGGTATGTGTACGCCGGCGCCGCCAACGGCGGTGTCTTCCGGTCGAGCCGTGGGGGCGGCCACTGGAAGAACATCTCCGACCGGCTGCCCGCCCTGTCCACCGGCGATCTGCAACTCGACCCGCGCGGCCGCCTCTGGTACGCGACCGGCGAGGCCAACACCAGCGCGACCTCCTTCCTCGGGACGGGGGTCTACGTCCTCGACGACCCGCGCAAGGGCAGCTTCGGCCCGCGTGACCGGGTGGGCGGGGACGAGCTGGAGTCCACGTCCATCAACGCGTTGCGGTTCGCCGGCGACAAGGTGTGGGCGGCGACCACGCGCGGCGTGTGGAGCCACTCGACCAGGTCGCTGAAGGGCGCCTGGAAGCTGGAGTTCGCGCCCAACCCCGACTATCTGCCGGGTGGTTCGAAGGCGTCCGACCCGTCGGCCGCGTACAAGAACATCACGAGCGACATCGCCATCGATCCGAAGGACCCGCGCAAGGTCGTGCTGGCCGTCGGCTGGCGCGGCGGCGACACGTACAACGGCTTCTATGCGAAGGGGAGTCGGGGCTGGGAGCGGCTGACCGGTCTGGGGGATCTGCCGACCAACAGCGAGGACGTCGGCAATGTGACCTTCGCGCGCAGTGCGGACGGGTCGCGGTACTACGCCATCGACCAGTCGCCGGAGATGACGGCCGAGAACCCGGACAGCGGGCTGGAAGGCATCTTCGTCTCCAAGTCCGGTTCCCCGACCGGGCCCTGGACGCGGATCGCGAGCTACGAGCAGCTGCGGGACTCGGGCTCCGCGCTCACCGGTGAGGGGTACCAGCCGGGAATCCAGGCCTGGTACGACCAGTTTCTCACCGTCGATCCGAAGGACCCCGACCATGTGTACGCGGGCCTGGAGGAGGTCTTCGAGACCAAGAACGGCGGGGCGAGCTGGAGCGTCCCCGGGCCGTACTGGAACTTCGGCTTCGCCTGCTGGTCCATCGACCCGGCGAAGCAGAGCGGCGACTGCCCGGCGACCACCCACCCCGACCAGCACTCGGTCGCGATCGGGAGCAATGGGGGCGCGCCCTATGTGGTCGTGGGCGACGACGGTGGTGTCTACCGGCGGCCCGTCAAGGGAAGTGCCGACGCTTCGGGGCACGCCACCGACTGGACGTCCCTGAACGACGGCACGATGGACGGCCTGCAGTACTACTCGGTGGGCGTGGGGGCCGACTCCCGCGGTCTCGCCGTCAGCGGCGGCCTCCAGGACAACGGCCAGTCGATCCTGCGGCCCGGCGACCGGGTGATGGGCTCCAACTTCGGGGGCGACGGCGGCGATACGATCGTGGACCCGGACAACGGGTGCAACATCGCGGCGGAGTACGTGTACCTGGCCGTCTCGGTCACCAACAACTGCGCGGTGAACGACGGCAGTTGGATCACCGATCCGACCAAGGTCACGTCCTACTCCGTTGCGCCGCCCGACAATGCCACAGGCGAGGCCCGCTTCATCGCCCCGCTGAACGCCGACATCAAGGACAAGAACACCTGGGTCGCGGGCGGCCGGCACGTCTGGATCAACACCCATGGGTACGCGATCCGCAGCGGCGGGGAGTGGTTCGGCGCGTACGACCTCGGTCAGGGCCACACCGCCACGGCCGTCGCCTCCTCAGGCGGCAAGGTGTACGCGGCCTGGTGCGGGCCCTGCAACAACCAGGGCTTCACGCGGGGGATCGCGGTCGGCAACGCGGACGGCACGGGCTGGCACCAGCTGACCCTGCCGGTCGACGGGACCGTGCCCAACCGCTATCTGTCCGGCCTCGCCATCGACCCGGCCAACTCCGATCACGTCCTGCTCGCCGTCAACGGCTTCTCGCGCAAGTGGACCGAGGGACCCGGCGCGGGCGTAGGCCACCTGTTCGAGACGACGGACGGCGGCGTGACCTGGAAGGACGTCTCCGGGAACCTTCCGGACGTGCCCGCCAACTCGGTGGTCCTGCTCAAGGGCGGGGTCGTCGCGGTCGGCACGGACCTCGGTGTGCTGGTGCGCACGTCCCGGTCGTCCGGCTGGAAGGTCGCGGGGGACAACCTGCCGACCACGGCCGTACTCCAGCTGCGGACCGGGCCCGACGGGCGGCTGTACGCGGCCACGCACGGGCGGGGGATCTGGGCGATCGATGTACGGCGACTGCGCTGATCCGGGCCTGAGGGGACCTCAATTGCCCTGAACGAGCGGCGCCCCGGCCTCTCCTGTGGCCGGGGCGCTGTCACGCCACCGACTCGGGCACCGGCGCCCCCGCAGGCGCGTGCTTCGGGGCCGTCGCCGTGACCATCAGGCCCGCGACCAGGCCGGCCAGGAGCATGATGCCGACGGCACACCAGATGGCGACGGTGTTGCCGTGGACGATGCCCTCCTTCGTGATCAGGGCCTTCTGGGCAGGGTCGTGGAGGTGGGCGGCGATGTACGCCGTGCCGCTGGTGGTGGCGATGGTGTTCAGCAGGGCCGTGCCGATCGAACCGCCCACCTGCTGCGAGGTGTTGACGGTCGCGGAGGTCACGCCCGCGTGCTGCGGGGCCACCCCGGCGGTGGCGGCGGCGAAGACCGGCATGAAGGTCAGACCCATGCCGAGGCCCATCAGGATCAGGCCGGGCAGCAGCCGGCCCGGGAGGCGCGCTCCTCGGGCTCCTGGTCACGGCTCCAGCACCACCTTTCCGATCGTGCCCCGCGATTCCAGGGCCCGGTGGGCGGCGGCGGCCTCGGCGAGCGGGAAGCGCGTCACGGCCGGGGTGAGGCGACCGGCGGCCGCCTCGGCGAGGGCGCGCAGCTCAAGGGTCCGTACGGGGTTGGCGCCGCCCGTCTTTCCCAGCATCACCGGGCCGAGCACCTGCTCCGTCACGCCGTCGACGATCAGTGGCTCCCCGCCCTGGATGCCCTCGCCGGACCAGCCGAAGACGAGGTGCTTGCCGCCGGGGCCGAGAAGGGCGACGGCCGCGCGGGCGACGTCGCCGCCGACGCCGTCGAAGACGACCGTCGCCGTGCGGGAGCCCAGGTGGCCACGGACCTGCTCCGGCCAGCTGGGGTCCTTGTAGTCGACGGCCGGATCGGCGCCGTTCTCGCGCACCCGGGCCACCTTCTCCGGGCCGCCCGCGAGGCCGATCACGGTGGCGCCCGCGTGCTTCGCGTACTGCACAAGGAGGGTGCCGATGCCCCCCGCGGCGGCGGGGACGACGGCCACGGAATCGGGGCCGAGCTCGGCGAACTGCAGGATCCCCATGGCCGTACGCCCCGTTCCGATCATGGCGACGGCCTGGGCGAAGTCCAGGTTCTCGGGGATCTCGTGGACGCGGTCGACATCGGTGACGGCCAGTTCGGCATAGCCCCCGGGTGCGAAGCCGAGGTGGGCGACGACGCGCTTGCCGAGCCAGAGGCCCGCGACGCCCTCGCCGAGGGCCTCGACGGTTCCGGCGACCTCGCGGCCGGGGATCGTCGGCAGCGGTGTGGGCGCGGGGGCCGGGCCCTGCATGCCCTCGCGCAGGGCCGCGTCCAGCAGATGGACGCCTGCCGCGGCCACGGCGATACGGAGCTGGCCGGGGCCTGGCTCGGGATCCTCGGCCTTCTCGTAGGTGAGGTTCTCGGCCGGGCCGAAGGCGTGCAGGCGGATGGCGTGCATGGTGGGCTCCCTCGTTCGTAGGAGGCCCACTCTTCAACCTCAAGCATGCTTGAGGTCAAGGCGTTCCCGGATCCTGAGGGCCAGGGCGACCGCTTCGAGCGCGCTGTTGAAGGAGACCTCCGAGAGCACGCCGGGCGCGGCGACCTGGTCGCCCGCCAGGTAGACACCGTCGCCCCGGTCGACGCGGGGCCGGTCCCGCCAGCTGGTGCCGGGCAGGTCGACCGCCCCGGTGCGGCCGGTCGCGACGGCCTCGCGCCGCCAGGTGACGCGCTCGCGCCAGCCCTCGAAGGCCAGGTCGAGCAGGTGCTCGGCACGGGCGATTCCGTCGTCCTTGGACTCGTGCGGGGCGATCGGGATCTGGCCCTGGACGAGCTGCTCCCCGGCCGGGGCGAGGGTGCGGTCCTGCGCGGTGAACCGTTCGAGCCAGCCGGGCGCGTCCAGGTCGGAGACGGCGAACGCGTCGCCGCGGCGGGTGCGCACGGCCAGGTCGATGAGGGCGGTACGGCCGCCGGTCCAGGTCAGCGAGTCGTCCTTGAGGAGGTGGCGGGCGGAGGCCAGGGAGGTGGCGACGACGACGGGACCCCGGTCGACGGGGAGGGCGTCCACGCGGGCCAGGGTCTCCATGCGTACGCCGAGATTCCATGCCCGGGCGGCCATCCGGTCGATGACGCTCGCCCATCCGCCCATCGGGTAGTGCGCCTCCAGGGGCAGCTTCGTGGCGCGGCGCAGCCGTTCCTGCACGAACGCGGCGGACAGCGAACCGGGGTCGTGGTGGAAGAGGGCGACGGCGGAGTAGTGCGCGGCGGCCCGCGCGCCTTCCTCCCCGGCTCGCTCGGTCGCCCACGTCATGAAGTCGACGTCCACGGGTGCCTGTTGGGAGGTGCGGCGCAACAGCTTGAGCATCGCGAAGGGCGGGGTGCGGCGCAGGGCGCCCTTGTGGTGGAGCTTGAGGCGGGCCGCTTCCAGGGGCGGGATCGGGGCGAGCGGCCCGATCAGGTCCCGCTGTTTGAGCCAGGTCCAGTGCGGGCCGCCGCTGTAGAGGGCGTGCGGGCCTTCGTTCGTCCGGTACGGGCCCTCGGCGGTCCGTGCTCGCCCGCCGAGGGTGTGATGGGCCTCGTACACGGTGACCTTGGCGCCCGCCTCGGCGGCGGTGATGGCCGCGGTGAGTCCGGCGAAGCCGCCGCCGATGACGGTGATGTGGCGCATGGCTGGGGTCTCCTTCTGGTTGCCTCGGTTACCTCGGTTGCCTTGGGCGGGTGCCGCCTTTCTCTGTGTACGACTGATCGAGGGCCCCGAAATGTGACATGGGTGGCGTCTTCGCAGGTCAGGGGGATTGTCAGTGGCGGCGGGCAGTATGGGGGCATGGCGAGGAGAGCGACGGGTGGGAGCGGCGGCTCGGGTGCGAAGGCGTCCGGGACCGGGGTGAAGGCGGCGCGGCGGCCGGAGGTGCGGCTGCCGGCGCTGGAGCCGTACGGCGGCGGGGAGTTGGAGCCGGACGGGGACTACGACGGGCTGGAGTTCCGGGAGGTGGACTTCGCCGGTCAGGACGGCGGGGGCGCCCGCTTCATGGACTGCGCGCTGACGGGCTGCGCGCTGGACGAGACGCGGCTGCACCACGCGCGCGTGCTGGACTCGGTCCTCACGGGCATACGGGGCGTGGGCACCGATCTCGCCGAGTCCACCCTGCGCGACGTCGAGCTGGTCGACGCCCGCCTCGGCGGCGTGCAGCTGCACGGCTCCGTCCTGGAGCGCGTCCTGATCCGCGGCGGCAAGATCGACTACCTGAACCTCCGCAAGGCCCGCCTCAAGGACGTCGTCTTCGAGGGCTGCGTCCTCGTCGAGCCGGACTTCGGTGGCGCCCACCTGGAGCGCGTGCGGTTCACGGACTGCGTCCTGAAGACCGCGGACCTCACCGGGGCGACGCTCACGGACGTGGACCTGCGCGGGGCGGCGGAGCTGGACATCGCGCGGGGGGTGGATCGGTTGGCGGGGGCGGTGATCAGCACGACGCAGTTGCTGGACCTGGCACCAGTGTTGGCGGCGGAAATGGGGCTTCGGGTCGACGACGCGACGGGGGAGGACTGACGGGATGGGCTCGTTCTACGGGAACGTGCTGGTGGCGCGGGCCTGCGAGGAGGTCGTGCCACTGCTGGGCGGGGCAGCCTCGGGGGCCGGGGACGAGGGGATACCCGGGTACGCGCTGCCCGTCGGGCCGCGGCATACGGTGATCTACCCGGACCCGGAGACCGGGGCACCCGACCTGGCGGGACCGCTGAGCCGACTGCTCGGCGCGCCGGCGCTGGGCATGTACGTCTTCGACTCGGACGTACTCCTGATGTCCGTGTACGAGGACGGGGAGCTCAGGCACCACTACGACTCGTACCCCGGCTACTTCGACGAGGGGGAGACCGACGAGGACGGGGAGCCGGTGGCCACCGACGACTTCTTCGACAACCCGACGTGGCCCGACCCCGTCGGCGTCGACCCCGAGGCCTTCCTGCCCCTGGCCGCCGGCCCCGTGGACCGTGCGGCGCTGGAGTCCGTCCTCCGCGTCATACCCCTGGACCCGGAGGACGGAGAGGACGGCCGGTACGTCTTCGCCAACGACCAGCACTATGACGTGATGGCGACGTTGGGCCTGAACGCACCCCGGCTGAGCACCGGGTTCGGCTACCTGTCCTCGGGCGAGCTGCCGTACGAGACGGCGGCGGATGAACTGGTCGTCCTGGGTGGAGCGGCCCGACCCTAGGACACCCGGGGAAAGCGGGCCTGGAGGGTCCAGATGGCTGGGTTTTCGGCGAGGTCGTCGTGCAGGTCGGTGAGGTCGGCGATCAGGTCGTGCAGGAAGTCGCGGGCCTCGCGGCGGAGTTCGGAGTGGGAGAAGGTCAGCGGCTCCTCGTCGCCCGGCATCCAGTCGGCCTCGATGTCCACCCACCCGAAGCGGCGCTCGAAGAGCATCCGGTCGGTCGACTCGGTGAAGTCCAGCTCCGCGTGCTGCGGCCGGGAGGCCCGGCTGCCGTGCGGGTCCTGGTCGAGCTGCTCCACGATGTCGCACAGCGCCCATGCGAAGTCGAGCACCGGCACCCATCCCCAGGCTGTGGACAGCTCCCGGTCCGTCTTGGTGTCCGCGAGGTAGACGTCACCGCAGAACAGGTCATGCCGCAGCGCGTGGACGTCCGCGCGGCGGTAGTCGGTCTGCGGAGGGTCGGGGAAGCGGTTGGAGAGGGCGTAGCCGATGTCGAGCACGTACGTGATGGTGTCACGGCCGGGTGAGCGGTTCCCGCCGACCGTGTGGCGACGGTGTCATGCCCTCGTAGGATCAAGGGTGTGTCCCGATCCTCCCGATCTTCCGCCGCCATCCCCTTTGCCCTGGCCATCGCGGTCGCCCTCACCGCGTGCAGTGGAGGCGGGGTGCACGGCAAGCCCGGCGCCTCCGGCGTCCGCGACCCGTACTTCCCGAAGATGGGCAACGGCGGCTATGACGTCACCCACTACGGCCTGACACTCTCCTACGACCCGCAGAGCAAGCGCCTCAAGGGGACGGCCGCGATCACGGCACGCGCCACCCAGAACCTCAGCGCGTTCAACCTCGACCTCAAGGGGCTCGACGTCGCCGGCGTCACCGTCGAGGGCAAGGTCGCCCGCTGGAACCGCGCGGGCCAGGAGCTGACCGTGCGCCCGCACGACGACCTCGACAAGGGGGAGACGTTCCGTGCGGTGGTCCGCTACTCCGGCAGCCCCGAGACGCTCACCGACCCGGACAGCTCGAAGGAGGGCTGGCTGCGCACGGCCGACGGCGCCCTCGCCCTCGGCGAACCCACCGGCTCGATGGCGTGGTTCCCGGGCAACCACCACCCCTCCGACAAGGCGTCGTACGACATCAAGATCACTGTGCCCGAGCGTCTGCAAGCCGTCTCCAACGGCGAGTTGACGAGCGAGACGACCGCAAAGGGCCGTACGACCTTCGCCTGGCACACGGCCGAACCGATGGCGAGCTACGTGGCGACGCTCGCGATCGGCGAGTACCACATCACCCGCTCGACGACGAAGAACGGTCTGCCCGTGTACGCGGCCGTCGACCCGACGCAGGCTGAGGCCGGCACGAAGGTGCTCGCGCGCATCCCCGACATCATGGAGTGGGCGGAGTACAACTTCGGCCCGTATCCCTTCTCCTCCACCGGCGCGGTCATCGACCGCTCGGAAGACGCGGACTACGCCCTGGAGACCCAGTCCCGCCCGGTCTTCCCCGGCGCCCCCGACACCGAGCTCCTCGTCCACGAACTGGCCCACGAGTGGTACGGCGACTCCGTCACCCCCAAGTCCTGGCGGGACATGTGGCTCAACGAGGGCTTCGCCACCTACGCGGAGTGGCTGTGGCAGGAGGACCACGACGGCGACACGGCCGACAAGATCTTCCACTCCCTCTACAAGGGCGACTACTACGAGAACCCCGACGACAACGAGGCGATCTGGGCCTTCCCGCCCGCCAAGCTCTCCAGCGCCGCGCAGATCTCCGACAGCCCCGTCTACGATCGCGGCGCGATGGTCCTCCACAAGATCCGGCAGACCGTCGGCGACGACAGGTTCTACGACATCATCCAGGGCTGGGCCGCCGCCCACCGCCACGGCAACGCGGACACCGACGACTTCACGGCGTACGTCGAGAAGATGGCGCCGGACAAGGACTTCAGCGAGATCTGGGACGACTGGCTGTACGGGGAGGGGAAGCCGGACCACCCGTGACCCGACCCGTGCGGGCAGGGTGGCCCGACTCCCCTTCCGCCTCCGCTAGTTCACGTTGACCGCGGTCCAGGCCGAGGCCACCGCCGCGTACTCCGCGCTGCTCGCGCCGTACAGGTCGCTCGCCGCCTGGAGGGTGGCGACGCGGGCGGCGGCGTAGTCCGTCGAGGAGGTGAAGTACGTGGTCAGGGCCTTGTACCAGATCTGGTAGGCCTTGGTGCGGCCGATGCCGGTGACCGTGGAGCCGTTGTACGTCGGGGAGTTGTAGCTGACGCCGTTGATCGTCTTCGCGCCGCTGCCCTCGCTCAGCAGGTAGAAGAAGTGGTTGGCGACGCCCGAGGAGTAGTGCACGTCGAGGCGGCCGACGCTGCGGGACCAGTAGTCGGCGGAGCCGCCGTCCTTGCTGGGCTTGTCCATGTAGCGCAGCGGGGTGCCGTCGCCGTTGATGTCGATCTTCTCGCCGATGAGGTAGTCGCCGACGTCGGAGGAGTTGTTGGCGAAGAACTCGACCGAGGTGCCGAATATGTCGGAGGTCGCTTCGTTGAGGCCGCCGGATTCGCGGCTGTACTTCAGCCCGGCCGTGGCGGCGGTCAGGCCGTGGCTCATCTCGTGCCCGGCCACGTCGAGCGAGGTGAGCGGGTGGGCGTTGCCCGACCCGTCGCCGTACGTCATGCAGAAGCAGCTGTCGGACCAGAAGGCGTTGACGTAGGCGTTGCCGTAGTGGACGCGGGAGTAGGCGGCCTGGCCGTCGCCCCGGATACCGTTGCGGCTCAGCTCGTTCTTGTAGAAGTCCCAGGTCACGGCGGCACCGTAGGCGGCGTCGACGGCCGCGGTCTGGCGGTTCGCGGGCGTGCCGTCGCCCCAGCTGTCGTCCGCGTCGTGGAAGAGGGTGCCCGTGCCGGACGTACCGCCGTTCAGGTCGTACGTCTTGTGGCCGCCGCGGCCGCCGTCGGTCAGGTCGTAGCCGCCGGAGGATGAGGCGGTGGTGCCGAGGGTGACGGTGCCGCTGTACTCGCTGGCGCCCGTGCCGGTGTCGATCGCCTCGTAGTCGTACAGCTTCTTGCCGGTGGCGGCGTCGGTGATGACATGCAGCTCACTGGGCGTGCCGTCGTGTTGCAGACCCTTGACGACGGACTCGTACGCGAGGACGGGCGTGCTGCCCCCGGCCCAGACGACCCTGCGCGTGGTCGCGGAGGCGCTCTTCTGCGAACCGGCGGCGCTGAGGGCCGACTTCTTCGCGGTGGCCGCGGAAATCTTGGCGTCGGTGGACGCCACGGATATGCGGGCCTTCGTGGCCTTGCTGACGCTCTTGAGCGTTCCGCTCTTCGTGGTGTGCGTGACGAGGTCGCCGCCGAGGACGGGGAGTCCGGCGTACGTCCGCTCGTAGCGGGTGTGGACGGTCCCGTTCGCGTCCTTCACCACGTCCCGGACGACGAGCTGCTCCTGGGCGCCGAGCCCGAGCTTCTCAGCGGTCGAACCGGCGTCCGCCTGGGCCGACTTGAGGGCGGCGGCGCGGGCGGACGCGCTCAGGGCGACGGGGGCCGCGCCCTGGGGAGCCTGCGTTCCGGCCGCGGTGGCGGATCCGTTCTGCACGGCGAGCACGACCATCGCGGCCGACGCGGCGAGGGCGGCGGCGCGGAAGGCGGTCTTGCGGGAGGCGCGGGACTGGTGTCTCACTCGGTCTCCTTGAAGAGGTGTGGCGTCCGTCGGGGTGTGACGGGACGTCACGTGCCGTGAGGGGGGTGGCATGGGGGAGAGAGTGACATCTGTGGGGTTTCTTTGACAGAGGGCAGTCAAGGTTTTACGTGTTTGTATCCGGAAGGTGGGGTGGGGTGTTCGGTATGCGGACCTTTGGGGGTGCTATGGGGAGGTGTCCGCAGGCAGTTGGGGTTTCCGTGCGGGCGTACGACGGCGTACGGCTAAGAAGCCCCTAGAAGGCTCATGAAGATCTTGCTGAGGGGCTGTCCGGCTGCAGGCCGGGCCGGCCCTTCGGTGCTATGTGCCAGTCGGTGCGAGTGTCCAGGT
>NZ_JBIAVS010000035.1:0-88238 GCF_042894545.1 Streptomyces sp. NPDC001530
GCCCCTCCGGCGTTTGAGGAGCGGGGTCTGGGGCGGAGCCCCAGGGACGATGGGGGTCCCCCCTGCTCGAGCGAAGCCGAGAGCTTGGGGGAGGGTAGGGGCGGAGGGGGCGAAAAAAACCCGCCTCCCAGCGACTGCGACGGTCAACGACGAGCGGGGCGGGGCACCGCCTCGGTGTCCCCGCCCCGCCTGCCGCGCATGCGGCGTACGCGCCCGTCTCAGCCCTCGGACCCGGCCTTGAGCTCCGCCGCCACCAGCTCCGCGATCTGGACCGCGTTCAGCGCGGCGCCCTTGCGGAGGTTGTCGTTGGAGACGAAGAGGGCGAGGCCGTGGTCGGCGGTCTCGTCGGCGCGGATGCGGCCGACGTACGAGGCGTCCTTGCCGGCGGCCTGCAGGGGGGTCGGGATGTCGGAGAGGACGACGCCCGGGGCCCCGGCCAGCAGCTCCGTGGCGCGCTCCACGCTCAGCGGACGCGCGAAGCGGGCGTTCACCTGGAGGGAGTGGCCCGAGAAGACCGGGACGCGCACGCAGGTGCCGGAGACCTTCAGGGCCGGGATCTCCAGGATCTTGCGGGACTCGTTGCGGAGCTTCTGCTCCTCGTCGGTCTCGTTCAGGCCGTCGTCGACGATGGAGCCGGCGAGGGGGAGGACGTTGAAGGCGATGGGGCGCTTGTAGACCTGCGGCTCGGGGAAGTCGACCGCCTCGCCGTCGTGGGTGAGCTTGTCGGCGTCGGCGACGACCTTCAGCGCCTGGCCGTGCAGCTCGGCCACGCCCGCGAGGCCCGAGCCGGAGACCGCCTGGTAGGTGGCGACGACCAGCGCCTCCAGGCCCGCCTCCTCGTGCAGCGGCTTCAGGACCGGCATGGCGGCCATCGTCGTGCAGTTCGGGTTGGCGATGATGCCCTTGGGGCGGTCCGCGATGGCGTGCGGGTTCACCTCGGAGACCACCAGGGGTACGTCCGGGTCCTTGCGCCACGCGGAGGAGTTGTCGATCACGACCGCGCCCTGCGAGGCGACCTTCTCGGCCAGCGCCTTGGAGGTCGCGCCGCCCGCGGAGAAGATGACGATGTCCAGGCCGGAGTAGTCGGCCGTCGCCGCGTCCTCCACGGTCACGCCGTCGAGCACCGTCCCGGCTGAGCGGGCCGAGGCGAACAGGCGCAGCTCGTCGACCGGGAAGTCCCGCTCGACCAGGATCCTGCGCAAGACCGTGCCGACCTGACCGGTGGCTCCGACGATTCCGACCTTCACGGCGACTCCCTTTGCGTGCGTTTTACGTGGTCCAGCGTTTCCATGATGCGTCTGTCCGGTGCCCGCGTGTCCAATCCTTTCGCCTCGCGGACCGAGGAGTGGGACGCCGGGCCGGTCCGCCCGGAGGCGCGATCGTTCGGCGACCGATCGCCCCGATCCGAAGAAAACCGCCTGGCAGCGGCCGGGGACCGCAAGCCGTACTGCGGGCACGTCGTCCCTGGGTCCGCACCGGTGTGACGTACGACTCCGTGCCCGGTCCAGTCGAACACGGGGAGCGGGCGGGTGCTGAGCTGCCAGGGGCCGCAGGCGTGGAGGAGGAGCAGCAGGGGGCCCTCGGGAAGGGGGCAGGTCTCCTGGAGCCTGCCGATCTTGTTGATCAGGAGGTCCCGGGGCCGAAGCCCCGGAGCTCGGTGCCGAGCCGGCGGATCACCGAGAGCGGCTGGACGGACACCGTCCCTTCGTGGTCGGTCTGCACGTCGTCCGGGGCGACGCCTCGCTCCAGGGCAGGCGGCCACGGCGGGGGCGAGAGGAAAAGTGGAGGCCGCAGGTCCGCGAAAGTCCGCCGAACCGGGCCGAACGTTTTGGCCCGCACCGGCGTCGTAGAGGAAACGCGGGAGGGGAGGGGTGGCTGTGCTGCGCAGAAAGGCCCGCCGCGTCCAGGGGGTCGTCCAGGGGGTGGACGACCCCCTGGACGCGGCTCAGGAACGCCGGGTGCGGGCGATACTCGCGCTCGGCGGTGTACCGCAGGCGGACCTGCCGGACGGGGTGCAGCAGGTCCGTCTGCGGTTGCTGGAGCGCGCGGCGAAGGGGGACGAGGCGCCGCGCGACGTGTCCGCGTGGGCGGCGGTCGTCGCGTCGAACCTGGCGATGGACTGGCACCGGGCCAAGCGCCGCCAGGAGCGGCTGGGCGAACGCCTGGCCTCGCTGCGGCAGCTGGAGCACCCCTCCGGCGAGGAGTCCAGCGTGCTCTCGCTCGCCGTCGCGCAGGGCCTGGACGAACTGCCCGACGCCCAGCGCCAGGTTCTCGTCCTGCGTTTCTACGCCGATCTCTCCGTGCGCGGGATAGCCGAGGAGCTCGGCATCCCGGAGGGCACGGTCAAGAGCAGGCTGCACACGGCGGTCCGCGCGCTGCGCGCCCGCCTGCACGAGGACGAGGTGGTGTGACGTGGCCGAATACGAAGGCAGTGCAGCCATGGACGCGCTCCTGGCCGCGATCACGGAAGAGCCACTTCCCGAAGGCGCCCACGACGACGCCGAGTTCATGGCCGAGCACCGCTCGGCGCTGGCGGACGTGGCGCTGCTGCGGGAGCAGCTCGCGGTCATCGGGGACGCGTTGGCGGACCGCAGGGAAGAGACGAAACCGGTCCCGCGACGGACCTCCAGGAAGCGCACCCGCCGTCCGGAACGGGCCCCCAGGAACCGTGGCCGCCGTCCCCTAGCCCTCGCGGTGGGAACCCTCGCCGCGGCCGCCGTGGCCGCGATGGTCGTCGGCATGGGCTGGCTCATCGCGCAGGGCGGGATGGGTGGGGGGGACGACACCGCATCGTCGGCCAAGGCGGACAGCGGAGACAACAAGAACGCGGACTCCTCGCTCAGCGCTCCCGGCTACATCGCCTGTTCCCGGCTCATCGCCGAGGGCACGGTCACCGAGGTCGAGCCGGTCCCCGGCACGGCCCAGGACCGGATCACCCTCGACGTGGACCGCTACTACAAGCCGGCCAAGGGGAAGGACCAGGTCACCTTCGTGATGGACCGGGACGTCGACCCGCGGCTGCGCAAGGACGATCACGTCCTGGTCGGCATCCCGCGCAACTCGGCGTCGCCCGACATCTGGACCACGGGGGAGAAGGACATCGCCCGCGAGCGAGCCTGGATCCTCAAGGCGCTGCCCCGGGCCCAAGGCGTGCGGTGCGAGTGACGCGCGAAAGGGCGGGCGCCCGTTTCCGGACGCCCGCCCCACTGCCGTAGAAGCTATGAAGCTACGGCGTGACCTTCTCGATCTTCACGCTGCCGATGCCCGCGACCGTGCCGTGCGCGTTCACCAGCTGGACCTGGCCGAAGAACTCGCGTCCGGCGGGCGCCGCGGCCGCGGCGGTGACCGAGCCGGACACCGTCGCCGAGTCGCCCGTGCCGAGCTTCACCTGCGCGGACTCGTCGACCGTGACCGTGCCGAGCGAGGACGAGAAGAACACGTCCTGGTAGTCGTACGCGGTCGAGCCCGACGGGACCGAGTAGCCCACGACCTCGATGGTGTACGTCCCGGCGGCGGGCGAGGCGACCGAGACGGCCTCCTCCGAGTCGCCGTCCGCGGACTGTCCGACGACGGTCCCGGCGGCGTTCTTCACCGTCAGGTCGAGGTCGGCGGCCGTGTCGGAGACGTTGCCGATGACGACGTCGAGGGACTTGGCGCCCGCGGGCACCTCGACCGTGGTGGTCTGCGTCGCGCCCTCGGCGATGGTCGGCCGCGCGTTCTTCGAGGAACCGAGCGGGCCGCCCTTCAGGGTGCCGTCGAGCGCGGCGTAGTTGTTCGTCACCTTCCAGGAGGCGGCGGCCGGGGTGCCGACCTTGGCCTCGGGGACGGTCACGACCGCCGGGTCGAAGGCCGCGCCGAGCACGGCGACGTCCAGCTTGTACGGGTTGTCGAGGAGCGGCGACGTACGGCGGGACTCGACCTCGATCTCCCAGACGCCGGCCTGCGGGTCCGCGTACGAACGCACGTCGGGCTTGCAGCCGTTGCCGTCGAGGTAGTTGTTGTAGCAGTACGGGGTGCCGGTGGTGTCGACCGGAGTGCCGTACGGGTGGATCGAGATGAACCGGGTCTGGCTCTTGTCCTTCAGCCCGCTCATCGCGACCTCGAGGGACTTGGCGCCCTCGGGGACGGTCACGAAGTACGACCGCGTGCTGTTGCGCTGCACCGAACTCGACGCGGAGTAGGTGTACTTGACCGGGGTCGAGACGACGACGGTCGACAGGATCTGCTTGTCGATGCCCTCGGTCCTCGGGTCGTCGACCTCGAGGATCGCGCTCTTGATGCCGGCCGAGGACGGCTTGGCGGCGATCTTCACGGTGACCGGCTTGTTCAGCGGCAGGGAGACCTCGTCGGAGCCGACGATGCGGAACGTGCCGGCCGCGTTGTTCTCCAGGTTCAGCTCGTGGCGCAGCGCGCGGTCCGGGCCGGACGTGCGGGTGATGGTCACCTCGTACGTCTTCGACTGACCGGCCTTGAGGCCGCCCTCACGGTCGTAGATGCCGGTGCCGAAGCCCGGCGTCTTCAGCGCGAAGTCGATCGCGGTGTCGACCGGCGCCTTCACGGTGTAGTCGTGGGCGGTGGCGTCGTCCTTGATGGAGTCCCACGCGTCCTCGATGTTGATGAGGCCCGCGCCCTCCTCGTATGCCTGAACACCCTTGATGTGGTCGGCGGTCGAGGTCAGCGCCGTGCGCAGGGTCGCCGGGATGAGGGCGATGCCCTTCTGCTTGGCGGCGGACAGCAGCAGCGCCGAGGCGCCCGCGGCCTGCGGGGACGCCATCGACGTACCCTGCAGCATCGAGTAACCGGCCGGCAGCGAGTAGCCCGCCTCGGCGACCGGGGAGCCCGGCAGCCAGGTCTGCGTGGAGTTGATGGAGGCACCGGGGGCGCTCAGCGTCGGCGTGAAGCCGCCGTCCTCACGCGGGCCGCGCGAGGAGAAGGGCAGCATCGCGTACTCCTTCTCCACCTGCGAGCCGTAGTTGGCGGCCCAGGTCTCCTTGGAGATGCTCGCGCCGACCGAGATGACCTTGTCGGCGAGACCCGGGTCACCGATGGTGTTGGCGCCGGGGCCGGAGTTGCCCGCGGAGATCACCAGCTGCACGCCGTAGGTGTCGATGAGACGCGTGTAGAGCTCGGCGCGCGCGTTGTTGCCGTCGTTGAGCGCGGGCAGACCGCCGATGGACATGTTGACGATGTCCACGCCGCGCTTCGTC
Source organism: Streptomyces sp. NPDC001530 (assembly GCF_042894545.1). Lineage (NCBI taxonomy): Bacteria > Bacillati > Actinomycetota > Actinomycetes > Kitasatosporales > Streptomycetaceae > Streptomyces > Streptomyces sp. NPDC001530. The sequence continues at coordinate 5,208 of NZ_JBIAVS010000035.1, forward strand.
ACGAGGTCGATCATGCCCTCGGTGAGCGCGACGTTGGTGCAGCCGCCGGTCCAGGTGCAGGCACGCGAGGAGACGATCTTCGCGCCCGGGGCCGCGCCGTTCATCTTGCCGCCGAACAGGCCGTTCGCGGAGGTGATGCCCGCGACGTGCGTGCCGTGCTCGGACTCGATGACACCGATGTTGACGAAGTCGGCCTTCTTGCCGACCCAGTCGCCGCCGAACGGGTCCATCGGGACATCCTTGCGGATCTCCACGACGAACGGCTGGCGCTCGACGACGTCGGTCGACGGGTTGTCGGTGCCGAAGTAGCCGATCTGGTAGCCGTCCTTGTACGGCTTCATCGGCTTGTCGTCGGTGAAGTCGTTGTTGTTGTTCAGGTCGACCGTGACCGTGCCGGCCGCCGCGTCGTAGAGCACGCCCCACACGTCGGTGGTGTCGCCGTCGCGGTTCGCGTCACCCTTGGCGTCGCCGCCCGTGGTCGCGGACTCCCTGAACGTGCTGATCTGGTACGAGCCCGCCGGCGCCGTCCAGGTCTTGCCGCTGTAGGTGAAGGTGGGCCCGGACACCGCGGTGACCATCGCGCGCCAGGTCGCGTCGCCGTCCACGATCGGGTCGGTGGAGGTGACCCAGTCGACGATCTTGCGCTCACCGGTGGTCGTCTTCTGCAGCGCGGGGTGGCCCAGGTCGACACCGGAGTCGAGGATGCCGATGGTGATGCCCCGGCCGTCCGCCTTCGGGTGGTCCTGCACGAAGTCGACGGCGCCCGTCTCGAAGGACGGGTTGTAGGGGTTCTCGGCGGGGGTGCTCTTGCTCGGGCCGGAGTACGTGGCCGTCGAAGTGGCCTGCTCCTTGGCGCCCTTGGCCGTGTCGGCGCTCGGCGCCGGGTCGTCCAGCGCGATCTCCTGGCGCAGGTCGATCCCGTGCACCGAGGACAGCTTCGCGGCGGCGGCGATGGCCGAGTCGGCCTTGCCGGTGGGGACGGTGGCCCGGACGTAACCGAGCTTGTCGTAGGTACGGCCCACGGAGCCGCCCTTGACCGCGTCCAGCTCCTTGGCGACCTGCTCGGTCTGGCCAGGAGCGGTGGCGATCATCATCGTGACGTTCTTGGCGCCGTTGGCCTTGGCCTCGGCGAGGAGGTCGGCGTCGGACGAACCGAGCTTGGCGGCGGCGGACTTGGTGCCCGGGTCGGCCGCTGGGGCGTCCGTACCGGCGTTCGCGTGCGCGTTCGCGGAGAAGGCCATGGGTATCGGCCCGGCCGCGGAGAGCGCGGCCACCAGGCCCGCGGCCACGGCTATGCGGGCCACGCGTCTCGCGCCCGATATCGGGGCGCGCTGAGGGTCGGAGGTCATCTGCATCCCTTGTAGGTAAAGGAACGAGCGCGGAGCGACCGGTCCCGACGTTCCTACGGGGGCCGATCGCGTCAGTCCGGTATGTGGACCCGGATGACCGCTCAGCTTTACCTAAGGGGCAGTTGTTTGGGGAGAGTTGACCGAGGCGGGATGGAGTCATGGCGTAATTCCGCCATGCGTCACGCCAGTGATAGCGCGCTATGGGAGGACATGTCGGTCGGTAGGGATATCCCTCTTTGTCGACTTAACTCTCTTTCGTGCGCGCGTAGTGGCGGGACGCCTTCGCCCGGTTACCGCACGCCGCCATCGAGCACCAGCGGCGAGTGCCGTTCCGTGAGGTGTCGAAGAAGTGCAGGATGCACGAGCCGTGGGCGCAGTGGCGGATGCGGTCGGGGGCGGCGCCCAGCAGCTCCAGGTAGTTACGCGCGGCGAGCCAGGCCGGCCCCCAGGACGGGTCGCTGAACTCGGCGCTCTCGCCCGGCCCTTGGGTGGTCAGCGTCATGCGGACCCGGCCGTGCGCGAGGACGGCGTCGACGCGGTCGGCCGCCTCGTCCAGGGAGCCGTCGACGACGGCGCGCAGGGCGTCACGGGCCTGGAGCACATGTCGCAGGGTGGCGTCGTCGGCCGGGAAGTCGAGCCCGTTCGCGAACAGCCATACCGCCAGCCCCTCGGTGTCCGTCAGCAGATCCTGCACGGCCCCCTCGTGCATCCAGCGCGTATTGAGCAGGTCGAGCGAGACCGGCTCCCCGGTGAGCGGACGCGGGTCGGGTGTGGTGGGCACGGCGGGGCTCCCTTCATGGCTAACCAGTCAAGGTTACGTGACCGGTTGCACTTCTCGATTCTAACCTCTAACCTCCATTACAGAGGTTAGCCCTCGGTAAGGGGGGCACCACTGGCAGAGGGGACCGTCATGACACCGCGCACCGGCCACATCGGCGTGAACGTCACCGACCTCGACCGCTCACTCGCCTTCTACCGGGACGTCCTCGGCTTCGGCGTGATCGGCGAGGGCAAGGAGGAGGAGCGGCGGTACGCGTTCCTGGGGGAGGGCGGCAGTCCGGTCCTCACGCTCTGGCAGCAGGCGCAGCAGTCGTACGACACGGATCGCGCCGGCCTGCACCACCTCGCGCTCGAAGTCGACTCGGTCGACCAGGTCAGGGAGTACGAGACGGCCCTGCGCAGCTACGGCGTCGACTTCGCGTACGAGGGTGTCGTCGCCCACCGTGAGGGCTCCGCCTCGGGCGGCATCTTCTTCCACGACCCCGACGGCACGCGTCTGGAGATCTATGCGCCGAGCGGCGCCGAGGACGCGCCGGTACCGTCCGCGTCGGCGCCGACCTGCGGCTTCTTCTAGGAAACCGACCTGCGGCTTCTTCTGGGAAACCCGTCCCGTCCTCCAAGGAGGGGTGATGACGTACCACTCCGGCTCGCGCGCCGTGCAGGACCGGGTCGGCGTGCGCGACCTCGCCGATCACGTGGGGCAGGCCATCGGAGCGGGCATCCGCCCGGTGGCCGCCGCCTTCCTCGAACTGCAACCCATGCTCGTCCTCGGCGCCGCGGACCCGGAGAGCGGGGCGGTGTGGGCCTCGCTGCTCACCGGGGCGCCCGGTTTCGTCCGGGCCACAGGGCCCCGCCAGATCTCGGTCACGGGCGGGGCCGGACCCGGCGACCCCCTCGCGACCGCGCTCTCCACGGCGGGCACCCCCGTCGGCACCCTCGCGCTCGACCCGCGCACCCGCCGCCGTATGCGCCTCAACGGACGGGCCCGCCCGACACCCCGCGGCCTCGCCGTCGAGGCCGACCAGGTCTTCGCCAACTGCCCGAAGTACCTGCAGAAGAGGGAGGCGTACGAGACGGTCGAGCGCGCGCCGGGCATCCCGCGGCGCGGCGTCGAACTCTCCCCCTCCGAACGGGAGTTCATCGAGGCGGCCGACACCTTCTTCCTCGCCACCGTCCACGCCCACGGGGCCGACGCGAGCCACCGGGGCGGCAACCCCGGATTCGTACGAGTCGACTCGCCCTGCGAGCTTCGGTGGCGCGACTACCCCGGGAACTCCATGTTCCTGACCCTCGGCAACCTGCAGGTCGACCCGCGCGCCGGGCTGCTCTTCCTGGACTGGGACTCCGGTGCGGTGCTCCAGCTCACGGGTACGGCCCGCACGGAGTTCACCGCGGACGGGGAGCGAACCGTCCGCTTCACCCTCAAGGAGGTCATCGCGACATCCGCGGCCAGCCCGCTGCGCTGGTCGGCCCCCGAGTACTCACCGGCCAATCCGTAGCCGCTCGCCGGGAAGTAGGTTCACTACCCCGGAAAATGAACACGGAGTGACCGCCTCCCGGCCGTTCGGGGAGGGGTCGTGGACGCGCAGGGTGTTCCAAGATCCACGTACGGTGATCGGCGCTGCCCGTTGCTGCTCAGTTAACGTGCAGGTCATCCCCGGTGCCAACGATCCAGTGTGAGCGGGGAGTTCGCACGTCGGGCCCCCCGCGACCACTGCCGACGCGTTCGCACTCGGGGAGACCGCGCCATGTCGCGCATACGCTCTGTCGCCACTGCCGCTGCCATGAACCGCCGTACGCTTCTCGCCGCCACCGGGGCGGTGTCCCTCTCCGCGGGAATCGGTCTGGCCCTGCGGCCCGGCTCGGACGCGCACGCCGCGACCGGCCACGCCGGCCAGGCACCCGTCGCCGACTCCCTTGCGCACTCCGGTGCCCAGGCCGGCGGGGTGACCCCGCTGGCCCCCGCCAAGCTCGTTCCGTACGGCCGTGGCACCACGCTGACCAGCGTCGCCACCCCGCGCTCCGGCTCCGGGTACCGGCGGCTCGGCAACGGCCCCGGCTGGCAGCGGGTCGTACGCGACGAGCTGGCCGCGGCCAAGTCGGGCCGGGCCGAGCGGCGCACCGCGCTCGCCGCGTTCGTGCAGCTCACCGACCTGCACCTGATCGACGCCCAGCACCCGCTGCGCCTGGAGTACCTGCGCGCCCAGAACAAGAGCGCCTGGCGCCCGCAGGAGACCCTGACCGTCGCGGGCGCCGTCTCGCTCGTCGAGCGGGTCAACTCGCTGCGGGGAGCGCCCGTCACCGGCTCACCGCTGCACTTCGTCATGACCACCGGGGACAACACGGACAACAACTCCAAGACCGAGCTGGAGTGGTTCCTGAAGGTCATGAGCGGCGGCCGCATCAGCCCCAACAGCGGCGACCCGCGCCACTACGAGGGCGTCCAGGCCAGCGGCCTCAAGACGTACTGGCAGCCCGACGCGGCCCTGCGCGACGCCGACAAGCAGCTCGGCTTCCCGCGCATCGAAGGCTTCCTGGAGGCCGCGATCCGCGAGCTGCGCAGCCCCGGTCTGAAGCTGCCCTGGTACTCCACGGTCGGCAACCACGACGCGCTGCCGCTCGGCTGCTACAACTCGCGCGGCGACTCCTACCTCACCGACTTCGCCGTCGGCGGCAAGAAGCTGATGTCGCTGCCCTCGGCGGAGTGCACCGCCCTGGCGCAGAGCATCAAGGACGGCAGCAGCCCCAAGGGCACGGAGTTCCGGGACCTGCTCAAGGCGCATGCCCGGCAGATGCGCTCGGTCACGCCCGACGAGAACCGCGCCCCCTTCACGCCCGCCGAGTACATCCGCGCGCACCTCGACCCCGCGTACACGGGCCCCGGCCCGATCGGCCACGGATACTCCTCCGCGAACCTCGCCGCGGGCACCCAGTACTACACCTTCCGTATCGCCGAGGACGTCATCGGCGTCAGCCTCGACAGCACCGACCCCGGTGGCCACTACGAGGGCTCCATCGGTACGGCCCAGCTGCGCTGGCTGGAGAAGACGCTGCGCGAGAACAAGGACTCGTACGTCATCGTCTTCAGCCACCACACCAGCAAGACAATGCGCAACCGCCACGCCGACCCGGCCCACCCGAACGAGAAGCGCCACGGCGGCGACGAGGTCATCGCCCTGCTCGCCAGCTTCAGCAACGTCCTGGCCTGGGTGAACGGCCACACCCACAAGAACGAGATCATCCCGCACGCCGCCCCCGACAACCGCTCCTTCTGGGAGATCTGCACCGCCTCTCACGTCGACTTCCCCCAACTCGCCCGCGTCATCGAGCTGGTGGACAACAAGGACGGCACGCTGTCCCTGTTCACGACCCTCATCGAGTCCGCGGCCCCGCACGCCACCGACTTCTCGGACCTCAGCCAGACGGGCCTGGCGGCCCTCTACCGCGAGCTGTCGTTCAACGCGCCGGGGGCCCGCACGGACCTGTCGGGAGCGTCGCGGGACCGCAACACGGAGCTGGTCCTGAAGAAGGGCTGAAACGCGCTCAACTGGCACAAGCGCAGGCAACCTTCGCGCGGGCCCGCCAGGTCCCTCCCCCTGACCGAGTTCACAGGTGAAGGGGGAACGACGTGTCCGTACGTACGGGACTGGTGGCGGCGACCGCGGTGGTGGTGGCCGTGGCGCTGGCGGGACCCGCGGTGGCGGCGCCCGCCAGAGGGGACCACGACCATGGTCATGGTGCGACCCGGCAGGCCATGGACGCCGCTGTGCGGGACGGCGTGCCGGGGGTGACGGCCACGGCGAAGGACGCGCACGGCACCTGGTCCGCCACGTCGGGCGTGGGCAACCTCCGGACCGGTGGGCCGCGCTCGACGGCGGACCACTACCGCGTCGGCAGCATCACCAAGACCTTCGTCTCGACGGTGCTGCTCCAACTGGAGGCGGAGGGACGCCTGTCGCTGGACGACACGGTGGGCAAGTGGCTGCCGGGCGTGGTGCGGGGCAACGGCCACGACGGCCGCCGGATCACCCTCCGCCAACTCCTCAACCACACCAGCGGTATCTACAACTACACGGCGGACGAGACCTTCGGCCGCACGTACTTCCTGAAGGACGGCTTCTTCAAGCACCGCTACGACACGACGACCCCGGAGCAGCTGGTCGCGATCGCCCTGTCCCACAAGCCGGACTTCGCCCCGGGCACGTCCTGGAACTACTCGAACACGAACTACGTAGTGGCCGGCATGGTGATCCAGAAGGTCACCGGCCATGCGTACGCGGACGAGATCGACCGCCGCATCATCAAACCCCTCGGCCTGCACGCGACGTCCGTGCCCGGCACCAGGGTCACGGTCCCGCACCCCAGCAGCCGCGCGTACTCCAAGCTGGCCGAGACGACGACGGGCCCGACGTACGACGTCACGGAGCTGAACCCCTCGCTGGCTTCCTCGGCAGGCGAGATGATCTCCAGCTCCCGGGACCTGAACCGCTTCTACACCGCCCTCCTCCGAGGCAAGCTCCTCCCGCAGCAACAGCTCTCGGAGATGAAGACCACGGTCACGTCCGACGAGCACCCCGACGCCGGCTACGGCCTCGGCCTCATCGACCGCAAGCTCTCCTGCGGCGTCCACGTCTGGGGCCACGACGGCGGCATCCACGGCTCCTCGTCGGCGGCGGTGACGACCGCGGACGGCCGCCACGCCCTCTCCTTCAACTTCAACGGGGACTGGTCGGGGGACAGCGGTGCGGTGATCGAGGCGGAGTTCTGCGGTAAGTAGCCTCAGGCCCCGGCGCCCGCCCCGAAGGTGACATCCGCCGTGGCGACGGTCCCCCCGTTGCGCCCGGGGGCGCTCTGCCACTGCCAGTAGAGGTTGGTGTGGGCGATCACCTGGTCCGGCGACGGGGCGCCGTACTGGGTGAGGTCCTCCGTGGTGTGGGCGTCGCCGACCAGCGTGACGTCGTACCCGCGGACGAAGGCGCCGTGGAGGGTCGAGCGGATGCATACGTCGGTCTGGGCGCCCGTGACGACGAGGCGGCCCACCTCGCGCTCGGCGAGCAGCTTCTCCAGCTCGGTGGCCTCGAACGAGTCGGCGTAGAGCTTGTGGACGAGCGGCTCGGTGTCGGAGCGGACCAGCTCCGGCACGTACTGCCAGCTCTCGCTGTCCCGCTTCAGCTCGTCGTCGGAGTGCTGCACCCAGACCACAGGCACGTCCTCCGTGCGGGCCTTGTCGACCAGGGTGTTGATGTTCGCGATCACGCCGTCGCGGTTGTGGGCGCCTTCCACCACCCCGTTCTGGACGTCGATGACGAGCAGCGCGGTGTTCGGCCGGTCGGGCAGGGTTGTCATGGGGAATCTCCTGTCTCTGGTCTGGCTCTCGTCGTGCGTCGATCCTGTGCGCTCCACGGTAGATCCGGCCACTGACAACGCCCCCGGGCGTTGCCTCGACCCGCTCCCCGGGACCAGGGGGAAATCGGCCATCTTGGGGGCGGGGGATGAGTCAATTCCACTTCCGCTTCACAGGTTTCACACAGATTGGCTTCTGATGGCCATGCCCGGAGTTCGCGTGTGGGCCAATTCCACTTCCGGGGGCGCTTTCCCGCCATGGGCTATGCGCGTCCCCAATTTTCCTTGTTTCTCCTGTTCCTGCTGTGGCTACAGTGACCGGGCGCTCGACGGCCCTGACCAAGCCGTATCCGAGTGAGCGCTTAAACGGGGGCGTTCTCGCGCCTCTCCCGCATGCCCGAAATCCGCTGAGAGGAAGTCGTGAGAAAAACACGCCTGCTTATTCCGTCTCTCGCCGCCGCGCTGCTCGCCATCCCGGCGGCCGCGGCCTCCCCGGCCTCGGCCGCCGTCTCGCCGGTCGCCCCGACGCATCGCTGCTACGACGGCATGGCCTGCTTCTACTACAACAGCAACCAGCAGGGCGCCCTGGCCACCATCGGGAACGGCGGCTACAACCTGGACGCCCAGGTCTTCAAGCCCGGCTCCGGGCCGGGCGCGGGCACGCTCCTTGAGGACCACGCCGCCTCGTGGGACAGCCGGACCCGCAACCTCGCGTTCTGCGTGCACCGCGACCGCTGGTGGAAGGGCCCCTACAACTCGCTCAAGCCGCAGAGCCGCAAGAACCTCAGCTCGGCGCTGAAGAACAAGAACTCGTCGACGAACTGGTACCCCCGCCACGAGGACGGCACCAGCCACTGAGTTCAGCCGGCCAACCGAGCCACTGAGCGGGAAAGGAAGCCCCCCACCCATGCGTACAAGAACCGCATCCATAGCCGCCGCGGCCGCCGTCGCCGCGCTCGCCCTCTCCGCCTGCGCGGGACAGAACACCGAGTCCAAGAGCAACAGCGGTACGCAGGCCGGCACGAAGGTGCAGGGCGCACCCGTCCGCGCCGTCGCCGACATGAGCCTCCCCCTGGACGCCTACCAGCTCTCGCCCGAGGAGTACGAGAAGAGCCAGCAGGCCACCTGGGCGCTGGTGAATCCGTGCATGAACGACCTCGGCTTCAAGGACTTCACCTTCAAGCCCGCGCCCGTCGCCGACGGCCTCGAAGACCACGAGGACCTCCGCTACGGCACCTACAACATCACCGAGGCCGGCAAGTACGGCTACCGGCCGGCCTTCACGCAGTCCTCCTCCCTCGCCGCCCGCAGTGGCGAAGTGGGCGGCAAGGAACCGAAGTTCACCGCCGAGGAGGAGGCCGCGCTCGACGGCGTCTCCGCCGAGCGCACCGGCGGTGCCCTGAAGCGGGTGACGAAGACCGCGGCGGGGGAGACGATCCCGAAGGACGGCTGCTACGGCCAGGCCCTCGGCAAGGTCACCGACGGCAAGGCCGACACCTACCTCAACGACACCCTCGTGGAGGAGCTGGACGGCCAGTCGTACGAGAAGTCCCTCACCGAACCGAAGACGCAGGCCGCCTTCGCCTCGTGGTCGGCGTGCATGAAGCAGAAGGGGTTCTCGTACAAGTCGCCGATCGACGCGAACAACGACCCCCGGTGGACGGGTGACACACCGTCGAAGGATGAGATCGCGACGGCCACGGCCGATGCCCAGTGCAAGGAGAAGACCAGCCTGCTCACCGTCTGGCACAGTGCGGAGGCCGGCATCCAGAAGAACCTGATCGCCGCGCACTCCGACGAGCTGGCGTCCGTGCGCGCGGTGAAGGTCGCCACCGTCGCCAACAGCGACAAGGCGCTGTAGCCCCTGTAGCCCGCCCGTATGTGAGGAGGGGCCCGCGCGACGATCTCGCGGGCCCCTCCTCTCCCTTCCCCATACCGACCTGGTCCGTCACTACCGGGGCAGCACCACGACATACGCCGCGGGATCGCGGTCGTTCGCGGCCATCAGCGCGGTGCGGACGACCGTGGCCTGCTGCGCCATCGCCTCGCGGAGCTTCTTCGGAGTGATGTAGACGACGGTGATGCCCAGCCGCTCCAGGTGTTCGCGCTTGCGGGCGTACTCCGACCAGAGGGCGTCCTCGTCCTGGCGGGGGGCGCGGGTGTCCAGCTCCACCGCCACCGCCTGCTCCGGCCAGTACGCGTCCAGGCCGCCCAGGTGGGGGCCGCCGGGCAGCCGCAGGTCCACGTTCCACACGGGGTCGGGCAGGCCGTACTCGCGGACCATGCGGTAGAGGCGGTCCTCGGCGAGGGCGCGGCCCTCGGCCAGGAGGGAGTCGACCGCGTCCACCACGTGCGGGCGGTTGAGCAGCCGGGCCTGCGTCAACTCCCGTACTACGGCGGCCGGTTCGCAGTGGCCGCCGCGTACCGCCTCCGTCAGCAGCCTGCGTACGGCGCCCGCGTCGGCCAGTTCCGCGACCGCGTCGGCGAGGGCGCGCGGGACGGGGGCGACCGGGACGCCGGTGACGTGGGCGGGGGCCGGCAGGGACGGCGTACGGACGATGCGGGCGAAGCCGTTCGAGCGGAGCCGGCGCATACGGGGGACCAGGACATCGATCCTGTTGAGGGAGAGCAGCGGCGGGGCCGCCGAGAAGCCGTGCAGGGTCAGCGCCGCCAGGCCCGTGATCAGCGCGTCCGTGTAGGGCTGGGGGGCGTGCGGTTCCTCGGCGCCGGGCTGGGCGGGGATGGCGGTGGCCGGGCCGGGCACGGGGGAGCGGGCGGCGTACAGCAGGACCGCGTGCAGGCGCTCCTCGGAGGTGGGCGGGCCCGGGTGGAGGAGGTAGACGCCCGGGAGGATCTGCTGCCAGGGGCCGCCGGGCCGGCACTGCTCGTTCGTCTCGGCGGTGGTCACGCCGTGGGCGCGCAGCTGGGCGGTGGTCAGCACCCGGTGCCGTACGTCGGACAGGTGGCGGAGGGGGCGGGGGGAGAGCGGGGTGTTGTGGTTCATGACCCGGGGTTTCCCGCACCGGATCCGCTCTCTAACCGCTGTTACACGCCCGTCGACAAATCTGGACAAGACCGTCCTAAAGTACGGGCGTTCGATTGCCGAAAGGCGCTGGTCCGGATGGGGAGTAATAGGGGTTACGGCTCTGAATACCTGTATTTCGTAACCACTGGGCGACCGGACGGATGGGGGCACCGGCAGCCCGGTGCCCCCACGCGGCAGGCAGTGCCGGCGCGCCGTCGCCACCCGGCGAGCAGCGCCGGCGCGCTGTTGTCATTCGGCGAGCAGCGTCAGCCCGCCCCCCGCCACATCGCATGCCTGCCCGCGCAGCGCCCGCGCCAGATCGTCGCGCGCCTCCAGAACCAGCCGTCGCAGCGCGGGGGCCGCCCCCTCGTGCGCCGTCAGCCACGCGGACGTCGCGTCCAGCGTCTCCTGAGAGTCCTTGAGGGCGGGGAACAGCCCCTTCACCACGTCCATGCCGATCTGGATGGACCGCTCCGCCCAGACCCGCTCGATCGCGGCGAAGTACTTCGCGGCGTACGGCGCGAGCAGCTCCCGCTGGGACGGCTGCGTGAACCCGGCGATGGTCGCCTCGACGAGCGCGTTCGACAGCGCGTCGGACTCGACCACGGCCGCCCAGGACTGCGCCTTGACCGCCGCCGAGGGGCGGGCGGCGAGGCAGCGGACCTGGTGGCGCTTGCCGGACGCCGTGTCGTCGCGGGCGAGTTCGGCCGCGAGCGCGGCCTCGTCGGCGACTCCGTGCGCGGCGAGGGGCTCCAGGAAGGCCCAGCGCAGCTCCTGGTCGACATCGAGCCCGTCGATCTTCGCGGTGCCCTCCAACAGGCCCTGCAGCAGCTGGAGATCGGCATCGGCAGACGCCACCGTCGCGAAGAAACGCGCCCACGTCAGCTGGTGCTGGCTGCCCGGCCCGGCGAGCCGCAGCTCCCGCAGCGCGCCCTCGGCGAGCAGGCGCCCGCCCTCCTCGCGCCAGTCCGGCGCCGCGTAGTACGTGAGCGCCGAGTTGGCCCAGGCGTGCAGCATCTGGAGCACACCGATGTCGGACTCGCGCCCCGCGAAACGCAGCACCAGGCCGATGAAGTCACGGGCGGGCATGAGCGCGTCGCGTGTGAGGTTCCACAGCGCCGACCAGCACAGGGCGCGCGCCAACGGGTCGGTGATCTCACCGAGTCGCTCCCGCAGCGTGGCCAACGAGCCCTCGTCGAAGCGGATCTTGCAGTACGTCAGATCGTCGTCGTTGACCAGGACGAGTTCGGGGGCGTCGGCGCCGACCAGCTCGCCGACGACCGTACGCGGGCCGTCGACGTCGATCTCGGCGCGCGCGTACCGCTCCAGCGTGCCCTCGGGCGTGCGCCGGTACAGGCCCACCGCCACGCGGTGCGGGCGCAGTTCGGGGTGCGACTCGGCGGCCTCCTGGAGGATCGCCAGCTCGGTGACGCGCCCCTCGGAGCTCAGGATCACCTGCGGCGTGAGGGAGTTGACGCCGGCGGTCTGCAGCCAGGACCGCGCCCACGCGGCCATGTCCCGCCCGCTCGTCTCCTCCAGGACCGCCAGCAGGTCGTCCAGGCGCGTGTTGCCGTAGGCGTGCCGCTTGAAGTAGCGGCGTGCGCCCTCCAGGAAGGCGTCCTGCCCGACGTACGCGACGAGCTGCTTGAGCACGCTCGCGCCCTTGGCGTACGTGATGCCGTCGAAGTTGAGCTTGGCGTCCTGGAGGTCGTGGATGTCGGCCGTGATCGGGTGGGTGGAGGGCAGCTGGTCCGCGCGGTACGCCCACGCCTTGCGGCGGTTGGCGAAGGTGATCCAGCCGTCCTTGAAGCGGGTCGCGCCGACCAGCGAGAACGCGCCCATGAAGTCCGCGAAGGACTCCTTGAGCCACAGGTCGTCCCACCACTCCATGGTGACGAGGTCGCCGAACCACATGTGCGCCATCTCGTGCAGGATGACGTTCGCCCGGCCCTCGTACGACGCCTGCGTCACCTTGCCGCGGAAGATGAACTCCTCGCGGAAGGTGACGAGTCCGGGGTTCTCCATCGCGCCGAGGTTGTACTCGGGCACGAACGCCTGGTCGTACTTCCCGAACGGGTACGGGTAGTCGAAGTGGTCGTGGAAGAAGTCCAGCCCCTGCTTGGTCACCAGGAACACGTCGTCGGAGTCGAAGTGGGGTGCCAGGCCCTTGCGGCACATCGCGCCGAGCGGGATCTCCAGCGTCGTTCCGTCGTCGAACGTGCGGGAGTAGGAGTCGGTCACATAGTGGTACGGGCCCGCCACGACCGCCGTGATGTACGTCGAGATCGGCTTCGTCTCGGCGAACCGCCAGACGCCGTCAGTGAGTTCACCGACGCCGTTGCTCCAGACCGTCCACCCCTCCGGGGCCTGCACCTCGAAGCGGAAGGGCGCCTTGAGGTCCGGCTGCTCGAAGTTCGCGAAGACGCGCCGGGCGTCGGCGGGCTCGTACTGCGTGTACAGGTACACCTCGCCGTCCTCGGGGTCGACGAAGCGGTGCATGCCCTCGCCGGTGCGGGAGTAGGCGCACTGGGCGTCGACCACGAGTTCGTTGTCGGTGGCGAGGTCCTCCAGCGCGATCCTCGATCCGTCGAAGACCTCGCTCGGGTCCAGGTCCTTCCCGTTGAGTGAGACGGCGGTCACACTCGGCGCGATCAGATCGGCGAAGCCGGCGGCGCCCGGCTCGGCGCAGCGGAAGCGGAGGGTCGTGACCGAGCGGAACGTGCGCGGCGCGGCGGCAGCCCCATCGGGCTCCGTCTCACCGACGGCTGAGCGCAGGTCGAGGGAGACCTCGTAGCTGTCGACGGACAGGAGCGCCGCCCGCTCCTGGGCCTCGTCGCGGGACAGATTCTCACCGGGCACGGGCGCACTCCTTCGTGGCAGGTCGGGCAGGTCGGCAGGTGGGGCAGGTCAGGCAGGTCGGTACAGGGCCGATCCTGCCATGTGCCCCTGACGCCGGACACCGGGAATGGGGCGGGCGACCGTCGGTGTTGGCTGGGGAAAGACCACCTTCCGAGGAGAGCCATGCCCGAGCAGACCGCTCAGACCGTTCAGACCAGCTCCGGCAAGACCCCCGTCGACTTCTGGTTCGACCCGCTGTGCCCCTGGGCCTGGATGACCTCGCGCTGGGTCCTGGAAGTGGAGAAGGTCCGGGACATCGAGGTCCGCTGGCACATCATGAGCCTCGCCGTACTGAACGAGCCCAAGCTGGACGAGCTTCCCGAGGAGTACCGGGAGCTGCTGTCCACCAAGGCCTGGGCCCCGGTCCGCGTGGTCACCGCCGCCTGGCAGAAGCACGGAGACGACGTCCTCGGCCCGCTCTACACCGCGCTCGGCACCCGCTTCCACAACCAGGGCGAGGGTCCGACCCGCGAGGCGATCGTCGCCGCGCTCGACGAGGTCGGCCTCCCGGCGGACCTGATCGACTACGCCGACCAGGAGGACTTCGAGTTCGACGCCGAGCTGCGCGCCTCCCACAAGGAGGGCATAGACAAGGTCGGCCAGGACGTCGGCACCCCGGTCATCGCCGTCCCCGGCGCCGACGGCGAGCAGCTCGCCTTCTTCGGCCCGGTCGTCACCCCGGCCCCCAAGGGCGAGGATGCCGCCAAGCTCTGGGACGGCACGCTCCTCGTCGCCTCGGTGCCGGGCTTCTACGAGATCAAGCGGTCGCGGACGGCGGGCCCGGACTTCAGCAACCTGTAGGTCTCACGGCGTATCTCACGGCGTACAGCTCTCAGTCGGCGTACAGCGCGGACAGTCGGGGGAGCCGGCGTGACCGCTCCTCCTCGTCGTCGAAGTCGAAGCCCCAGGACGGATCGAGATCCGGATACCGGATCGTGAAGCTGTCCTGGGGCGGCTCCTCGCCCGTCGCCGTCCGATACGCGTCCCAGGCGATGCCCAGCGCGTCCTCGCACTCCATCTCCATCCAGTCCTCCGCGGCCTCCCGCACGACCGGCAGCTCCGCGAGCGCGTCCGGATCGGCCACGGCCTGCTCGAACACCTCGCGCCCCTGCAGGATCAGCCAGCCGCGGAAGTAGTCGAAGCCGTCGTCGGAGCAGCCGCCGTTGATCAGGTAGGCGGCGGCCCACAGCGGAGCGCGGTACGACTGCGCCATCAGGTCCCAGAAGACCTGCTGGGCGGCGAGTATCTCCTCGACCGGCCGCGCGGCCAGCACCTCGGTCGCCCGCGCGGCGACCGCTTCGCCGTCCGTCGGGTCGGCTGCCTGCTTGCGTGCGTCCTCGACGAGGCGCCAGAACTCTCCGGTGTCCATGCCTGAAGCGTGCCAGGAGGGTCTGACAACGGGGCGTCAGCCCGAGTCCGGCTCGGGCTCCCGGAACTTCTCGGGGAGGCAGTCGCCGCCTCGCGTGTGCAGGTACGGCTGATACCACAGGCACCCCTTGGCGGTGCATCGCCAGAGGTTGTCCACGAAGTGGCGGTCTCCCTTCTCCGCGCGGACCGCCACCTTCTCTTGGGCGTTGAGCTTGCGGAAGTTCTGCCTGCTACGGCAGGTCGGGCACTCCCTTTCGATCATGAACCCCTCCTCGCGATCGCCGCCAGGTCCGGGAAGTCGGTCACCACCGCGTCGACTCCCAGCCCGTAGTACAGCGCGTATTCCGCGAACGCGTTCCCGAAATCGTTGACTCCGGTGCCCCGGCGGAAGTCCGTCGGCAGGAACTGGTTCTCGCTGCGGAAGGTGTACGGGCCGACCTTCAGGCCCGCCGCGTGGGCGTCGGCGAGGAGGGACGTCGGGGTGCCCAGGGCGCCGTCCGTGCCCACCGGGACGATCGACGTCTTGTCGGGGCCGATCCAGTCCGCGTACGCGGCGATCTGCGCGAGGCCCGTCGGCGTCATCATGTCCTTGTACGTCGTCGGGTCGCCGGAGGAGACCAGGTCGAAGGGGCCGCCCGTGGTGCCGAGAGCCTGCCACAGCGGTACGCCGGGTTTCGCGGCGGCGATCCGCTTCAGGCTCGTCGGCTCGAAGGACTGGACGACGCACTCGCGCGGGCCGAGCCGGTTGCGGCGGATGAGGTCCGCCAGCTTCGGTTCCAGTTCCAGGCCGATCGAGCGGAAGTAGGTGGGGTGCTTGGTCTCCGGGAAGACCGCGATCGTACGGCCGTGGGTGCGGGACAGGCGGCGGGCCAGGTCCACCACCTCCTGGAAGGTGAGCACGTCGTAGCGGCCGTCGAAGACGGTGTTGCGGTTGCGGACCAGGGGGAGGCGCTCCACGGCCCGTAACGTCTTCAACTCGGCCAGGGTGAAGTCCTCCGTGAACCAGCCCGTCACGCTGCGGCCGTCGACCGTCTTCGTCGTGCGACGGCCGGTGAACTCCGGGTGTGACGCCACGTCTGTCGTCTGCGAGATCTCGTTCTCGTGCCGGACGACCAGGACGTGGTCCTTGGTCGGGACCAGGTCCGGTTCGATCCAGTCGGCGCCTGTCTGGACGCCGTATGTGTAGGCCGCCGCCGTGTGTTCGGGGCGCCAGCCGGCGGCGCCGCGGTGGCCGACCACGAGCGGGGTGCGGGGGCGGGTGGGTTCGGTTGCCGCGGTGGCGGGGGTGCTTGCGGCCGCCGCTGTGCCGGCGGCGGCCGCGAGCAGCACGGAGCGACGTCTCGGGTACGGGGTCATGCAACTCCCTTTCCGGGTTAGGTGGTTGATGTGCTTTCTTCGCCCCCTCCGCCCCCACCCGTCCCGTATCAGCCTTTCGGCTGCGGGTGGGTGGGGGCTTGTCGCGCAGTTCCCCGCGCCCCTAAAAGGGGCGCGGGGAACTGCGCAGTCTTTTAGGGGGCGGAGGGGCGAGGAAAATCAGTGGCGCGCTCGCTCGCGTGCCTCCGTCAGGCGGGCCAAGTGGTCCTCGTACGCCTTGGCGTAGTAGGCCGCCCGGGCCGCGTCGGGTTCGACGACCGCGGTCGGCTCGGTCCACGCGGCCGCGTCGAGGACGACCCCGTACCGCTCCGCCGCCGCGAGAACCGCCCCCCGCGCCCCCACCTCGCCCTCCACAACCCGTAGCGGCCGCCCGAGCACATCCGCCAGCAACCGCATCCAGGCGGGACTGCGCGTGCCCCCACCGCAGACCGCCAGCGACCCCGTCAGACCCGCGGCCTCCAGGCAGTGACGGGCCGCGTAGCCGATGCCCTCGCAGGTGGCGCGGATCAGGTCGCCGCGTGTCGACTCCAGGGAGACGCCGGTGAGTTCGGCGCGCAGGCGGGGCTCGACGAAGGGAGCGCGCTCGCCCGAGGGAGCGAAGTACGGCAGCACGCGGACGCCGTGAGCACCCGGCGGCGTCGCGGCCAACAGCGCGTCCACTTCGTCGTGGCGGACGCCCGTCGTGGACAGGACCCAGTCCAGTGCCGCCGTGCCGACCATCGCGGGCATGGCACGCAGCCAGTACCCGGCCCGGTCGGTGGAGATGTACAGGCCGGCCGGTTCGCCGGTCAGATCGAGGTCCGTCGTCCCGACGAGGCCGGCGAGGCACGTGCCGACGATCAGCAGCCCGTCGCCTGGGGCCGTGACGCCCGCACCGAGTGCGCAGGCGGGCAGATCGTAGGGGCCGTCCGCGATCGGTGTTCCGGGCGGCAGACCCTCGCCGCGTGTCCGCCCGGTCGCCACCGGGTCGCTCACCGGCGCCAGGAGTCCGCGCCGGTGGGTCAGCCCGAGGAGCTCGACGACCCGGTTGTCGTACGTACGGGTGCGCGGGTCGAGAAACGGCATCGACGCGTCGGAGACGTCCGTCGCCCGGACTCTGGTCCCGGTCAGGCGCTGGAAGACCATGTCCTTGCAGTACAGGGCCGTCGTCGCGGCGTCGAGCGACGCCGGCTCGTAGCGGTCCAGCCAGGCCAGCAGGGGGCCGGGGCAGCCGGGAAACATGGCGCTGCCGGTGCGCCGGAAGACCGTCTCGAACGTGCCGTCGGCCAGCCACTGGTCGACCAGCTCGTGCGCCCGGCCGTCCATCCAGGACGCGGCGGCCCGCACCGGCCGGCCCGCACCGTCGACGAGCCACACCCCGTCACCCTGCCCGGTGAGCCCGGCCAGTTCTACAGGGCCCGGCACGGCGGCGGTCAGCGCGGAGAGCACGGCGACCACCGCCGCGTACACCTCCTCCATGTCCTGCTCGACGAAGCCGCCGCGGATGGTGAGGTCCACCGGCCGTGCCCGCACGGCCAGTTCGCGGCCCGTGTCGTCGAAGGCGGCGGCCTTCACCATGGACGTGCCCACATCGATACCGACGTACATGCCCCTCGGCCTCCCTCAGATCGACTCGTCTCATTCGGTCGGGCCTCAGTCGAGGCAGTGTGCCAGCGGCTCCCCCCGTGTCCAGCGGCCCACCTCCGCCGCCGCGATCCGCGCCGCCTTTTCGGCCACCGCGCGGCTGGCCCCGCCCAAGTGGGGTGTCATCACCAGCCGTTCGGTGCCGGTGAGGTCGAAGAGGGGGGAGCCGGGCGGTACCGGTTCCCGTGCGTAGGTGTCGAGGGCCGCCGCCGACAGCTGCCCGCTCTTGAGCGCCTCGCACAGCGCGTCCTCGTCGACGAGCGGACCGCGCGCCACGTTCACCAGGACGGCACCGGGCGGCAGCAGCTCCAGCTCTCGGGCGCCGATCAGGCCACGGGTCTCGGGGGTGAGCCGGGCGTGCAGGCTGATCACCCGGGACCGGCCGAGGAGTTCGTCCAGGGAACCGACCCGCAGCCCGTGCACCTCACCGCGCACATACGGGTCGTACACCAGCACCCGTGCCCCGAACGCGCCGAGCACCCGCGCGACCCGGCTGCCGACGGCCCCGTAGCCGACGAGTCCGACGGGAAGGTCCTCCAGCTCCAGGCCGCTCTGCTCGTAGGTGTAGTAGGTCGCCCCGCCCCAACTCCCTTGCCGGGCGAGGAGATCGTGGGCCTGTGGGATGCGACGCAGCGCCGCGAGGAGCAGTCCGACGGTGAATTCGGCGGTGGCCGCGGCGTTGCGGCCCGGCGCGAAGCACACCCGTACGCCGTGGGCGCGGGCCGCGTCCCGGTTCACGTTGACCGGGCCGCCCCGGCAGACGACCACCAGGCGCAGCCGGGGCGAGGTGGCCAGCACCCGTTCGGTCACCGGTCCCATCTGGGTGACCAGGACGTCCGCGTCGGCGAGTGCCTCGATCAGCTCGTCCTCGGCGTCGCTCGCCTCCTCGACCTCGGCGACCCGGCCGAAGGGTTCCAGTGGCCAGCCGAGCGTCAACTCCCGTATGGAGAGGGGTTGTTCGCGGAGTTCTTCGCAGACGGCGGTGGTGATCAGTGAGGGGAGGACGAAGTGGTCGCCGGCGGCCACCACGTGCACGGGCGCTGTCATCGCAGGGAGTCTCCCGTCTCGGCGTCGAAGACATGGGTGAGGCCGGGATCGGCGGTCACCCGGACCCGCTCGTCGTGCGCGAGCCGCACCTCGGGGCCGGTGAGGACGACGAGCGGCCGTACGACTCCTTCGAGGGCGAGGGTGGCGATGCCCGCCTCCAGGAGGGGCTCGTGGGCGCTCACCCGGGCCGGAATCCCACCCCCGTCGCACAGTTCCAGATCCTCCGGCCGGATGCCGACCACCACCTCCCGCCCCTCCGCCACCTTCACCGGCAGCGCGAAGCTCACCGTCTCCGAGAGCCGTGCGCGTCCGTCCCCCGTGGAGATCCCGGGCAGCAGATTGATCGCGGGCTCCCCGACGAAGTCGGCGACGAAGACGTTGGCCGGGCTGTCGTAGATCTCGTACGGCGTGCCCAGCTGCTGGATGACGCCGTCCTTCATCACGGCGATCCGGTCGGCGAGGGAGAGGGCCTCCTCCTGGTCGTGCGTGACCAGGATCGTGGTGTGCCCCAAGTCCCGCTGGATACGCTTGAGTTCACGACGGGTCGTGTCGCGCTGGGCCGCGTCGAGGTGGGAGAGCGGTTCGTCGAGGAGGAGGACGTCGGGCTCGCGGATCAGCGCGCGGGCGAGGGCCACCCGCTGCTTCTGGCCGCTGGACAGACCGGCGGGCCGGGCCTGGAGGATGTCGGTGAGGTCGACGCGCTCGGCGATCTCGGCGACCTTGCGGGCGACATCCCCCCGTGATCCCCTCGCTACCCGCCTGCGCGCCTTCAGCCCGAACGCCAGGTTCTCGGCGACGCTCAGCGGCGGATACAGGGCGTAGTTCTCGAAGGCGACCCCGATGTTGCGGGCCTGAGCGGGCCGCCCCACGACCGAGGCGCCGCTCACCAGGATGTCCCCGCCGGTCACCGTCTCCAGGCCCGCGATCATCCGCAGGGTGGTGGACTTGCCGCACCCGGACGGCCCGAGCAGTCCGAGGAGTTCGCCGGAGCGCAGCTCCAGGTCGATCCCGCGCACCGCGTCCACCGCCGGACGGCCCCGGGACCGGTACGTCTTCCGTAGCTCACGCAGTACCAACTCGGCCATGGACACCCTCTCTGAAGATCAGCCGGCGGCGCACACTTCGTAGGGGACCTTGTGCTCGTCGAGATCGCGCAGCGCCTCCGCCGACGCCCCGTCGTCCACCAGGACCAGGTCGAAGCGGGACAGCGGGCCGACCCGGTGCAGCGCGACGCGGCCGAGCTTGGTGTGGTCCAGCAGCAGGATGTTGCGGGCGGCCGAGTCGAGCATGGCGCGCTTCACGGAGACGATGTGCTGCTCCTGGTGGTACGCGTACCCGCCGAAGACCGCCGACGTCGAGGCGAAACAGACGTCGACGCGCAGCGACTGCACCGCCTCCACGCAGGACACCCCGAGGAACGAGGAGTGCAGCGGGTCGTAGTCGCCGCCCAGGGCCATCAGGTGGATGCCGCGCCGGTCGGAGAGGAGGTTGATCGCCTCCAGGAAGTTGGTGACGACCGTGAGCGGGGTGATCTCGCCCAGCCTGCGGGCTATCTCCAGCGCGGACGTCGAGTCGTCGAGCAGTATCGCCATGCCGGGCTCGATGAGCTTGAGCGCGCGCTCGGCGACGGCCGCCTTCTGCGGGCGCATCGTCTTCAGCCGGTACTGGACGTTCGACTCGAAGACCCCGGACGGCTGCGCGGTCACCCCACCCCTGAACTTCCTGACGATTCCCTGTCGTTCGAGCTCGTCGAGGTCCCTGTGGATGGTCATGAGGCTCACCCCGAAGCGCTCGGCCAGCTCGGCCGCCGTCGCCGATCCGTCGGCCAGCACCTGCTCGGCCATGGCCGCCTGCCGGCCCGCCGGCCCCTGCTGTGCACCACTGGTGCCACCGCTGCTGCTCATCGCGTGCTCGTCTCGATCCTTCGTCCTGGACACTCCGGCCGGTCGGCCTCGAACAGCAGCAGGTTCTCAGGCCGTACGGTCAGCCGTACCGGATCGTCCGGACGCAGATGCGTCGCGTCGGTGCGCGGCGCGACGAGCGAGACGTGCTGCGCGCCGAGCCGGACGGTGACCTCGACGGCCCGTCCGAGCACCTCGGTGACATACACGCTGCCGGTCAGCTCGTGACCGTCGCCCTTGAGCACGAGATCACGCGGCCGTACGCCGACCAGCACGTCCGTACCCGGGGAGGCTCCCGCCCCGACCGGCAGCTCGACCGCCCCGTCCGCCGACCGGAAACTCCCCCCGGAGGTGATCGTCCCCGGCAGCAGATTGATCCGCGGCCGCCCGAACGCCCGTGCCACCTCCGTGTCGCAGGGCCGGTACCAGATCTCCTCCCGTGTTCCCGTCTGCACGATCCGGCCGTCCCGGATGACGCCGATCCGGTCACCGAGGGCGAGCGCCTCGACGGAGTCGTGGGTGACGTACAGCGTGGTGGTGTGCTGAACGGCGCCGATCGCCTTGAGTTCGGCGCGCATCGACTGGCGCAGTTTGGCGTCCAGGTGGGAGAGCGGTTCGTCGAGGAGGAAGGCGCGGGCGGGCCGTACCAGCACCCGGCCGAGCGCGATCCGCTGCCGCTGCCCGTTCGACAACTGACCCACCGGACGGTCCAACAGGCCGCCGATGCCCAGGAGTTCGGCGATCGCTCCGATACGGTCGCGGGCCTCGGACGCGGGCAGCTTGTACCGGGGCGAGCGCAGCGGGGAAGCGAGGTTGTCGTACGCCGAGCGATGCGGGTAGAGGGCGTAGCTCTCGAAGCACATGGCGACGCCCCGGTCGTAGGGCTCGACGCCGGTCATGTCGGTGCCGTCGAGTTCGACCGTGCCGGAGTCGGGCTGTTCGAGTCCGGCGATGGTCTTGAGGGTGGTCGTCTTGCCGGCCCCCGACGGGCCGAGCAGGCAGAAGAACTCGCCCTCGCGGACCTCGAGTTCGAGACCGTCGAGGGCCTTCGTCTTCCCGTACGTCTTCTTGATTCCCCGTAGCAGGATCACGACTTCACCGCCCCGAACGACAGCCCCCGCACCAGATACCGCTGGATCGTCAGCGCGAGCAGCAGCGGCGGTACGACGGAGACCAGCGCGGCGGCGGCCGTGAGGTTGTACTTGGGCCGGTCGCCGCCGAGGAAGGACAGCGCGCCCACGGTCACCGTCTGGGCCTCGTTGGAGGTGAGGATCAGCGGGAAGACGAAGTTGTTCCAGGCGAAGATGAACGCCAGCAGCGACACGGCCGCGATGCCCGGCTTGACCAGCGGCAGCGCGACCTTGAAGAACGCCTGCTTGCGCGTGTAGCCGTCCAGAAGTGCCGCCTGCTCCAGCTCCGGTGTCAGATCGGCGAAGTACGACCGCATGATCCACACGATCAGCGGCAGCGTGACGAGTTGCAGCACCCACACCATGCCGACGTACGTGTCGAAGAGGCCGAGCTTCTGGTAGAGCACGAACAGCGGGATGATCACGGTGAGTTCGGGGGCGAAGCGGAACGACAGCAGCGTGAACATCAGGTTCTCGGAGCCCTTGAACCGCCAGCGCGCCGACGCGTACGCCGCCGGGAGACCGACCACGAGCGAGAGCGCGACCGCGCCCAGCGACACCACCAGGCTGTTGACGAAGAAGCGGACGAACGGGATGCCCTCGCTGTCGCCGAGCACGGTCCGGTAGGAGTCGAGGGTCGGGGTGAAGGAGAAATACGTGCTGAAGAGCTGGTCGGCGGGCTTCAGCGAAAGGATCACCATCCAGGCGATCGGGAAGAGCGCGAAGACGAAGTAGAGGATGAGCGCGGCGTCGGCCAGCCGGCCCAGCAGGCGTGCCTTCAAGGTCACTTGGTCACCTCCGCCGCCCGGCGCTGGATCCTGCCCAGATGGCGGACCAGCACCATCGCCGCCAGATAGACCACGGCCCACAGCACGATCGTGTAGCTGATCCCGAACGAGTAGCGCTGGAAGCGGATCGCCTCCAGATAGGCGCGGATCTGCAGTACCACCGTGGAGTCGCCGGGCCCGCCCTCGGTGAGGGCGTAGATGATGTCGAACACCTTCAGCGAGTCCATGAACCGGAAGATCACCGCGACCAGCACATACGGCCACAGCATCGGCAGCGTGAGCCGCCGGAAGGTGTACCACCAGCCGGCGCCGTCGACCGCCGCGGCCTCGAAGGGGGAGGTCGGCAGCGATCGCAGCCCGGCCAGGGCCAGGATCGCCACGAACGGCGTGTACACCCACACGTCGACGGCGATCGACGAGAGCAACGCACCCATCGGGGTGTCCGTCCACTGAACTCCCCCCAGCCCGAAGGGTTTCAGCAGATGGTTGACGACCCCCACCGACGGCTGGAGCATCAGCTTCCAGATGATCGCGGCGATCACCGGCGCGATCATCAGCGGCAGGATCAGGATCTTCTCCAGCACCCGGCCGACGATCGACGACCGGTGCAGCAGCAGGGCCACGGCGACCCCGAGCACGGTCTCGACGCCGGCGGCCCCGACCGCGTACAGCACGGTCACCCATGCCGAGTTCCAGAAGGACTCCTGGGTGAAGACCGTCCGGTAGTTGTCGAGGCCCACCACGTCCGGCTGCGGCTTGCTCGCCGCGAAGTCGAACACCGTGTAGTACAGCCCGAGTCCGAAGGGGTACAGGATCCCGCAGGTCAGCAGCAGCGCGGGCACGATCAGCAGGTACGGGCGCAGCCCGCGCCGCCAGCGCGGGACGGCCCGTACCCGCCGCGCGCCCTCCTCGCGTGAGGCCGCCCCGTGGTCGGTCTCCGTCAACGAGGTCATCGGGCTCAACTCACCTTGGACGCGAGGTCGCTTGCGAGGCCGTTGAGCACGGACTTGGCGTTCTTGCCGCCGTAGATCTCCTGGAGCGAGGCCGCCCAGCTCGTCGTCGCGTCGAAGAACTGCTCCTGCGGGGTGAACTGGATCTTCGTCTGGTCGACGACCGTCTCGAAGGTGTCGATGAACCCTTCGAGGTGCTTCATCTTGTCCTTGTACGCGCCGTCCTGGCTGATCGACTTCCGGACCGGGTCGATGTGGTTGTACGTGATCGCGCCCTTGCGCAGATGCTCCTTGCCGGTGGCCCACTGCAGGAACAGCCAGGCGGCGGACTTCTTCTTGCTCTTGGCGTTCATGCCGAGCGACCAGATCCACATGTTCGTCGCGAGGGACCCGTCGGGCCCCTTCGGCCCGGGATGGAAGGCGATCTTCCCGGAGGCGGGGCTCGCCCCCTTCACTGCCTGGAAGTACGCGGCCGTGTCCGCGTCGAAGAGCATCCCGGCCTTCTTCGCGCCGAGGTCGCTGGAGCACTGGTACCAGGTGTACGACGTCCACGAGGGCGGGCCGCCCTGCTTGACCATGCCCGCCCAGTCCTGGGTGAAGGCGATGGCCTCCGGGGTGTTCATGGCGGGCTTGAGCTTGCCGTCGGTGACGGTGAAGTCCTTCAGTCCGTTGCGGGCGTACATCGTCATGAAGCCGGGGTGGATGGTCGCCCAGCTGCGCGAGCCGCGCACGGCGATCCCGTACATGCCGTCGAATCCGGCGCCCGGTGCCTTGCGCTTGATGACGGACGCCAGTTCCCGTAACTCGTCGAAGCTCTCCGCCGGCTTGAGGCCGAGCTTCTTGAAGACGTCCGTGTTGTACGCGACGACGTTCGTCTCCCAGCCCCACGGCAGCGCGTACTGCCCGCCCTGTCCGAGCGGCGCGCCCGCCTTCAGGGACCACTGGTCGGCCTGGAGGAGGTTCGGGAAGAAGTCGGCCTGGTCCCATTCGTCGCCGGTGGCCGAGGAGTTGCGCATCCACGGCCCGAGGTCCTCCAGCCACCCCGGCGGCCCGTACTGCCACACCATGTAGGCGCCGAGCATGAAGACGTCGTACGAGGCGCGCCCGCTGGACAGATCCACGGTGAGCTTGTCGAAGTAGTTGTCCTCGGGGAAGACGTCGTACTCGACCTTGATACCGGTCTTCTCGGTGAACGACTTCAGGTCGGCGATCAGCGCGTCCGTGTACGGATGCTTGTTCAGCAGCGCCTTGACCGTCTTGCCCTTCTCCCGCTTCCAGTCGAAGGCTCCGGTGACGTCGGCGGCGGCCGACCCGTCGTTCTTCTTGTCGTCCCCGCCGAACCCGGCGCCGCAGGCGGTCAGCAGCGGGGCCGAGGCGGCCGCGGCGGCCAGCGCGAGGAAGCGCCGGCGGTCGTGCACGTGCATGTCCATCCGTGACCTCCACATCGATAGGGCCCGGTCCGGTTAACACGTTGAGTCGACTCGTTAACAGAGGGTGTAACGGCGGGGGTTGACCGTCAATCCCTCGCGCAAGTGAAAATCTCAGGGCACAGTGAGAAGTTCACAGTCTGAGTCGCGATGTGGGAGGTCCGGGATGGCGTACGAGGGTGACGCGGCCCTGAGCCGGATCGCGGACGAGGGTGGCGCGTGGCTGGGGATCGACCTGGGCACGCAGAGCGTCCGCGTCCTGCTCGCCACGGGGGAGGGGAAGGTCCTCGGCAGCGGCACGGCTCCGCTGACCGGCCGGCGCGCGGGACCCCGGCACGAGCAGGACCCGGAGCACTGGTGGGACGCCGTGTGCACCGCGTCCCGCGCCGCGCTCGGCGGCCGTCCGCGCGTCCGGATCGGGGGGCTCGCGGTGTGCGCCACCTCCGGGACGGTGCTGCTCACGGACAGCTCGGGTCACCCGCTGACACCCGGCCTGATGTACGACGACGGGCGCGCCGCGGCGGAGGGGGAGCGGGCCCGGGCGGCGGGGCTCTCCGTGCAGAACGGCTGGGCGCTGCCGAAGGCGCTGTGGCTGGTGCGGGAGTACACCGGCGCCCGGCTGGCCCACCAGCCCGACGTGATCGTCACCCGGCTCACCGGCCACCCGGCCCCCACCGACTCCAGCCACGCCCTCAAGACCGCCTACGACCTGGAGCGGGCCACCTGGCCGTACGCCGCCTTCGCCGAACTCGGGCTCCCCGCCCGCCTGTTGCCCGACGTCGTACGCCCCGGAACCCGCCTCGGCGAGGTCTGCGCGGCCGCCGCCGAACGCACCGGCATCCCTGTCGGCACCCCCGTGATCGCCGGGATGACCGACGGCTGCGCGGCCCAGATCGCCTCGGGCGCCCTGCGCGAGGGCTCCTGGAACTCGGTGCTCGGGACGACACTCGTGCTCAAGGGGGTGTCGTCGGCACCGGTGCGGGATGGCACCGGGGTGGTCTACAACCACCGTGCGCCGGACGGGAGTTGGTGGCCGGGAGGCGCGTCGAGCGTCGGCGCGGGCGCGCTCACGACGTACTTCCCGGATGCCTCGCCCGGCCCCCTGGACAAGGCCGCCCGGCCCTTCGCCGCCCTGGACAAGGCCGCCCGGCCCCTCCCCGCGATGGACAAGGCCGCCCGGCCCCCCGCCGCCCTGGACAAGGCCGCCCGGCCCCTCCCCGCGATGGACAAGGCGGCCCAGCACCTCGCCGCCATGGACCAGGAGGCCGCTGCCCACGAGCCCGCCTCCGTCCTC
Source organism: Streptomyces sp. NPDC001530 (assembly GCF_042894545.1). Lineage (NCBI taxonomy): Bacteria > Bacillati > Actinomycetota > Actinomycetes > Kitasatosporales > Streptomycetaceae > Streptomyces > Streptomyces sp. NPDC001530. The sequence goes on from NZ_JBIAVS010000035.1 coordinate 31,505, forward strand.
GCGTACCCCCTCACCTCACCCGGCGAACGCTTTCCCTTCCTCGCGCCGGACGCCACCCCATTCGTCCTCGGCGCACCCGCCTCCGACGCCGACCTGTGGGCCGCGCTCCTCCAGGGCGTCGGCCTCGCCGAGCGGCTCTGCCTCGACTATCTGCACCACCTCGGCGCTCCGCTGGACGGCCCGCTCACCTTCACGGGCGGCGCCGCCCGCAGCCCGTACTGGAACCAGCTGCGCGCCGACATCCTCGGCCGCCCCGCCCGCGTGCCCGAACAGACCGAACCCGCCCTGGGCATGGCCGCGTTGGCGGCCTACGGCACGGGCGCCGCCCCCACCCTCGCGGACGCCGCCGAACGCATGGTCCGCGTCCGTACGGTCCTCGCGCCCCGCCCCGTCCGCACGGCACTCTTCGCCGACCCGTACGCGCGCCTCGTCGACGAACTGGAGTACCGCGGCTGGCTCCCCGCTCCCGTCGCGGCGCACGCGCGAGCGCGGCTGGACCTGGATACTGCGGGGTCATGAGTACGACGAACACGACCCTGCTGCTGGCCCGGCACGGGCAGACCGTCTGGCACGCCGAGAACCGCTACGCCGGCGTGAGCGACGTGCCCCTCACCGACGAGGGCCGCGCCCAGGCGGAGGCCCTCGGCCGCTGGGCCGCCGCCCACCCGGTCGACGCGATCTGGACGTCGACCGTCTCCCGCGCCATCGCCACCGCCGAGCCCGCCTGCCGCGCCCTGGGCCTCACCCCGCACCGCGAACCCGCCCTGCGCGAATGCGACTTCGGCGTCGTGGAGGGCCGTACCCTCGCCGAGTTCGAGGCGGAGAACCCGGCGCGCGCGAAGGCCTTCCGGGCCGACCCGGTGTCGTATCCCTTCCCGGAGGCGGAGGACCCCCGCACCGCCGCGGCCCGCGGTGCGCACGCCCTGCGCCGCATCGCCGCCGCGCATCCTGGCGAGCGCGTCCTGGTCGTCGCCCACAACACCCTCCTCCGCCTGGTCCTCTGCTCCGTCCTGTCCATCCCCTTGAGCGAATACCGCCGCGTCTTCCCGCACCTGCGCAACGCGGCGATCACCGAACTCCGGGTGACGGACGGGTCGGTCGCCTTGCTGTCGCTCAACGTGCCGTGTGCGTGAGGGAAAGCCCCCGCGAGTCAGGTTCTCGCGGGGGCTTTCCTTTTCCGCCTGCCACGTGAAGGGTGAGAAGACGATCACGAGCAGGACGCTTCATACATGCCTCAGAGGGCGAGCAGCAACACGTCGGCGCGGGACTTGGCCGCTTCGTAACGTCGCGCCACATCTTGCCAGTCGACGACCTGCCACATCGCGTCGATGAAGTCGACCTTCTGGTTCCTGTACTGCAGGTAGAACGCGTGCTCCCAGGCGTCGAAGACCAGGATCGGTACCGAGCCCTGCCCGACGTTGCCCTGGTGGTCGTAGATCTGCTCGACGATCAGTCGGCCGCTCAGCGGCTCGTACGCGAGGACGCCCCAGCCGGAGCCCTGCGTGGTCGCGGAGGCCTTGGTCAGCTGGGCCTTGAAGGCGCCGAACGAGCCGAAGGACTCCGTGATCGCGTCCGCGAGGTCGCCGACTCCGTCCGCGGCGAGGGGCTCGCCGCCACCGTCGCCGGTCATGTTCGTCCAGTAGATGCTGTGCAGGATGTGGCCGGAGAGGTGGAAGGCCAGGTTCTTCTCCAGGCCGTTGACCGACCCCCACGACTCCTTGTCCCGCGCCTCCGCGAGCTGCTCCAGCGTGTCGTTGGCGCCCTTCACATAGGCCGCGTGGTGCTTGTCGTGGTGCAGCTCGATGATCTCGGGGCTGATCACCGGCGCGAGCGCGGAGTAGTCGTACGGCAGCTCAGGGAGCGTGTAGACGGGCATGCGGGGTCCCCTCCGACCTCTTATTGCAACTTACTTGCAACTGCACGCTAGCAACAAAAAGGCCCCCGCGTGTGCAACGCGAGGGCCTTTGGGTGAGTGAGGGAGGTCAGTGGCGGGAGCTGAGGGACGTCAGTGGCAGGAGCCGACGGACATCAGTGGCGAGCGCGCGCCTTCTGCCAGGCGTAGCCGACGACCGCGAGGAACAGCGTCATCCCGCCCGTCGAGTACAGCTGCACCCGGGTGTCCGGCTCCCGGGCCATCAGGACGAAGATCGCCACCATGCCCGCCAGGGCGACCCAGGTCAGCACCGGGAACGCCCACATCCGTACGACCAGCTTCTCCGGCGCCTCGCGCTCCACCTTGCGGCGCAGGCGCAGCTGGGAGACCGCGATGAAGATCCAGACGACCAGGATCACCGCGCCGATCATGTTCAGCAGCCAGGGGAAGACGTCGTTCGGACGCCAGTAGCTGAGCACGACGCACACGAAGCCGAAGACCGACGACGCGAGGACGGCGACGCGCGGTACGCCGGACGAGACCTTGCCCAGGGTCTTCGGGCCCTGGCCGCGCTCCACCAGCGAGTACGCGATGCGCGAGGCCCCGTAGATGTTGGCGTTCATCGCCGAGAGCAGCGCGACGAGGATGACCACGTCCATCAGCTGCGCGGCGCCGGGGATGCCCAGCTGGTCGAGGGCGGCGACGTACGGGCCCTTCTCGACGACCTCCTTGGAGTCCCACGGGACGAGGGTGACGACGACCGCCATGGAGCCGATGTAGAAGAGCGCGATGCGCCACATGGCCGTACGGACCGCACGGGCCACGCCCTGGACCGGGTTCTCCGACTCGGCCGCCGCGATGGTGACCGTCTCCAGGCCGCCGTACGCGAAGACGGACGCGAGCAGCCCGATGACGAGCCCCTCGCTGCCGTTCGGCAGGAAGTCGGTGAGGTGGGAGGTGCCGGGGGAGTCCGTGCCCGGCAGTACGCCGGCGATGGCCAGCACGCCCAGCATCAGGAACAGGCTGATCGCGCCCACCTTCAGCGCGGCGAACCAGAATTCGAACTCGCCGAAGTTCTTCACGGCGGCGAGATTGGCCACGCAGAAGACGACCATGAACAGCGCCACCCACGCCCAGTCGGGCGTGCCCGGCAGCCAGCCGGTGACGATCTTCGCGGCGCCGATGCCCTCCAGGCCCACCGCCGTGCACAGCAGCACCCAGAACGACCAGCCCGCGGTGAAGCCCGCCCACGGTCCGATCGCCCGCTCGGCGTGCGCGGAGAAGGAACCGGACGACGGATACGCGGCCGACATCTCGCCGAGCATCCGCATCACCAGCATGACGAGCAGACCGGAGATGGCGTACGCGACGACGATCGACGGACCGGCGGCGGCGATCCCCGCGCCGGACCCGACGAACAGGCCCGCGCCGATCACACCGCCGAGGGCGATCATCGAGAGGTGGCGCTGCTTGAGGCCGTGGGGGAGGGAGACGTCGTCGTCCGCGGTCTGCGGCGGCGTCTCGACTGTGGTGCTGGGCATGGGCGCGGCTCGTCCAATGCGTGAGATGGGCAAAAACGCCCACAGTCTGGGCAGCCTCTCCGGTCAGAGGGAGAGGCTGCCCAGTATCCGGACGCGCGCGGTACGGTGAGTGACCGCCGCGTTACGCGGCGACCGTCGTGTAGTGCGAGGCGTCGCCCGCGAGCGAGTAGCTCTCCTTGCCCTCGATGCCGACCGGTACGTCACCGGCGACGGTCACCCGGTGCAGTCGGCGGGGCCGGCCGTCGTAGTTGTCGATGGCGTAGTGCTGGGTGATCCGGTTGTCGAAGAGGACGAGCTGGTTCTCCGACCAGCGGTGGCGCAGGATGTTCTCCGGCCGGGTCACGTACGCCTGGAGCAGGTCGAGGACCTTGCGGGACTCGGCCGGCGACAGGCCCACGATCCGCTGCGCGAACCCGCCGATGAACAGTCCGCGCTCACCGGTCAGCGGGTGGACGCGGACCACAGGGTGGATCGTGCGGTACTTGATCGACGTGAACTGGGCGCGCTGGGCGGCCTGTTCCTCGTCGATCTCCTCCTCCGGTACGGCGTAGTCGTAGTCGTTGGTGTGCTCCGCCCACAGCGTGTCGGCCAGCTGCCGCAGCGGCTCGGGCAGGTTGCGGTAGGCGGCCGCCGAACTGGCGATCAGGGTCTCGCCGCCGTACGGCGGGATCGTGATGCTGCGCAGGGTGCTGGCCTGCGGCGGGTTGAGGACGAAGGTGACGTCGGTGTGCCAGTGGTTGGCGGCGCGGCCACGCTCGCTGTCGACGGGCAGCACGTTCGGGACGCCGTCGATGGAGGACACCGTCGGGTGGGCGGTGGTGACGTCGCCGAAGTGGCGGGCGAAGGCCTGCTGGCCCTCGTCGTCGAGGGTCACGTCGTCGAAGACCAGGGCCTTGTGGATGTTCAGGGCCTCCCGGAGCGCGGCGACGGTCTCCTCGTCGAGGGGCTTGGAGATGTCGACGCCGGAGATCTGGGCGCCTATGTGTGCGGTGACCTTGCGGATCTCGATGGACATGCGTGGTCCTTTCAGACGGTGGCGAGTGCGGGGGTGACGTACTGGTTGGCGGGGCGGGGGAGGCCGTAGTGCTCCCGCAGGGTCTGACGGGGGCCGTCGTACTCTGCGCGGAGCAGGCCGCGGGCGCGGAGGATCGGGACGACGTGGTCGACGAAGAGCTCGAGGCCGGACGGCAGGACGGCGGGCATGATGTTGAAGCCGTCGGCGGCGCCGTGCGTGAACCACTCCTCGATCGCGTCGGCGACCTGTTCGGGGGTTCCGGCGAAGGTGAGGTGTCCGCGTCCGCCGCCGAGCCGGCCGATCAGCTGCCGTACGGTGAGCCGTTCGCGCCGGGCGAGTTCGACGATGAGCGTGTAGCGGCTCTTGGCGCCCTCGATGGCGTCCTCGGGCGGAAGGCCGTCGGGGAGTTGGGCATCCAACTCCAGTGTTCCGGGCTCCAGTTGCAGCAGGTTCTCCAGGCGGCCCACGCCGTGCGCGTACACGATGTGGTCCTCGAGGACCTGCTCGTGGGTCCGCGCCTCGGCCTCCGTGGACCCGATGACCGGGACGATGCCGGGCAGCACCTTGATGTGGTCGGGGTCCCGGCCGGCCTGTTGTGTACGGGACTTGAGGTCGGCGTAGAAGGCCTGCGCGTCGGCGAGGGTCTGCTGGGCGGTGAACACCGCCTCCGCGTACCGGGCCGCGAACGCCTTGCCGTCGTCGGAGGAGCCCGCCTGCACGAGGAGCGGATAGCCCTGGGGCGTACGGGGGACGTTGAGAGCGCCCTCGACGCTGAAGTACCTCCCCTTGTGCCGGGGCGGGTGGATCTTGGCGTCGTCGCCCCAGACACCGGCCGCCTTGTCGGCGACGATCGCGTCGTCCTCCCAGCTGTCCCAGAGCTTCAGGGCCACGTCCAGGAACTCGGCGGCGCGGGCGTACCGGTCGGCGTGCGCGGGTTCGTGCTCGAGGCCGAAGTTGCGGGCGGCCTCGGCACCCGCCGTGGTGACGATGTTCCAGCCCGCCCGGCCGCCGCTGATGATGTCCAGGGAGGCGAACTTGCGGGCCAGGTTGTAGGGGGAGTTGTAGGAGGTGGAGGCCGTGGCGATCAGACCGATGTGCTCGGTGGCCGTCGCCAGAGCGGTGAGCAGGGTGAGCGGTTCCAGGGCGCCGGCCGGCCGCTGGGCGAGGTTGCCCCACAGCTGCGGGCCGTCGGCGAGGAAGAGGGAGTCGAAGGTCCCCCGCTCGGCGATGCGGGCCAGCTCGACGTAGTGGGCGAGCTCGACGTGGGCGTACGGGTCGCTCTCCGGCAGCCGCCACGACGCCTCGTGGTGGCCGGTGTTCATCAGGAACGCGTTCAGGTGGAGCTGACGGGTCACTTGTGGTCCTCCGTGACGCCGAGGGCGGTCAGCAGCCGCTCCCGGTACTCGCCGAGCAGCGGGTCCCGGTACGAGCGCGGGTGCGGGCGGTCGATGGTCAGGTCGAGGCCGATACGGCCCTGGTCGAGGACGAGCACCCGGTCGGCGAGCACGATCGCCTCGTCCACGTCGTGCGTGACGAGAAGCACGGAGGGGCGGTGGCGCTCCCACAGCTCCCTGAGCAGGGCGTGCATCTTGATCCGGGTGAGGGCGTCGAGGGCGCCGAACGGCTCGTCGGCCAGCAGGAGTTCGGGCTCGCGGACCAAGGAGCGGGCGAGTGCGGCCCGCTGGGCCTCGCCGCCGGACAGCTCGTTGGGCCAGGCGCGCTCGCGGCCTTTCAGCCCCACCTCGGCGAGGGCGTCGCGACCCCTCTGGGCCGCCTCCTTGCCGTCGAGGCCGAGGAGTACGTTGTCCAGGACCCGGCGCCAGGGCAGCAGCCGGGAGTCCTGGAAGACCACGGACACCCGCTCCGGGGCGGTGAGCTGACCTCCCCCAAGCTCTCGGCTTCGCTCGAGCAGGGGGGACCCCCATCCGGCGACCTCGTGGTCGAGGCCCGCGACGGCGCGCAGCAGCGTGCTCTTGCCGGAGCCGCTGTGCCCGAGCAGGGCCGTGAACTGCCCGGCCGGGAGGTCGAGGTCGATGCCGTCGAGGACCGTACGGCCGTCGAACGACCTCGTCAGTCCGCGGAGTTGGACCGCGGGCCGGGTCAGCTGCTCAGTGTGCGGCGCCATGACAGCACCCTCCGTTCGATGAGACGGACCGTGCTGTCGGAGACCAGGCCGAAGACGCCGTAGACGAGCAGGCCGACGAGGATGACGTCGGACTGGCCGTAGTTCTGGGCCTGGAACATCATGTAGCCGAGTCCGCTGGTCGCGTTGATCTGCTCCAGCACCACCAGGCCCAGCCAGGAGCCGGTCACCCCGAGCCGCAGCCCGACGAAGAAGCCGGGCAGTGCGCCGGGGATGACGATCTGGCGGATGAAGGCCCACCTCGACAGGCCCTGGACCTCGGCGAGTTCGACGAAACGGCTGTCGATGCCGGACAGCGCTGCGTGCGTGTTGAGGTAGATCGGGATGTAGACGACGATGGCGATGATCGCGATCTTGAAGGTCTCGCCGATGCCCAGCCACAGGATGAACAGCGGGATCAGACCCAGCGTCGGGATCGCCCGGTTGAGGTTCACCGTCCCGTCGATCAGCGCCTCGCCGACCCGGCTCAGCCCCGACGCCAGCGCGAGGGCGACCCCGGCGACGAGGCCGATCGCGAAGCCGTACGCGGCGCGCTGGAGCGAGGTCAGGACGTCGGTGGGCAGGGTCCCGTCCGTCCACAGATGACCGGCCGACTTCAGGACCGTCCAGGGGGCCGGGATCGCGCCGGGGTCGAGCTGTCCGGCGGCGGAGGCGACGGCCCACAGGGCGAGGAGGAGTGCGGGGCCGATGAGCCGGGAGGCGGGCAGGCGTTTGCCGGGGGAGAGGCCGCGGCGCCGCCGTCGTACCTGATGGCTCTCTTCCTGCGCCGTCACCGGAGCCGCGGTGGTCGTGGTGGTCATGGCGGTCACCTCCGGTACTCCGCCGGTACGGCCTTGGCCGCGATGTCCTCGAAGCGGTGGTCGAAGAGCGAGGAGACGTCGAACTTCTTCACGAAGCCGCCCTCCGCCAGCAGATCGGCGGTCTCCTGCTCCCACTTGATTGCTTCGTCCCAACTCGGCGGGAACAAGGGCTTGTTGGCGAGTTCGCTGATCGACTGGGCCTGCGCGAGCGTCAGATTCTGCGTCTTGACGTAGAACTCCTCGTTCCAGGTGTCGGGGTGCTCGTACGTCCAGACCTGGCCCTTGGCCCAGTACGGGATGTACGCGGCGACCGCGGCGGCCTTCGCGGAGTCGCCCAGCACCGAGGTCGGGGCCCACAGCAGGTTGAGCAGGTCGACGACGTCCGTGGCGATCGTGTGAGCGCCCTTGGACTTGTACTGCTGCAGATAGGCGGGGGCCTGGCTGTTGGCCAGCGGCGCGATGTCCACCTGGCCCGACTGCAGGGCCGTCAGGAACTGGTTGCTGGTCAGCGGGACGAGCTCGACGTCGTCGTACGTGATCCCGGCCTTCTTGAGCGCCCGCAGGAGTACGACGCCTTGGGCCTGGCCCTGCGAGAAGGCGAGCTTCTTGCCCTTGAAGTCCTCGACCGACTGGATGTCGCTGCCGGGCTTGGTGGCGAAGAGGTAGTTGGGCTTGCGGGTGATGTTGATCGCGACGATCTTCGCGTCGAAACCCTGGTAGTGCGCCTGGATCGGCGGAATTCCCGCGTTGTTGGCGAGATCCAGGGACTTGGCGCGGAACGCGTTGATGACGTCCGGGCCGGCGCCGATGTTCACCCAGCTCGACACCTTGAAGGGAAGATCGTCCAACTTGGCGAGTTCGAACTGGAGTTGCTGGGTGTTCTGGAACGAGGCGATCTTCAGGCTCGTACCGGACGGGACCTTGTCGGCCAGCGGGGCGGACGAGGCGCCCTTGCTCTCGGTGGCGGCGCTGCTTTGCGCGCAGCCGCTCAGACCGGCGACGCCGGCTGCGGCGCCGAGCAGGGAGGTGAGGAAGAGCCGTCGGTCGACACCCGACACAGGAGAAGAAGGCATGGGAGGACTCCGTGAGTTCAGAAGGCAGGAACGCATGCGGAATTCCGGGCACGAAGAAGCCGGGGAAAGGGAATTCACGCAGGAAGAAATGAGCGCTTCACACGCGGCAACGTGTCAGCAACAAAGGGTGCGACAGCTCACGAACGGGCTCATGAGCAGGATGTTCCTGGCCATCGGCCACTCCTGTCAACATTCCGAGTTTCTGAATTAAATAGCCTCAGGTGAAGCGGCCAACGGATCCCGGTACAGCACGTCGAGCGCCACCGAACCCCCGGCCACGGCGAGTACGGAATCCGGGAAACTCGTCGGCGCGACGGCCGCCGCGCGTTCGTCGCCGACCTCCTCGCGCAGTGCGGTGAGGCAGTCCTCCCGGTGAAGGACACCGACCTCGGTCACGACCACCGTCTCCGGATTGAGCACGTCAAGGAGCAGCCGCGCCACCCGTCCGATGGCGCGTGCCCGCTCCAGCAGCAGCCGTACGGCCTCCGGGTCACCGTCGGCCGCCGCCGCGACCACGTGCATGGGGTTCACGCCGTCGATGACGCGCGCCTCCCGCGCCCGCCGGCACAGCGTTCGCTCGCTCAACTCGGCCTGGAGGCAGCCGATGCGCCCGCAGTCGCACAGCTCCGTGCCGCCCGGCACCGGCAGGTGGGCGATGGCGCCCGCTTGGGAACGGGGCCCGTGGTGCACCTCGTCGTTGGTGGCGAACGCCGCGTCGACCACGTTGCCGACGAACAGGTGCAGCACGCTCCGGCTGCCCCGCGCCTGCCCGAACAGCCGCTCCGCGTTGACCAACGCCCGTGCGTGCCCGTCCACATGGACCGGCAGCCCCGTGCGCTCGCCGAGCACCTCCCGCACCGCCACGTCCCGCCAGCCCAGCAGCGGGTGCTCGACGACGGTGCCGGACTCGCGGTCCACCCAGCCGCCGACGGCCACGCCGACGCCGAGGGGTCTGCAGCCGGGAGCGTCGGCCAGCAGCGCCGTCAGCCCGTCGGCGGCCCGCGCCAGCACCCACCCGGGATCGATGTGCTCGTGCTTCAGCTCGCGCCGGGCCACCACCTGTCCGCGCAGATCGAGCAGCGCGACCGTGGTGTACGGCACCGCCACATGCACCCCGCCGACCACGAACCGCGAGTCGTCCAGGTCGACGGGGACGTGCGGACGCCCCACACCGTTCGACCGCCGGGGCGCCGCCGCCTCGCGGATCAGTCCGAGTTCGGCGAACCGGGAGCAGTAGTCCGTCACCGACGCCGGCGACAGCCCGGTCAGCCGGGCGATGGTGCTGCGCGCCACCGGACCGTGCTCCAGCACGGACCGCAGCACGACGCTCGCGCTCGTCCTGCGCCGGTCGGGATCGGCGGCGCGCGGTATGCGGGAGGGGGGAGAAGTGGGGGTGGGGGAGGTGAGAGTGGGTGCCGCGGTATGGGGCATGGCGATCATCCTCGGGAACGGGTCCGACACTGCGCCGTCTCGTGAAGTGAGGCGCACGGGATCCGCTCCGCCCGCCTCGCTAGGGACGGCGACAGGCGGCCGCGCTCACACGTCGCAGGTCGACATGGCGACGCGACGAGAAGTTCCGGGCCTGGGCAACCATGCGCTCGAAGCTAGCAAAACGGGCCACCGCTGCCCAGACGGCGACCGACGGGCGAGACGGCATCCGTACAGACGGCTGACACATTTGGTGAATCTCTACAGACAGCCTGCGTCGCAGCCACGTAGGGCAAGGCACTCCACCTCAGTGACCGGCATCACGCCGTACCCGGTGTAACGCACACTCTTGTCGGGAGTCCACCAAGCCCCCGTTCCGTCCTTTGTCGACCACTGACGGTGATCGCCCACGCACCCCTGGGATAGCGTCACCGTGTCCCAACCTGCCTGCACCCGCCGGAGTCCCCATGAGCACCGCTGCCGCCACCGCCCGCCCCGGAGAGGTCCTCGCTGATCTCCTGCCCGCGTCTCGCGTCCGTGACGTCGCCCTTGTGCTCGGCGGCGCCGCCCTCACCGGCCTGGCCGCCCAGATCTCCCTCCCGGTACCGGGCTCCCCGGTGCCGGTGACCGGCCAGACCTTCGCGGCGCTCCTCGTCGGCACGGCGCTCGGCGCCGGCCGGGGCCTCTTCTCCCTCGCCCTGTACGCGCTGCTCGGCCTGGCCGGTGTCCCGTGGTTCGCCGGCGGCGCCTCCGGCGCCACCGTGTCCTTCGGTTACATCCTCGGCATGCTCCTCGCCTCCACCGTCGTGGGCGCCCTCGCCCGCCGCGGCGCGGACCGCTCGGTCCTGCGCATGGCCGGGGCGATGCTGCTCGGCGAGGCGATCATCTACGCGATCGGCGTCCCGTACCTGGCCCTGGCCACCGGCATGTCGGCGAGCGCGGCCATCGCGGCCGGCCTCACCCCGTTCCTGATCGGCGACGCCCTCAAGGCCGCCCTGGCGATGGGCGCACTGCCCACCGCCTGGAAGCTGATCAACAAGTGACGCTCAGTCGCTGATGTTGTAGTTCCTGCGGAAGAGGTTCGCCGGGTCGTACTCCGACTTCAATCCGGCGAGCCTCTTCCGCGTTCCGGCGTCGTACAGCCCCTCGGTCCGATCGCCCGCCCCGAACGCGAAGTTGAGCGCACGCCCGATCGTCCACGATGCGATCCCCTCGAATGCCGGGTCCAGCACCTCGCGAGCCTGCTCCCGGTCCGTCATCGCCAACAGCCTTACGAGGAAACGCCCTTCGCGATGGGGTACGGAGTTCGGCGCGTCCTGCGCCAGTGCCCCGCCCAGATGGTTGATCTGCACGACGCACATCGCGGGCGCGTCCGGACCGGTGCGGGCGAGGAGTTCGCCCGCCGCGGCCGCATCCAGTTCACTCAGCACCGCGCTGTCGCCGTAGTACGTGTGCGGGAAGTCCGGGTCCCTGTGGATGGTGTGGCTCTCGGCGTACGGCATCTCGCGCAGCGAGTCCGCGAGGACAGGCCCGATCTCCCGCAGTGGGGCGACGACCCGCTCACCGTCCGCGCCCGTGTACGCCACGCGTACGGAGATCACGTACCGCCCGCGCAGTTGAGGCGGCATCCCCGGCACGTCCGGGTACGGAACGGCCGCGAACGACGAGGTCAGCCCGTCCGGCACGGTCCGCGTCCAGCGCTCGTACGCCCGCAGTACGGCCACCGGATCGACCGCGCGCCCGTCGAAGGCGAGCGAGCCGCCGTACAGCCGCGCGACCGGTACGAGGCCGATCTCCAACTCGGTGACGACGCCGAAGTTGTGGCCGCCGCCGAGGAGCGCCCAGTACAAGTTGCCGTCCGAGGCAGGCGTCACATGGCGGAGCCGGCCGTCGGCGGTGACCACGTCGAGCGAGCGCACATGATCGGCGGCGTACCCGAACTCCCGTGCCAGGATGCCGAGTCCGCCGCTGAGCGTGTACGAGACGGCGCCCACGCCCGGCGCCGATCCGTTCAGCGGGGCGAGCCCGTACGGCTCGGCCGCCGCGACGACCTGGCCCCAGCGGACGCCCGCGTGGACCCGGACGGTGCGCGCCTGAGGATCGACGCTCACCTCGTCCATGCGTTTCGTCGTGATCAGGACGCCGCCCTCCGCCGCACCCGGCAGCCCGTGCCCGGTGGCCTGCACACCGACCGGCAGGCCCGCGGAGGCGGCGTACCGCACCGCGGCGGCCACGTCGTCGGCCGAGGACGCGGCGAAGATCACGGCGGGCCGCTGCGCGAAGCCGGTCTGGAAACCGGCGAGTTCCTCGTCGTACCCGGGCTCACCGGGGCGGAGGACGAGCCGGTCACGGTCTGCGGAGTTCCGGTCCTGGTACGCGGTGTTGTCGACGGTGTCCATACGGCTCATCGTGGCGGCATTACTTGACAAGTGCCGTCAGGTTTTCCGGAGTCATGAAAAAGGGTGGGCCGGGATGCCACGCTCGGCATCCCGGCCCACCCTTGACGGTCGCTTTTCAGGACTGCTGCTGCCCCGGGCGCCGCCTGGCCCACCACAGGCCCGCCGCTCCCGCCGAGATCAGCGCCGCGCCCGCCGCGCCGAGCGGCAGCATGTCGCTCCCCGCGCCGGTCTTCGGCAGCTGGTCGCCGCCGGGTGCCACCGGCTTGTTGTCGGTGCCGAGCAGCAGCGGGGTGGCCGGGGCGTTCGGCGACGGGTTCGTCGTACCGAACGGCACCGGGCCCTGCTGCCAGTACGTCTTCTTCCCGTCGCTCGTCTGCACCGGCAGACAGATCTTCCCGGTCTTGCTCAGATCGAACGTCGCGTCGACGTCGTACGACTTCGACTTGCCGGCCGCGAGATTGCCGACGGCGCAAACGAAACCACTGTTCGAACCCTTGGGCAGATCTTTGTCGGCCATGGCGGTGCAGCCCTTGACGTCCTTGACCTGAAGGCCGTCGAAACCGACCACCAAAAGCCTGATGTCGCCGCTGTCCTTGGTCCCTTCGTTCTTTACCGTGGCGGTAATCGCCGTCTTCTGTGAACTGTTGTCGACCGAGATCTTCTCGGGCAGTAGCGTGGTCAGCTTTACACCCGCCGGTGCCTCGTCAATTACCTTTCCCCCCTTGCTGTTCCCCGGTCCCTGGTCGTCCGCGACGGCGGTGAAAGAAAGGATCATCACGGCCGAGAAAGATGCCGTGAGCAGCGATCCAGCGATGGTCGTCGTGTGACGAGAACTCATGTTCGTCCCCCTTGGCTGCGCCTGAATTCGCAGTACTTGAAGAGGTACCACAAGATTTCTCCGCACTATGCTGGTACGGCATGAAGTGTGACCATTGTGTTTCTGTTGTGACGGGCGATTGTGGCGGGTGTTGAGGGGGTGCAGGGATTGTCGGGGAATGTACAGGGCGGTGTTCCGGGACTATTGGTGACGGGGCGTTATCGGCTGGTCGAGAGTATTGGGCAGGGGGGAATGGGGCGGGTGTGGCGAGCCGCCGACGAAATGCTCGACCGGCAGGTCGCCGTCAAGGAAATGCGCATCGACGGACTCGACCCCGAAGACACGCGCACGCGCCGCGAACGCACCCTGCGCGAAGCCAGGGCCACGGCCCGGATCGACCACCCCAACGTCGTCCGCATCTACGACGTCGTGGACGAGGGCGAGCGGCTGTGGATCGTCATGGAACTCGTCGCCGGGCGCTCCCTCGAACGGATCGTGGCGGAGGACGGACCGCTCGGCCCGCGCGAGGCGGCCCGGATCGGGCTCGAACTGGTGTCGGCGCTGCGCCAGGTGCACGCCGGGGGAGTGCTGCACCGCGACATCAAGCCGGGCAACGTCCTGGTCGAGGGGCGCGGCCACCGAGTCGTCCTCACCGACTTCGGCATCGCCGCGCTGCAGGACGCCGAGGCGCTCACCATGGTCGGGATGCTGGTCGGCTCCCCCGACTACATGGCGCCCGAACGCATCTCCGGCCGCCCGCAGGGCCCGCCCTCCGACGTGTGGTCGCTGGGCGCGACCCTCTGCGCGGCCCTCGGCGGCCGCTCCCCGTTCTCCCGCTCCACCACCCTGGCGACCCTGCACGCCGTCCTCTACGAGGAGCCCGAACTCCCCGCCTCCGCAGACGACTTGCGTGACGTCCTGGCCGCCATCCTGGAGAAGGAGCCGTCGACGCGGCCCGGCCTGGAGGAACTCGAGGCGGAACTTGGGGCGATCGTCTACCGGGGGACGGGGACAGGGTCGGGGGCGGGGGGGGAGGTGGGCGCGGGTTCCGCCGAACTGCCGGAGACGGGGCCTGAGTACGACTTCGACTCCGCGTACGCATTCGAGTACGCGACCGAGAGCGGGACCGGGACCGGGACTGCGCCCGGGGCCGAGCCCGAGGCCGAGCCGGGGCCCGGGCCGGGGACGGACGTGCCGGAAGCCACCCCACAGCCCCTTCAGCCGGCTCACGAGGAGTCGCGCACGCCCGCGCTCCTCGACGCCCAGCTGCTCCGTGCCGCACGGCAGCCCCCATCGGACCTCCCCGAGGCCACCCCGCCTCCGGAAGAAGAGCGCGCGCCCGAGCGCGCCCCCGATCGCGCCCCCGAACCCGAGCCCGAGTCCGCCCCCGAACCCGAGCCCGTACATGACGCGATACCGCCGCACCGCACCCCGACACGAAAGAGCCCACCCGACGTCGAGAAGCACCCGAAGCAACATCATCCGGAGCAGCCACCCGCCCCCGCTCACAACGCCTCCACCGAAGTCCCCTCCGAACTGCGCGCGGAGGTCGGCTCGGAGATCCCCTCCGTCGGTGCCCCGCGCCCAACAGGCCCCGGATTCGGCCGAGTCGCCACCCCAGAAGCGTCGGCAGAGGCAGAGACCGAGGCGCGGATGCCGACGGCGCCCGGCCCCGTCGTGATGCCGCCCGGCGAACTCCCCGGCCCCGCCGTGCCTTCCGGCCCCGGCCCCGGCCCGCGACGCGGCAGGCGTCGTATGGGCCTGGCCGCCGCCAGCGGTGTGGTCGCCGCGGGAGTCGTCGTCTGGATCGTCGTCGCGGCGACGGGCGGATCGCCCGACGACAAGACCGGGGCTTCGTCCGGATCATCCGTGCCGGCCGCATCGTCCGGCACGACAGGGACCACCGGAGGCCCCTCGTCCCCGTCGTCCCCCTCGTCCACCGTCGAGGGCACCTCGCGGCCGCCCAGCCTGCCTCCGGGAGCCCACCGGGAGGCCGGCGGGTACGCGTGGGTGACGCCCAAGGGCTGGCGCCGCGATCTGAAGACGGGTTCAGAGGTGCACTACACCTCGCCCGACGGCAAGCAGGAACTCGCCGCCAAAGCCTCCCTCGCCAAGGGGAACCTGATGGACACATGGCAGACCTCGGAACAGAACGCCCGCAAGGGGCAGGACTACCAGAAGATCCGCCTGGACGAAACGACGTTCCAGGGCCGGCCCGCGGTGGTCTGGGAGTACACCTTCACGCTCAAGGGCGTGCACTGGCACGCCCAGCTGCTCGGCTTCGACGAGGACGGCAAGTCGTACCAGATCAACACCTGGTACCAGCCGGACATCGAGGACGAGGCGCTCCAGGTCTACCAAGGGGTGAAGAACAGCTTCACCGTGCTCTGAACCCAGGACTGAACCCAGAACTGTGAACCCAGAACTGAATCCAGCACTGAACCCAGGACCGCACAGGGCGAACGGAAGGAGGGAGGGGCTCCGCGGCGAAGACCATCGCCGCGGAGCCCCTCCCTCACGTCACATCACGACGGCGGACTCGCCGTCGGAGTCGGCTCAGCCGACCTTCACCGGATCCTCGTCCCGAGGCTCGGCAGCCGCGACGTACCGCGCGGAGGGCGCACCGGCCCCGACCTTCTGCCGAATGACGGCGATGACGAGGACGACCGCCGCGACGAGCAGCGACAGCAGCACGGTCTCCCGGCCGTCGTGCTCGGTGTCGGTCAGCATGTAGCCGAGCACGAAGACGATCAGCGCGGCCGTCGCCCAGGTCAGGTACGGGTACAGCCACATCTTCA
Organism: Streptomyces sp. NPDC001530; assembly: GCF_042894545.1. NCBI lineage: Bacteria > Bacillati > Actinomycetota > Actinomycetes > Kitasatosporales > Streptomycetaceae > Streptomyces > Streptomyces sp. NPDC001530. The sequence goes on from NZ_JBIAVS010000035.1 coordinate 47,392, forward strand.
CGACGAGCTTCTCGGGCGCCTCGCGCTGGATGATCTTCCGCATCCGCAGCTGCGAGAAGCAGATGACGAGCCAGACGAACAGGGCGACCGCACCGGAGGAGTTGACCAGGAAGAGGAAGACCGAGTCCGGGAACTTGTAGTTGAAGAAGACGGCGACGAAGCCGAAGACGACCGAGACGATGATCGCGGCCAACGGAACACCGCGCGAGGTGGTCTTCGCGAACGCCTTCGGCGCGTCCCCGCGCTGGCCGAGCGAGAAGGCCATGCGGGAGGCCGTGTAGAGCCCGGAGTTGAGGCAGGACAGCACCGAGGTCAGCACGATGAAGTTCATGATCTGACCGGCGTGCGCGATGCCGAGGGAGTCGAGGGCCGCGACGTACGAGCCCTTGTCCTTGATCGACGGGTCGTTCCACGGCAGCAGGGAGACGACGACGAAGATCGAGCCGAGGTAGAAGACCGCGATCCGCCAGATGATGCTGTTGGTGGACTTGGTCACGGCCCGCTGCGGGTCCTCGGACTCGCCGGCCGCGAGAGTCGCGATCTCGCTGCCCATGAAGGAGAAGACGACCAGCAGGACGCCGGTGAGGATCGCGCCGGGTCCGTGCGGCAGGAAGCCGCCGTGGTCGGTCAGGTTCCCGAGCCCGGCCTTGTCGGCGTCGACACCCGGCAGCACACCGAAGACGGCCAGTCCGCCGACGACGATGAACGCGCCGATCGCCACGACCTTGATCCCGGCGAACCAGAACTCGAATTCGCCGTACGACCCCACGGACACCAGGTTGGTGGCGGTGAGGACGACCATCACGATGAGCGCCCAGCCCCACTGGGGCACGGCCGGGATCCAGCCTTCGAGGATCTTGGCGCCGGCGGTGGCCTCCACGGCCAGCACGACGACCCAGAAGAACCAGTAGAGCCAGCCGATGGAGAAGCCGGCCCAGCGGCCGAGCGCGCGGTCGGCGTGCGCGGAGAACGAACCCGACGTCGGATTCGCGGCGGACATCTCACCGAGCATCCGCATCACCAGCACCACGAGCGTGCCGACGAGCGCGTACGAGAGAAGGATGCCGGGTCCGGCGGTGGCGATACCGGAGCTGGAGCCCACGAAGAGCCCGGCGCCGATGACACCACCGATGGCGATCATGGACAGATGACGGTTCTTGAGTCCGGCCTGGAGGCCGCCACCGGGTTCTCCGGGGCCGCTTGCGGCCTTTGTGGGGGTCGGCTGCGAGGTCATGGAGGGGAGTTCCTTTGCGCCGGGTGAGCAGATTCCCGTACGGGGTGTGTACGGCTCCCGTACGAGCGGTGTACGAGCGCGTCCAGTGAATCGGAGGCAAATGGATTCGTGAACCTTTGAATCCGGATCGTTACTTGAGGTTTCCTTGAGGTTTTGTAGTGTGGCTCACACTTTTCGCAGGCGACACCCGGCGCGGCCGATCCGAAACAGCCGTGTCACACTCGGACCATGCGCGTGTATCTCGGCTCCGATCATGCCGGTTTCGAACTCAAGAACCATCTCGTCGAGTGGCTCAAGGCCGCCGGCCACGAGCCCGTCGACTGCGGGCCCCTCATCTACGACGCCCAGGACGACTACCCGCCGTTCTGCCTCCGCGCCGCGGAGCGTACGGCGGCCGACCCCGAGTCCCTCGGCATCGTGATCGGCGGCTCGGGCAACGGTGAGCAGATCGCCGCGAACAAGGTGGCCGGTGTCCGGGCCGCTCTCGCCTGGAGCGAGGAGACGGCCTCTCTGGGGCGCCAGCACAACAACGCGAACGTCGTCGCCGTGGGTGCCCGCATGCACACGCAGGAGGAGGCGACGAAGTTCGTCGAGACCTTCCTCAACACCCCTTTCTCGGGTGACGAGCGCCACATCCGCCGCATCGACATGCTCGCGACGTACGAGACGACGCGGGAACTGCCCCCGATCCCGGCACACCACCCGCAGCAGCCGTAGCCCCCTGGGGGCGCTCCGTCCGGACGGGCTGAATCTTTCAGCCCTTCCGGCGTTTGAGGACGAGCGCGAAGCGCGATACGGGGGGGGTCGGGGGGCGGAGCCCCCAGGGGCGATGGGGGTCCCCCCTGCTCGAGCGAAGCCGAGAGCTTGGGGGAGGGTAGGGGCGGAGGGGGCGAAAAAATGCCTGGCCGTCGGACGAAAGACAACAGCAGGAGGACCCCGTGCCCGAAGGGCACACGATTCACCGGCTGGCCGAGGACTACCGGGCCGCCTTCGGTGGCCGCCCGGCACGCGTCACCAGCCCCCAGGGCAAGTTCACCGACGCCGCCGCCCTCCTGGACGGCGCGGAGCTGGCCGAGGCGGAAGCCCACGGCAAACACCTCTTCCTCGGCTTCCACGCAGCGGACTGGATCCACATCCACCTGGGCCTCTTCGGCAAGGTCAATTTCGGCGACGCCCCCGCCCCACCGCCCACGGACACCGTCCGCCTCCGCCTCGCGAACCCCACCGCGTACGTCGACCTCCGCGGCCCCACCACCTGCGCCCTGATCACGGACACCGAGAAGCAGGCGATACACGACCGGCTCGGCCCGGACCCCCTCCGCCCGGGCGCGGACCCGTCCGCCGCGTACCGCCGGATCTCCCGCAGCCGTACGACGATCGCCGCCCTCCTCATGGACCAGAAGATCATCGCGGGCGTGGGCAACGTCTACCGCGCGGAGGTCCTCTTCCGGCACGGCATCGACCCGTACCGCGCGGGCAAGGACCTCACTCCCACCGAGTGGGACGCGATCTGGACGGATCTCGTGGAGCTGATGCGCGAGGGCGTCCGCAACAACCGCATCGACACGGTCCGCCCGGAACACACCCCCGAGGCGATGGGCCGCCCGCCGCGCGTGGACGACCACGGCGGCGAGGTCTACGTGTACCGCAGGGCCAACCTGCCCTGCCACATCTGTGGCGGCGAGATCCGCACCGCCGATCTCGCCGCCCGCAACCTCTTCTGGTGTCCCGCCTGCCAGCAGCGGTAGCCGTCAGAAGCCGTGCGGCAGCCAGGGCGCGACCACTGACGAGAAGGCCACGGACGCCTCCGTCAGCGCGCCCTGGCGCAGCTCCCGCACCCGCCCGGCCGCCGCGAGCGAGGCCAGCGACACCCCGCCGAGATACGCAGCCCCCAACTCCCGTACGGACAGGGCGAGATCGGCGGAGTCCTCGCTGCGTGCGCAGCTCGCGCCCTTCGCGTCACCCGTGAGCCGCCAACGCCCCTCGTTCCAGGGGCAGAACGCGTCCTCGACCTCGAACACCACGTCCACCGGCGCCTGATACGTCCGTGCCTCCAGGGCCGCGCCCACGTCGATGAGCCGCACGTGCAGCGAGTCCTTCATCCGCAGTTTGCAGCGCCGGATGTCGGACACCAGATGCTGCACGTCCTCGTCGACGGGCCGGGCCCAGGTACGGAGCGTGGACGTCAGGTCGATGTCGAAGAGCAGACGCCACAGCGCGGCCCGCACCGCGGGGTCGAGCCCCTCCAGGTCGCGCAGCAGCACCGCGCCGTTGGGCCCGGCCGGGCCCCATTCCGGCTTGACCCGGAAGCGCGCGTAGCCCACGACCTCGCCGTCCCGCTCGGCGACCACGCACTGCAGCGGCGACGCCCCGTCCCGGTCGCCCTCCGGGTCGAGCAGCGACACCCGCTCCCAGCCGGGCTGCCGCGCCAGCATGCCCGGACGGCCCGGCACGAGCCGCGCGTACACCGCCTCGCACGCGTCGAGTACCTCGGCGGGCGCGGCGTACCGCAGATGTACGTCGTCGGTGCCGGGCGGCACGGACAGTCGTACGCGACTGGTGTCGATCTCGGCGTTGAGCTGGAGCGTCGCGATGCCGTAGCCGAACCGGCCGTAGATCGCCGGCTCCGACGCGGTGAGGACGGCGAGCGGCTCGCCCCCGGCGCGGATGTCGTCCAGTTGGCGTCGCATCATCGCGGTCAGCACTCCGCGCCGGCGGTGCGTGGCCGCGACGCTCACCATGGTGATGCCCGCGGCCGGGACGGAGGCGCCGCCGGGGACGGTGACGCGGAAGGAGAAGGCGCCCGCCGTACCCACGCACTGCTCTGTGTCCCACACGCCCAGGGAACGGTCGTACTCTGTGAGCGCGTTCATCAGTTCGCGCTCCTCGGACGACTCCGGTACGCCTCCGAACGCGCGGACCAGGTTGTCGTACCACGTGTTCCAATCGGCCTGCTGCAGCACCCGCACGTCAGTCGTCATAGCCCATGCCTACCAGGGCAATGCGGTACGAGCGAGGGAATTTCACCCCCGCCGTCGCGGTGCCTTCTGTGAAGTTCTCTGTGAAGTTGAGCGCTCGGACGGGGGACAAGTGGGACCTCCCGTGCCAAGCACCTGGTCCGATGGATAGGGTCCCGAACTAATGGCAGCAGGACGAGAGCGGCGCGCGGAAGCCGAGACGTTCACGGCCCGGTTGAAGAAGCAGTGGCACCGGGCCCGCACAGGGCTGCGCAGATCCGCCGTCGACTACTTCCGTGGGGACGGTTCGGACTGGATCGCGCTGGCCGGTCTGCTGCTGACGATCCCGATCATCGCCTCCACGACGCTGGTGAACTCGGTGTGGTGCTCACCGGCGGCGCTGGTCCTCCCGATCGTGGCCGGAGGTCTCCTCCTGCGCCCCGCCAGCCTGCTCGGTCTGTACGCGGCCGCCGCCACCGCGCTGATAGTGGAGTCCGTGAAGCTGGGCCCGTACACGGAGGGCCCGTCCCGGGTGACGCCGGGCGTGGTCCTTGTGGTCGCCGCCTGCGGCTTCTTCGGGCTGCTGATCGCGCAGTTCCGCAGCCGGGTGGGGGTGCCCTGGCGACGGGGCGGCACCATGCTCTTCGACCTGCGCGAACGCATCCGGGTGCAGAGCAAGTTGCCGAAGCTGCCGCTGGGCTGGCACCGGGAGATGGCGCTGCGTCCGGCGGGCGGGCAGTCCTTCTCCGGGGACTTCGTGGTGGCGGCCCGTACGAACGGCGGCCGCACCCTGGAGGTCGTCCTCACGGACGTCTCGGGCAAGGGCATGGACGCGGGTTCGCGTGCGCTGCTGCTGTCCGGAGCCTTCGGGGGCCTCCTGGGCTCCCTGCCTCCCCACGCGTTCCTGCCCGCCGCGAACGGCTACCTCCTCCGCCAGGACTGGGACGAGGGCTTCGCGACCTCGATCCACCTGGTCCTGGACCTGGACTCCGGGGACTACGAACTCTTCTCCGCCGGACACCCTCCGGGCCTGCAACTCAGCGCGGGCAGCGGCCGCTGGGAGGAGAAGGTCGCGGAAGGCCCCCTGCTCGGTGTGTACGACGGCGCCCAGTTCGACCCTGTGAAGGGCTCCCTGCGTCCCGGAGACGTGTTGATGCTGTTCACAGACGGCCTGGTGGAAACCTCCGACCGGGACATCGTCGAGGGCATCGACCGTCTCACCGGCGAAGCCGACCGCTATGTCGCCGGCGGCTTCCACGGAGCCGCCTGGCACCTCATCGAAGCCGTCGCCAAGGACGTCAACGACGACCGGGCCCTCCTCCTGATCTGCCGAGAGGGCGCGACACCCGTCCGGTGACCCGAGGGATGTTCCTCGCCCCCCGTCCCGTTTTGGGGGCTCCGCCCCAAACCCCGCCAGGGGCGCTGCCCTTAGACCCCAGCGGGGGCTGCGCCGCCCTGTTCGGGCTGCCGTTGCTCCCCTGAGCTCACGGCTTCGCCCGAGCAGGGGGACACCCCGATGACCGGCGCGTCCGCCGCGCCGGCGGCCGCCAAGTGCTCGTTCGCCGCGGCGAACGTCGTGCTCGGCGAGACGGCGGCGACCGTCCCGGCCCGCGCAGCCCTGCGCGGGGAGACACTGGGGGAGTGACGCAGACTCTTCTGACCCTGGCCGAAGTCGAGGCCCTCGCCCGCGAGGCGCACGCCGCCCAGACCGACAAGGCGGGGCGGCCGTACGCCGAACACCTCCAGGCGGTCGCGGAGGGCGTCCGCGAACGCGGCGGTGACGACGAACAGATAGCGGCGGCCTGGCTGCACGACGCGGTCGAGGACGACGCGCTCTCCGAGGACTGGCTGCGCGAGGCCGCGCTGACCCGGCGCACCAAGGACATCGTGCTGGCGCTCACCAAGCAGGAGGGCGAGCCCCCGGAGGCGTACGCGCGACGCATCCGTACGACCCCGGGCGCCCTCCTGGTGAAGGTGTCCGACCTCGCGCACAACGCCGATCCGGGCCGGCTCGCGGTCCTCGACGAGCACACCCGGGCCCGGCTCACCAAGAAGTACGCGACGATGCGCACACTGCTCGGCCTCGCTCCCTGAACATGTGCGTGAGTGCGGGCCCAGGAGATCCCGGGCCCGCACTCACGCACATGTTTCAGAGGTGGTTACGCCCTGGCTCGCTCCCGCTCCCGGGCCAGTTCCGTCGCGTCCCGCTTGAAGGCCCACTCCATCTTGGGCTCCATCGCGAAGTGGAAGATCCGCTGGACGGGCCGGGTGCACAGCACGGTCACTATGGCGGCCGCGGCGAGCGTCACGAAGATCTCGCCGAGCGGCTTGTGCGTCCACGCGGGGTCGAACCAGCCCCCGAACTCGGAGGCCTTGACCACGAATCCGTGCAGCAGATAGCCGTACAGCGTGCCCGCGCCGAGCGCCGTGAACCAGAACGTGCGCCGCGGCACCCAGGCGAAGAAGCACGCGGTGAGCAGCAGCGAGCAGCCGAACAGCGCGAGCGTCATCACGGCACCGGCCCACCACGGGGCGCCCATGTCCTGCGCGGCGTCGCGGTGGTAGAACCACGCCGTGTTCATCCGGGGCACCGCCCACCAGCCCACGACCACCGCGGCGGCGAAGACCGGCACCGACAGGATCCGCACCTCACGGCGGCGCACCAGCTGGAAGTGCTCGGGCTTCATGACCAGGCCCAGCACGAAGAACGGCAGGAACTGCAGGACGCGCTGCAGGTCCAGTTCGGCGCCGATGTCGGGCGAGACGGAGGCGAGCACGGCGATGGCGAGCGCGAGCGGCAGCGGCCAGCGGACCAGCTTCCACAGCGGGGTGGTCAGCCGCCAGATGAAGAGCGCGACCAGGAACCAGGTGAGGTACCAGGGGTCGAGCAGGCTGATCGGATGGGTGGGGTCGGGGGCGGCCCACCGCTTGAAGAGGGAGTACGCCGTCTCGAAGAGGACGTACGGCACGAGCACACCCGTCACCAGCCGCTTCAGCCGGTCGGGGCGCATGTCGAAACTGCGGGAGAAATAGCCGGAGATGATGATGAAGGCCGGCATGTGGAAGGTGTACACGACCGTGTACGCCGCTTCGAGGATGCGACTTTGGTCCTTCAGCGGCTCCCAGGCGTGACCCATGGCCACGAGCACGATCGCCAGGTACTTGGCGTTGTCGAAGAAGGCGTCGCGTTGCTTGGCGGGCTTGGCGCCCGGTGCGGCGGCCCCGGAGGCCGCTCTGGGGGATTGCGGCGAGCGCGGACTCGGCACTCCCTCCGCCGGCTGCTGTGCCGGGGGGAGCGGCGTTCTGTACTGGCCGTGCGGGCGGAGCGAGTTCGTCACAGGCCCTCCCACCAAGAACTCGGGGAGACGATCCTGGACCTCGCTGCGCATACGGGGGACGTGGCGGCGTGGAACATCTGAGGCACCCTAGCGTTGTCTATGCGTCTTCGTAAAACTCTCGACGTCATTTCTGCTTATCGCCTGCGAGTACCCGGGATTTGAAGATGTCTGCCTGTCGGTCCGCAAGTGGTTCCGCATACCGATTTGCTTACCGTATGGGACCCTTCTGTCCCCCTTCATCCTGACTAAATGGTGCATAAGGCTCGCGGGCGACTCTGGTGATATGTCCGGTTCATTGGGCTTTAGTTACCCGTCTACAGAGTCTGCGATGTGCCTGTGCCAACAATTCGAATTACCTGCGAACAGGATGTGTGGACATGGCAACGGTCCCTCTGGATTTCCACTGCGCGGCCTGTGCGGGCGCCCTCTCGAATTGCCGTGCGGAGCCCCGCCGTTCGTCGCGCCGAGGCGTTGCGGAGGTGCGCGGCGGGCGGGTCCGTGGCCGACGTTGCGTCACCCGCCGCATACGAAAGCCTGGTTGGTGGCACGATGGTTCTGGCGGGGGTGTGTGGGGTTGCACCTCCGGGCCGGGAGAGCGGACCGACCGTAGGGTGTGATCAGTTGTGGCCATTTCGCTGTCAGTGGTGCTGCTGTTGGCGATCATCCTGGTGGTGTTGATACGGGGAGGATCGATCAAGGCGGGGCCCGCCGTTGTCGCGGTGCTCTTCGGCTTCTTCCTCGCATCGACCGGCATGGCTCCGTCCATCCAACGGTTCCTCGATTCGATAGCGGAGACCATCAACTCGATCAGCTTCTGAGAGAGCTTCTGGACGGGACGGATACGTACATCGACACATGTCGACGTACGTCGGGGGATTCGGAACGGGGAGCGTACGGGGATGGCGCTGCGTGCATCGGACCCATCGGAGGTGGGCGGTTACCGCATCGAGGACCGCCTCGGCTCCGGCGGCATGGGCGTCGTCTATCTCGCCCGCTCCGCCTCCGGCCGCCGCCTCGCGATCAAGGTCGTGCACGGGCAGTACGCCGACGACGACGAGTTCCGTATCCGCTTCAGCCGTGAGGTGGCCGCCGCCCGACAGGTGAGCGGTGCCTTCACCGCCCCCGTCGTGGACGCGGACGCCGACGCGCCGCGCCCCTGGATGGCCACGCTCTACATAGCGGGCGACAACCTCGGCACCCATGTGAAGAACCACGGCCCGCTGCCGCCGGACCGGCTGCGCGAGCTGGCCGCCGGCCTCGCCGAGGCGCTGCGCGACATCCACCGCGCCGGAGTGGTCCACCGGGATCTGAAACCGGCCAACGTCATGCTCGCCGACGACGGCCCCCGCGTCATCGACTTCGGCATCTCGCGCGCCGCCGAGTTCGCCGTCGCCGACGCGCTCACCCAGACCGGCCGGGTGATGGGCACCCCGCCCTTCATGTCCCCCGAGCAGTTCTCGTCCCCGCACGAGGTGGGTCCGGCCGCCGACGTCTTCTCCCTCGGCGCCGTCGTCGCGTACGCCGCCACCGGACACGGCCCCTTCGACAGCCCCAGCCCCTACGAGACGGCCACCCGAGTCGTCGAGGGGACCCCCGAACTCGACGGCCTGCCCGGCGAGTTGCGCCCCTTCGTCGAACTCTGCCTGGAGAAGCACCCCAAGTCCCGCCCAACCCCGGACGAACTCCTCACCCTCCTGCGCGACGGCACCCGCCCCGGCCCGCGCCCCTTCCTGGACGAGGACCCGGGCCCGCCGACCGAGCCCGACCGCCCCCGCCCCAAGCGCCGCCGCCGGCTCCTGATCGCCTCCTTGGCGGGCGCCCTGCTGCTCGCCGTCACGGCCTCGGCCGCGGTCGTCCGGCTCACCGGCGGCGACTCCGCCCGCAGCGACCTGCCGCCCGGCTGGCACGCGTGGCACGCGACGGCGAAGGGCTCGGACCTCGCGAGCGGCGGGTTCAGCAGCTGTGGCGCGGCCGGTACGTCACTGGTGTGCGCCGGGGACGACGTCAAGGCGGCCCGCTTCTCCCTCGCCGACGGCAAGCACGCCTGGCTCCAGCCCGTCGACTCCACGCCCGACGACACCGGCAGCGACGAGGGCTCCGTCCTCGGCACCCGAGCCGGCCGCGTGTTCGTCTACGGCAACGACGAGACGGAGGCGGCCAAGGACGACGGCATGACCGTGGCCCACTACTCGGTGCAGTCGCTGGACGCCGCCACCGGGCGGGTGATCTGGAAGACGCGCACCGGCGACGGCGAGGACACCCTCGCCCCCGACCTCGAGGACGGCGGCGCCACGATGATCCCCGAGGGCGTCGTCACCCTCCTCGGCGACAACGCGCGCTCGTACGCCCTGCTGGGCGCGGACGACGGCAAGGTCCGCTGGAAGCGCCCGATGCCCAAGGGCCGGAGCTGCGTCCTCGGAGCCGCCGCGCACCGCCTCTACCTCCTCTGCCAGCCCGACGCCATGGACACGACCAGCGTGTCCGCCCTCGACCCGGCCACCGGAAAGCCGGCCTGGACCGTCACCGCCCAGGGGGCGCTCGACCTCCTCGGCCAGGACCATGGCCGCCTGATCCTCGCCGAGACATCTCCGGAGACGGCCCACGAGGCGTTCACGACCGTGGACACCCGCACGCACCGGCTGCTGCGCGTGCCGCTCGCGCGCTCTCAGCCCTCCGCCGCGTCCATCGACCTCGCACGCGGCACCCTCTACTTCACACTCGGCAACGGCAGCATCCGCGCCGTCTCGGCCCGCACCGGCCACCAGTCCTGGGAGAGCAACTCGACGGTGGAGTTCCCGGGCCCGCCCCTCGCCTCCGCCACCCACGTCTACGTCGCGTCCCCCAGCGGCCGCCTCGCCGCCCTGGACATCCGCACCGGCAGACTCGCCGCCACCCGCCCCGGCCGCAACGACGCCGGCCCCACCAGCGTGGCCGACTCCGGCGCCCGCCCGCTCCTGGTCGGCGACGCCCTGTACGTCCCGTACGGAATCCAGTCCGTCTACTCCGTGGACGTACGCCACCTGTAAGCGCCCTACAGGGCCCCGCAGGGTCCGTAACGGGTCCCTCAGCACGCGAAAAAGCCTCCGGCCCGGTTCCGAAGAACCGGGCCGGAGGCCACAGAGCGGGCGACGGGAATCGAACCCGCGTAGCTAGTTTGGAAGACTAGGGCTCTACCATTGAGCTACGCCCGCAAAGCTTGCGCCGCAGGTCAGTGACTGCGGCACGCAAGGCATCCTAGCGGGTCGCACCCCCTGGATGCACACCCCGTTTCCGCGCAGCGGGGGCGCTCGGGAAATGCGGCAGCCGCGCTGCCTGCGGGCATGTACCCTACGTGTCGCACCGACGGGGTGTGGCGCAGCTTGGTAGCGCGTCCGCTTTGGGAGCGGAAGGCCGTGGGTTCAAATCCCGCCACCCCGACCACCAGCCGGAACCCGCCAGGGCTCCGCGCGTCGCAAGATCACCTTTTGGGGCGTGTACCGCCTGCGGTTACTATGCAAGCTGCGCGCCCGTGTGTCTGCACTGTTACGTCTCTCAAGGGCCGCGAATCCGCTTCAGGCTCTGCCCGACTCGGCAGAAGCACGCAGCAGAACCCCCAAGAAGTCAGCCACAAGGAGACCGAACCGTGAAGAGCGCCGTGGAGACCCTGAACCCGACCCGGGTTCGGCTCACTGTCGAGGTGCCCTTCGAGGAGCTCAAGGACAGCCTCGACGCGGCGTACAAGAAGATCAACCAGCAGGTCACGGTGAAGGGCTTCCGGAAGGGCAAGATCCCGGCGCGCGTCATCGACCAGCGGTTCGGTCGGGGCGCCGTGCTCGAAGAGGCCGTCAACGACGCGCTCCCGAAGTTCTACACCGAAGCGGTCAACGAGGCTGAGCTGAATGTCCTCGGCCAGCCCGAGGTCGACATCACCGAGCTGAAGGACGGCGAGACGCTGAACTTCACCGCCGAGGTCGACGTCCGCCCGACCATCGAGATCCCGGACTACTCCGGCATCGAGGTCGAGGTCGACGCCGTCGAGGTCAGCGAAGAGGACGTCGAGAAGGCCGTCTCCGACCTGCGCGAGCGCTTCGCGTCGACCTCCCCGGTCGAGCGCGCCGCCCAGGACGGCGACGTCGTCACCATCGACCTGGAGGCCAAGGTCGACGGCGAGGTCCTCGAGGACGGCGTCGCCTCCGACGTCTCCTACACCATCGGCTCCGGCGAGCTGCTGGACGGCATCGACGACGCCGTGACGGGCCTGGAGGCCGGTGGCGAGGCCACCTTCGCCTCCGAGCTCAAGGGCGGCTCCGCGGCCGGCAAGGAGGCCGAGGTCACCGTCAAGGTCACCCAGGTCGCCGCGCGCGAACTCCCGGAGCTGGACGACGACTTCGCGCAGCTCGCCTCCGAGTTCGACACCCTGGAGGAGCTGAAGGCGGACAGCCGCAAGCGCCTCGAGAACATGAAGCAGTACGACCAGGCCACGCAGGCCCAGGAGCGTGTCCTGGAGAAGCTGCTCGAGCTGGTCGAGGTGCCCGTCCCCGAGAAGCTGCTCGAGGACGAGATCAACACCCGTAAGCACAACCTCGAGCACCACCAGCTCGGCCAGATGGGCCTCGACCTCGCGAAGTACCTGGAGATCCAGGGCAAGACCGAGGAGGAGTTCGACGCCGAGACCAAGGAAGCGGCGATCAAGGGCATCAAGACCCAGTTCGTCCTTGACGAGCTCGTCAACAAGGAGAAGCTGAACGTCAACCAGGAGGAGCTCACCGAGCACCTCATGCGGCGCGCGGCCTCCTCCGGCATGTCCCCCGACCAGTTCGCCCAGGCCGTCGTCGAGGGCGGCCAGGTCCCGATGCTCGTCGGCGAGGTCGCCCGCGGCAAGGCCCTCGCGGTCGTCGTCGAGGCCGCCACGGTCAAGGACACCAACGGCGAGATCGTCGACCTGGAGGACGAGGACGAGACGGAGACGGCCACCGAGGTCACCGAGGGTGAGGCCGCTGAGGCCTCCGAGGAGACCACCGAGGCCTGATCACCTCGCTGTACGGCTGGACGGGGCTCCCGGGGACACCCGGGGGCCCCGTTGGCTTTCAGGGGCGCGGGGCTGTGACATGCGCGGCTCCGCCGTGTGGGCGCGAGCAACCCGGCGGTTCATCGGCGAGTGCGGCTTGTAGCGGGCTGATCGCGCAATTCCCGCGCCCTTACGGGCGCCCCTTACGGGCGCCCCTGGCGGGGCGCGCGACCTGCGCTCACAGCGAACAGTTCCCTCTCCGGGATTCCCCGAAGGGACCGGCGCGTTAGGGTCCATGAGTACGAGGGCAGGGGAGTCCCCGAAGCCGCCCCGTGGCGGTGTGCACCGGGGCCCCAGGCCCCTGCAGAAGACGTGAGACGGCCCGGCGCCGTCGTAAGACGAGCAGGTGGATACGTGACGAATCTGATGCCCTCCGCCGCCGGTGAGCCCAACTTCGGTGGTGGCCTCGGCGACCAGGTCTACAACCGGCTGCTCAACGAGCGGATCATCTTCCTCGGCCAGCCGGTGGACGACGACATCGCCAACAAGATCACCGCGCAGCTGCTGCTCCTTGCCTCCGATCCGGACAAGGACATCTACCTCTACATCAACAGCCCCGGCGGATCGATCACGGCCGGCATGGCGATCTACGACACCATGCAGTACATCAAGAACGACGTGGTGACGATCGCCATGGGCATGGCGGCCTCGATGGGCCAGTTCCTGCTCAGCGCCGGTACCCCCGGCAAGCGCTTCGCCCTGCCGAACGCCGAGATCCTGATCCACCAGCCCTCGGCGGGCCTCGCCGGCTCCGCGTCGGACATCAAGATCCACGCCGAGCGGCTGCTGCACACCAAGAAGCGGATGGCGGAGCTGACCGCCTTCCACACCGGCCAGACCGTGGAGCAGATCACCCGGGACTCGGACCGTGACCGCTGGTTCGACCCGATCGAGGCCAAGGAGTACGGCCTCATCGACGACATCATGCCCACCGCTGCCGGTATGCCGGGCGGCGGCGGCACCGGGGCGGCGTAACCGGCGTACGCCGGTGCAGGCGGGTGCCAGCCGGCCTGCAGCCCCTCCAACGCCCCCAGCGGACCGCCTCAGCCCTTTTCAGGCTTCTCAGGAGACACAGTGAACGACTTCCCCGGCAGCGGCCTCTACGCCCGCACGCAGGCCGAGTACACCGGTCCTCGTGCGGAGTCCCGCTACGTCATCCCGCGCTTCGTCGAGCGCACCTCGCAGGGCGTGCGTGAGTACGACCCGTACGCGAAGCTCTTCGAGGAGCGCGTGATCTTCCTCGGCGTGCAGATCGACGACGCCTCCGCCAACGACGTCATGGCGCAGCTGCTGTGCCTGGAGTCGATGGACCCCGACCGTGACATCTCGGTCTACATCAACAGCCCCGGCGGCTCCTTCACGGCACTTACTGCGATTTACGACACGATGCAGTTCGTGAAGCCGGACATCCAGACGGTCTGCATGGGTCAGGCCGCCTCGGCCGCCGCGATCCTGCTGGCTGCCGGTACGCCGGGCAAGCGCATGGCGCTTCCGAACGCCCGCGTGCTGATCCACCAGCCCTACAGCGAGACCGGCCGCGGCCAGGTCTCGGACCTCGAAATCGCGGCGAACGAAATCCTCCGGATGCGTGCGCAGCTGGAAGAGATGCTGGCCAAGCACTCGACCACGCCGATCGAGAAGATCCGCGAGGACATCGAGCGCGACAAGATCCTCACCGCTGAGGACGCGCTGGCGTACGGCCTGATCGACCAGATCATCTCCACCCGCAAGATGAACAGTTCCGCGATCGTCTGACGTATCGCTGTATCGTCTGCCGCTCCTTGGCGTGGTTCACGACAAAGTGAACCATGCCAAGGGGGGCCCGAACGGGGGGCTCGGCAAGGTACCGTCGGACATAAGGCAGCACCAGGAGCCGCTGGACCTAGGCGTCTCCCAGGCGAAGGGGAAGCACACCGTGGCACGCATCGGTGACGGCGGCGATCTGCTCAAGTGCTCGTTCTGTGGCAAGAGCCAGAAGCAGGTCAAGAAGCTCATCGCAGGCCCCGGTGTGTACATCTGCGACGAGTGCATCGATCTCTGCAACGAGATCATCGAGGAAGAACTCGCGGAGACGAGCGAGGTGCGCTGGGAGGAACTCCCCAAGCCCCGCGAGATCTACGAGTTCCTCGAGGGCTACGTGGTCGGCCAGGAGTCGGCCAAGAAGGCGCTCTCGGTCGCGGTGTACAACCACTACAAGCGGGTCCAGGCCGGCGAGAACAGCACAGGCCAAAACCGTGACGACGCCATCGAGTTGGCGAAGTCCAACATCCTGCTGCTCGGCCCCACGGGCTCGGGCAAGACGCTCCTGGCCCAGACGCTCGCCCGCATGCTGAACGTGCCGTTCGCCATCGCCGACGCGACGGCGCTGACGGAGGCCGGATATGTCGGCGAGGACGTCGAGAACATCCTCCTGAAGCTCATCCAGGCGGCCGACTACGACGTCAAGAAGGCCGAGACGGGCATCATCTACATCGACGAGATCGACAAGGTGGCGCGTAAGAGCGAGAACCCGTCGATCACGCGTGATGTGTCCGGCGAGGGCGTCCAGCAGGCCCTGTTGAAGATCCTCGAGGGCACGACGGCCTCGGTCCCGCCCCAGGGCGGTCGCAAGCACCCGCACCAGGAGTTCATCCAGATCGACACGACGAACGTCCTGTTCATCGTGGGCGGCGCGTTCGCGGGCCTGGAGAAGCTCATCGAGTCGAGGGCGGGCGCGAAGGGAATCGGCTTCGGAGCGACGATCCGCTCGAAGCGCGAGCTGGAGTCCAAGGACCAGTTCGAGGACGTCATGCCGGAGGACCTGGTCAAGTTCGGCATGATCCCCGAGTTCATCGGCCGCCTCCCGGTCATTACCTCGGTCCACAACCTGGACCGCGAGGCCCTGCTCCAGATCCTGGTGGAACCCCGCAACGCCCTGGTGAAGCAGTACCAGCGCCTCTTCGAACTCGACGGCGTGGAACTGGACTTCGAGCGCGAGGCCCTCGAAGCCATCGCCGACCAGGCCATCCTCCGCCAGACCGGCGCGCGCGGTCTCAGGGCCATCATGGAAGAGGTCCTGATGTCGGTGATGTACGAGGTCCCGTCCCGCAAGGACGTGGCCCGTGTCGTCATCACAGCGGACGTCGTCCACTCGAACGTGAACCCGACCCTGATCCCGCGGGACGCCCGCCGTGGGGGGCCGGGCGAGCAGAAGACGGCGTAGCCGGTTCTCGTACGACGAAGGGGGCGCCCAGCGGATTTCGCTGGGCGCCCCCTTCGTCGACCCACGCCCGGATCAAGCCACGTTGAGGTCGCTCACTTGTACGACACCTGCTTCGCGTGATCTTCTCGATCACCGCGAGGCGGACCACCTCGCGGCAAGCGAAACGGGAGGGACAGACATGAAGATGAGGCGCGCGCTGGCGGCCATGTCCGTCGTTACCGCGGCAGCTGTGATGCCGGTGGTTACGGCCACGGCAGCACACGCGGCACGGAGCACATGCGTGAACTACCTCGGAAACCTGGGGCTCTAGATCGGGCCCAAGGTGAAGGAGGCCTGTAGCCACCCGGCGCACAACGGACCCCTCGGCAATGGCAAGGTGCCCGACGCTGCCTGCTACAACGGCCTCGTGGACATAGATGTGCGCTCGATACACGCCTACAGGGCCTGCGTCCGCGCCTGACGTCCGGCCGACCATGGCCAAGGGCGCCCGACGGGACTCGTCGGGCGCCCTTGGCATGAAGTGCCGAGCAGCGGTCAGATCTTGACGCGGACTTCCTTGCGGAACTTGGTCGTCTGGTCGGCGGCGGCACTCATGTCGGCGCTCTTCCCCGACATGGCGTCCGCCATGTCGACGTTGATGGTGACGCCGATGGTGCTGTGGTCACCCCAGATGCAGACCGGCATGCTGATCTCCTTGGGCCCGGAGGCCGCACCGGACGACGCATCGTCGTTCTTGAACTTGGTCTCCTGGCACTTGAGGACCGCGTTCTCGAGTCCGTCGGGCGTGAAAGCCTTCGGGCTGCCGACCAGTTCGCCCGTGTCGTCGTTGTCCTTGGAGGACTCCTTCTTCATGTCGGCGAACATGGCGTCGACGACCTTCTCCGGGTCATCGATGTCGCCGTAGACACCCATGAACTTCAGGAACTTGCCAGCCAGCGGGTTGCTCTCATCCACCACCTGGTACTCGGCCTCGACGTCCTTGGCGTTCTTCACGCCGTGCTTCTCGGCGTCCTTGAGGTCGTCGTCGCTGAAGCTGTCGTCGGTGCTGTCGCCCTTCTTGTAGTCGGTGAGCACCGTCGCCGGCGTCGTCAGCTTGTGCGGGCCGTCGTCCGCGATGTCCGAACCGCCGCCGCCACCGCCGATGACGAAGTACGCCCCAACTGCGATCGCCGCCACGACAGCGACGGCACCGATGATCAGCCCCGTCTTCTTCTTGCCGCCGCTCGGGGCGGGCGGCTGCGGTACGGCGCCGTAGGGCTGCTGGCCGTAGGGGGGAGTCTGCGGAGGGACGCCCTGGGGAGCCTGCTGCGGGTAGCCGTAGCCGGGCTGCGCGGGGGGAGCCTGCTGCGGGTAGCCGTAGCCGGGCTGGGGGGCCTGCGGCTGCTGGCCGTAGGGGCCCGGCTGACCATACGGTCCGGGCTGCTGGGGCTGCCCGCCGTACGGGCCCGGCTG
Source organism: Streptomyces sp. NPDC001530 (assembly GCF_042894545.1). Classification (NCBI taxonomy): domain Bacteria; kingdom Bacillati; phylum Actinomycetota; class Actinomycetes; order Kitasatosporales; family Streptomycetaceae; genus Streptomyces; species Streptomyces sp. NPDC001530. The sequence goes on from NZ_JBIAVS010000035.1 coordinate 64,622, forward strand.
GTTGTAGCTCATTTCTGGGTTCCCCTCCAGACGCTTATGTGTTCCGAACATCTTGACGGAACGCGATGGAGGGCGGCGCCACTGGGGGGTATTGATGCCTAGTTGTTGACGGTCTGTTCCAGACGCTCGACGTACTGACTTAGCTTGGCAGTCGAGTGAGCGGCCGCGGATGCGGCGTAGTACGACCTCATCCACAGATGTCCGTTGATCATGTGTGATTGCCGACAAGTGCGGACTGTAGCTCCTCTGAGGCGGCTGGCTAGGTTCGCGACGGAAATGTGAATCGGGTAGCGCGCGAGCAGGTGGAGGTATGCCGCAGTGCTGTGGAACTCCTCGATCTCTGCCCCCAGCTTCGTTGCCTCTGCACGCATCGTCTGCTCTGCAAGCAACAACAGGTCGCCCGTGAGTGCCGGGCCACTTCGCTCCGTCATGAACGCGAGGTGCGCTCGAAGGTCGTGGAAGTCGACGTTGGAGGGTTCGCGGCGCGCTGGCCTCGTCGTCTCGCGATGCCTGCTGCGTTGTTTCGGAGGGTGCGCGGCTCGCCAGTCGTCGAGTTCCGTCGGCGTCCAAGTCGGCGTACGGCCGGTGTAGGTGGGACGTGGAAAGCCATTGTACTTACGGGAGTTGAGGACGTAGATCGCCTCGACCGACACCCCGAGATGTTCGGCCGCCTGAACTGGTGTGAGTTGCTGGTCCGCCATGAGTCTCACGATACGACAGACAAGTTCAACTTATCTGTCGTACGGTGAATGCATGGATCGCCTTCCCGGGAAGGCCAGTTGAGGCGTGGTGGAGGGGGGAAGCGGTGGCCAAGCATCGCGGCAGGGCAGGAAAGGCGGTCAAGGAGCCCGCCGACGCCGGGCGCAAGTACCGTCTCTTTCCTACGGACGAGCAGGCTGAGCGGCTCCGTGAGTGGGGTCACACATGCCGTGCGGTCTGGAACATTGCCCTCGAGCAGCGGATCTACGTCTACCAGCAGCGGCGTGCATACCTCCGAGCCGACGAGCAATGTCGTTACCTCACCACAGCGCGCCATGACCTGGAGTGGATCGGGAACCTCCCCTCTCAGGCTCCGCAGCAGATCCTCAAGCATCTGGACCGCGCCTACGACAACTTCTGGAATGCGGAGCATCCGGCAGGCTTCCCGCGCTTCAAGAAGCGCACCGCTCGGCTGGCGATCCCCCTGCCTGGGCAGGCCGTGCGCGTGACCAAGCTCAATCGGAAGTGGGCCAGCGTGCGCATTCCCAAGCTGGGCGAGGTCAAGTTCAGACTGACGCGGTCCCTCGGTGGCCGGATCAAGGCTGCGACGATCCGAACGGACGGATCCGGGCGCTGGTACGTCAGCTTTGGCGTCCATACGGGGCGAGCAGCCGTCCGGCCCAACGGGAACCCTTCAGCGGGCGTGGACTTCGGAGTCAAGCAGGCTGCGTACCTGTCGGACGAGACGACTCCACGGCTCATGCCTCAGACGCTGACCGAAGGTGAGAAGCGGAGGCTGGCCGGGCTGGAGCGCCGCAAGGAGCGACAGATCGCACAGTGCAAGAAACACCGAGGAGGGAAGTACAGCAACCGACTGCGTCGGACGTTGAGTGCCATCGCGGAGCTGAAGGCCCGGCAAGCCCGTCGCCGCATGGACTTCACGCACAAGTTGACGACGGACCTGGCTAAGAACCACGGCCTGGTCGCTGTGGAAGACCTGCGCGTGAAGCAGATGACGGGAACGGCCAAGGGGACGCGGTCACGGCCCGGAGTGAACGTCGGGCGCAAGGCCGCTCTGAACCGAGCCATCCTTGACAACATGCCGGGGGAACGCCGTCGACAGCTCACGTACAAGTGCCCGATGTACGGATCGATGCTTGTCGAGGTGGCGCCCGCAGGCACATCGCAGACGTGCGCCGTCTGCCATCACCGAGATCCGGCATCTCGTGTCAGCCGGGACTCATTCGACTGCACGAAGTGTGGACATATTGACGACGCAGATCACAATGCCTCCGTTGTCATCCTTGCCCGTGGTCTCCAGACCGAAGCGGGCAGCTCCTTTGCCGCAGGACATTGCGGTGAACAGCACGCACCGACGGACCGTGACCGGTCGGTCATGCCCCGCACCCGTGCAGGGCGCACGCGTGAACCCCTGAATCCCTCATCCGTGACGGCCCCGCCTTTAGCGGACATCGAGGGCTGCAAGGAATCCCAGCAGGTCGCTGCCGGGAGGATGTCAAGAAAGAATCGCGTTTCGGAGCGAGGTCCCGACACCTCTAAACTGACCCCGTGACCGACAACGCTCAGCAGCAGCCGCCAGCATCCACTCCCGAACTGCCGACCCAGTACGCGCCGGCCGACGTAGAGGGGGCGCTGTACGAGCGCTGGGTAGAGCGCGGTTACTTCGAGGCGGACGCGAAGAGCGACAAGCCTCCGTACACCGTCGTCATCCCGCCGCCGAACGTCACCGGCAGCCTGCACCTCGGGCACGCCTTCGAGCACACCCTCATCGACGCCCTCACGCGCCGCAAGCGCATGCAGGGTTACGAGACGCTGTGGCAGCCCGGCATGGACCACGCCGGCATCGCCACGCAGAACGTCGTCGAGCGCGAGCTGGGCAAGGAGGGCAAGTCCCGGCACGACCTCGGCCGTGAGGCGTTCGTCGAGCGCGTCTGGCAGTGGAAGGCCGAGTCCGGAGGGCAGATCTCCGGCCAGATGCGGCGCCTCGGCGACGGCGTCGCCTGGTCCCGTGAGCGCTTCACCATGGACGAGGGGCTCTCGCAGGCTGTTCAGACCATCTTCAAGCGGCTGTACGACGACGAGCTGATCTACCGCGCCGAGCGCATCATCAACTGGTGTCCGCGCTGCCTGACCGCCATCTCGGACATCGAGGTGGAGTACCAGGACGACGACGGCGAGCTCGTCTCGATGAAGTACGGGGAGGGCGACGAGACGATCGTCGTCGCCACCACCCGTGCCGAGACCATGCTCGGTGACACCGCCGTCGCCGTTCACCCCGAGGACGAGCGGTACAAGCACCTGGTCGGCAAGCTCATCAGGCTGCCGCTGACCAACCGCTCCATCCCGGTCGTCGCCGACGAGCACGTCGACCCCGAGTTCGGCACGGGGGCCGTCAAGGTCACCCCGGCCCACGACCCGAACGACTTCGAGATCGGCCAGCGTCACAACCTGCCGTCCCTCACTGTCATGGACGAGCACGCCGTCATCACCGCCCACGGCCCCTTCCAGGGCCTGGACCGCCTTGAGGCCCGCTCCGCCATCGTCGCCGCGCTGCGCGCCGAGGGCCGGATCGTCGCCGAGAAGCGCCCGTACGTCCACTCCGTGGGCCACTGCTCGCGCTGCAAGACCACGATCGAGCCGCGCCTGTCCATGCAGTGGTGGGTCAAGGTCGGCCCGCTGGCGAAGGCGGCGGGAGACGCCGTCCGTGACGGACGCGTCAAGATCCACCCGCAGGAGATGGAGAAGCGGTACTTCGACTGGGTCGACAACCTCCACGACTGGTGCATCTCGCGGCAGTTGTGGTGGGGACACCGGATTCCCGTCTGGTACGGGCCGAACGGTGAAGTCGTGTGCGTCGGTCCGGACGACGAGGCTCCGACCGGCGAAGGCTGGCGTCAGGACACCGACGTCCTCGACACCTGGTTCTCCTCCGGGCTGTGGCCGTTCTCCACGCTCGGCTGGCCCGAGCAGACCGAGTCGCTCGCGAAGTTCTACCCGAACTCCGTCCTGGTCACGGGCTACGACATCCTCTTCTTCTGGGTCGCCCGGATGATGATGTTCGGCCTGTACGCGATGGACGGCACCCCGCCGTTCCACACCATCGCCCTGCACGGCATGGTCCGCGACCAGTTCGGCAAGAAGATGTCGAAGTCCTTCGGCAACGCGGTCAACCCGCTGGACTGGATGGACAAGTACGGGTCCGATGCGCTCAGGTTCACGTTGGCCCGTGGCGCGAACCCGGGTGTCGACGTCCCGATCGGCGAGGACTGGGTCCAGGGATCCCGCAACTTCGCCAACAAGATCTGGAACGCCACCCGTTTCGCGCTGATGAACGGCGCGACGGTCGAGGGTGAACTGCCGCCCGCCGAGAAGCTGTCGGCCACCGACCGCTGGATCCTGTCCCGGCTGAACGCCACGGTCGCCGAAGTCGACGCCCTCTACGACGACTACCAGTTCGCCAAGCTGTCGGACGCTCTCTTCCACTTCGCCTGGGACGAGGTCTTCGACTGGTACGTCGAGCTGTCCAAGACGACGTTCATGGGCGGCGGCGAGGCCGCGAAGGTCTCCGGCCGGGTCCTCGGCGAGGTCCTGGACGTGACGCTTCGTCTGCTCCACCCGATCGTCCCGTTCGTCACGGAGACCCTCTGGACCACGCTCACCGGCGGCGAGTCGGTCGTCATCGCCGACTGGCCGAAGGACAGCGGCTTCCGCGACGACGCCGCCGAGCGTGAGATCGAGACGCTCCAGCAGGTCATCACGGAGGTTCGCCGCTTCCGTGCCGACCAGGGCCTCCAGCCCGGCCAGCGCGTCCCGGCCCGGCTGACCCTCGACGGGACCGCGCTGGCCCCGCACGAGGCGGCCATCCGCCAGCTGCTGCGCCTCCAGCCGGAGGGCGACAGCTTCTCGGCCACGGCGACGCTGCCGGTCGCGGGCGCCACGGTCGCGCTCGACCTCTCCGGCACGATCGACATCGCCGCGGAGCGCAAGCGCCTCGCCAAGGACCTCGCCGCCGCCGAGAAGGAGAAGGCGCAGGCGAACGCCAAGCTCGGCAACGAAGCGTTCCTGGCCAAGGCCCCGGACCACGTCGTGGAGAAGATCCGCACGCGGCTCGCCAAGGCGGACGAGGACATCGCCCGCATCAAGGCGCAGCTGGACCGCCTGCCGGAGGCGTAGCCGACGGCAACCGCGGTGGTACGTGAGTGAAGGCCCCCGGGACCGTCGAGGTCCCGGGGGCCTTCGTCTGCGTACACCGGCCGTGATCGTCGGAGCTGCGCGCGGGGTGAGTTTCCTCGCCCCCTCCGCCCCTGCCCGTCCCGTACCTGGGGGCTGCCGCCCCCAGACCCCCGCATCGGCCTTGACGGCCTCGTCCTCAAACGCCGGAGGGGCTGAAAATCAGCCCCTCCGGCGTTTGAGGAGCGGGGTCTGGGGCGGAGCCCCAGGTACGGGACGGGCAGGGGCGGAGGGGGCGAAAACCCCACACGCCCAGACACAGCGGTGGCTCCGTAGACTGGCCCCGTGAGTGACCTCCCCCCGCACGACAGCAGCGAGCCGGACGAGCCGGCGCCCCGCGATCCGCTCGGCCTCTTCGACGAGATCGTCGCGGCCGAAACCGATCGCGACCCCGACCTCGCGGTGATCGAGGCCGGCAGCCGCACCCTGCGCACCCAGGGCGGCGGCGGCCAGCAGGCCGACACCCCCGCCCGCCCGGCCGACCCCGAGGTCGACAAGGCGCTGCGCGAGGTCGAGGCGGAGCTCGCGACCCGCTGGGGCGAGACCAAGCTGGAGCCGTCGGTCAGCCGCATCGCCGCGCTGGTGGACGTCCTCGGGGAGCCGCAGCGCGCGTACCCCTCCATCCACATCACGGGCACGAACGGCAAGACCTCCACCGCCCGCATGATCGAGGCCCTCCTCGGCGCCTTCGACCTGCGCACGGGGCGCTACACCAGCCCCCACGTGCAGTCGATCACCGAGCGCATCAGCCTCGACGGCGCACCGATCTCCGCCGAGCGGTTCATCGAGACGTACCACGACATCAAGCCGTACGTGGAGATGATCGACGCCCAGCAGGAGTACCGGCTGTCGTTCTTCGAGGTGCTGACCGGCATGGCGTACGCGGCCTTCGCGGACGCGCCCGTCGACGTCGCCGTCGTCGAGGTCGGCATGGGCGGCAGCTGGGACGCCACCAACGTCATCGACGCGGACGTCGCCGTCGTCACGCCCATCGATCTCGACCACACCGACCGGCTCGGCGAGTCGCACGGCGAGATCGCCGCGGAGAAGGCCGGCATCGTCAAGCAGGACGCCACCGTCATCCTGGCGCAGCAGCCGGTGGACGCGGCCCAGGTGCTGCTGAAGAAGGCCGTCGAGGTCGATGCGACCGTGGCCCGGGAAGGGCTCGAATTCGGCGTCGTCGCGCGGCAGGTCGCCGTCGGCGGGCAGTTGCTGACGCTGCGCGGGCTCGGCGGGGAGTACGAGGAGGTCTTCCTGCCGCTGCACGGCGCCTACCAGGCGCACAACGCCGCCGTGGCGCTCGCCGCGGTGGAGGCGTTCTTCGGCGTCGGTGCCGCCCGCCCCGAGCGGCTCGACATCGACACCGTCCGCAAGGCCTTCGCCGCGGTGACCTCGCCGGGCCGCCTGGAGGTCGTACGCCGCTCGCCGACCGTCGTCGTGGACGCCGCGCACAACCCGGCGGGCGCCCGCGCCACCGCCGAGGCCATCAGCGAGGTCTTCGACTTCAGCCGGCTGATCGGGGTCGTCGGCGCGAGTGGCGACAAGAACGTACGCGGGCTGCTCGAAGCCTTCGAGCCGATCTTCGCCGAGATCGTCGTCACGCAGAACTCCAGCCATCGCGCGATGGACGCGGACGAGCTGGCCGGGATCGCCGTGGAGGTCTTCGGCGAGGACCGGGTGCAGGTCGAGCCGCGCCTCGACGACGCCCTGGAGGCGGCGATCACGCTCGCCGAGGAGGAGGGCGAGTACGCGGGCGGCGGCGTGCTGGTCACCGGTTCCGTCATCACCGTCGGCGAGGCCCGACTGCTTCTGGGGAAGGGCTGACCGCTGTGCGTACGCTCTGTGCTTCGACGCTGATCGGCGAGTTCTTCGTCATCGGGTTCGCCGGGCTCGTCGCCATGAAGGATCCCGACCTGTCGACGTCCACGGTGTGGACCGTCTGCGGAATCGTCATGGCGCTGAGCGTGCTGCTCTGCGGCGTGATCACCCGGCCCGGGGGCGTCCAGCTCGGCTGGGTGCTGCAGGTCGCGCTGATCGCCAGCGGCTTCGTCGTTCCGTCCATGTTCTTCCTGGGTGCGATCTTCGCCGCCCTGTGGTGGGCGTCGGTCCACTACGGGCGGAAGATCGACGAGGCGAAGGCCCGGTTCGCCGCGCAGGCGGAGGCGCAGGCGTCCGCGCCGGCCGAGGCCGGGGGGAACCCGGCGTAGGGGGTGGCCGTCGCGTTTCTTCGCCCCCTCCGCCCCTTCGCGTCCCGTATTTGGGGCCTGCCGCCCCCAAACTCCCGCTTCGGCCTTGACGGCCTCGTCCTCAAACGCCGGACGGGCTGAAAGCCAAACCTCGGACGGGCTGAAAGGGCACCCAGCTACGCCCTGTAGCCTCGATGACCCGCACACTTGTGACCTGAAGGAGCCACCCCGTGAGCCAGCGCACCCTCGTCCTTCTCAAGCCCGACGCCGTTCGTCGCGGCCTGACCGGCGAGATCATCAGCCGTATCGAGCGCAAGGCCGGCTGGCAGATCACCGCGCTGGAGCTGCGGACGCTGGACCAGGACACGCTGGAGCAGCACTACGGCGAGCACAAGGGCAAGCCGTTCTACGAGCCGCTCGTGGAGTTCATGGCGTCCGGGCCCGTCGTGGCGCTGGTCGTCGAGGGCGAGCGCGTCATCGAGGGCCTGAGGGCGCTGGCGGGTCCGACCGACCCGATCGCCGCCGCCCCCGGCTCCATTCGCGGTGACTACGGCGTGATCGTCCGCGAGAACCTGATCCATGCCTCCGACTCCGAGGAGTCCGCCGAGCGCGAGCTGAAGATCTTCTTCCCCGGCCGCGTCTGAGGCCCGGCGGACATCGTCCGAGTGCTGCGTCGGCGTCGTCCGAGGACGCGCGGGCATCGTCCAAGGGCCGCTCGTACATCAATTTTTGAAGAATTTTCTGAGGGATCGTCATGTCACTCGGATGCCTGACCTGGGACGGCCGTAAGTTTTCGGCCGTCCCGTGGCATATGCGTGGCGATTGGGGGAACGCGTGCCCCCGATGGCCCGTCTCCACAAGCGGGGCGGCTCATCATCTGCTGACAATGGCGAAGACCCTCGCGCGGTGTTCGTGCAGGCGCGTCTACGATGGAAGCCTTCACGTCACTGCACCCACCTCGCCGTCCTAAAAAGCCGTCAAAGCTCCACTTGGGAAGGCCAGACGAATCCTGATGGGGAACTCAATGTCGTTCATCGGCCGTGACATGGCTGTCGACCTCGGGACCGCCAACACGCTGGTGTACGTCAGGGGTCGCGGGATCGTACTCAACGAGCCGTCCGTCGTCGCGATCAACACCAACACCGGTGGCATCCTCGCGGTCGGCGCGGAGGCGAAGAAGATGATCGGGCGGACGCCGGGCAACATCGTTGCCGTGCGCCCGCTGAAGGACGGTGTCATCGCCGACTTCGAGATCACCGAGCGCATGCTCCGCTACTTCATTCTGAAGATCCACAAGCGGCGCTATCTCGCCCGCCCCCGCGTCGTCGTCTGTGTGCCCTCCGGCATCACCGGCGTCGAGCGCCGTGCCGTCATCGAGGCGTCGTCCCAGGCCGGCGCCCGCCAGGTGCACATCATCGAGGAGCCCATGGCCGCGGCCATCGGCTCCGGCCTGCCGGTCCACGAGGCCACGGGCAACATGGTGGTGGACATCGGCGGCGGCACCACGGAGGTCGCGGTCATCTCGCTCGGCGGCATCGTCACCGCCCAGTCCATCCGCGTCGCGGGCGACGAACTGGACAACGCGATCATCCAGCACATCAAGAAGGAGTACAGCCTTCTTCTCGGTGAGCGGACTGCCGAACAGATCAAGATCACGATCGGTTCGGCATACGACCTCGATACTGACGAGCACACCGAAATCCGCGGCCGGGACCTCGTCTCCGGGCTGCCGAAGACCGTCGTCATCTCGGCCGCCGAAGTCCGCAAGGCGATCGAGGAGCCGGTCAACGCGATTGTCGATGCCGTGAAGACGACCCTCGACAAGTGCCCGCCGGAGCTGTCCGGCGATGTGATGGACCGCGGAATCGTTCTGACCGGCGGCGGCGCCCTGCTGCGCGGCCTCGACGAGCGGCTGCGCCGCGAGACCGGTATGCCGATCCACATCGCCGAGGACCCGCTGGACAGCGTGGCGCTCGGCTCCGGCAAGTGCGTCGAGGAGTTCGAGGCGCTCCAGCAGGTCCTGGACGCCCAGCCCCGCAGATGAAGTAACACTTCGATTCCGCCGTACGAGATGATCCCCTCTCGTACGGCGGATCGTTGGTATGGAGGCATAAACTCCTCCGACATAGAGTCATAACCTCTCCCATAACAGCCACCCCATCACCCCCCACAGCAACTGCCCCCCATAACAGCCTCATCACACCGTGGGCATTCTTCTGCTCAGGGTGTGCCCCTGTTGACCCATACCAACGAGGAAGGCACGGCCGCCGCACGTGAGGGACACACGAGAGAGCCGGCTGCTCCTGGTGCTGCTGATCGCCATCGCGTTCGCACTGATCACGGTGGACATCCGCGGCGGGCAGGACTCACCGGTCGACGGTGCCCGCCAGGCCGCCGCGACGGTCTTCGGCCCGATCGAGAACGGGGTGTCGTCCGCGGTCGACCCCGTCGGCAACGCGATCGCGGCGGTCCGCGACTCGGGCGGCCGGCACGATCGCATCGCCCAACTCGAGCACGACAACGCCGCGTTGAAGGCGAAGCTCGGCAGCGACGACCGTAACCGCAGCCGCCTCAAGCAGCTGGACAAGATGATCAAGGTGGCGGGCGAGGGTCAGTACGGCATCAAGGGTGCCGAGGTCATCGCCATAGGATCGGCCCAGGGCTTCTCCTGGACCGTCACGATCGACGTCGGCGCCAACGACGGCGTCAAGCGCGACATGACCGTGCTGAACGGGGACGGGCTGGTCGGCCGGGTCACCACCGTCGGCCCGGACACCGCCACCGTGCTGCTCGCCAACGACCCCGATTTCACGGTCGGTACGCGGATGGAGTCGACCGACGAGCTCGGCTTCGCCTCCGGGCAGGGCGACCGCCCGCTGCGCGTCGAACTGCTCAACGGCAAGGCGAAGATCAACAAGGGTGACCGTCTGGTCACCTTCGGTTCGCAGGCCGACAAGCCGTTCGTGCCCGGCGTCCCGGTCGGTGTCGTCTCCCGAGTGGACCCGTCCGGCGGCGACCTGACCCGCACGATCTACGTCAAGCCGTATGTCTCGTTCACGAAGCTCGACATCGTCGGCGTTGTCGTCGAGTCGCCCAAAGAGGACCCCCGTGACGCGGTGCTGCCGCCGAAACCCAAGCCGACGCCCACACCGACGGTGACCGTGACGGTTACCCCTTCGGAGTCCGTGCCTGTCGACGACGAGCAGCAGTAGGAGGAGCAAAATCCCATGCGTTTCAACCGGATGCTGCTCTCCGTCACCCTGGTGGTCGTCGCCCTGGTGATCCAGGTGAGCGTCCTTGCCCGGCTCCATCTCCCGGGCGCCGTCCCGGACCTGATGCTGCTCACCGTGCTGGCCCTCGCCATGGTCTACGGCCATGTCGGCGGCGCCCTCATCGGCTTCGGCGCGGGCCTGCTCGCCGACCTCGCCCCACCCGCCGACCACGCCGCCGGGCGCTATGCCCTCGTGCTGTGCGTCATCGGCTACCTCGCCGGTCTGGTGAAGCCGGAGAACGGCCAGCTCAAGTCGGCGACCGGCCCGATGGCCGTGGTCGTCGCCGCCGCGGTCGGCTCCACCCTGCTGTACGCCGGTGTCGGCGCCCTCGTCGGCGACACCGCCGCCCGCCATGTGGGCCTCGGCAGCCTGCTGTTCACGGCCGCCCTGTACGACCTGCTGCTCGCGCCGTTCGTCGTCCCGGCGCTGATGGCCCTGGCCCGGCGCGCCGAGAACAATCCGCTCGCCGAGACCAGCACGCCCGTCAAGGCGGCCGACGTCTCCGCGGGCTGGCTGGCGTCCGGCACCGGGCTGCGCATCGGCAGACAGCGCGGCGGGCTGCGGGTGAAGGCGGCCAAGGCGCGCGTCGCCCGCGCGGGACGCATCAAGGGGGTCAAGCGGCTGTGAGGGCAGTGGTGAAGGCGGCTGCGAGAGCAGGCGTGGGGAAAGCCGTGAGGGTGCCTCAAGCGCTGCTCGTGTCACGGAAGTTGACCGACACCGGTGTCGCCGCGCACAGGTTCGCCGGGTACTCGTATGTCTCGTACACACACTGAGAGGGGGAGGCAGCAGCAGTGACCAACATCCCCGAGACCGGTCGGACCCCACGGGTCCAGATCCGACTCGTCGTCATCCAGATCCTCGTCCTCTCCCTCCTCGGCACCCTCGGCGGACGCCTCTGGTATCTCCAGATCCGCAACGGCGACGAGTACGCCAAGGAAGCCTCCGGCAACCACGTCCAGCAGGTCGTGCAGCCCGCCGTGCGCGGCTCGATCCTGGACGCGCGCGGTGTGCCGATCGCCGACAACGAGACGCGGCTCGTCGTCTCCGCCTCCCGCACCGACCTGCTGAAGATGAAGGACGACGGCAAGGCCGTCCTCACCAAGCTCGCCGGGGTCCTGGGCTTGAAGCCCAAGGACGTCATGGAGAAGGTCCGGCTGTGCGACGCCAAGACGCCGCAGCCGTGCTGGAACGGCTCGCCGTACCAGCCCATCCCGATCACCGACGAGGCCACCCCCAAGCAGGCCCTGCAGATCCGCGAGCGCTCCGAGGACTTCCCCGGCATCACCGCCGAGCCCGAGGCCGTGCGCCGCTACGCCAGCCCCGGCAAGGCCAACACCGCGCAGGTGCTCGGCTACCTCTCGCCCGTCACCGACGACGAGATCACCAAGGCCAAGGACACCAACTCCCCGTATCTGCGCTCCGACCAGGTCGGCAGGTCGGGCCTGGAGCGCGAGTACGACAAGGAGTTGCGCGGCAAGGCCGGCGTCACCCGCTATGAGGTCGACAACCTCGGCCGCGTCATCGGCAAGGCCGAGAGCGACGCCGCCGAGCCCGGCTCCAACCTCGTCACCAGCATCGACGCCCGCGTCCAGCGCGTCGCCGAGTACGAGCTGAACGACGCGATGAAGGTCGCCCGTACGCAGTTCGACGACAACACCCACGAGAACTACAAGGCCGACTCGGGCGCCGTCGTCGTCATGGAGGCCAAGACCGGCCGTGTCGTCGCCATGGCGTCCAACCCGTCGTACGACCCGAACGCCTGGGTCGGCGGCATCTCCGGCAAGGACTACGCCAAGCTCACCGGCAAGAAGTCCAACTACCCGCTGCTGAACCGCGCCATACAGGGTCAGTCGGCACCCGGCTCCACCTTCAAGGTCGTCTCCACGGCCGCCGCCGTCGAGGCCGGGTACGACTTCAACGGCCGCTACCCCTGCACCAGCTCGTACTCCATCGGCAACCAGGTCTTCAAGAACTTCGAGTCGGAGAACTTCGGCCCGATCAGCCTCGGCCGCGCTCTCGAGGTCTCCTGCGACACCGTCTTCTACGGCCTCGCCCACGACCAGTGGAAGAAGGACGGGGGCATCAACCCCAAGAAGAAGCCCAAGGACTGGTTCTACAAGGCGGCCCATCAGTTCGGCCTCGGCAAGGAGACCGGCATCGACCTCCCCAACGAGGTCAGCGGGCGCGTCCCCGACCGCCAGTGGAAGGAGAGCTACTGGGAGGCCAACAAGGACGCGTGGTGCAAGACGGGCAAGAAGGACGGCACCTACGTCGAGAAGATCGCGTACGAGAACTGCCTCGAAGGCAACAAGATGCGCGCCGGTGACTCCGTCAACTACTCCATCGGCCAGGGCGACACCCTCGTCACCCCGATCCAGATGGCCACGATCTACGCGGCGATCGCCAACGGCGGCACCCTGCACGACCCGACCATCGGCAAGGCGATCGTCAGCGCCGACGGCAAGACCGTCCAGGAGATCAAGCCCAAGTCGCACGGCAAGCTGCCGATAAGCAAGGGCACGCGGGACATGATGGACGCGGCCCTCGCGGGCGTCGCCACCCGTGGTACGGCCGCCTGGCGGTTCGGCGGCTGGCCGCAGGACGAGATCCCGATGCACGCCAAGACGGGTACGGCCGAGGTCTACGGCAAGCAGACGACCTCGTGGTTCGCCACGTACACCAAGGACTACACGGTCGTCATGACGATCTCCCAGGGTGGTACGGGCTCCGGCGCCTCCGGCCCCGCTGTGCGCAAGATCTACAACGCGCTGTACGGCGTCTCCGAGGACGGCACCATCGACAAGAGCAAGGCCCTGCTGCCCACTCCGGAGAAGAGCCTGCCGAAGATCCAGAGCGACGGCTCGATCGACGCCCCGGCGATCTCCAAGGACCCGGCCAAGGACCAGCAGGCCGGCGAGGAGGACAAGTCCGGCGCCACCGACCAGGACCTGCCCGCGGGCACCACGCCCTCACCCACTGAGAGCAACCGCAACACACGAAGGCGCACGACCCGCCAGAAGAAGAGGCGGGGGACGAGGATCCTGACATGACCGGAGCGAACAACTTCTCCGTCTCCGGGTACGGACCCGAGCGCGCGGGCTGGACACGCCTGTTCGCCCGCGACTCGCTGGCCCGCCGGCTCGACTGGCCGATACTGCTCTCGGCCATCGCGCTCTCCATGATCGGCACGGCCCTCGTCTACTCGGCGACCCGCAACCGCACCGAGATCAACCAGGGCGACCCGTACTACTTCCTGATCCGGCACCTGATGAACACCGGCATCGGCTTCGGCCTGATGATCGGCACGATCTGGCTCGGCCACCGCACCCTGCGCACGGCCGTGCCGATCCTGTACGGCATCTCGGTCTTCCTGATCCTGATGGTGCTGACCCCGCTGGGCGCGACGGTCAACGGCGCGCACGCCTGGATCGTGCTGGGCGGCGGCTTCTCGCTGCAGCCCTCCGAGTTCGTGAAGATCACGATCATCCTGGGCATGGCGATGCTGCTGGCGGCGCGGGTGGACGCGGGCGACAAGCAGTATCCGGATCACCGCACAGTGCTGCAGTCGCTGGGCCTCGCCGCCGTCCCGATCATGATCGTGCTGCTCATGCCCGACCTGGGCTCGGTCATGGTCATGGTGATCATCATCCTGGGCGTGCTGCTGGCGTCGGGGGCCTCCAACCGCTGGGTGTTCGGCCTCCTCGGCACGGGCGCGTTGGGCGCGATCGCCGTCTGGCAGCTGCACATTCTCGACGAGTACCAGATCAACCGCTTCGCGGCCTTCGCCAACCCCGACCTCGACCCGGCCGGCGTCGGCTACAACACCAACCAGGCCCGTATCGCGATCGGCTCCGGCGGCCTCTTCGGCACGGGCCTCGGCCACGGCTCGCAGACCACCGGCCAGTTCGTCCCCGAGCAGCAGACCGACTTCGTCTTCACGGTCGCGGGCGAGGAACTGGGCTTCGTGGGCGCCGGACTGATCCTGGTCCTGCTGGGCGTGGTCCTGTGGCGAGCCTGCCGCATCGCCCGCGAGACCACAGAGCTCTACGGCACGATCGTCGCCGCCGGCATCATCGCCTGGTTCGCCTTCCAGTCCTTCGAGAACATCGGCATGACCCTCGGCATCATGCCGGTCGCCGGTCTTCCACTGCCCTTCGTGTCCTACGGCGGCTCGTCGATGTTCGCGGTGTGGGTGGCGGTGGGGTTGCTGCAGTCGATCAGGGTGCAGCGGCCCATGTCGGCGTAGGGGGTGGTCGGCGGGTGGGTTTTTCGCCCCCGCCGCCCCTGCCCGTCCCGCCGGAGGGGCTGAATCTTTCAGCCCGTCCGGCGTTTGAGGACGAGCGCGTCAGCGCGATAGCGGGGGTCTGGGGGCGGCAGCCCCCAGGCACGGGAAGGGCAGGGGCGGAGGGGGCGAAAAACCGTTCCTGCCCAGCGGGCTCCGGCACTGCCATCCCGGCCCCTCTGCCACTAGATTCGGTTCATGGCGGACACCAAGCGCGAGATCGAGCGAAAGTACGAGGGTCCCCCGGCCGACGCCGACGCGGGGCTGCCGGACTTGACCGGCGTCTCCGGAGTCTCGGGCGTCATCGACAAGGGCGTCGCCGAACTCGACGCGACCTACTACGACACCCCCGACCAGCGGCTCGCCGCCGCCTCCCTCACCCTCCGCCGCCGCACCGGCGGCGACGACGCGGGCTGGCACCTCAAACTCCCCGTCTCCGAAGGCGTACGCGACGAGGTCCGCGCCCCGCTCTCCGACACCGTGCCCCACTCCCTGACGGGCCTCGTCCGTTCCCGGGTGCGCGACGCCGACCTCGTCCCCCTCGTCCGCCTGCGGTCGGCCAGGGACATCCGCCACCTCGTCGACGCCTCCGGCGCCCTCCTCGCCGAGGTCAGCCTCGACCGCGTCCGCGCGGAGCGGCTCAGCGGCGGCGAGGGCACCGCCGAGTGGACCGAGATCGAGGTGGAGCTGGCCGACGACGGCGACCCCGCCTTCCTCGACAAGGTCGAGAAGAAGCTCCGCAAGGCAGGCCTGAGCCGCTCCTCCTCGCCCTCCAAGCTGGCGAAGGCGCTGGGCGAGACCGGCACGCGCGAGAAGCCCGCCGAGGCGGCCCCCGCCGACAAGGATCTGGTCACCGCGGGCGACCACGTCCTCGCCTACCTCCGCGCCCAGCGCGACGCGATCGTCGAACTGGACCCGGCCGTCCGCCGCGACGTCTACGACTCCGTGCACAGCATGCGCGTCGCCACCCGCCGTATGCGCAGCGCGTTCCGCTCGTACTCCAAGGTCCTCGACCGCTCCGTCACCGACCCGATCGGCGACGAACTGAAATGGCTGGCGGGTGAGTTGGGCGTCGACCGCGACCAGGAAGTCCTCACCGAGCGGCTCACGGAAGCGCTCGACAACCTGCCGCGCACCTTGATCTCCGGCCCCGTCCGCACCCGCCTGCACACCTGGGCGCACGCCCGCCACGGAGGCTCCCGGAACCGCCTGATCGACGTACTGGACGGAAAGCGGTACCTGGATCTCCTCATCGCGGTCGACGTGATCGTCTCCGACCCGCCGCTGCGCAAGGCGGCGCAGGGGAAGCCGGAAAAGGTGATCGCGAAAGCTGTCCGCAAGGACTTCAAGAAGGTCTCCGACCTGGTCGCGGAGGCCCTCGACCGACCGCCCGGCGCCGACCGCGACCTCGCGATGCACGAGGCCCGCAAGAAGGCCAAGCGCACCCGGTACGCGGCCGAGGCCGCCGCCCCGGCCCTGGGCAAGCCCGCCGCCGACCTGGTCAAGTCGATGAAATCCCTGCAAAACCTGCTCGGCGATCACCAGGACAGCGTGATGACCCGCGAGGCCCTGCTTGAACTCGCAGGTCAGGCCTATGCGGCGGGGGAGAGCTCGTTCACGTACGGGGTGCTGTACGGGCGCGAGGAGCAGCGTGCGGCGGCGGACGAGGCCGAGCTGCCGGGGGCCTGGGAGACGATCGCGGGGCAGGCGGCGGTCTGACGGCGCGGCGGGCCTCTCCGCCCGCGTTAGGCTAGATGGTCACCCCCGTCAGCTCACGAAAGTTCGCGAGATGCCTGCCGAATCCGCTGTATCGGTGTTCCCGCAGCTCGAAGCTCTGCTCCCGCATGTGCAGAAGCCGATCCAGTACGTCGGCGGAGAGCTCAACTCCACGGTCAAACCCTGGGACGCCTGTGACGTCCGCTGGGCGCTGATGTACCCCGACGCGTACGAGGTCGGGCTGCCCAACCAGGGCGTCATGATCCTCTACGAGGTCCTGAACGAGCGCGAGGGCGTCCTCGCCGAGCGCACGTACAGCGTGTGGCCGGACCTTGAGGAGCTGATGCGCAAGCACCAGGTCCCCCAGTTCACGGTGGACAGCCACCGCCCCGTGAAGGCCTTCGACGTCTTCGGCCTCTCCTTCTCCACGGAGCTGGGCTACACGAACATGCTGACGGCGCTGGACCTGGCGGGGATTCCGCTGGAATCGAAGAACCGTGGCTTGGACGACCCGATCGTCCTGGCCGGCGGCCACGCGGCCTTCAACCCCGAGCCGATCGCCGACTTCATCGACGCGGCGATCATCGGCGACGGTGAGCAGGCCGTGCTCGACATGACCGAGATCATCCGCGCCTGGAAGGCCGAGGGCCGCCCGGGAGGCCGCGAAGAGGTCCTCTTCCGTCTGGCGAAGACCGGTTCGGTCTACATCCCGGCGTTCTACGACGTCGAGTACCTCCCCGACGGCCGTATCGCCCGAGTCGTCCCGAACAAGTCGGGCGTCCCGTGGCGCGTGTCCAAGCACACGGTCATGGACCTGGACGAGTGGCCTTACCCGAAGCAGCCGCTGGTCCCGCTGGCGGAGACGGTCCACGAGCGCATGTCCGTCGAAATCTTCCGTGGCTGTACGCGAGGCTGCCGCTTCTGCCAGGCGGGCATGATCACCCGCCCGGTGCGCGAGCGCTCCATCACGGGCATCGGCGACATGGTGGAGAAGGGCCTGAAGGCGACGGGCTTCGAGGAGGTCGGCCTCCTCTCCCTCTCGTCCGCGGACCACTCGGAGATCGGTGACATCGCCAAGGGCCTGGCGGACCGTTACGAGGACGACAAGATCGGCCTCTCCCTCCCCTCCACCCGCGTGGACGCCTTCAACGTCGACCTGGCCAACGAGCTGACGCGCAACGGCCGCCGCTCCGGCCTGACCTTCGCCCCCGAGGGCGGCTCCGAGCGCATGCGCAAGGTCATCAACAAGATGGTGTCCGAGGAGGACCTCATCCGGACGGTCGCCACCGCCTACGGCAACGGCTGGCGCCAGGTGAAGCTGTACTTCATGTGCGGCCTGCCGACGGAGACGGACGACGACGTCCTGCAGATCGCCGACATGGCGACGAAGGTGATCCAGAAGGGCCGCGAGGTCTCCGGCCAGAACGACATCCGCTGCACGGTGTCGATCGGCGGCTTCGTCCCCAAGCCGCACACCCCCTTCCAGTGGGCCCCGCAGCTCTCCGCCGAGGAGACGGACGCCCGCCTGGAGAAGCTCCGCGACAAGATCCGCGGCGACAAGAAGTACGGCCGCTCCATCGGCTTCCGCTACCACGACGGCAAGCCCGGCATCGTCGAGGGCCTTCTCTCACGCGGCGACCGCCGTATCGGCGCGGTCATCCGCGCGGTCTACGAGGACGGCGGCCGCTTCGACGGCTGGCGCGAGCACTTCTCGTACGACCGCTGGATGGCCTGCGCCGAGAAGACGCTCCCCGCCTACGGCGTGGACGTCGACTGGTACACGACCCGCGAGCGCACCTACGAGGAGGTCCTCCCCTGGGACCACCTCGACTCCGGCCTCGACAAGGACTGGCTCTGGGAGGACTGGCAGGACGCCCTCGACGAGACCGAGGTCGAGGACTGCCGCTGGACTCCGTGCTTCGACTGCGGCGTCTGTCCGCAGATGGATACGCATATCCAAATCGGCCCGACGGGCAAGAAGCTGCTGCCGTTGACCGTCAAGAAGCCTGCGACCAGCGGACACTCTCACTGACGTGAGTGAGGCGTTGCGGCGCGTCGCCGATGCCTTGGCTGGCATCAGCGAGGAGGAGACGGCCGTGGTGCTGAGTGTGCTCGGCGTCCAGGGCAGGGGACAGCAGTGCGTTCGGGATACCCCGAGAACGCCACTGCCGCCGCCTGGGATCTCTTCGGGCGTCCAGTCCGAGGTGGAGTGGGTCTAGCGCACGGCTCCTCGTGAGAGCCCCCTTCCGGATCGGGAGGGGGCTCGCCGGCATCGAGTCCGTGAGTCTGGCGCTGTGGGTCCCCTAACCGCGGCTGAGTTATCAACAACCGCAACGGACCTTCAGCAGCCATCCATGGCCGATTGACCAGCCCATCAGACTTCGGTGAACGCCCAGCCGACAGTTCGGGACGAAGAGGCTGTGCCAGACCCGCACTGGCGCGGCGCCCACTTGGTGGGCGGCAGCGACGCCGGGCGATGTTCATCCCGTCGCGTACCGGCAGAATCAGCGAGTCCACCCGCTAGTCGTCCGTGATCAGTTCAGCCGCCGCCGGAGCCCGAGCCATAGAGCGCAGCGATGTCCTTGGACGTCGCCCACCGGCTGTAGGTGGGCGACTGAGGCCAGCCCTCGGGCGAGTCCTGCCATTCCTCCTGCCGTCCGTACGGTAGGACATCGATCAGCGCGAAGGTGTGACTGAGCTGCTCGGTACCCCGGCCGTTGGTGTGCCAGGTGCGATAGACGGTGTCGCCGTCGCGCAGGAACACGTTGACCGCGAATCCTCCGTCGGGCGGTGCGCCGACGTCGGCCCCGAATGAGCTGTTGGCAGTCGAGTACCACGGCATCTGGTTGCCGACCCGCTGCTTGTAGGCGAGTGCTTCTTTGATCGCGCCCTGGGTGACGATGACGAATCGCGCATCGTAGTTGTCCAGGAACTCCAGGCGGGTGTACTGCGAGGTGAACCCCGTGCAGCCCGGGCACTGCCATTCCTGGCCGGCGGACCACATGTGGTTGTAGACGATCAGTTGCCTCTTGCCTTCGAAGACGTCCGCCAGCCGAACGAGGCCGTCCTCGCCCTCGAGGGTGTAGTCGGGCATCTCGACCATCGGCAGGCGACGACGCTCGGCGGCGATGGCGTCAAGCTCCCGCGTTGCGGCCTTCTCCCGGGCACGCAGTGCCTCGAGCTGGCGCTCCCAAGTTGCGGCGTCGACGACGGGTGGTAGTGCGTGGGTGGTCATGGTCCCCTCACAGAGCTCGTGCGCAGCTTTCGCTTGTGCAGAGGTAGACCCCAGCGGGCTCCGGAACTCATCGGTCGCCGGCCGACGAGGCAGCACGATGCCCAAAACGACGAGGCAGCACGATGCCCAAAACTAGGCATCACCACTGCTCAGGAGGCTTAGGAAGGCGACAGAGGGCCTCCGCCCTCTTCAACTCCTCCAACAGCGCCCGGGCGGGAGGCGCTGGCACGCATCGCCGATGCCCTGGCGAGGATGAGGTGGCCGCTGCGTTGGCTGCTGTTGGAGCCCAGGGTGGGAGGCAGTCTCTTGCGCGACGGGGTATGCCTCGAACGCCTCTGCCGGACTGTGAAGGCTCCTTGGGTAAGTTGCCCGATTGCGGATCTGGGCAGTCGGCGATTTCCTTGGTGCGGTCGGCCCGCAGATGGACACGCATATCCAAATCGGCCCGACGGGCAAGAAGCTGCTGCCTCTGACGGTCAAGAACGCCGCGCCGGTGCCGAGCGGTCACGCGCACTGAGGTGAGCGAGGCATTCGTTCGGGTGAGTGATGCTCCGGCGAGTGAAGACGAGGTGGCTGCCGCCTTGGCTCAGTGGTGTGCGGCGACTTCAAGGTGAGTCGGTGTGGGTTGGGCGCATTCGGAGAGGACTGAGCACCCGCTCTTCGAAGCGGCTCGCTCCGCGAGCGGCAGGGAACGGCCGGACCGCCCTCGTGCACCGTGGCAGCCACAGGGGGCGGCCGGCGCGCGGGCGTCACCCACCGGCGGCTTTCCTGCTGCCCCTGCGCTGTTGCGGAGAGGAGCGGCCCGGCGTTGGAATCAAGTGTGAGGCACTTTGGCGACGCCGAGTCCGCCGACCGCCCCGCTCCCGGGACGGGGGCCGGCCGGAAAGGGCTCAAGAACGACGCCCTGGGCATGTTCTCCTCGGTGGTCATCGGGCTGGCCTCCACCGCCCCGGCCTACAGCCTCGCCGCAACGCTTGGCCTCATCGTGGCGGCGGTCGGCCTGCAGGCCCCGATCGTCACCATGGTGGCGTTCGTCCCGATGCTGCTGATCGCGTACGCCTACCGGGAGCTCAACGCGAGCAACGCCGACTGCGGAACCACCTTCACCTGGGCGACCCGCGCCTTCGGCCCACGCACCGGCTGGATGGGCGGCTGGGGCATCATCGTCGCCAACGTCATCGTCATGGCGAGCCTCGCCGAGATCGCCGGTATCTACAGCTTTCGGTTGGTGGGCCTGAACGGACTGGCGGAGGACCGGCTGTGGACCACCGTGGCGGGCATCGTCTGGATCGCCGTGATGACCACGGTCTGCTACGTCGGCATCCAGTTCTCGGCCGCCGTCCAGCGCTGGCTGCTGTGCCTGGAAGTGGGGATGCTGGTCCTTCTCGCCGTCGCCGCACTGGTCAGGGTCTACACCGACGCTCCTTCGACAGCGATCCATGTCTCCGCCTCCTGGTTCAACCCCTTCGAGGTGTCCTCGGTGAAGGGCCTCACTTCGGGCCTCCTGGCGGGAGTCTTCATTTACTGGGGCTGGGACACCGCCGTCTCGATCAACGAGGAAACCGTCGACAGCACACGCATCCCCGGGCGCGCCGCAGTCATGTCGACCGTGCTGCTCCTGATCATGTACGCGCTGGTGACCACCTCGGCGCAGGCCTTCGCCGGAGTCGGCTCCTCGGGTGTCGGGCTGGGCAACACCGACAACTCGGACGATGTGTTCTCCGGACTGGGCGAGGCCGTCTTCGGAAGCGACGGCACAGGGCTTCTCCTGTCGAGACTGCTGATCCTGATGGTGCTGACCTCGGCGCTGGCCTCCACCCAGACCACCATCCTGCCCCTGGCCCGGACCGTCTTCTCCATGGCGGTCCACAAGGCTCTCCCCGCCCGGTTCGCCCGGGTCCACCGCAAGTTCCTCACCCCGACCTGGTCGACCGTCGGCATGGGAGCGGTCTCGATCGCCTTGCTCATCCTGCTGACCTCCTTCAGCGGGAACGTGCTGGCCGACTCGATCGATTCGGTGGGCCTCGCGATCGCGTTCCACTACGGGCTGACCGGGTTCGCCTGCCTGTGGTATCACCGCAAGATCCTCACCCGCAGCACCAGGGACCTTGTCTTCAAGGGCGTGCTGCCAGGGCTGGGCGGGCTGATCATGCTCTGCCTGTTCCTCTACGCGACCTTGGTCTACGCGGACCCCGGGTACGGGGCGACCAGCGTCGACCTGCCGCTGATCGGACCGACCGGCGGGGTCACCGTCCTGGGCCTGGGCGCCCTGCTGCTCGGTCTCCTGCTGATGCCGGTAGTCACCCGTGGCCACGCGGTGGCCCTCAAGCTCCAGCGGAGCCTGCTTCCGCGCCACCTGCCGTCGCACACCGCCCTTGACTCGGCGAGCCGATACCTCCCCGCCGACAGCGGGTCCGGGGTGGGCGGCGACTGGTACGACGTCATCCCCCTGTCGGGCACCCGGGTCGGCCTGGTCGTCGGGGACGTGCTCGGTCACGGCCTGCGCGCCGCGGCCACCATGGGACGCATGCGTACGGGTGTGCGCGTCCTGGCCCGGCTGGACCTGAGCCCGGACGAGCTCCTGTCCCGCCTGGGCGACCTGGTCGAGCAGACCGCGCACGAGGGCGGGGTCGGCCACGGCCCGGGCCACCTGAGGCCGCAGGCCGACGAGGCCCTGGGCGTGACGTGCCTGTACGCGGTGTACGACCCCGGCTCGGGGAAGTGCAGCCTGGCGCGGGCCGGGGAGTCGGTGCTGGCGGTCGTCGAACCGCACACGGGCGTCGTCGACTATCCGGAGCTGCCCCCCGGACCGCCGCTGGGAATCGCCGGCCCGCCCTACCAGAGCACGGAACTGGAACTCCCGCCGGGCAGTCTCGTCGCCCTCTTCACGGGCGGCCTCCTCCAGGCGACCGACGGTCGTGACGCCGGGCTCGCGCAGCTGTCCCAGGCCCTCGCCGACGGCCGAAGGCCCCTGGAAGAGCTGTGCGACCGGGCGGTGACCACCCTGCTGCCCGGGCCGGTGGACGAGGACGCGACGCTGCTCATGGTCCGCACCCGCCTGCTCGACCGGAAGCAGTTCACCCAGTGGGAGCTGCCCCCTGACCCGGCGGCGGTGGCCACCATCCGCGCCGCCGTCAGCAAGCAGCTCGGCGACTGGGGGCTGGACGACCTGGCGTTCGCCAGCGAGCTCATCGTCAGCGAACTGGTCACCAACGCCATCCGCTACGTCGGCGGCCCGATCCAGGTACGCCTGATCCGCGACCGGACCCTGATCTGCGAAGTCTCCGACACCGGCCACACCACGCCCAATCTGCGGCACGCCGCGAGTGACGACGAGGGAGGCCGGGGCCTGTTCATCATCGCCCAGATGACCCACCACTGGGGCACGCGCTACACCCCCACCGGCAAGACGATCTGGACCGAGCAGGACATGCCGCCGGCGGACGGCCAGTAGCACCTCCCGAGGTCCGAACAGGCTGCGGCCCTGGTGCTCCCGTGAGGAGCGAGGCAGGGCGGCTGGCTCCTCGGTCTGCTGCAGATCGGTTTGTCAGGCGGATCAGCCCCGCACCGGTCCCGAGCCTCCCGAGCCTTCCTGGGGTGGCTGCGCCGGCGCCGGTCGGTCACAGACGCTGCCAGGCCGATCGCTGAGGCAGAGATACAGAGCTCCCGGCGAGGTTGCTTCGACACCAAGTGGTCATGGCACTGCGGGGAACTACGGGGATCACCGGGCACTCAGTCGGCGGACGACCAGCCGCGGACTCTGCTCCACCGCAGGTCAGCAGTGCATTCGGCCTTGGAGAAAGGGGCCCCGCCCCGCCCGGGCGCGGAGCAGGGCCTGTACGGCGGAGGGTGTGCGGACGCGTCAGTCGGCCTGTGACGGGGTCTGCTTGATGCCGTCGACGACGGCGCGGTTCATGATGGCGCTGGTGAACTTCACGGTGCCGGGCTTGATGAGGGCCTCCGTGCCGGTGTTCTG
>NZ_JBIAVS010000036.1:0-87720 GCF_042894545.1 Streptomyces sp. NPDC001530
ACCACGCCACGAGCCCGGGAAGACCGTGAAACGAGTCGAAACCCTCACCGAGCATGTCCGCTTGAAACAACAGCGAGGTTAAACATCAAGCTGAGGCATCCGCTTCACCCAGATGCGTGATGACGTAATTGCGGATCGCGTCCCGCAGCCGGTCGGCGTCCCACACTGATCCGTTGAGCAGCCACTGCATCCGGTCCGCGGTCACATGCCCGGCACGCTCCGACAGTGTCCAGCCGTTCTTCTTCGGCAGCTCCGCCAGCAGCCCCTCGATGAACTGCGCGAACACCACCCGAGGCTCGGGCCGGTTGAACAAAGAACCCCAACGAACCGGTCAACGCGGACAGTTCGGCATCCCACTCGGCTATCTGCTCAGCCGTCACACCCAGCATCATGCCCGGTCAACGACACCACACAGGCTCCGTCACAAGATCTCCGGCTGTAGTACGTGGGCCTCGGCTGACGTAGGCGGCGGTTCCGGCGGCGGTGAGTACCGCTGCGACCACGGCCGCGGGTCGGCTGCCGGAGGCCTGTGTCTGCCAGGTCAGTGCCTCCCCCGCGGTGCCCATGCCCAGGAACGCCGCCGCGCCGAGCGTCCACCCGAGAGGCAGGAACCACGACCGAGCGGTGCCGACCGTGGCCGTCCCCAGGGCGGTCAGGCCCAGCAGGCCGGCCGCGTCGCGGACGACACATCCGAACGGCCCGAACCGCGTGCCGGTGAGCAGTGTGGCCAGCAGCAGCATGAGTACGCATCCCAGGGCCGTGGCCAGGTGGGACATCCGCAGCCATCCCCACGGCCTCGCCGCCGTGCGGTCCAGGGTGTCGTCGGGGCCTCCGAGCGTGGTGGTGGCGACGGCTACCA
This sequence comes from Streptomyces sp. NPDC001530, assembly GCF_042894545.1. Lineage (NCBI taxonomy): Bacteria > Bacillati > Actinomycetota > Actinomycetes > Kitasatosporales > Streptomycetaceae > Streptomyces > Streptomyces sp. NPDC001530. Next base: position 860 of record NZ_JBIAVS010000036.1, read on the forward strand.
GGAGCAGGACCGTCAGGGCGAGTACGGTGCTGCTCACCTCGCCCTTAACGCTGAAGGCCGTCGCCAGCAGCCACGCGATGGCAGTGCCCGCGACGGCCGCGCCGAGCGCCGCCGGCACCTGGCGCGAGCGGACGTAGAGCGTCAGTCCTGTCATCGGGCGCCTCGGCTCAGGAGGTCGGTGGTGTCCTGGCACTTCTGGGCGGCCTGATAGACGGCGATAACCCGGGCTTCGGCCTCGGCTCGCGACAGTGCCTGCAGTCCCTTCCAGAGCTTGACGGCGTCCGGGTCATCGAATTCGAGGCCATCGGGACCGGCGGTCGGCTCCCGGTCGAGCAGCCAGTAGGCCGCAGCGGTGGCGACTGTGAAGTTCCGGTTGTCTCCGCAGCTGAGAGGGCCGGTGAACACTCCGGTGAGCATCGTCGGTTCGAGCCATCTCGGGTGGGCGAGGTGACCGTGCTTGTCGACCGTGATCCTCATCAGCGCGGTGTCGGCCCGCGACCTCGGTGACGTAGGAGGAGAGAACGTGGAGGTGTCCTCATGTGCCTCGACGATTGATGTTTTCGTCAGGAGTTCCAATGCGTGCCGGGCCTTGGGGGTTACCTCGGGCAGCAACCCTTCGTGCGCCCGGCTGACGCAGACCCGCGGCGTGTCGTCGGTGCACACCAGTTCCTGGGCGACCGGGTCGAGCGTCCCTTGGTCGTAGGCATCGCCGGTCGGCACCACCAGGGCCGTGGCCGTGGCCCCGATGGCCAGCGGCAGCAGCGCGGCGAACGCGAACTTACGGTTTTGGACGGCGAAGAGCACGACGCCGGCCACCGCAACCGCGGCCATCCAGAGTGCCTGGGCGGCGCTGACTTCGCCGTCGACGGTGTCGTAGTCGCTGAACATGCTCATCCCCATGGCCGGGGAGAACGCCGCCGTGAATCCGCCGTCCGGCAGGGCGTGGGGCGCGAGGATCAGTAGCGCGAAGCCGATCACGGCCAGCGCGGGTGCGGTGGCGAGCGCCGGCACCAGGCGTCCGACGGCCAACCCGAGCCAGACCGAGGCGATCATCGCGACCGGCCCGACGGCCACGACGACAAACGCGGCCGGCGGCAGGTAGCGCGCCGTGTCGGCGATCCGTGGTGCCGCCGCGAGGAGCGTGACCAGGTAGGCGACGAGCACCGCCAGGGCCGTCGTGGCCAGGATCGGCACCATGCGCTGCGGTCTCGGGCGGGGCACGGCGGCGAGCAGTTCGGCGACGTTCGCCCGGTGCTCGCGATAGGACTGCCAGGCGCCGGCGGCCATCGCAAGGGGCGAGAGAACCGCGAGGTATTCGCGCTGCGTCATGGCCAGCGCCATCCACCCCGTGAACCATCGCCCCGCGGTGGCGTGGAGGACGATCGTGCCGGCGACGGCGATCAGGAGCGCGGCGCCGAGGGCGGCCGAGCGCCGGAGCTCGATGCCGAGGATGCGGTTCATGCGTTGCTCCGGTGCTGGCGCAGGAGTGCGGAGTAGCCGCGCTCCGCCGGGCTGTCGCCCGCGTCGCCCTGCCCACCGCGGGCGATCAGGTCGTCGGGGGTGCCCTGGAAGAGGAGTCGTCCTTCGTTCATGAGGATGACGTCGGTGCAGGCAGCGACGACGTCCTCGACGAGGTGGGTGGAGACCAGCACACAGCTGTCGGCGCCGAGGTCACGCAGCAGGTCGCGGAAGTCGAGACGTTGTTCGGGGTCGAGTCCGACGGTGGGCTCGTCGAGCAGCAGCAGTTCGGGGTCGTTCACGATGGCCTGGGCGATGCCGGCCCGGCGCAGCATGCCGCCGGACAGCGTCTTCATCTTGGCGTCGGCCTTGGTGGTGAGACCTACCCGATCGATCGCGCGTTGTACGGCGTCGGGTATCGCGGTTTTGGGCATTTCCTTGAGCCAGGCCATGTACGCGACGAACTCGCGGACGGTGAACCGCGGGTAGAAGCCGAACTGCTGCGGCAGATACCCCAGTTTGCGACGCACCTCGCGCAGGTCGGCACGGCCGTCCACCTGCGCGCCGAGCAGCGTCAATGAGCCGCTGGCGGGCTTGACGACGGTGGACAGCGCGCGCATCAGCGTGGTCTTGCCGGCGCCGTTCGGGCCGAGCACACCGAGCACGCCAGCAGTCAGCGTCAAGTCGAGTCCGTCGACGGCCAGGTGCCGGCCGGCCCGGACACGCAGTTCTTTTGCGTGGACGAGCCAGGGATGAAGGGTGGGAGCCGTTTCGGCAGCACGCACCGCTCGCATGGGTCTCTCCTGTTGATCCTGTTGATGGGGGGTCAGTTGCCACTGGTCAGGCGACGGAAGTGCGTGGCGGCGAGCGGTGTGATCGCGGCAAGGGCCACGGTGGCCACCACCCAGTCGGCGGTGCTGCCCGGCTGCAGTACCGGGGACAGGGACTGGGCCGCCACACTCGGCAGCAGGACTGCCGCGGACCAGACCACCGCGAGTCCGATCGCCGCGCGCCGTACGCCGATGAGGGCGCCGAGCACGAGGGTGGCCCCCGTGAACGCCAGGCACGGCAGCAGGGTGAGGGCCAGCGAGGTTCCGGTGCTCACACCCGCCACCAGCAATGCCGGAAGCACGACGACGAGCACCGCGAGCGTCCGCCGCAGCACCATGGCCAGGCCGGCTGCCGGTGTGGTGGCGATCAGTTCCCAGGCGGGGTCGATCCGCCGGCTCCAGGCCACCGCGACGCCGGGCAGCGGAGCCACCGGGGCCAGCAGCAGCACGAGCGACGGCAGGCTCGGCTCGGCGGAGTCCAGGAGTACGCCACAGCCCAGCACCGCGACGGTCACCGCGAGCCAGGGCAGCAGCGTCCACGCGAGCCAGCGTCGGTGCACGGCCGCTGCTGGTGTGCGTTGCCGGGTCGGCGACGGGCTCGCTTCGATCGCCTGGCCGAGCGAGACGGCGACACGGTCGAGCAGATCCGTCGTGGCAGGGGTGGCCTTGGCGGCCAGTGACTCACGGCAGTTGGCGCACGCGTCGAGATGGACCTCGATCGACCAGAGCGCGGCGTCGTCGAGTCCGTGCCCGCCGTCCGCGTAGCGGGCCAGGATCGTGGTGGTGGGATGAGTCATGAGAGCGCCTTCCGCAACGCGATCCGAGCCCGCCGCGCGCGGGTTTTCACCGTGCCCTCCGGCATACCGAGCAGCACCGCTGTCTGACGGACCGACAGGTCGTCGAGCACCATCGCCTGCAGCACCTGCCGCAACTCCGGTGGCAGCCGCAGCAGCGCCTGTTCGAAGTTCTGGTCGACGCGGTTCGCCATCACCTCGTCCTCGGCGGCCGGCGCGGTCGTATCGAGCAGGGCAACGGTCGGCACCCGCTCCTGCCGGGCGCGTCGGCGGAACGCGTCGACGAGACGGTTCGCGGCGATCGCCCAGAGCCAGCCGACCGCACTGCCCTCGGTCACGGAGCCCGCATAGCTGCCGGCCGCACGCCAGACCGCCAGGTAGGTCTCCTGGAGCACGTCGGCGACGACGTCGTCGTCGGCGCAGCGGCGGCGGAGCCGCACCGCCAACCAGGGCGAAGTACGCCGATACAACTCGTCGAACGCTGCCCGGTCACCACCGGCGACGCGACGCACGAGTTCTGCCTCGTCGAGGTCTGCCATGCCTTTCACGATCAGGGAGACGAAACGACCGTCCATTCAGGTTCTCGGACGCTTCGGCGGCTACCGAAAGCAACAGCGCCTTACGCCGAGCGCGAGGTCGTCCAAATCGCCGACCGGCCCGAATCGCACCGTGGGCAGCTGCCCTGGATCGCCTCGCGTACGCGGGCCCCGCGCTCGCTGGCGTCGTTACGGTGAAGGAGACGGCATCAAGCTTTGTGCGCATTGTGTGTGGGGGGGAACTTCACGGTGAATGGACGGACTCGACGAGACGTGTGAACTCGACGCGCAATGTGAGTCCCTGCTGAGAGCACGACGCCGTCACGGCACTACAACGCGACCCTGTGATCAGTGGTTCAACCCCTGAGCACGACCCGTGAACTGATCTGGTTTCACCGGCTGCGGGCTGGCAGATTCCACCCGTACACACACCGTCAGGCAGTACCGGACCCACTCAGCGGGTTACGAACCGCTCTCTGGCTGTGCCCTGCCTGCCGGGGGTTGGGACCGGAGCGCCGGCTTGGCCGAGAAGGTGCAGGGCTGCCTGGGAGCCCGAACCGGCCTCGGCTGTCGCCACGACGACGCGCTGCCCCGGCTCCTGAGGGATTGTCAGAGTCTGCAGGTTGAGGTGCATCTGGCCGACGAGAGGATGACGCATGCGATAGGCCGCGATCTCCCAGTTCCTGACCCGGTTCTCGGACCAGAGGGCGGCGAATTCCGTGCTCTTCATGGCCAGTTCGCCGATCAGCGTGGCCAGCGCCGGATCGTCCGGATACTGACCGACGGCAAGTCGCAGCTTCCCTACTACCGTCCTGGCCTTCTTCCGCCAGTCCACGAACAGGTCCCGGGTGTGGGCGTCCAGGAAGACCATCCGCGCCATGTTCGGGCGCCGGTCCGGCTGATCGGGTATGCGCCGGTCCAGATGCCCGGCGAACAAGGAGTGTCCCGTACGGTTCCACGCCAGCACGTCGCTGCGGCGCCCCAGCACGATCGCGGGTGCGTCACCGAACGCTTCGAGCAACTGCGTGGTCGTCTCACCCGCGTGCTCGGGCGCCGGCCTGCGGCGCTTGCCGCTGCGACGCGTGGCGCGAGCCAGATCGTGCAGGTGAGTTCGCTCCACCTCGTCCAGACCGAGGGCCCGGGCAAGAGCGTCCAGCACCTCCGGTGAAGCGTTGAGCGACACCCCCTGCTCCAGCCGGGTGTAATAGGAAAGGCCGATCCCCGCCAACTGGGCCAGTTCATCCCGTCGCAGCCCCGGCACGCGCCGCCGTTCCCCGAAATCCGGCAGCCCCACGTCAGCCGGCCGCAACTGCGCCCGGCGCGTCTGCAGGAACTCGCCAAGACCCGATCTCTTGTTCATGCGGCCGAGTATGGACGCCCCGGCGCCGCGCAGCCTGCCCCTCCCAGGGCTACCCGGGCCACGGTCACGGACCCGCTTCGCCGGGAGACGACCTGCCCCGGTATGCGGTGTCGAACGGCGCGGCGCCGTGGTAGACGAGCACCAGGGTCGGGTGATCGTCCAGAGGGTGCCCTGCCAGGTCTTCTCCGCCTGCCTGTGCAGGGTTGTGTCGGGACGCGAGGTGTCGGGGTGTCGTAGGCCAGGCGCGGGTATCGGCCGGCGTCTGATGTTCCGGCCACGCGTCGGTGGATTCGCCGGTCGTCGGCCGTGGTTGGGGGGCATACGGGTAGGGCGGGTAGGGCGGCGCTCCTCTGGGGTGTCGGCCTTCCCGCGCCACGGCCGGTTCCCCGTCCTGCACTGCGGCCGGTTCCCCACTGCCGCTCGTCACCACGACCGTGACGCCGACGATGATCAGCAGGAGTCCGGGCACGGTCGCGAGGTCGATGCCCTGCCCCAGCAGCCACCAGGCGGCGAGTGCTGCCACGGGGGTCTCCAGCAGGAGGACGACACTCAACGTCGTCGCCGAAATCCTGCCAAGGGCGAAATTCAGCGAGCCCAGCCCCAGGAGCTGGGGGAGGATGAGCAGCCCGAGCAGCGACAGTTGGGTGGATCTGTCGAAGCCGGTGAGCGGGGTGTGGGTCAGCAGGCAGACGGCGAGGAGTTCCAGAGCGCAGACGAGCGCACAGACCGCTGAATACAGCGGTGTGCTCACATCTGTGCGCGCCTTTTGGCTCAGGGCGGTGTACCCGGCCTGAGCCACGGCCCCGGCGAGCGCGAGCAGATCGCCCAGTAGTGCCGTACCGCCCGACCGTAAGTCCAGACCGCCGGCCGCGGCCGCGCCCACGATGGAGACCGCGAGACCGGCCCATGTCCGGCGAGATGCCCGGACGCCCTGCCCTGCGGCGATGAGGGCCTGCCAGACGGGCTGAGTGGCGACGAGCGCTGTGGACATGGCCACCGAGGTCAACCGGGTGCTCGTCATGAAGGCCGCGAAATGGAGGGACAGCGAGGTGGCCGCGAGGAAGCCGAAGACCATGGGTCGCCACTGCTCCCGGCGCAGAATGCCGCGCTCACCGCGGAGCACGCGCGTGAACTCACCACGGCGCAACACCAGGAGGAACGGCCCGAGTGTGGCGAAGCCCAAGGCATTGCGCCAGAAGGCCATGGCGAGCGGCGCGGCCGAGGCTGAGGCTGTGAGAGGAGCGGTGGCCGATATGGAGACAACGGTGACGACCATCGCCGCGACGGACAGCGGATCGATTCTGGACTTCACGCGGAGCTGCCGCCGTCCACGGTGGGCCGGGCCGTGGCAGGTGCCGAGAGCGTCGGCTCGTCACGCCGAAGTCCCGGCACTCGCCGCCCGGCTCCCCACACCCGCAACCCATCATCTTCCGGATGCGGTCGCAAACGGCATGTTTGCGAGAACTCCCCCAGCTTCGGGTTTCTGATCATGCAGGGGAGTATCCATACGCCGTCGCTGTCCAGCCTGCCCCTGCGGGGGGCAGGCTGGACGCAGCCCACAGAGGCACACTCGGACCCGCGAAGCAGATAGGTGGCCAGGTCCTTCGCGGCGATGTAACCCTGGTTGCTCATCTCCATCCTGAAGATGTCGTCGACCGTGGCCTTGCGGTACTTCGGCTCAAGGACGGAGGCCGGCTTCCCGGTGTCCTCACGGATGTGCCGTACGTCGACACCGTGCTGCTGCGCCTCGGCCCGGTACCCCTCCATGAGCTCGTTCGCGCGCAGCCGCCCGGTCTCCCCCGGAGTGTGCCGGGGCATCGCCACCAGTTCTCGCTTCGAGTTGGGGATCCGCCGGCTCAGCGCCTGGAGGCCCGCCTTCGCGTTGTCGCTCAGCTCCTCGCCGAACCAGATGAACTGAACCCTCTCCGGCTCCTTGGCCGGATCTCGATCGGGCATGTGCGTTCCCTTCCTGCCCGGCGACCGAGCGCCGCCGGCTGTCACGCACAACGGACCACGCACGCCCGGAGGTTCAGCACCCCACTGAACCAGCGGCCGCTTCGCACCGTGGTGGTGGCGACCACCACAACCGAGCGGACGGAGTACCGAAATGACCATCCTTGCGCCGGATCCGGCGGAACAGGGCACCCGGAGCCGACGGAAGAGCAGCCGCAGGGGCCCGCCTTCGTCCTCCACCCGGACGACCCCGAGTACGACGACGCCCTGAACCGGCTGGCCCTGTGGGTGCGCCACCTGTTGCTGCCGGTGTACGGCAGGGAGGTCACCTCCGCGGCACCCTGGCGCCCGAGTTGGTGGAAACACCCGGAGGCGGTGGCGCAGCCGTACGGGCTGTGGACGGCGTGGCAGGAGCTGACCGGCCCCACGTCCGGATCGACCGGGCCGGCCACCTGACACCGCGACCACCTCAGCCACGTCATGGCCTCACTGCGGGACCCCTCGGGCCCGTTCGCGGGCTGCAAGGCCGGCACCCACCGGGCCAAGGAGGCGCCGGGGATGGACCCGTACCGGGGCTGATCACCGGCTCCCGAAATCACCCGGAGCGAGTGAACCGTTCGGGCACGCGGCCCGTTGCGGTTCGACGAGACACAGCCCCTCACCGCATGTCGGGAAGGACATCATGACGGCCGACACCACGGGCAGGAAATGGGCCCGGGCACCGCAGAGCGCGGCCCGGGTTCCTCAGGAGGCCCAGACGCCGCAGGAGGCCCCGCTGCCACCGCCTCCGCCATCCCCCGCACCGCGGTTCATCCTCTACTTGGACGGGCGCGAGTACGCGCAGACGATGCGGCAGCTGACCCTGTGGACGCACCATGTGCTGCTACCGGTCTACGGCCGGGAGGTCACCTCCGCGGCCCCCTGGTGCCCCCTGTGGTGGGAGCACCCGGAAGCGGTCGCCCAGGTCCACGGTCTGTGGCTTGCCTGGGGGGAGTTGACCGGCCCCGGCTCCGAGCCGAGCGGGCCCGCCGGCTGGCACCGTGACTACCTGGGCCCTGTGATGCTCTCCCTCCGCGACCCGGCAGGCCCGTTCGCCGGATGCAAGCCGGGCAACCACCGCCCGAAGGAGAGTCCTCCCGTCGACATCGTCGACCCGTTCGCCCCGCCGCCCGGCCCCCCGCCCCCTCCACCGCCCGCCGCGGCCTGAACGTCCGGCGGCTCACCATCCCACCACCACCCCCTCAGTGAGGACAATCCATGAGTACACCTCAGGAATACGGCGCCGCATCGCAGGTGCGCAGCATGGCGTTCGAATCGGTCACGGACCCGAACGACACCAGGCCTCGCCTTATTGCCGCTGTCTACGTCAACAACCAGCTGCACGCAACGTCAGATCCCTTCTACCCCGGCGTCCAGGCGGGCCCGAACAGCAGGTACACGCTCCCGAACGGCGGCCAGGAAATGCGGATGTCCCGGAACGACATGGAGGTGCGCGCTCTCGACTGGTCCTACAACCTGGCGCAGGAGCTGCGTCGGGAGGGGAAACAGGTGTGGTCGTACCAGACGGACCTCATTCTGCCTTTCGGGACATGCAACGGCTGCAAGGTGCGGCAGGGCATGCACGCGACGGACATCTCCGAGATCTTCCCGGGCACCTATGACGCGCGCGACCAGAAATGGAAGATCGCAGTCAAGCCGAACTACGACCAGCAGTACGACCATCCCGCGACCGCTGGCAGGTCGGACCGGAGGACGGGGGAGGTCCTGACGACGTACGGCTACGAGGAAGGAGTCGAGCTGAAATCAAACGCGTACACGCAGGACCACTACCCCGGCGTCCGTGACACCTACTGGCAGTACAGCCACACTCCGGACGGCCCGATTGGTACGGTCAACCCCCAGGACAACACCATGAACGCGTACACAGGCCCCATCGTGTCGGACCGGAACTCGCCGGACTACTCCTCTCCCAGCAACAGCACCGGAGGGACCCCGCCGAAGTCGAACACCCCGCCGAACGGCGATCCGGGAGGCGACAACACTCAGGGCGACAACACTCAGTCCGAAGGACACGAGCCCTATTACGACAAGGACGCGGGCACGTACGTCGTCGAACACAACGGGCAGACGCTGTATCACAACCCCCGGACAGGTGAATGGGAGAGCGGCCAGCAAGGAAGTTCCACGTCCGCCTCCCAGTCCCAGAAGTCCTTCGCCAGTGCGGTGAAGTCCACCCAGCCCGCACAGCAGGAGTCCTCCGGCAGGACGTCCGGCCAGCGCTCCTCCAGGCACGGCAGCAGCAAGGACTCGCAGTCGCACGGCAGCAGCTCCAGGAGGAAGAGCAAGCGGTAGCAGTGACAAGGAAGAGCCAGGGCACGGCGCGGACTGCCGCACCGGGCAAGTACGACCGTCCGCTCAGCGTCTCCGGCGTGCCGGGGACGCGGGGCGGGCGAGGGGGACGGGGCGGGCCGGGGGCGTCATCGGGGACACCGGAGGGGACTCGGGGCGGGCGAGAGGGACGGGCCGGGCCGGGGGCGTCATCGGGGACACCGGAGGGGACTCGGACTGGGAGTCGCCACTGCCGTCGAGGCCCTGACGAGTAGTCGTATGCGGCGGCGTAGGGCTGTTCTGCCTCGTGAAGTCGCGGGCCGACCGGAGTGCGTCCTGACCGGGAGGCGCCGGCCGAGGCACGGAGAAGGAGGTCGCGCGGCTCGCCTCCGTCAGGGGATGTTCTGGGGACGGCAGGACCGGCGAGGGTGCGCGTCGGTCGCGGCCGTCTTCGGCAGGTGGTGGCGGTACCACCGCTTCCCGGGTCCAGCGCTCTCGCGCGGTGGGCTGGTTCTCCGGGGCGAACCTGGTGAGAAGCGTCTCGAGCATCGGCAACCGGTTGTTCTCATACGCCCTTTGGAGCCGAGGGCTCTCGGTGATCTGCTCCAACATGTAGTGCGTGAGCTTCTCGACCTCTTCCCGCGTGAGCTCGCTTGTCTTCTGTTGGGCCGGCGATGCCGAGGATGCCGAAGACTCGGGACTCCCCGCGGGGGGTGCACCGTTGGCGGCCGTGAACGGGTGGCCGTAGTCCCCCTGGGATGGCTCCGCACGGCCTGCACCGCCCCCGCCGCCCCCACCACCAGCAGCACCGCCCGCGGGGCCCGCGGTGCCCCCGCCGTTCCGCGACAGCAGTCGCCACAGTCGCGCCATGAGCTCCGACAGGGATCGCCGGGTCGAACTCGCCCGGAGGTCGTCGTCGATCAGCTCACGTGCCAGGCCCTTCAGCTTCACGTCCTCCTGGGAGAGAGGGCGCTCCTTGATCAGCCGCTGCCGCTGTGGTTGTCGGGCACGCGGGGTGGTGTCGGCCATGGCGAATCTCTCCCGTCGTATCCCCCTCGGGCCGGATCCCCGGGACCGGGCCCACTGGCACGAGGCATGACGGGCAGCCACAGCGAACGGTTCAATGGTTCCGTCGACTGAACCATCCACCGCGCCCATCCGTCGTGCCCGCGCAGGCGACAACTGATCGCCGAACCCCGAACCCCCGCAAGCCCGATGGAGAGGCACGCTCTATGCGCACCATGCGCAGACGCACATCATTTCTGCTGGCTCTGTTACTGGTCATAGCCGGTGTGACAGGCACCGCCGTGGCGATCCAGGTCCACCGCTCCGACAGCGCGGGCATCAACGGAACGCCGGCCGCCGACGTCGGCACCGCCGAGCACACCGTCACTTTCCAGAACAGGACGGACAGCCGTATCTGGATCGGCAGCACGGTCAACGCGGACGGCTCGGCCTCGCTCACCGGGATGCCGACGCTGGACCCCGGCCAGTCCGCCACCATCACCATTCCCGAGCGCGAGGGCGCCGGGCACTGGCGCGGCAAGTTCTTCGCCCGCCAGGGGTGCAGCGGTGACGACGGCAGTACGTTCCACTGTGCCGTGGGCGACTGCGGTCCGTACGCCGACCACTGCTCGCTCGGCGAACAGCCCACCGGACTCGCCGAGTTCAACTTCGACCCGGCCGACAACCTGGCGCCCTGGTACGACGTCAGCTACGTCAACGCCGTCTCGGCGCCCGTCACCATCACCCCGAACGATGTGGCGGTGCCCGAGAGCGGCGAGTGCGCGGCGGCGGGCTGCGCCGAGGATCTGCTGTCCGCCTGCCCGGCGGACAACCTGGTCAAGGACCAGGGCACGGGCCAGTCGCTGGTGTGCGTCAATCCCAACCGGGACGCGAAGACCCCCTACAGCGACATGATCAACCAGACGTGCCCCACCGCGTACGCCTGGTCCAAGCAGGACGCCGAGCCGGGCAACAAGGTCATGTACCAGTGCACCAAGTGCAGCGGCCTGACCGTCGCGTTCGGCACCGGCAGCGCCGCCGCAGCGACGGACCCTGCCACGACGACCACGACCGGCACAGTCACCCCGGCCTCGACCCGCAAGGGCATCAGCCTCAACCCCGTCGACGGAGCCTCCCAGGCGCTGGCCGAGTCCGGTGCGTCCTGGTACTTCAACTGGGCCTCGTCCACCGGTCCGGTCGCCAAGCCGGACGGTGTCGAGTTCGTCCCGATGATCTGGGGTCCCGGCTCGGTGACCGACGCCGAACTCGGCCAGGCCGCCCAGCAGGGCACGGAGTTGCTCAGCTTCAACGAGCCCGACTCGGGCACCCAGTCCAACATGACCCCCGAACAGGCTCTTGATCTGTGGCCCCGGCTCCAGGCGACCGGCCTGCGCCTGGGGGCCCCGGCGGTCTCCACGGGCGCCGACGTCGCCGGGGGCTGGCTGGACCGTTTCATGACGGGAACCGCCGAGCGCGGCCTGAAGGTCGACTTCATCCCCCTGCACTGGTACGGCGCCGACTTCGGCCCCGACGCCGCGAATCAGCTGCGCGGCTATCTCCAAGCCGTCCACGACCGCTACCACAAGCCGATCTGGCTGACCGAGTACGGCCTCATCGACTTCTCCCAGGGCACCCCCCGCTATCCCAGCCAGCAGGAGGAGACCGACTTCATCAAGTCGTCGACGACGATGCTGAACGGCCTGGACTTCGTGGAGCGTTACGCGTGGTTCACGCTGTCCACCCAGACCAGCCCGACCGGCCTCTACGACGGCACGACCGCGAACGCCGCCGGCCAGGCCTATCGAGACGTGGGCTGACGACCCGGCGGTCCCGGTCGGCCCGAATGCTGAACCGTTCTCACCCGCCGTCCGTTGTGCGGGTACGACCTCGCCGTGCCCCACCCCCCTGGGGCGCGGCGAGGTCCTGATCCGACCAGGGCCACACGGCTGGAAGACGTAGGGAAGGAATGGTCATGAGCCGGGGTGAAGAGACGGACGAGCCGATCACCGGGGACGAGCACCTCGTACCTGGGGAGCCGGTGGATCTCAGCAGGCCGGAACCCGCCGGGAACGCGCCCGAGCCGTCCCCGTTCCTCGCGGTGGTCATCTCGGGCGACGGCTCCGCCGCCATCGATGGCGTACCCGTGCCGACGGCGGAGGGAGAGGCGGTCGACGCCGCGGTCCTCGACACGCTGCACGGATACGCACGCGACCGGAACGCCACCGTGACGGCGGCCATCTCCGATCCCGCTTCGGGTTACGTGGCCTTCGTCGAAGTCGCCCCCGACGGTTCGAGCACGCTTTTGGAGCAGCACGGGGAGCAGCCGCCCGAGCAGGGCGAACCCGCAGTACCCACAGGGCCGTACGGACACGAGACGGGAACCGGGCCTTCCGGCGTCGACGACGACGTCGACGAGGGCCTCCACGACGACCCCGAAGACGAACTCGAAGTCGAAGTCGAAGTCGATGAAGCGGCGTACGCCCTGCCGCAGCCCTCAGGCTCCCCGTCCCCGCCCCCCGCCTTCAGTTCGACCCGGGCCTCGGCCTCGCCCGCGAACCCGAGCCGGAGCCCGATCCCGCGCCCGGAGATCGGCCGCCGGGGCGAACTGCGCCAGTCGGACGCCGAGTTCGAGGAACCCGGGCTGCTCCACCGGCCCCTCGTGGTCGGCCCGGCCGCACTCGGCGTGGCCGCTCTCGTCATCGTTCCGCTGGTGATGCTGGGCAGCGGCGGGTCGGGCGGAGGAGGGGACGAGACGCAGGCCGCCCGTGCGACCAGCGAGGCGAGCAAGAGCCCTTCGGCCGAGGAGCCTGCACCGACCGTGTCCGTGACCCCCAGCATGATGCCGTCACCGCCCAGCGCGACGCCCACGAAGCCGAAGGACACACAGGGCTCAAAAGGCTCAAAGGGCTCGAAGGGCGGCGGAAGTGTCACCGTCACCGTGACCGCGAGGCCGCCGCGGACCACCGTGACCGCGAAGCCCCCGCAGGACACCGCCGCCACCGCCGTGAGGCGCCTCGCCAGGAGCGACCCGGGCGGGCGGCACATCTGCTACCGCGTGTACCTGTCCGGACAGGGCTGGCAGAAGCCCGTGTGCGACGGCACGCTGGCCGGTACGACCGGCCAGAACAAGCCGATCAAGTCCATCAACATCGCGGTGACCGGCAGCGGCGGCTCGGCCGCCAACGCCTTCGTCCACGACGCCAAGTCGACCAGCGGCCAGGGCAGGTGGGAACCGCAGTGGACAGCCATCGTCGGGAACGGCAAGAACAACTACATCGGCAGCACCAGCAAGTCCGCCCCGTACATGACGGGCTTCGCCATCAACATCGGGAGCGGCCAGGTCTGCGAGATCGCCAAGGTCCACGGCTACGCCTGGGGCGGCCAGGGCTGCGCGGACGCGCGCCCCGACTTCGTCTTCGGCGGCACCCTCGAAAACACGCGCTGGCTCGAAGCGGTCAAGTTCACGGTGTGACCCGTGCGGCCGGTCCCGCTGGCTCGGCATCACCCGGATGGCGCCAACGGCCCCGGGCGAGCCGGTGGCGACGCCCGCACGGAGCGCGGGTACCGGTGTGCGGGGTGCGGATGCGACTCGTCGTCCCGGCGCTGAACGCCCTGTTCGACCGCGCACCTGCGCCCGAAGCCGAGGCTGCAAACGACTGACGGGCACTTCTGAGATCCGGGACTGGTACAGGCGTGCTGGGTGGGGGCATGGAGGCTTCGGCCCCTAAGCCGAAGTCCATGCCGTGCATACGCGCTCAGGCCCTGGGGCTGATGTTGCTCCAACCGCGTTCGAGGATGTCGAAGGCACGGGTGACCGTCTCGTAGCCGTCGGTACGTCCGCGGGCGGTGCGGGGCGCTTCCAGGACGAAGTGGGCCAGTGCCGCGCAGTCAGGATCGTCGGCAGGAACTCCGGTTGCCTCGGCGATGGCGTGCGTGAGCGCGGTTTCGTGGCGCAGCCACATGCGCTGGGCGTAGTCGCGCAGTGCCGGGGTGCTCTCCACGAGTTCGACGAAGGCGGCGAAGTTCGCGTCGGCGCCCCCGGCGTCGACCCGGTGGCGCAGGGCGTGCTCGCGCAGGGCCGCGAGGACGGACTGGCCTTGGGGCCTCTCGCGCACGGCGGCCAGCAGCCGGGCTTCCTGGTCGGTGTCCTCGTCGAAGACGAGTGCCTCTTTCACGGGGAAGTGCTTGAACAGGGTGGTGGTGGACACGTCCGCCGCGTCGGCGATGTCCCGGATACCGACCTGGTCGTAGCCGCGTTCGAGGAAGAGGCGCAGGGCGGCATCGGCCAGGGCCTGCCTGGTGGCGGCCTTCTTGCGTTCGCGGCGCCCCCGCGGTGCGTGATCCGCAATCGTCTCGCTCATGCCTCAACCCTACCCCTTGGTTGCACAACTTCAAAAGTTGTCTTGTTGCACTTTTAGGGTCGACTGTGCTCTTCTGGAACCGTCGGCCGCGGGGCACTGCCCGGCCGCAGCCTTCTTTTTCTCCTGCCTGCCGAGCACTCCCATGGACGGAGCACCACCATGAACGCCTCCACCGCACCCCGCATCGCGATCATCGGCGCCGGCCCCGGCGGCCTGACCTGCGCCCGCATCCTCCAGCGGTACGGCATCACCGCCACCGTCTACGACCTCGACGCCTCCCCCACCGCCCGCAACCAGGGCGGCACCCTCGACATGCACCCCGACTCCGGCCAGAACGCCCTGCGTGAAGCCGGACTGCTGGAAGACTTCCTGGCACTCGCCCGCCCCGAAGGTCAGCAGATGCGCCTGGTGAGCCGTGACGGACGCGTCCTGTTCGACGCCGTCCCGCCCGAGGCCGACACCAAGGACGGCAACCCGGAAATCGACCGCGGCCAGCTGCGCGACCTCCTGCTGGACTCTCTCAAGCCCGACACTGTGCGCTGGAGCCACAAGCTCACCCGCGCCGAACCCCTCACCGGCGGCGTCCACCGCCTGCACTTCGCCGACGGCACCACCACCGAGCACGACCTCGTCATCGGAGCCGACGGCGCGTGGTCGCAGGTTCGCCGCCTGCTCTCCGACGCAATACCCGTCTACACCGGTGTCACCTTCGTCGAAACCGGTCTCGACAACGCCGACACCCGCCACCCCACACTCGCCGCGCTCACCGGCGACGGCACCATGATGGCCCTCGACAACAACCAGGGCTTCGTCGCCCAGCGCAACAGCCACCAGCACATCCGCATTTACATCGGCATGCGCACCGACGAACACTGGCACCAGAAGGCCGGCCTCAACCTGACCCACACCGCCGCGGTACGCGAAGCACTGCTCAAGGAGTTCACCGGCTGGCACCCCGACCTGCTCGGCTTCATCGCCGACACCGACACCGGGTACATCAACCGGCCGCTCTACGCCCTGCCCGTCCCCCACACGTGGCAGCACACCGCCGGCCTCACCCTCCTTGGCGACGCCGCCCACCTCATGTCGCCGTTCTCCGGCATGGGCGCCAACCTCGCCATGCTCGACGGCGCCGACCTCGCCCGCGCCCTCATCGACAACCCCGCCGTCGACGACGCCACCCGCGCCTACGAGAACCTCCTGCTGCCCCGCTCCATCGAAGCAGCCGAAGGCGCCGCCGAGGGAATCGACAGCGCCTTCGCGCCCGACAGCGCCGCCCAGACCCTCGCCCACCTGACCCAAAACCACTGACACCAAACGACACGCGTTCGTCTAATCCGGACGCGGGCCCGCCCCTCCCGCGACCGTGCGCAACAGCGGGCGGCTCGCCGCGCTCGCGCCGGCCAGGCCCGCGAAGCCCAGCGCCAGGCAGCCGGCGAGAAGCATGGCGCTGCGGCCGTCGAACTGCGGGGCACCGCCGGCAAGTGTCAGCGGCGCGGCGCAGAACAGCCCCGTGAGCACCGCGCCGACCGCGAGCACCGCAGCGGGCAGCACCGACTCCGTACGCCTGGCCGCGTCCAGGATCCGCAGCGGGGTGCCCGCGAGATGCAGCAGGCCGTACGTGCGGCGGCGGTCCAGGACGGACGAGGCGGCCGTGATGCCCGTAGAGGCGATGGCGATGGCGAAGCTCACGCCGAGCACGGCCAGCGTCACGTGGTGGAAGTCGCGGTTGAACTGGCGCGACTGCCAGTCCGCGTCCGGGCCGGTGATCGGGTACTGGCCGGGCACGAGGCCGGTGAGCACACCGCGCGCCGTGTCCAGGCGGCCCGGGTCCGCGACGGTCGCGGTGACCTGACGCTCGCCCCCTCCGCCCACACCGGTGGCGACCCAGTCGTCGTCCGCGCCGACGGTGGCGTCGATGCCCGCGCGCTCCAGGCGTACGGCCGCCTCATGCCGTACGGCGGCGACGCGTTCCTTCGGCACGGACAGCGCGAGCCGGTCCGCGCTGCCCCAGGGCGAGTCGCCGCCGAGGCTGAACAGCGCGAAGAAACCGGCCACGAACGCCGCCAGCGTCAGCGCCGACACCGCACGCCACACGGACTTGGGGTCGTCGAGCAGCCGGCGCCCCGCCAGCAGCGTCGCCGGACGCCGCGCATGCTGGGCGACGAGGCCGCCGAGCACGCCGACCACCCACGGGCCGATGACGCTCAGTGCGGCGAAGACGGCGGCGCAGCAGTACACCACCGCGTTGATGTCCATCGACCTGCCCTTGGACAGCTGCCAGTAGCCGAGCAGTACGACGACGAACAACAGCGCGCGCACGGCCTTCAGACGGGGAGTGCGGGAGCGGCGGACGACCCCGAGCGGGCCCACGACCACCTGCCGCAGCCCCGCCAGTGCGCTGCCCGCCACCATCAGCACCACGCCGGCGAGCACGGCGAGCAGCACGGGCGCGCCGACCCACAGGTCGGAGACATACCAACTACCACCTGCCACAGGCACCTTGGCCGCGAGCGGCAGCAGCACCGCATATCCCAGCGTGCCCGCGACGGCCCCCGCCGTGCCGGTCAGCGTCGCCTCGGCCACCGCGATCCCCGCAATCCGGCCCGGCGCGGCGCCCAGCAGCCGCAGCGTGGCCAGCCGCGTGTCGCGCCGCGAGACGGACAGCCGGGCCGAGGAGGCGCCGAGCACGAGCAGCGGCACGATCAGCAGTACCGTGGCGATCTTCATCAGGTCCTGGTACTGCGAACCGAGGCCGTCCGCCGTCCGCTTCCCCGCGAAGTCCGCGACGGGCGTGGGCGTGACGATGTCCCCCGGACGGCGCGGGTCGCTGCCGCGCTTCACCGTCATCGCCGGGTCATCGGCGCGGTGCCCGACGATGGCCACCTTCTCGCCCGGCCTGACCAGCGCGGTGCGGCCGAGCGTGCCGGTGGTGTCCTTGCCGGGTAGCCTGCCGAGCGCGGGCGACGTCCATACCTCGCCCGGCTCAGGGAAGTGCGGCATGCCGGGAGGCGCGGGTGCCTCGCCGCTCATGCCCGGCAACGCGGCGACATCGACGACGGTCACGGGCTCGCCGCCGACGAAGGTGGTGCCCACCGCCTCGACGGCCACCGCGCGCGAGAGCCCGGCCTTGGCGGGGGTGCGCCAGTCGGCGTGCGCGGCGCGTTCGCCGAAGCCGAGGTTGGCGCCGACGCACAGGAGCAGCAGTGTCGTGCAGATCGCCGAGGCGGCGACGGACAGTCCGGCACCGAGCCGGCCGTGCCTGCCGCCGCCCCGCAGCAGCCGCCAGGTCAGCGTCCAGGTGGTGCGGTCCAGCGCCCTCATCGTTCTCATCGCGCGACTCCGGTACCTTCGCCGGTCCAGGCCCCGGCCCCTGCGGATGCCGAGCCGACCGGTGCTGAGTCTTCGGGTGCTGAGCCGGACGCATCCGTCTCGCGTACGGTCCGCCCGTCCCGCACGTGCACCGTGCGGTCGCACCAGTGGGCCACCGACTGATCGTGGGTGACCACGACCAACGCCGTGTTCTGCAGCCTGGTGACCTTCGTCAGCAGCCGGATCACCTCCTGCCCCGTGGCCTGGTCGAGCGCGCCCGTCGGCTCGTCGGCGAAGACGACCTGAGCGCCCCCGACCAGCGCACGTGCGAGCGCTACTCGTTGTGCCTGTCCGCCGGACAACTGGCCGGGGCGGCTGTCCTCCTTGCCCTCCAGGCCCAGCGGCGCGAACCACTGGCGCGCGCGCCGCTCCGCCTCGCGGCGCGCGACACCGCCGAGCATCAGCGGGAGCGCCACGTTCTCCACCGCCGGCAGTTCGGGCAGCAACTGGCCGAACTGGAAGACGAAGCCGAAGCGGGTACGGCGCAGCTCACTGCGGTCCGGTTCGCGCAACTGGTCGATGCGCTCGCCGTCCAGCAGCACTTGGC
This sequence comes from Streptomyces sp. NPDC001530, assembly GCF_042894545.1. NCBI lineage: Bacteria > Bacillati > Actinomycetota > Actinomycetes > Kitasatosporales > Streptomycetaceae > Streptomyces > Streptomyces sp. NPDC001530. The sequence continues at coordinate 19,404 of NZ_JBIAVS010000036.1, forward strand.
CGCTGTCCGGGCGCTCGATGTTCGCGAGACAGTGCAGCAACGTCGACTTGCCGGACCCGGAGGGGCCCATCACGGCCAGCGACTCACCTGGCCGCACGGCGACGTCCACGCCGTCGAGCGCCCGGGTGGATCCGAAGGACTTGGACAGTCCGATGCCGCTCAGCACGGGCGGCGGCCAGGAGGTGTTGTTGTTCATGTGCTCCAACATCCGCCCCTGGCACGGACCTTCGCCTCGGCCGACCGACCGGTTCACAGCCGCCGCGTCGTCCTTTCGGCCGAGGCCGCACGGCGAGGGCCGCCCCTACGCTGCGGTACGTGAGAGATGCGAGAGACACAGCCGATCATCCGCGGAATCCCCGGCTGCCCCGCCGCACGGCCCTCACCGCTCTGGGGGTGATCATGGCGCTGTTGTGGGTGGTCGACGTGTCCGGCGTCGCCGCCGCCTCCGAACTCGAAGGCGGCGGCGTATGGGGGAGGCTGGCCCCGGGCCTCGTGGCGGGCGTCGCACTGCTGTTGCCTGACGGACGTCTTGCGCCGGCCTGGGGCGCGGGTGCCGCGGTGCTCGTCTCCTGGACGGTGACGCTGGTCTTCTTCACGTCCGTGACGCCGCCGTTCGCCGGCTGGGGCATGCTGGAGACGCTGTGCCTGTTGCTCCTGCTGGTACGCACCGCGAGGGACGTATCGCAACCTTGGCTGGCCGCCACGCTGGGCACGGCGCTCGGCTCCGCCGTGATCTCGGCACCGATGCGGCTGGATGTGAGCGGCAACATCTACTTCTCCTTCCTCCTGATCTTCCTCACGGGCGGCGCGGTCGGCCTGGGCTCGTATCTGCGCAGCCTCGACCACCGCAGAAGTCGCGCTGTCGCCGACACGCGCCAGAGCGAACGTCTGGAACTCGCCCGCGAATTGCACGACTTCGTCGCCCACCACGTCACGGGCATCGTCGTCCAGGCCCAGGCAGCCCGTACGATCCGCGAGATCGCGCCCGAGCAGGTGGACCCGCTGCTGCACGGCATCGAGCAGGCCGGGGCCGAGACCCTGCAGTCGATGCGCAAGCTGGTGCGCGTGCTGCGCGACGACACCACACGGGCGGTGCGGCCGGGGGAGCTGTACGCCGAACTGGGCGAGCTGGTCGCCACGTTCTCCGAACGTGACGTCCCCGCCACCCTCCAGGTCGCGGCCGAAGCCCGGCAGACGAGGCCCGCCCCGGAGGTGGAGACCTCCGTACGGAACGTCGTGCGCGAGGCGCTGACGAACGTACGCCGCCACGCGCCGGGATCACCGTCCGTCTCCGTACGGGTCGCCCTGTCGGACCATGACGCCAAGGACGCGGCTGCCCGGCGGCTTCGGGTCGAGGTGCACAACGCACCACCACCGCAGCAGGCGGCGCCGAACGACAAACCTCTCGGCGGGCGCGGCGGCCTCGGCCTGATCGGGCTGACCGAACGCGCCGAGGCGGTCGGCGGCACGCTGCACGCGAGCCGGGCCGAGGACGGCGGCTGGAGGCTGACGGCGGAATTCCCGGTACGCGGCGCTGTGACAGGATCACCCGCATGACCAACGCCAGCGGATCAAGCGCCAGCGGATCGGCGGTCCGGGTCCTGATCGCCGACGACCAGGAGATGGTGCGCACGGGCTTCCGGCTGATTCTCCAGACACAGCCCGGTATCGAGGTCGTGGGCGAGGCGGCCGACGGCGCGGAGTGCGTGGAGATGGCCAGAAAACTGCGCCCCGACGTGTGCCTCGTCGACATCAGGATGCCGAAACTCGACGGGCTGGATGTGACCCGACTGCTCGCGGGGCCGAAGGTCGTCGACCCGCTGCGCGTCGTGGTCGTGACCACCTTCGACCAGGACGACTACCTCTACGGGGCGCTGAACGGCGGCGCCTGCGGGTTCCTGCTGAAGGACGCGGGCCCAGGACTGCTGGTGGAGGCCGTACGCGCGGCGGCGCGCGGCGACGCGCTGATCTCCCCTGCCGTGACCGTACGGCTCTTGGCGCGGATCGGCGAGCAGCGCCCCGCTTCTCGAGGCGAGGTGTCCTCCGGTCCGCTGACGGAACGGGAGTTGGATGTGGCCCGGCTGGTCGCCGACGGGCGGACCAACCAGGAGATCTGCGCCGACCTTGTCGTCTCGCTCTCGACCGTCAAGTCCCATCTGACCAACATTCAGGCCAAGTTGGGGTTGCGGAACCGCGTGGAGATCGCCGCCTGGGCATGGCGCTGCGGCGTGGTCGGCGACCACTGACCCCGTCGCCGCACCACGCCGCCCGGCGAGCGGTGGGCTGCTGCTCGCCCTTCCCCGCCGCCCGCCCCGTCCGGTCTCCGATTCGTCCTCGCCCTACTTCGACAGGCCATAGTCGAAGCTCACCCGGTCGCCGTTCACTCCGGTCACGGAGATCAGCATCGTCTTCTTCTCGCCCTTGAAGACGGCGGTGCACGCCACGGTGTCGTCCATCTTCGCGTGCAGCCCGCTCGGGCAGCTCACGGACTGCGGGCCGTCCTGGACGAAGGGGATCCCGTAGTTCTCCTTGGCCAGCTTCTCGACCTCCGTACGGGAAACCGTGTGATCAGCTCCGCCCACGGTCGCGACCGACGAGTTGTCGAACACGTTCCACGCCGTCACCACACCCCCCGCCAACACGGCAGCCACGGCCAGGGCAATGACAATGCGCTTCATGAGGTACTCCTCCGGTTCCCGCGACGGCCGATCCCTACCGGCCGTTCTCCGCAGAGCTTCCTCCCCCGCCCGCCCCCGCCGCCTCGGCACAACGGCCGGTTGTGACCCCCGAGCCCCGGCCGAAAGAACGACGACCATTCGCACGTATGCACCCACGCACCCCTATCCACCTGGACGGCCTGGAGGAGGCAGGGGCGCTGACCGAGGCGGCCGTGCGGGCGGCCGAGGAGTCCGCGCAACCGCGGTGGGCAGCTGTGGCCCGACGCGTGATGGCCAAGGTGGCGGCCCTGACGGCGATCACGACCGGTTCGCGGCCCTGATCGACCAGACTGAGGCCCCGCTGAGAGCCACGAGAGCCGGGACGCTGCTGGGTGATACCACGGCCGTGCTGTACGCCGGCTGCGACCGGCCTGCAGCATGTGGCCCCGTCGGCAGCGGCGACGAGGACGAGCCCGACTGTGTGCCGGACTCGCCGCCCGCCTGGGCGCGAACGGTCGACATCGGATCGGCTCCCGGTGCCCGATGAGCTCTCTCACCGAGCGGGAGCCTCCGTCATGAAACGGGCCTGGGCGGCCCGGAGAACCTCAGACCGTGGCCTTGAGCGTCACTTCGATGTTCCCCCGGGTGGCGTTGGAGTACGGGCACACCTCGTGCGTGGTCTTCACCAGCTGATCGGCGGTGGACTGCTCCAGGCCGGGCAGGTACGCCGTCAGCGTGACAGCCAGGGTGAATCCGCCGTTGTCCAGAGCGAGCAGGCTCACCGCGGACCGGACCGTCGACTCGCCCAGCTTGAGTTTCTGCTGACCCGCGATCAGCCGAAGTCCGTTGTGGAAGCACGCGGCGTACCCGGCGGCGAACAGCTGCTCGGGGTTCGTCTTGTCGCCGCCGGGGCCGCCCATCTCCTTCGGGACCGCGAGCACCTCGTCGAGTACGCCGTCGAGGGAACGGACCTCCCCGTTTCGGCCGTCACCGGTCGAGAGGGCCTCAGTGGTGTAGAGCGCAGACATGTTGTGTCCTTTTCGTTTCGTATTCGTAGGTGCCACAGTTCGTGGGCAGGCAAGGGTTCGGAAATGACGAGTGGAATGACGAGTAGTCAGCACGGTGGAGTGGGGGCCGCCGCAGAAATCACCCGACGTCGACGGGGCGCAGGGTGAATCCGTCGTTGGGCCGGCCCATCAGCAGGGCGGCCAGCCCACCGCTGAGGGCATACGTCGAGCCTCGGGGGCCGGCTGTGACGGCGCTGGTGACCGGGTCGGCGACGCTGTCGGTAACGGTCACGGTGGCAGCCTTCCAGTGGTCGCAGGGGCGCACCCGTTGCACTACGGCGGCCTTTCCGGTGAGCAGGCCGCTGCTGACCGCGGCGATCGAGCCGTCCGGCAGGACCCGGATACCCGCGGTGAGAGCGGAGAGCCGGGCGGAAAGCCGTACCGCACTGGCCTGTTCGGGGTGGCGGGTCGGCACACGCACCAGGCTGCCGTCGGCCTTGGCGACGATCAGGAAGTCCCCTGGCATCCACGCCACGGCGGTCATGCCCACGCCGGTCAGGAAGTCCGGGATGTCCACCGTGCCGGCCAGGAGATCGTCGTTCAGAAGGACGGAGGCCCGCCCGTAGCGGTCGATCCGGAACACCGTCGGGGTCAGCTGGTCGACGGCGTATGCCGTTCCGTCCGGAGCCACCGTCACGTCGGCCAGCAGGTGCTGCTTGCCGTCGCCCGCGACCTTGTTGAGATCGGCATACCACTGCCGGCGCCCACTGGTCGCGTCGTAGCTCGCGACACCGGCGACGCTCAGTTTCGTGGAGGGCGACGAGCGGTCGGCGAGTCCGTAGTCCACATTCGTGGCCAGCACCCGGTTCCGCCTGGAGTCGACGCGGACTCCCTGAACGGACACCAGCCGCTTGTCGTCGACCAGGGTACGCACCGTACCGTCCGGGCTGACGGTGGAGATGGTGCTGTGCGCCAGCGAACCCACCACGAACCTCCACGAGTGCGGGTCGTAGTCCACCGAGTGGGGGAAGACCCCCGGCCCCCGGGCGTCAATGGCCTGCGCCTGGTGCGGCCGGCTGTAGGCAGCGGCACTGACGTGCCGGCCGGGCGTGGCATGGACGGCAGTGGTGGTCAGCGCCGTGCCGGCTGTCGCCAGCGCGGCAAGGACCACGGCGGCTGCGGAAAGCCTCAGTCTCATCGGTATCAGTGTCTTTCTTTCTCAACACGGCCATGGTGAAGTGCTGTTGACGCGTCACGCTCGCGACTTGAGCGGCAGTGTCGTGCGGCGACGGCTACTGAACGGTCAGACGGCCGGCTCCCCTCAGTGAGGGGGCGGGTGGTGCTCGCCGTTCGTGGATCCGAGTCTGCCTCCGCGGCCCGCGGGCAGCCTGCCCCCGTCAGGGGCAGGCTGCACAGCGACGGCACGCGGATACTCCCCCGCGTGATCAGAAAGCTTGGGCCGCAGGAGATCTCGCAACCACGCCGTTTGCGACCGCATCCGCTCTCTGCCGCGGCCCAGGCGACGATGGACGGCGACGGCCACGGAACGGTCGGTCCACATCACGGTCCCGGCCCACCGGAGTTTGGGCTACTGCCGCAGGTCCCCCCTGAATGATGGAGGCCCGTGGTGCATCCCGTGCGGGCCAACGAGACCGGCCTGAGCCTGGACCTGTCGCACCACCACATGACGGCCGCGGAGTGGGACGCGGTTCAGCGCGACCCACGGTTCTCCCCCGAAGTGGCGGCGCCGTTCGACTTCTCCACCGCCGAGCTGAAGGTCGTCGACCTCTCGCACGGCGAGGACGCCAACATGCGCAACGTCCTGAACGCGGGCTTCGAGCCGATGACGTAACAGCACGGCCACGCGAACATCGAACCCCAGATGATGCGGCACCTCGACGTCTTCGCCATGCACACGCCTGAAGGTACCCGCGGGCAGGAAGTGGCCAAGACAGCCGCGAACATGCACATCGGCTATCTCGCCAAGATGGCCCAGGACCAGGTGCTCAACGGCAATGTCACCTTCAACCCGAACGACTACGACAAGCGGTTCCGGCCCGACACCATCAGTCTCGCGGCCGACAACGATCTGGGCGCCAAGTACAACCTGCAGGACGCGAGGCGCCACGACATCATCGGCCGCATGGCCATCAGCGCCCTCGCCGACGGCATGCACGCCGTCTCCGGCACGCCAATGACGCCGCCCGGCGGGACCAAGCAGGACATGCCGGTGCTGCAGATCGACCAGGCGGCCATGGACGCCGCCACCATGCGGGCCTTCCAGGTCGGCACTGTGCGGGTGCTGCCGCAGCTGAGCCTGGGCAAGGACAACCAAGACGCCTGGCGTAAGGAACCCACACAGAATCCGAGCGACCTGACGAATCTCAAGGGCGAGGGGGTCACCCTCACTGAGGCCAGCAACATCGGCGTCAGCCAGGCGGCCGCGGCGGGCATACCAGGGCTGGACAAGCCGGCCCACCTTCCCTACACGGAGCACTACTCCAAGTCGGGCGGCAACTCCCCCGCCCGCACACCGAGTCCGGACTCCTCGAACGAAAGCGTGGGGACCCTCACCAGGCAGGTGGCCGGGCTGACAATGCCCCGGACCCCGTCCCCTGAGGGGCCGGACGCCCCTGCCTCCGCCGCCGTCCCCCCGCCGCCGAGGCCGGGGGCGAAGGGGTCGGGCACCACCGGGCCGGGGAAATAGCGGCTGAACCGCCGACCGTGCCCCGTCCGTTGTGCCCCTGGAACCGGTGATGGCGGCCGATGGGTGCGCCGCAGCCGACAGGTCAGGGAGGAATTCACATGGCCGAACGGAATCCGGCCGGTCGATTCGCGTCACGCGGGCTGCTGGCGCGGCGCCGCGCCGCGGAAGGCCAGGCAGGTCAGACAGGCCGTGCAGGGCAGGCAGCCCCAGAAGGGCCCTACTCCCGGCCGGCCCCGCCGCAGTTGGCCGGCGGTGCGCCGCGGCTTCCCGCGTCCCCGCTGCCCGCGTGTCTGCTCCCGCTGCCGCCGGGGTTCGAGTTGTCGCCCGCGGCTGCCGTGCGGCCGGCGGACTCCGGGCACGAGCAGTTCGCGGAGCGGTACGCCGGCTGACCGGGCTTGCGACGCCCTGAGAGGGCCCCGGAGCGAGGGGCGGTCCGTCCATGGCATCCATGGACGGACCGCCCCTCGGCTGTCTCCCGTCTCAGGCGTCCGGCCGCACCACCCCGAGGATCTCCATCGACCCCGCCGGCGACACGTACACCACTCGCCCGGGACGGGGAGCGGAGATGATCTTGCCGTCGCCGATGTAGAGGGCGACGTGGCTGGCGTCGGAGAAGTAGATGATGAGGTCGCCGGGGCGCATGGCCGCGACGGGGACGTGCTGCAACTGCGCCCACTGCAGTTCGGACGTACGGGGGATGGTGACCCCCGCCGCCAGCCAGGCCTGGGAGGTCAGGCCCGAGCAGTCGAAGGAGTCGGGGCCCTCGGCGCCCCAGACGTAGGGCTTGCCGAGCTGGCGGGTGGCGTAGGCGATGGCCTTCTTGCCCGCGGCGGTCGCATCGGTGCCGACCTTCTCGAGGATGCCCGTGCCGACCCACTTCGCCTGTGCGTCCTTGGCGGCCTTGGCTTCGAGCGCGGCCAGTTGCCGACGTTGCTTCTTCGCCAGGCTCGACTCCAGCTTCTTCGCGGTGGCGATGTGCTCTTCGATCGTCTTGCGTCCGGCGTCCATGGTGCGGCGGTTCTTCTTCAGGCGCGTCAGGACGCCGGACGCGTCGGCGGTGCGGGTGCGCAGGTCCTTGCGGGTCGCCGTCAGGGCGGTCAGCACGTTCTGCGTGGAGTGTTGGGCCCGCCGGGCCAAGGAGGCGTTGTCCAGGGCGTGTTCGGGGTCGGAGGCGAGGGCGAACTGCACCTCGGCGGGCAGGCCGCCGCTGCGGTACTGGGCCCGGGCCGCCGCCCCCGCCAGCGAGGTGAGGCCGGTCAGTTTCGTCTCGGCCGTCTTGACCTGGGCATTGAGCGTGCGGACACGTTTCTCCTGCTGGGTCACCTGCACATCGACGGTGTTGTACTTCTCCGTGGCGACCTCGGAGTCGTGGTAGAGGCGCTCGAGTTCGGCGCGTACCTCGGTGAGGGTCATGGGGTCGGCTCGGGCGACCTGCTGGGTCGCCGCCGTCAGGGCGCAGGCCAGCGCGACGGCTGCCGCCGTCCGACAGCCGTCTGCACGCGGGGGCCGTCTCATGTGGGCCGAAGCTCCCTTCGTCCGCGTCGGCCGGGTCGATGCCCGGAGGGTCCGCCCTCACAACGGGGGGATGCCGTCCTGTGGTTCAAGGGGGTGTGAACCAGGTGGTGCCCGGCATCCGTTGTGCGCGGGAAGGACATGCGTCAGATGAAGGAGTCTTTATGGGCGCGGAGTTGGTGCTGCCGGGGCTGTGCGCGGGGTTCGGGATCGGGTTTCTGGTGCTCGCCGTGCGGACGGCTGTGGCGGCGCTGCGGCTGCGCGTGCGCGGACTGCGGGTGATGGGTGTCGTGACGGCGCGGGTGGCGGCCGACCGGCGGAGTGGCGGGCTCGTGGTGTTCTCCGATCACCTGGGGCGGGCCGTCGTCCTGGATCCGGGGATCTACGGGCCGCTGTGCGGGCTGCCGCCGGTCGGCGGGAGCGTGCCCGTGGTCTACGCACGGAACCGGCCCGCCGCGGCCCGGTTGTGGAATTCGCGGCATCTGCTGGCACCGTCGTTCGGATGGTTCCTGTCGTCGACGGTGGCGTTCGGTGCCGCGGTCGTGGTGTCGCCGTGAGGTGGGGCCAGGGCCTGTCCCGCGGATCAAAGTGCAGACGCGGGGCCTCGCACGCACTCCCCCACTGCCTGAACGGGGTGGGGGTGCCCCGGCGGCATTGTCGTCGGGTGCCGGGTCCGGGTCGGCACCGCGCTCCCCTTCGCCGGATACGTGGCGTTGTACGCGGTCCAACTCGCCCTCGGCGTACACCTGATGGGGCGAGTGCGGTACGGGCCGGTCGAGCTGCTGCTGCGTGCGGTCATGCCGACGCGGTATCCCGGCCGGCGGGTGGCTACTTCTCCAGCGTCAAGCCTGGCAGACGGCGTGCGGCCCGTTCGGTGATGGCCGCCGTCTCCGCCTTCGCCGCCGCCGAGATGGCGCCGGCGCCGGGCTCCTTGTACCAGGGGCGCAGCCGGATCAGGGCCGGCCGGACGCCGGTGGCGAGCAGGAGAGCGGTGCCCTTGGGCAGGGCGCGGATCTTGTCGGGGGGCAGGACGGCCTCCTGACGATAGGAGTAGGAGCGCGAAGTGCCATCCTTGCTACGGGAGATGCTGGGCGTACGGACGTCGTGCTGGCCGACGAGGGTGGAGATCTTCTGCACGAAGTCGGCGTCGTCCAGGCCCGCGCCGAGCAGCTTGACGGTCGCCGCGCTCCACAGGGCGTCCATGCCCACCTCGCCCCACACCCGGGCGCCCTGCCGGTAACTCTGCAGCAGTGTCACGACGTTGATGCCGCGGGAGCCGAAGTGCGAGTACAGGTCGGGCAGGTCGGAGATGCGGCAGACGTTGGCGGCCTCGTCGAGAACCGCTGTCAGCGGCGGGTCGAGGCGGCCGCCCATGCGTTCGGCGGCGACCACGCCCGCCCGCATCGTCGCGTCGGCGATGCCCGCAATGACGCCCGCCGCGGAGCCGCCGCCGTCCTTGGACAGGAGGTAGAGGGTGTCCTGGCCGAGGACATGCTCGTGGGGACGGAACTCCGGCATCTCGGGGTCGGGTGTGACCCAGGCGAGGATCTCGGGGTCCAGAAGGCAGGACACGGTCTGGCGGGCGGTCTCGTAGATGCCGTCCCGGGTCTCCACCGCGCCGCGGACCGTGCCCTGCAACTGCTCGGCCATCGCGACGAGTCCGGCCGCGCGGAGCAGGTCGACGGGAGTGCGGTCGGCGGGGTCGGCGAGCCAGCCGAGGAGGTCGACGACCGGGGCCTTGCCGCGGGCGGCGGCGAGGAAGAGGGCGGTGAGGGTGTTCTGGGCGGCCGAGATCCAGAAGTCCTTCTTCGCGGTGTCGTCGTTGACGGACGCCACGAAGTGGCCGGCCAGGCGGCGGGCGCCCTCGATGGTGTGGCACTCGCCGAGCAGGTTCCACCACATGGCACGCGGGGTGTGGGCGATGCCCTGCGGGTCGAACGTCCAGACCCAGCCCACCTTTTCGCGTTCGGCGCGGGTGACGGCGTACACGTCGGCCTTGTTGGAGGTGAGCAGCACGGCGCCCTGGGCGCGCAGCACCCGGGGGACGGCGATGCCGGTGGACTTGCCGGCCCGGGGTGCCATGAGGTCGAGTTCCACGTCCTCGTAACTGCTGCGCAGCTCGGGGCCCTTGGGGTCGAGGTCGCCGAGGAGGTTGCCGGTCTCGTCCGGGTGCAGCCGCTCGCGGCCCTTGAGGGTGGGGCGCAGTTCGCGGGCCCGGGTCTCGATGCCCTTGGGGCACATGGCGGCGAGTTCGCGCCGTCCGGCGAGGCCCTTGGTGCGGCCGGCACGGTCCATGAGGAGGCGCACGCCGAGCGCGACGGGCACCGCGATGAGCAGCAGCAGGCCGAGCATGCCCGCGTAGACGGCGGCGGGCGGCGCCGTGGGCCACAGCGGGGCCGGTCCGTCAGTGGTCAGGCGCGAGACGGTGGACAGGGCGAAGGGCGGGGCGTCGAAGCCGTGGCCGGAGAGTCCGGCGCCGAGGGTGCCGCCGGCCCAGACGGCGGTGAACAGGGTGAGGCCGGTGCCGGCGATCCCGACGATGGCCCACGGCAGCTGGTCGGACAGGTCGCCGCCGGTGCGCGTGCCGCTCATGCGGTCCACCTCCTCGCCGCTGCTTCCGTGCCGGGTGCCGGTGGCAGCCCGGGGGTGCTGGGCATCCCGTAGGCCTCCTCCTGGGCGGCGCGTGCCACCTGCTCGGCGGCGCGGGCGGCGGCCTGCTCGATGGCCTCCTCGTTGGTCGTCCAGCGCTGGTTGGTGTTGTGCAGACGGCGTTCCGCGTCGGTGATGGCGACCTTGATGGGGATGCCGGGGCGGCCGCCGACCTTGATGAGGAAGCGGCCGCGGCCCGGCGGTTCCTCGTTCTCGCCGTTGACGCCCCAGCCGGGGGGTGAGGACCAGGACGACACGAGTTCGATCTCGCGCCGGGACAGTCCCACCACCTTGCCCAGGTCCTCCATCTCGGCCTTCGGCAGACCGGCGCACACCACCATCCCGGCCCGTTCGACGAAGCCGCGGGCCTTGGCACGGTCGGCGTCCGTACCGAGTGCCTCGGCGTCCTTGAGGGTGTGGGTGATCTTCGCGTCGCCGAGGCCGAGGGAGCGGTTGAGGCGGGTGAGCGCGTCGATGCGGTCGACGATGCCGGTGGCGGCGCGCAGCGGGCGCCACAGCTCGTCGAGCACGGTGAAGAACCATCGCCGGGGTGCGAGTCCGGCGTCCGCGAGGGCGTGCGAGGCGGCCACCGTGCCGAGCCCGTCGGACCAGGCGGCGAGCATCGCGGCGGCGGTCAGCTGGGTGTCGGCCTCGCCGATGCCGGAGATGTCGATGCACACGGCGGGCGCGTCGGGGTTGATACGGGTGGACGTCTCGGAGGCGAAGGTGTCGCCGAGCGGGCCGTCCAGGATGCCGAGCAGGGAGCGGTGCAGCGGGTCCACGGCGTCGCGGTAGCGGGTGTCGTCGCCGCGGTCCAGAGTGACCGCGCGGACCCGGTCAGGGCCCTCGGTGAGCACGCGCAGCAGGTCGGGCAGCAGGACCGTACCGCCCTCCGGGGTGCGTTCGCGCAGATGGTGCAGGCAGGCGCTCAGCACCGACTGCTCGTGGTCGTCCATCGGACGGCCGCGCACGATGGTGATGAGGGCGGCGACCATGTTCAGTACCCGGCCGTGGGCCTCGGCCTTCAGGACCTCGCCGGCCTCGCCGCCGATCTTCGCGGCGGCGGCGCCCATGGCGCCCGGGTCGAGGACGTTGATGCCGCCCCGGCCGCGGCCGATGGAGATCACCTGGCCGCCGAGCGCGCGGATGGTGTCGGCGTAGTCGGGCTTGAGGTCGCCGAGGACCAGCGGGACGACGCCGGTCGCGGCGAGCCCGATCAGCATCCGGTTGACGAGGGTGGACTTGCCGAGGCCCGGCATGCCGAGCATGAACAGGGAGGGGTTGGAGATGTAGCGGGCGCGGGTGAACCAGTTGAGGGGGTCGCCGCAGACCGTGGCGCCGGTGAACAGGTGCTGTCCGAGCGGTACTCCGGTCATGGGCGAGCCGGAACCGGCGGCGAACGGCCACATGCCGCAGGCCTGCACGGTGGTGGCGCGCCACATGGTCGGCGGGTCTATGTAGCCGACGCGTCCGCCGCCCACGCCGTACCAGCCGCGGGGCGGGACGAACAGCTCCTTGGGGCGGGCCGGGGCTTTCTGCTTGCCGCTCTGCCGCGCGCCGGACTTCGACCTGCCGGACTTCTTCCGCCCGGACTTCTCCGTCCAGGACGCCTCCGTCCAGGGCTCTTCCTGCCCGGGCTGCTCCGCGCCCGGCGCCTCGCGCGCCTGCTCTTCAGCCAGCCGGTCGGCCCGTTCGGCCTTCTTCTCCTCGCTACGGCGGCTCACAGCGCCTCCTGCAGTTCGTGCGGGATGAGGGTCTGTTCCCACGGGAGGATTCCGGCGGGCAGCGTGCAGCTGAACGCGGCCGCCTGCATCCGGTCCGCGGGCCGCATCAGCACCCGGGAGGCCGCGGTCAGGTTGCGGACGGTGACGCTGGCGTCGGCCAGCTCCGCGATGTCGTCGACGGTGACCGTCAGCATCAGCGAGAACTCCACGAGCCCCGCGCCTGACGCCTCTTCCGCCGCGGTCTGTTCCGCCGCCCGCACCTCGGAGGCCGCACGGGCCTGCACCATGCCCTTTCCGGACGTCGCCATGAACTGGGCGCTGCGCCGGTCCGCCTCGACGATCCGGGCCGAGGTGGCCGGGTCGATGGGCCGGTAGACCAGGGCGACCCGCTTGCGGCGGGTGCCGGGGGCCGCCTCCAGCATGCCCCTCAGCACCGAGGACCGGATGGTGCCGCGCGGTGCCAGGGTCATCAGCCAGGTCCGGGACACGCCGGAGTCGTGGTGGTAGCTGCCCACGGTCTCGACGGCGGCGGCGGGGCCCGCGTCGGCCCACTCCAGGCCCGTTCCCCCGTGCGTGGCGCGGGCGTCGAGGACATCGGCGGCGACGCCGGGGTCGTAGGCGACCCGGATCACCTCGGCGATCCGCTCGGCCGACAGGGGGTAGGCGGCACCGCCGCCGGCCGCGACGAGCCCGCTGAGCAGGCCCGGGATACGGATGGCGAGGTCGGTGATCACGTCGTCCTTCTTGCGCCGCTGGCCCGGCGGGACGCCGTAAGTGAGCGTGATGTAGGTGTGCATCTCGGAGGAGGCGCTCGGGTAGCGGTCGACGACCTCCTCCATGACGGCACGGGCGGCGGGCGGCGCGTCCGGGTGGATGCGGGGCAGCACCTCGTGGGCGAGCCGGGTGCCCGGGTCGGGGGCGGTCTCCACGATCACGGAGGCGCCGCGCAGGCCGGGTTCGTGGGCCAGCCGGGCCAGCCACTCGCCCCACAGCGCGACCCAGACGTCGACCTGGTCCGGGTCGATGAGGGAACCGCCGTCGGGGTCGCAGCCCAGGACGATCGTGTACAGGTTGCGGTCCGGGTGGTGCAGGACGCCGAAGGGGCGGTCGTAGGCGTCCCGGCCCTCGGTCGCGGTGACCTTGTTCAGCAGACCCGGCGGACGGAAACGGCCGCCGGGCCGGGCGGACAACGGGCCGGAGACATAGAGGTGCGCGCCCTTCGCCTTCCGGCGCCACCAGCTGATGCGCAGCGTGATCAGCTGGTAGACGTTGCGCCCGTCCTGGGTGCGGATGGCGAGCGGTATCAGGAAGACGAGGACCGGGAGGGCCACGACGATCGCGGCGTACAGCGAGATCAGCGACGCCAGCAGGGTGGCGATGAGTCCGCCGAAGATCCCGAAGGTGCCGACTAGCCCGAGCGGCCCGAGCCCCGGCCGCCGTGGCCTGCGCCAGTTTCCGTAGGTCGGATGGGTGGCGGCTTCCGTGGACATGAGGATCCGGTTTCCCTTCGTGAAGTGGTCGGGCTACGCGTCGCAGACACGGCGGCGGCGGTGGGACGGAGGCGGGGCGGGAGGACCGCCGAGCTCCCTCGGGGAAAGGAGCTCGGCGGCCGTTCGTCAGGGCCGGCGACGACCGGACGTACGGATGTACGGTCCGGGCGTCGTCGCCCTCCTGGGGATCACTTGTTGTTGCCCAACTCGCCGTCGGCGCCTTCGACGGCGCCCGAGACGGCGGAGCTTGCGGTCTGCGCAGCGGCCACCGCCGCGAGCACGGCGACACCTGCCGGGCCGCCGGCAGCCGCGCCCGCCGCACCGGCACCACCGGCACCGGCACCGCCCGCACCGGCACCCGCGGCCTTACCCGCTCCGGCACCGTGCGCGCCGCCCGCTCCGGTCGAACCTGCTTCCCCGCCCGCACCGGAGGAGCCGCCCGCACCGGACGAACCCCCTGTTCCGGACGCGCCGCTCGGACCCATCTGTGCACCGGAGCCGCCGCTGCTGCCGCCGCTGGCGCCGAGCTGGACCGCGCCGCTTGCCAGTTGGCTTCCCGCCTGCCCCATGCTGGACATGGGGTTGCCGGTGCCCATGGCGGCGGCGGCGGGCACGATGAGCTTCAACAGCGCGGGCAGGGCGATGGCGGAGAGCAGCATCACGCCGATACCGGCGATACGTGTGTTGATGGCGACGTCGTCGTTGCTGGAGCCGTCGCCCCTGGTCTGGCCCGCGTTGATCATCGCCATACCCGCGTTCAGCACGAGGGCGACCGCGGGTTTGTAGAGCAGCCAGGAGACCATCCAACCGATGTGCTTCCGCCACCAGCCGGCGCCCCAGTCCGTCATGGAGGCTGCGGCGGCCAACGGGAGGGTGCCCAGCATCAGCATCATGACGCCGAGCCGGATGTACATCAGGACCGTGTGGATGATCCCGGCGATCAGCAGCAGGAAGGCGAGGATCAGCAGCAGGAAGGACTCCTCGATCCCGCTGCCGTCCGAACAGGCGCCGACGTTCTGCAGCGCCTCCTTCACGGCGTTGTTGAACAAGTAGTCGGAGTAGTCGTCCGCGACTTTGGCGGCGGCCATGACGACGGTGGTGGCTGCGCCCGAGACGAGAACCACCCGCAAGATGCCCTTCAGCGCGGTCTTGCCCGCGTCGCCCCTCCGCTCGATGGCCATGCGGGCGGCGGCGAAGAGCAACGAGCCGACCGCGAGGTAGACCACGATCCACTGGGTGTCGCTGCTGATGCCCTTCGACGTGTCCGTCTGCTGCAGGGTCGGCACATGGGTGGCCAGCGCCCCGAACACTGCGACCGCCGCCGCGAGGATGGTCTTCGCGATCAGCTCGACGATCGTCCCGACGGGGTCTCCGAGAAAGCTGAAGAAACCCTTGATCAGGTCGAGTGCCGGATTACCGGAATCGCAGTCCACGTCAAACCCCCCAGAGAACGAAGCTGTTGGTGTCCGAAACGGACGACACCGGGGTGTGCAGGGAACCGTCGCCGTCGGGCAGGACCTTCCAGTCACCGCCGTTCCAGCGCAGATCGATGGTGGTCGCCGCGAACCCCTGGGAGCTCTTGAGGAGCAGTTTCACGCTCGCCGCCGTGCGCTTGTACGAGGTCACCTCGAAACCGACGTACGAGGAGGGGGTCACATCGGTGTTCTCGCTGTCGATGTCCTTGACGGTGGCGCGCTTGAACTCCCACATCTCGCGTCCCGACCCGGCGACGACCTGCCGTTCGGTGACGGTGCGCCAGTTGGATCCACTCATCTGCGAGGGGATGACGGTGGCGGCCAGCGCGGCGCCGGTGGGTGTGTGCGCGAAGCACCACCACAGGTCGCCGCTGATCCGGGTGGGCCCGGCCGAGGCGGAGACGGGCAACCGCGAGACACCGAGCTTGTGTCGTTCGACGTCCTTGGGCGCAGCCGTGGGCAGCGCGGCGCCCGCGCTGTCGTCGGTACGGCAGCCGTGCGGCCGGCTGTCCTTCGCGCCGGAGCTGCCGGAGCTGTCGGAGTCGTCGGACAACGGGCCGTCCGACGCCACCGCGTTCGCGCGGGCGGTGGTGGTGTCGGGGCCGCCGGACACCGCTGTGACGATCACGCCCACCACGAGCGCGACGCCGAGGAATCCCGCCGACAACTGCCAGTTGCGCTGCTTGTAGTACGGCCCGGACTCCTCGACCCGCCGCTTCCTGCGTTTGAACATCTCGACCGCCCGCCCGGCCTATCCGAAGACGAAGTTGACGAGCGGGCCCGCGGTGGCCACGAGGACACAGCCGCCGAGCACCATGCCGAGTCGGCTCATGTGCTCCGAACTCTCGCCCCGCTTCACGGAGATGGCCATCATCGCGCCGGTGATCAGCACCCCGGCGACACCGGCGGCGGTGCCGGCCCAGGCGGCTATGCCGAGGACCTTGTTGACCTTGCCGGTGAGTTCGCCCGGGGCGTTGCTCACCGGCTGGGGCACATTGCCGTCGGCCAGGAGGTGGGAGGCTGCGAGAAGAAGGGACATGAGGATCTCCGAGGAGTCGTCGCCCGGCATGAGCGGCGGGCGAGAGGGTGACTGGGTGATGGATGGATGGGGTGCCTGACAGCGCTGGAAGGTGTGTTGGGGACTGGAGGGTGCGATGGGGCTACGGGCCGCCGAGGAGCCTCAGATCGCCCAGAACGATGACGAGCGGTTGGGCGGACGTGGCGAGCAGGCAGGCGAGGGTGACGTAGAAGACCCCACGGAAGTGCTCGCCGCCTTCGCCCGGTTCGCCACGGCGCAGCTGGAGCGCCATCAGGGTGCCGACGGTGATGAGCCCGAAGACGCCGGCGGCCGTGACGCACCAGGCGAGCAGGTTGATGATCGTGTGGGCACCCACGGGCGGGGCGTAGTCGGCCAGGAGCCGGGCATCCGGCAGGGGACGGGTCACGACACGGCTCCCTCGCCGTAGTGCTCGCTTCCCACCAACGTGCCGAGCGTGGCGAGTTGCCTGGGCAGGGACTTCGGGCGGTCACCCGTACGCCATGCCGGGATCCACGGCACCCGGTGCACGCGGGCGACGGAGCGCAGCACGCGGATACGGCGCAGCAGACTGAGCGGCAGCCGCCCGGGGGCGTCGGCGACGAGGACCACGCCCAGCAGATCGAGCCCCTGCGGGGCGCTGCCCTCCTTGAGCGCGCCCAACGCCCGGGAGACGGACCGCAGTCCGCGCGCGCTGGTCCTGCCGACCAGTACGATCCGGTGCGGTTCACCCCGCGCGGGCTCCGGCCAGCGGGCCCCTAAGTCCACTCCGCCGAGCGTCTCGACCAGCGAGGTCACCCCGGCTCCGCCGTGCGCCTTGACCCACCCGACGTCGTCACGCGACCTGCCCCGGGCCGCCTTGGGCCGTTTCGGCCGAGCCGGGCCCGGCTCCGGGACCCGAGCCGGGAAGGGACGGCGCGCGGGGGCGACCTGCGGGGAGACCCGGGCCGCGGGCCGGGGTGCGGTCCGCGGGGCGGCTTGGCCGTGGGGTACCGCATCCGCCCGCCGCCGGACGGGGGCCTGCGGGAACGCCTGTTGCCCGGCGGGAGCCGGGTGGCCGCCGGGTACTGCCGGGGCCGGGCCGGCGGTCCTCCCCGGCGGGACGGCCCGACCGCCGCCCGTTCCCGCTGTTGGACCGGTCGCTTCGCCGTCGGGAGCGGGCCGCGTTTGCGGGGGTGTCGGGCGTGGGGTCTTCGGTCCCCGTTCCCATGACTGCGGGCCCGACGGCGTTGCCGAAGGTATGCCCATGTGTGCCCTGCCCCCTCTTCGCTCGAAACTTCCACTGCTCTGGCTCATCTGGATTCGACTGGTTTGAACTTATTTGCGCCGAGGCCCGTTTCGATCTGTCGAGCCCGGCGGACAGCACAACGGGCCGTGCGGCCACCGCGGTTCAAGGCGAGGGGAAGAAGGCAGGCGCTCATGAGTTCAGCCATGGGAGGGGGCGGAGGCGGAGAGAGCGGCATCTCGACCGCGCTCAAGGCCCTCATCGGCGCCGGCACCGGCTGCGGCTGCCTGCTGGCCGGGGTGCTCACGCTGCCCATCGTGATCGTCGTCGTGATCATCTACGGCGGGTTCGGGGTCCTGCTGGCCCCGCTCATCGCGCTGTACCTGCTCTTCCACGGCGGCAGCGGGGACCCGCCCAGCCAGGACGACGCGAACCAGACGCTCCAGATCTTCCAGGGCGACGGCAAGGGCGAGCTGGACACCTCGACCGTCCCCGAAGACCTGGCGGACCCCATTCAGAAGGCCGGCGCTCTGTGCGACGCCATCGGCCCGATCGTCATCGCCTCTCAGATCGAGAAGGAGTCCGGCTTCAACGCGGACCTGGTCGGCCCGAACGGCGAGCAGGGCCTCTCCCAGCTGCCGCCCGACATCTTCAAGCAGTACGGCAAGGACGACGACGACAACGGCAAGGTGTCCGCCCTGGACGCCAAGGACTCGATCATGGCGCAGGGCCGCTACCTGTGCGATCTGGCCGACCAGGGCCAGAAGCTGCTCGACAGCGGCGAGGTCCGGGAAACGGACGACGACGACGGGACCACCAACAGCGTCCTGGACCTCGCCCTGGCCGGCTACGACGTCGGGATGGACGCCGTCCGCGCGGCCAAGGGGGTGCCGCAGACGAACGAGGCCCAGGGCTACGTCCTCGCCATCCGCGCCCAGTTCGCCAAGTACCAGGGCATCGGCGCCCCGCCCTCGGGCGCCACCCCCGGCGTCACACCCAGCCCCACCGACTCACCGTCGGTCACTGCTTCGCCCACCGCATGAGCATGAGGAGGACAGCCATGGCCCACTTCGAGGTGCACATCTCCGACGAAGGGCTCGCCGAGATCGACGGGGACCCCCTCGTCCCCGAGCCGGGTCAGTCCGTGCACGAGGCCGTACTCGACCAGTTGCAGCGGTACGCGCAGGAGCGCGGCGCCGCCGTCGAGGCGACGGTGAACGATGGCCCCGGCGCCGCCCACTTCACCCTTGAGATGTCGCCGGACGGTTCCAGCCGCATCCTCGTACCGGAGGAGCCACCGGCCCCGGAACCCGAACCGGTCCTCGTGGCCTCCGTGACCGCCCCCGCCCTCGCCGAGGCTCCTGCCCCCTCCGCCATCGCCACCGCGATTGCCCGTGCCCGCGCCACGGCCGCTGACCGTGTCGCCGCCGCCCCGGCCCAGCTCTCTGCCAGGACCATCGACCTCCCCGCCGAACTCGCCGAACCGATCGGCTGTATCAACGCGTTGGCGGGCGTTGGCCGGCTCGACGAGGCGTTCGCCGACGCGACCGCGCTGCGCGAGAGGCTGACCGGATCGATGGGTGCCGAGCATCCGCACGCGCTGGAGGCGCGGGCCGTGGAGGCGTACCTCGCGCACCTGCGCGGCGACGCCCGCGAGGCCACCGTGCTGGCCCTGGCCGTGGCCCGGATCAGGTGCGGGGCGGGGGACGACCGGGCGCCGGAGGAGGTGGCGCGGGCGGCGGCCGCCTGGCAGCGGCTCGACGACGACCAGGCCGCACTCACCCACGGGCGCGAACTGCTTCACATGTGGGCCAAGTTGGAGCACCGCGGACTGCTGCCACCCGGCCACTCGGAACTCGCCGAACAGGTCCGCAGACATGTGGAGGCACTGATGGCGTACGCCTGACCCACCCACGGGCAGGTCCCTCCGGGCACAACCGCCCCACCCTCCCCGACCTGCTCGTCCATCGACTCGTACACCGAGCGTCAAACGAACGTGGAACTCGCCTCGGAACACTCCGTTCCCCCGGAGGCTCCGGTTCTCAGTCCCCGGACTGGGGGCCGGTCATCCCAAGGAGCAGGAGCACACCATGAACGTGACGGTCATCGGATCGGCCGGCGCTGAATCCGTCGAGGAACGAGCGCTGCGCGACCTCTACTTGGAACACGGCCCGGCGCTCTACGCGTACGTGCTGCGCATGCTGGGCGGGGACACGCACCGCGCGGAGGACGTCGTCCAGGAGACGCTGCTGCGGTGCTGGAACAAGCAGAATCTGGTCGACGGCGAGGGGATGGCCGTACGCCCGTGGATGTTCCGGGTGGCCCGCAACCTCGTCGTCGACGGGCATCGTACGAGGATGGCGCGGCCGTTGGAGATCGGCGGCGCCACCTGGCTGACCGAGCTGGGCGCCGAAGTGGACGACATCGAGCGGATGTTGTCGTCCATGGTGGTGCGGGACGCCTTGGAGGCACTGACCCCCGCGCACCGCGAGGTGATCAGGGTGACCTACTTCGCCGACCGTACGACCCAACAGGCCGCCGACGCCCTGGGCGTCCCGCAGGGCACCGTGAAGTCCCGCGTGTACTACGCCCTGCGCTGCCTGAGGACGGCGTTGGAGGAGCGAGGGGTGCGGTGAGGGCAGGGAGGAGCCGGGCGGAGGAAAGCTGAAACGTTGCCGCGGCTGGTGGGTCAGCGGTGCGGTCCGCCTTCGTCGCCCTCGTCGCCCTGTGCCAGCTCGCGCAGGGACTGCCGGACCTCGTCCGCCTCCGTGTGGCCGCCCTCCTCCAGCAGGGCGAGCGCCGCGGCCCAGGCTGTGCGGGCCGAACCGTGGTCGCCGGCGGCACGATGGGAGTCCCCGAGGTGCCGCAGGGTGTCGGCCTCCAGGTAACCGTTGCCGAGTTCCTGGTACAGCTCTACGGCGAGTTCGAACCGTCTGACGGCCGCGTCGTACCGGCCGAGATGGTGGTGGGCGTAGCCGACGCTGTCCTGCGCGGAGGCCTCGCCGTTGAGGTCGGCGGCCTCCTGGTGCAGGGAGACGGACTTCTCGCAGTGTTCCAGCGCACGTTCGGCGTCGCCGAGCAGGATGTACGTCCAGCCGATCTCGTTCAGGACGCTGGCCTCGCCGCCGTGGTGGCCGAGGGACCGGTACAGCTCGCCGGCCTGATCGTAGTGGTCGAGCGAGTCGTCGTAGCGTCCCGTCTCGTTGGCCAGATAGGCGAGGCAGCGGTGGGTGCGGGCCTGGCCGAAGGCGTCGCCGGCCTGCTGGAAGAGGCCCAGTGCCCGGCTCAGCAGCCGTAGCGCCTCGTCCGTGTGCCCGAAACGGGTGTGGCCGAAGCCCAGGCTGCGCAGGGCGTGCGCCTGGCCGACGGGGTCGCCCAGGGCGCGGGCGGCACGCAGCGCGGCCTTGTTGATCTCCATCAGGTCATGCCGGTAACCGAGGCGGTCGAAGTACAGGTCCAGTGCGTAGGCGGTGCGCCAGGCGTGGTTGTGGTGGCCGTCGTCGGCCGCGTACTCGACGAGCGAGCGCAGCACGTGGCGCTCGGCGCGCAGCCAGGCGGTCGCCTGCTTGCCGTCGTTGAACCGCAGCGGCACGCTGTCCGATCTGCCCGGCGACAGGGAGATGGTCTCCCGGAACGGGTCGAGGACGGCGGACGCCTGGTGGGCGGTGTGCAGATAGTGGTCGAACAACCGCAGCACTGTCGTGTCCCGTTCGTACATGCTGTGTTGGTTCGTGATGAGTTCGTGGGCGTAGGCGCGCAGCAGGTCGTGGAAGACGAACCGGCCGGGGACGCGTTCCATGAGCAGGCTCGCCCCGGTGAGCTCCGTCAGCAGGGCGCGGACCTGACGCCGGGGCATGCCGGCCAGCGCGACCGCCACCGCGGTGCTGACGTCCGGGCCAGGGTGCACGGAGAGCCGGCGGAAGAGCCCGGCGGCCTCCGGCGACAGGGCGTTGTACGACCAGGAGAAGACGGCGCGGGCGTCGGAGCCGGCCTCCTGGCCGGCGGCGAACGCGTCGAGGCTGCCGTGGTCGCTGCGCAGTTCTGCGGCGATGTCGGCGAGCCGGAAGCCGGGGTGGTGCGCGGCGCGTGCCGCCACGATGGCCAGGGCCAGCGGCAGCCGGGCGCACAGGTCGACGATGGCGTCGGCCGCCTCCGGCTCGGCGTCGACACGGGCGCTGCCCAGCCGCCGGGTCAGCAACTCCCGCGATTCCTCGGCGCTCAGCAGCCCCAGGGTGAGCGGATGCGCCCCGTGCCTGGCGACCAGGCCGCTGAGCCGGCTGCGGCTGGTGACGATGACGAGACAGCCGGACGCTCCGGGCAGCAGAGGCTGGATGTGCTCGGTGTCACGGGCGTTGTCCAGCACGATCAGCATCCGGCGGTCGGACAGGACGCTGCGGTACAGGGCGGCCTGTGCGTCGAGCCCCTCGGGGACGGCATGCGGGGCCACCCCGAGCGCCACGAGGAACCTTTCGAGCGCCTCGCCGGAGTTCATCCGGGAGGCGCCGGGGTCCCAGCCGCGGAGGTTGACGTAGAGGCTGCCGTCGGGGAAGCGGTGGGCGATCCGGTGGGCCCAGTGCACGGCGAGGGTGGTCTTGCCGGCCCCGGCCATTCCGTCGATGACGGCGATGGCGGTGCTGGTGGCGGTGGTTGCGGCATTTTCGGTGTCGGCGGTGGTCGCCGGGGCGGGGTCGTCGTCGGGCAGCAGGGCGGCGACACGGACGAGTTCGCTACGACGGCCGGTGAACGTGACAAGATCTGCGGGGAGTTGGGAGGGGCGGACCTTGTCCCCGCGGCGGGCCGGCGAACCAGGACCGTCCGGCTCCGGGCGGGGAGTGGCATCGGAGGTGTCCAGGGTGTCAGGCGTGCCAGGTGTGTCGCCGTCCTCGTCGCCGCCCGCCCGTGCGCTCGGGATCGGCTGCGCCAGGGCAGGGTCCCCGGCCAGCAGGCGGGCGTGCAGGGCGCGCAAGGACGGCCCCGGTTCTATCCCCAGTTCGTCGACCAGCGTGCGGCGGGTTCTCGCGTAGGCTTCCAGCGCCTCTGCCTGCCGTCCGCACCGGTACAGGGCGACGAGCAGCAGCTCGCTCACGGACTCGCGCAGCGGATGCGCGTCGCGCAGCGCGAGCAGTTCCGCCACCACGGCCTCGTGCCCGCCGAGCTCCAGCTCGACGCGCAGCTTCAACTCCATGGTCCCCAGGCGCCGTTCGGCCAGGTCCGTCCGCGCGGATTCGGCGTACGGGCCGGGCACTCCGGCCAGTGCGGGGGTCCCCCAGGTGGCCATCGCGGTGTTCAGCAGCCGGAGGGCGAGCTCGCCTTCGCCGGCGGCCAGGTGGTGCTTGGCCTGCGCCACCGCCGCGTCATTTGCGGTGACGTCGCAGGCAACCGTGTCGGAAGCCATGACGTATCCGTCGCCGATGGAGAGCAGAATCCCGGGCGACTGCCCCGGCGGCCGCACCGGCTCCAACAGCTTGCGCAGCCGGGAGACATACGTGCGCACCACCGAGACCGCGCCCTGCGGTGGCTCCGTCCCCCAGACCCCGTCGACGAGATCGGCCACGCCCACCGTGTGTCCCCGGCGCAGCAACAGCATCGCGAGAACGGCCCGCTGCTGAGGTGAGCCGAGCGCCACTTCCTCGGTACCGCGCCAGGCGCGCAGCGGACCGAGCAGGGAGAACTTGTAGGCCTTGAGTTCATTTTCCGCCACGGTCCGTGACATTAGTGTCCGATCTTCCGAACGTCAGCTCGAACGACAATTTCCCGCCATGCGTCCACCGGGAAATGACACCCGGAAACGCGCAGGCCGGAGGGGGTAGGAGAGAGGGGGCCCTGACCCAAGGCCGGGTAGTTAAGCCTGCGGAGAAACAAGTCGTTGCCTTCTGTCGGTGCACGTCGTTTTTGTGCCAAAGGGATGTCGGAGGGGGTCGAGGCGGGGCTGGCGGCGAAGTTCGAGGTGTTGTTGCCTCATCTGTATGAGCGTCAGCGCCGGTTGGCCATAGGGGCGGAGGCCCCGGTCGCTGGGGCATGGCGGGATCAGGAAGGTGGCCCGGGCGGCGGGGTGCGTGAGGGCACCGTGTCTCCTGGGGTCGCTGAACTGGAGGCCGCTGCGGCTCCGTTGGGCCAGGCCCGCCGGGAGGGCTGATAGACGCGCCGGCCAGGGCGCTGCCGTCCAGCGCAGTGGCCGGGTGGCGTGAGCGGGGTTCATCAGCGGCCGTTGTTCGGGCCTGCGGACTCGGACTCCACCGCCCCGCACTGCACCGCTCCCACGCGTCCGTGGAGGAGCGAGTACGCACCAACAAGGCGATGGGCCTGGACAACCTCCCTGGCAGATGTGGGAGGCCAACCGCGGATGGATGCCAGCCGCGAACCTCGACGCCGATCTCGACGCCTGGGTACGGCCGCTGACCTGCACGACATCGACGGCCTGGCCGCCGCCGAGCCGGACACCATGCGCTTCTGCCTGTGCCACCTGCCCGCCCGCCTCACCGACCACGTCCGCCGCCGCTTCCCGCGCATCGAGCGGGCCTGGACCTGGGCTCAAGCGTTCACCACCTGCTGGAACAGACTCAACCCCTCCGGCCACCGCCTGACGGCCGATCACACACCCCGACGACAACCGGACAGGAGGACAACCCGCAGTCCCGGGCCTGTGAACCCGGCGCACCCGTGGCGTCATGCCCGTTCTCCACCGGCGAAGGACATTACGGGCGAACCCCCGGACCGGTCAGCGGCTCTCAGGGGCCGCTCGCCCAACACGACTCGCACTCACTGCTCGCCCACTGCTTTTCCCGGAGTGATACCGCCTCACCGAAGGGCGCGCACGACACTGTCCAGATATCCCGGTACCGACTGGAGAAAGGCGTCGTGTCCGGCCGGCGACGTTTCATCGTGGTGATGTGACACCGGGAAGCCGAGCTCGGCGATCTTTCCCGCCATGGCGACGCTGTGTGCCAGACCGAACAGGCGGTCCGACGCGAAACTGAAGAGGCTGACGGCGGGGTGTCCGCGTGGCGCGGCTCGAATGCGGTCGAACCCGTCGAATCGATCCATCGCGCCGATCATGCGGAGGTAGCTCTCGGCGTCGAAGCGTTCGACAAACTTGGTCGCCTGGTAGTCCAGATAACGTCCGACTCTGTCGGCATCTCCCCGGAATTTCGCCTCCATTCCCTGCTCCGACATGTACGTGAGGTGGGCGACCATCCGAGCGACGCCCAAGCCTCGCATCGAGTCGGCCCGAATTGGCTGAGCCGTACGACCAGGGGCCGGTGGTGCCCGAACAATCGCCGAGGACGTTGGCGCAGACAACGTGAAATCTTTCGGTGTCGATCGGTAGCCCAGGACCGACCATGGTTTCCCACCAGCCAGGACGATCGTCGTCCCCATGCCTGGTGGGATGGCTGTCTCCGGTCAGGGCATGACAGATGAATACTGTGCTGCCGTCGACGACATCACGATGGCCGTATGTCTCGAACGCGACCTTGACATTGGTCAATACGTCGCCATGTTCCATCACCAAGGGCTCGTCGCCGGTGAACAGTTCGACGGTGCTGACAGCCTCGCTCAGCGGACCGGGGAAAGGTGCGTAGACAGATGTCATTTCGCTCCTTTGGCCCGGGGTGAGGCATCGGACGGGTTCACCCGGCTCGGCGGCTTCGGCTCGGCGGAGGTCCCGCCTTCCGCTATGGTCCTGCTCTCGACCATGTAGTCGATGATCACCGAGATGGCACTCGGCTGGCCTTCGGCGCCCTTGGTGAAGAGGCCACCGAACTGCCGGTCCACAGCGGCGTATCCGGCATCCCTCATGCGGACTTCGCGCGCCTTGGGCCGCAGGTAGAACGGCGTCCTCGGGTCGAGGTGGTGTTCGAGGTGGTAGCTGTCGCCGTGTACACCGGTCAGCAGCTTTTCCCACCACGGCCCTTTGCGGTTGCGGGACATGTATAGGTCGATGTTGGAATCCCGGATCATCGGAGTATGCTCCGACAGCTCGATGTACCAACTGATGATCTGGAAGGTCGTCAGGTAGGGAACGATCCAGAACAACACCAGGCCCAGCAGCCAACCGCCGCTCCACGCCAGTGCGATGACCACTGCCCAGAAGGCGAAGAAGCCGCAGGCGTCGAGCCTGCGCTTGCCGCGCCGCACAGTTGACGCACCCGGCACGGGCGTCGCTTTGCCCGAGAGCACCCGAGAGCGGTTACGCACCAGGTAATGCAGGTAGGCGTAAGTCTGCCGACCGGTCAGGGGCATCAGGACGACCCGCCGGACGTAGTCTCTGCGCGTCGATTTTCTGTAGACGCCCTGCTCAATGAAGAAACGCAGGTCAGGATCTTCTTCAGGATTGCCGAGTTTCGGGTGGTGAGTATAGACGTGAGACACTTTGTAGGCGTAATGCAGCTGAAAGATGGGATACGCGGACATGACCGTGCCTGCCATCATCTGCAACCGCCGATCGGAGATGCCGATGCCATGCGCGCAGTCGTGCAGAATTCCGGCAATACCACGCTGCCTTGCCCCGATGATCACAACCGCGAGTGGATACAACCACGGAGAGACAAGGACGCACCCCAGCACCATGCCCGCGATCCAGATGACATCGGCCGCCCAGGCCAGGAACACATGCCAGTTGTCGGGCCGGTTGAGTACCTTCAAGTCCCGTTGAATCTCTTCGGGGAACGAGTACATCTTGTATCGACGACCGGCGTAGGCCCATTCGGCAGTGTCCAACCGATCGGCGGCGTCATCGGTTCTCATAGCACGTGCTTCCTCTCTCGTGGACCCGGTCAGGGCTTTCCGCTGGAATCGGCGGTACTACGGCGCGCAGGCAGCGACGGCGTCAGCGAGGATCTCGCAGGCGGCGTCGACGACCTCGGCGGTCACATTGAGCGGCGGCAGCATGCGCACCACGCTGTCGTTGCGGCCGCCGAGCTCGACGATCAGGCCGTGGCGGAGCGCGTGGGCCTGGACGTCGCGCGCGATATGCCCGGCCGGCGAGCCGTCGGCGGGATCGGCCAGCTCGACGCCCCACATGAGGCCGAGTCCGCGGACGTCGTGCACCCACGGGTTCCGGCGCAGCTGCTCCAGCAGCCCCCTGACCTGATCGCCGCGCTCCATGACGTTGCGAAGCACGTCGTCCCGGCGGAAGAGGCGGATCGCCTCGGTACCCGTAGCGAATGCCACCTGGTTTCCCCGGAATGTTCCGGTGTGCGCGCCGGGCGACCATGTGTCGAGCTTCTCGTCGTAGAGAATGAGCGCAACGGGAAGACCCAGTCCGCTCAGGCCTTTGGACGCGACGACGACGTCGGGCTCGATGTCGTACTGCTCGAATGCGAACCAGGTGCCGGTCCTCCCGCAGCCGGTCTGAACTTCATCGAGAACGAGGGGGATTTCGAGCTCACGGGTGACGGCCCTGAGGCGTTGCATGAACTCGACCGTCGCGGGAATGACGCCGCCCTCACCTTGGACGACTTCGACGATGATGGCAGCCGGCAGCGGTATCCCCCCGTTGGGATCCTTCAATGACCTCTCGAGGTACTCCATGCAGTTGGTGTCGCACATCGCGGGGTTCAAGCCGAGCGGGCACCTGGCACAGTAGGAATACGGAAAGAAGTGGACGCCAGGCATCCCGTTCGAGATCGGCCGCTTCTGGGCGACGAGCCCCGTGGTTGCCATGGCAGCGTGCGAACTGCCGTGGAAGCCACCCTGGAAGGAAAGTACGCCACCGCGGCCTGTGGCGGTCTTGCACAGTTTCAGGGCGGCGTCGACGGCGTTCGCGCCGGTCGGCCCGCAGAAATGGATCTTCATCCGGTCCCGGAGGGCCTTGGGCAGCATGGTCAGCTGCGCCTCGATGAAGTCGTCCTTGGCTTGCGTCGGGAAATCCAGGCCATGCGTCAGGTTTTGGAGCTGACTCGTCGCGACCCTCACCAGGTCTGGGTGGCTGTAGCCGAAGGACAACACGCCGGCGCCGGCGAGAAAGTCGATGAAGATGTTGTCGTCCACATCACGGACAAAGCTGCCGAATCCCTCCGCCAACGCTATGGGGAGATTCCTCGGGTACGTCCGCGCATTGGATTCGCGCCGATCTTGACGGCTCAGAAAACGGGCCGAATTCGGTCCAGGAAGATCACCGTGCACGACGGGACGAATCCAGCTGGCCGAATCCTGTGAAATAGTCATTCATTTCCTTCCAGTCAGGTGCATGACGTGATCTTTTCCTATGTCCATGCACGGTCACGCGGTTCCTCGGGCGACCGGACGGCCATCAGCGGCAGGAAGAACTGGGTCAACGGGCCGATCGCGACGGCGTAGAGGACCGTACCGATGCCCACTGTCCCGCCCAGCATCCAGCCGATGGCCAGCACCGCCACTTCCAAGCCGGTGCGCACCAGCCGAATTGATCCCTCAAACCGCTCCGAGAGACCGGTCATCAGGCCGTCCCGGGGCCCGGGGCCCAACCGCGCTCCCACGTAGATCGCGATTGACAAGCCGTTCGCGGCGATTCCCCCAAGGAGCAACGTCCAGGTGTAAACGGCGTTTTCACTCACCGGCAGAACGGCCAGCGCGAAATCGGAGCCGACGGCCACGAGAAATACGTTGGCGATGGTCCCGACCCCTGGCCGCTGGCGCAGCGGAATCCACATCAGAAGTACCAGAAGGCTGATGATCAGTCCGATTGTGCCGAAACTGAGATCCGTCGCATACCGCCCCACCCCCTCGTACAGGACGCTCCACGGATTGACGCCCAGGCCCGCACGGACCATGACGCCGAGGCTGATACCGAAGAGCAACAGCCCTACAGCAAGCTGCGGCAGGCGCCTCGAGGGCTGAAAACCTATAGGGAGGGGGGTGAGCAGTGGAGGCGACGCGTCACGACTCTCGCCGCCGTTGTCATGCCCTGCTCCTGGTGCCATGTGGGTCTCCACGCGTATTCCGTAGAATTTCAACGCTAACGATCACACGCCGTCCTTGTACGATGCTGGACGTCTCGCTGTCACCGGCTTCCGCACATCTGCAAGCGTCGGGCAAGACATCCGCAAGCGTCGGGCAAGGCGGCCACGGCACAGTTCGTTCCCATGAACCAGAAACCCTTTGGGATTTCGCCGATATGCGCAGGGCCGTATCACCTGGGTGGCGAGGACGTTTTTCGAGACTCCATGTATCCGTGTGGGAAGGAAAAGAAGGAGCTGGGAGACGTCGATGATGAAGGTACGCGATGAGCGCGAACCGGGACCTGCGGAGGGCTGTTGACCACTACTTCCCCCAGCGGCCCGAAGGCTATTTCGACCATGCCGCCATCGGTATGGTGCCCACCACCGTCCCGGCAGCGGTCGCCGACTGCTACCAGATGCAGGCGGGCGGCAGCACCGATACCTCCGCGTGGGACGCCGTGGTCGATCGCGCCCGGCGGGAACTGGCGGCGGAGTTCGGCGCCGAGGCGCCGGACGTGGACTTCATGGCGCACACGGCCGAAGCCATGAGTTCCCTCGCCCACGCCGTTCCGTGGCAGGACGGCGACGAAGTGCTTGTCGCCGCTGGGGAGTACCACACAGTCCAGCTCAGCTGGGAGAACCTGAGCACACCCGGTCATCACGTCCGCGTGGTGGCCGTCGACCCCTTCTCCGGGGACAACCGTACCGACGCCTTGATCGCCGCGATCGGACCGCGCACCCGCGTCATGTGCGTCTCCCACGTCAACTACAGCACCGGCACCGTCGTCGACCTGACGGCGCTAGGCGCGGCCTGCCGCACGGCGGGTGTGCTGCTCGTCGTCGACGGCTCCCAGGCCGCGGGCCTTCTCCCGGTGTATCTGGCCGACGTCGACTTCTATGTCGCCACCAGCTACAAGTGGTTGATGGCCGGCTTCGGCTCGGCTCTGGTGCTGTCGCGGCCGGCGGCGCGCGAGCAGCTTCAGCCCCCCACTGCCCTGCGTGGTACCGCACCCGCGCTCCGGCTCACGTTCGGCCACGTCAATCTCGCCGGCATCTTCGCCCTCGGCGCCGCAGCCCGGGTCCGCCGCGACATCGGGCCGGAGCTGATCCGGTCCCGGGTGACGGAGCTGGTGGGACGCCTGCATGCCGAGGCCACCGCCCTGGGCCTGGAGCCAGTCGCCGCGTTGGAGCGCAGCGCCGGGATCGTGGGCTTCGGTGCGATCAGCGATCCGGCCGCCGCGGTCACCCAGCTGAGTGATCAGGGCATCCGCGCCAACGTACGTGGCGGTCGGCTGCGGCTTTCCCCGTCCTTCCAGAACACGGACGCCGAGCTCGACACACTGTTCCGAGCCCTCAAGAGCCTGCGCTGACCACGACCTTCACGCACGCACCTGTCGACACCGCTGCCCGAGGAACCCGAAGGAGGACTCTTGTGACCTGAAGGACCATCACCAAGGCTACGAATATGGTGCGCCCGCAGTCTCGTTGGCCAGCGCCTGGGCGACACTGTGCCGCAGCTGCGCCCTGAGCCGAGTGTCCACACGGGCCAGCAGCAGATCGCGCACCAGGCCGTGGGAGAACCGCAGGTCGTTGGGGTCCGCGGGATTCGACACCAGCAACCCGGTCTGGAGCGCGTCGTTCACCGAACCGGTGGTTCCTCGAAGAACGAGCACAGAGGCGAGCAGGCGGCGATCGATGACTGGGCCGATGACGGCACAGATCTCAAGGATGGTGATGACCTCGGCCGGAGGCTCGGCGAGGCGGCACTCCAGGACCACCTGCATGTCGAAGGGCAGGCTGTCCAGGAGGTCTTCCTGGTCGTCGGCGACGTCCCGAGACCTGAGCAGCCCGGTGAGCAGGTACGGGTTGCCTCCGGTCGCTCGGTGCAGCCGTAATACCAGGTCCCCGGAGACCGGCGCCTCGTCCCTCCACTGGACGAGCGTGCGGGTGTCGGCCGGCGACAGGGCGGTGAGATGCATGCTCTCCACCGCGTCTGCGCAGAGCAGGGCGGCCACCGCGTGTTTGAGCTGCGGACGCGACCGGACGCAGTGCTCCCGCACTGTTCCGATCACCACCAGTTGTGCGGTGTACACCTCTTTGGCAAGCAGATGAAGTAGCTCAAGGGTGTGGATGTCGGCGTAGTGGAGGTCCTCTATGAAGAGCGCCAGGGGTTCTTCGGCGGCGGCGAGCAGCAACTGGCAGACAGCGTCCTGGAAGCCAAGGTGCTCAACGAGTGTGCGCTCGCCGCTGTCCACCATGGGGCGCTCCTGATTCGGCACGCTCAAGTTCACTCGTACCTCGCTGGACAATGAATCCAGCTGCCGTCCTCGCGTCCGCAGTAACTTGCTGACGATGCGATGCCACACTTGATAGTCCGGCGCTCCAGGAGCTTCGGTGCAGTGAGCCCAGACCACCGCCGTTCCGGCTGAAGTCAGTTCTTTCTCGAACTCCTTGAGCAAGCGGGTCTTGCCGACGCCCTGCTCGCCGATCATCAACAGAGTCCGCATTCGGTCGCCCTCCCCGACAAAGCTGCCCAACTGCGCCATCTCGCTTTCGCGTCCTACCAGTTGAGTGGCCCAGGGCGGTGGCTCCGCCCTTCCGGGTCCGGGGCCACGGTCCTGCTCGGCGGGTCGAGGTGAGCCGAGCGGCTGTGGTCGCCCTCGTGGCCCGTCCATGGGATCGGGCGCCGTGTGAGGTGGCGTCAAGTCCTGCCGCATGACGGCTTGGTGGAGAATCCGGAGTTCCTTGCTGGCGTCAGCGCCCAGTTCCGTGGCGAGATGAGAACGGATCCGCTCGTAGGTCAGGAGTGCTTGCGCAGGCTGACCGGTGTGGTACTGAGCGAGCATCAGCCGGATGCCCAGCTGCTCCAGCATCGGATTTCGGCGGACCTCCTTGTCCAGTTCTCGGATCACCTCGTCGTACTGACCGAGTCCGAGACATGCGTCTGCCCATATGCGGACCCCCTGGAGTCGTAGTTGCTCCAGACGCTCCGACTCCTGCGCCGCGAACTCGTACGAGGCCAGTTCGCCGTAGGGAGTGCCGGTCCACAGATCCATGGCGGCGCGCGCCGTATCGCGCGCCACCGCCAAGTCGCCTTCGGCGAGGCGTAGTCGTCCGTTCTCGACCGCCGTCTCGAATGCGTCGACGTCCGTCTGGTGCGGGGCGATGTCCAGGACGTATCCAGGAGTCACGGAGCGCACGGTGAGCAGGTTTTCACGGCGCCCTGCGGTGGTGTCCCCGATACTCTTCCGCAGCCGGGAAACGTACGAGTGCAGCGTGGCCATGACCGAGTTGGGCGGCGACGATCCCCAGATGGAATTGACGATCCTGTGCACCGGCACCACACTGCCCGCGTTGATCAGCAGCAGAGCGAACAAGGCCTGCTGTCTCAGAGGGCCCAAAGAAACGGGTCGTTGGCCAACGCGCACTGTCATCGTTCCGAAGACCGTGACGGGCGTGGCAGTTCGCTCGATGGGGTCGACTACAGCGTTGTCCTCTGTGCGCAATTCATTTCCTGTGTCGCTCGAAAATACGGTTCGGCGCTGTGATCTGTGGAGATGCCGCTTGGTCAGGTGGCATGGTGGTACTGCTCATGGGCACGAGGGCGTAGAGACGCCTGGGTGAGACGACGCCGAGGCGGATGAGTCGGCGGCGATGAGGAATTGGCGCCAAGCCGCGCTTGGGCGTCGGCACTGTGCGTACCCACTGCCGGGTGACCAACTGCCGGTGCCAGGTCAGCAAGGTAGAGAGGCCGCGAACACCAGTCGCCGGCGCTCGATCAGGTTACGAACCGGCGCAGTGACGATGGACGCGCGAGGCTCAACAGTGCCGGTTCATGGCGGGAGTTGCCGCTCCGGCCCCTCGCGTCTCAACCTCGGCCCCCGACAGCGGTCGCCGCACGTCGGCAACTCGCCTCTCGGGAGCTGCAGTTGCTGTCCGTGTCCTTTCATGGGCCCGAGTATTCATCGCCTCCGCGCAAGGAGCCTGCCCCGGTCAGGGGCAGGCGAAGCAGCGACCCGTTGCCCCCATCCGTCTCTCCTCAGCCCAGCCGGGAGGATCAGTCCCGGCTATTCGGCGGAAACGGGTGAACTGATGCCCTGACAGCAGAAAGGTGCCCCTGAGCTGCACGGATGCGAGAGTCACCTGCTTGCCGGTGGCCTGGTCGAGCGCGCCCGTCGGCTCGTCGGCGAAGACGACCTGAGCGCCCCCGACCAGCGCACGTGCGAGCGCCACCCGTTGTGCCTGTCCGCCGGACAACTGGCCGGGGCGGCTGTCCTCCTTGCCCTCCAGGCCCAGCGGCGCGAACCACTGGCGCGCGCGCCGCTCCGCCTCGCGGCGCGCGACACCGCCGAGCATCAGCGGGAGCGCCACGTTCTCCACCGCCGGCAGTTCGGGCAGCAACTGCCCGAACTGGAAGAGGAAGCCGAAGCGGGTACGGCGCAGCTCACTGCGGTCCGGTTCGCGCAACTGGTCGATGCGCTCGCCGTCTAGCAGCACTTGGCCGCTGTCCGGGCGCTCTGTGTTCGCGAGACAGTGCAGCAACGTCGACTTGCCGGACCCGGAGGGGCCCATCACGGCCAGCGACTCGCCCGCTCGCACGGAGATGTCCACGCCGTCCAGCGCATGGGTGGATCCGAAGGACTTGGACAGTCCGATGCCGCTCAGCACGGGCGGTGGAGAAGAAGGAGCAGAGGTGTTGTTCATGTGCTCCAACATCCGCCTCCGCAACGGCCCGTCGCCTCGGCCGGCCGACCGGTTCAGAGCCGCCGCGTCGTCCTTCCGGCCGAGACCGCACGACGGGGCCGCCCCTACGCTGCGATACGTGCCAGACATAGACGATCACACCCGGAATTCCTCCGAAGTGGAGACCGCCGTACGGAAGGTCGTGCGCGAGGCGCTGACGAAGGCACGCCGCCACGCGCCGGGATCACCGTCCGTCTCCGTACGGATCGCCCTGACCGACGACGACGGCCATCACGGCGATCGCCGCTGATGCGGCTGCCTGGCGGCTTCGGGTCGAGGTGCACAACGCACCACCACCCCGGCCCGCGGCGCCGAACCCCTCGGCGGCCTCGGCCTCATCGGACTGACGGCCCATGGTCCTCGGCTTCCTGGCGGCCACGTCGCTGTCCCGCCACTTCGCGGCCTTCATGACGAGCACCCGGCTGACCTCGGTGGCCATGTCCACGACGCTCGTCGCCACCCAGCCTGAGCTGAACCGGATTTTGTAGCGGCCCTGAAGCCAGGCATGATCGCCTCGGCAGATGGGACAACACAGGTCCGATGCCTGCACCACGGAAGTACCCCAAGGTCCGTAGTTAAGGCGAGTTCGCGGTTGTCAAGCGGGCAGGGCGGATCGAGGCATGTCCCGTATATGGGACGGGACTCCTGGTAGAGCGAGGAAGCCGACCAAGGTCTTCCGGCTCGAAGGAGTCCCGTTGCCCAACCAGTGTCCCACCACCATGCTCACGCATACCGTCACACCCGCCGAGGGCTTGTACGCGCCCGGACACCTGGGTGAGCTGACCCGGCACTTCCCGTTTGAACTCATTGATGACGTCCTGGCGGAGACGCGCACCGTTCAAACGAGACTACGGAGGCTGCCGTCGCGGGTAGGCGTGTACTTCGTCTTGGCCTTGGTGCTCTTCCCCGGCCTGGGATACACGCGGGTGTGGGACAAACTCACCGCCGGCCTGCGGCAGTTGTGCCCGCGGCGCCCCTCGGAGAAGTCCCTGCGAGACCTGCGCCGCCGTCTGGGGGTGGCCCCGCTGGAGCAGCTGTTCACCGTTCTGGCCGGGCCCGCGGCCCGGCCCCGGACCCCGGGCGTGTACTACCGGCGCTGGCGGACCGTCGCTTTCGACGGATGCAGCTCCGCCAAGGCCCCCGACCGGCCGCGGGTGTGCGCCTGGCTCGGCAAGCACAAGCACCGCTACGGGCAGGAGGGCTATCCGATGCTGAAGCTCATGGTGCTGTGCGAGACCGGGACCCGAGCTCTGCTCGGCGCGGTCTTCGGACGGGTGCCACAGAAGGAGACCGCGTACGCCGAGCAGCTCCTGCCGCTGCTGGACGACGGCATGCTGCTGTTGAACGACCGGGGCTTCGATACCGACGATTTTCTGGCCAAGGCAGCGGCCACTGGTGCCCAGCTGCTGGTCCGGCTCAAGGGCGCCCGCACCCCGGCCCGCTGGGCGCCGCTGCCCGACGGAACGTATCTGACGCGGATCAACGGGGTCCGGCTGCGGATCATCGATGCGCACATCGCCGTGACCACCGCCAAAGGGCTGCGGCTGCAGGGACACTACCGGTTGGCCACCACCCTTCTCAATCACCGCCGCCATCCCGCCGCCGAACTGGTCGCGCTCTACCACGAACGCTGGGAGATCGAGTCGGCGTTCTACTCCCTGCGTCATACGCTGCAGACCGGGCTGGTGCTGCGCTCCCAGGACTCCGTCGGTGTCCAGCAGGAACTGTGGGCGCACCTGGCCGTCTACCAGGCACTGCGTCGGACCATGGCGGAGGCTGCCGAATCGAGGCCCGGCACCGACCCGGACCGCACCTCGTTCACCGTCGCCCTGGAAACCGCCAAGGACCAGGTCATCGCCGCTGCCGGCGTGCTGCCTGCCGAAGGACCGGGCCGGATCCGACAGGCTGTGCTGCAGAACCTGCTGCCGCCGCGTCGGCCGCGTGTCGCGCCGCGCCGCGTCAAGTGCCCGATCTCCCGGTACGCGTCACCACCGGACCAGGCCCAGGTCCTCGGCGCGGCCCGCATCAGCAGGGTGAGTATCACGCTACGGCGGCGCGGTCCGCGCCCGCGGCCGCGAAGCAGGCCACAACGAAGGCAGCTGCACCGCGTGGGTCAGGCCCGCGCCGACCAGGGCGCGCGCCGCGGCGGACGCGCTGATGACCTCGTAGGACCCTTACAACGGCTGGTGGCCCAGCAGTTGGTGGAACTCCGCCGCCACCCTCACCTCCCTCATCGACTTTGCGAGGACTACCGGCAGGCACGACTACGACTGGGCCATCGCGCGCACCTTCGACCAGAACAAGGGCGTCTTCCCCGCCGGTGTACGCAGTTCGGACGCGATCGAGGGCCACTTCATCAGCCGGGCCATCGACGGCGCGGCCTGGTGGGCCATCGCGTGGCTCGACGCGTACGACTACACCGGCGAGGCCCGCTATCTCGACGAGGCCGTGACCATCGCCAACTACGTCCAGCAGTACTGGGATCCCAGCTCCTGCGGCGGTGGCGTGTGGTGGGACCAGGAGCGGACGTACAAGAACGCGGTGACGAACGGGCAGTACCTCTGGCTGACCACCGCCCTGCATCAGCGCATCCCGGGCGACACGGCGTGGCTCCAGCGGGCCAGGACGTCCGCCGCCTGGTACAAGGCCAGCGGGGTGATCAACTCCTCGGGTCCGGTGAACGACGGGCTGGACTCGGCCTGCGCCAACAACGACAGCATCGTGTGGAGTTACAACCAGGGACTGGCCATCGGCGGCTTCACCGAGCTGTGGAAGGTGACCGGGCACAGCTCGCTGCTGACCCTCGCACGCACCCTGGCCGACGCCGCGATCAGCAGCCCGGCGCTGACCCGGGACGG
Source organism: Streptomyces sp. NPDC001530 (assembly GCF_042894545.1). Lineage (NCBI taxonomy): Bacteria > Bacillati > Actinomycetota > Actinomycetes > Kitasatosporales > Streptomycetaceae > Streptomyces > Streptomyces sp. NPDC001530. Next base: position 55,406 of record NZ_JBIAVS010000036.1, read on the forward strand.
AGTGCTCACCGAGTCCTGTGACATCGGCTCGGCGTCCTGCGACGACAACCAGAAGCAGTTCAAGGGCATCTTCATGCGGCACTTCGCCGACCTCGCGAAGGTCACCGGTTCCAGCACCTACCAGGCCTACATCCAGAAGCAGGCGGACACGCTGTGGGCGCGGGACCGCACCTCCCTCAACCTGCTCGGGCAGCGCTGGGCCGGCACCAGTACCAACCAGACCGACTGGCGCACACACGCGAGTGCCCTCGGAGCGCTCACCGCCGCGTCGGGCTGAACGCAGGGTGGGTGCCGTGCACCTGGGGAAACGGCGGCCTGGTTGCGCTCTCCGGACGCGACCAGGCTGACGGTGAAGCAGTTGCAAGGAACCCACCTGAGGAGCAGGCGATGAGCGCCACCCACACGGACACCGTGAACTGGAACAGCAAGGCCTTCAACGAGATCGTCGCGAACGACGCGGGACGTCCCGTCCTGTTCACCAACGCCCGGGTCCTGACGATGGACCCGCTGATCGGCACCATGACCGGCGCGGACGTCCTGCTCGTGGGCGCCCTGATCGTCGGCGTCGGCCCCGGCATCGTCACCGCGGCGCAGGACGACAACGCCATCGTCGTCGACTGCACGGGCATGACCGTCGTACCGGCCGTCGTGGACACCGTCGCCCTGGTCGGCGGGCGCGGCCACCGCTCCGAGTACGTCGCGACACTGACGCCGGGGAACACCGGCGACCTGCTCGTCGTACCCGACGAGTTCGCCCCCGACGTGGCGAGCGCACAGACCACGCTGCTGACCCGCCCGGAGCAGGTCCGCGCCCTGGTCGCGGGCGGCACGCCCGTCCTCTGGGCCGGCATCGACGCCCCCGGCCCCCCCACCGCGCCCGAGGCGGGCATCCCGGCCGCCCAGGACCTGACCGGCAGCGCGCGGGTCGGCGTCTGGATCGACAAGAACGACTTCCTGCACCAGGAACTCACCGCCGACGGCCGCTACGACGAGACGCGGGGCGGCCGCCCGCACGCCTACGAGGGCCGCTACTGGATCGACGGCGACCGGATCGACTACCTGGACGACCTCGGCTTCTGGGCCTTCGGCGAGTTCCAGCGCGAGGAACTGCACCACGCGGGGTACGTCATGCGGCTGGGCTGACCCCTTCGCCGTACCGGCCATGATCCCTTGATCACACCAGTGAGCTCCGGCCCACCCGCCATGAGGCGGGGGGCCGGAGCTCTTGTCTGTCCGGCGCCGCCGGGTCTCACCGGTTGTGCCGACGGCCCACCAGAGCGGGCAGCGAAAGCAGCGTGCCCAGGACGAGCAGTACGGCGACAACGCGGAGGATCCCGCCGAAGCCCTGTCCGAAGAGGGCGCCCGCCAGCTGTGGGCCCAGGCTTGCGCCGAGGAACATGCTGCACGCGTAAAGGGCGACGCCCGCGCCCCGGGCGTGGGACGCCATCGTGTGGACGATCTCGACGACGGCGGGAGCGGCCGCCGCCACCGCCGCGACGAACACGAGCAACGCCAGGGCGAGGAAGCGGACGTCGCCGCCGAGCGCGGAGCCCGCCGCGACCGCTCCCGCCGCCACGGACATCGCCAGTACGACACGTACCGGCGCCGCCAGGCGGTGCAGGACAGAGGTCAGGAGCGGTACGGCGACGAGGGCCGGCAGAGCACTGGCCCGCAGGGCGAGCAAGGCGGAGTTGTCGCCCGCGACGCCAGGGGGCCCGGCGACGACGACCGCGGTGTAGACGGCCACGAAGGCGACCATGAGCGTGATCGTGGCGAGGTACAGGGCGACGAGGCGCGGCCTGCGCAGGAGCCGGGGTACGGCGGCGAAGGCCTGGAGCAGGCTGGGGGTGGAGTCAGGGGCCGCTGTGGGGCGCAGGATGTGGCGGACCGGCCAGAGGCTCAGCGCGATGAGGGCGGCGCTGAGGACGAAGACCATCCGCCAGCCCAGTCCGGCCGCGACGACCTGAGCGCCGATCTGCATGAGCACCGCGGCGGCCAGCATCCCGCTGGTGACGCAGGTGAGGGCGATTCCTCGACGGTGGAGCGCGATGTGGGCGGCGATGTACGAGAACGCCGAGGGCGCGAACGTGGCCGCGGTGAGTCCTTGCAGGACGCGCAGTGTGACGGCCCAGGTGAGGCTGGGAGCGGCGCTCACCGCCAGCGTGGTGACGGTCGCCCCCATCAAACCGCCGGTGATCACCGTGCGGGGACCGTAGCGGTCGGACAGCGGGCCGGCGATCAGGAACCCCGCCGCGTAGGCGAACCCGAACGCGGTGGCCGTCCATGTCGCCTGTGTCGGGGTGGTGGCCAGGGAGTCGGCCATGGGGGCCAGCATGGCCAGGACGGTGTACATCTGGCCCACGACGAGGATGCCGAGGGTGGTGAGCAGGGCCACGGTGGGGGCCGTGCGGTTGTCGGGCCGCGGTGGTCGGTCGGTCGCGAGGGGTGAGGTGGAGCGGCGGAGGGTCGTGAGGCGGGACATGGGGACTCCGGTTGTGCACGCAGGGCGGTGGTGCCAGGTGCGAGGTGTCGGGATTGGGTGCGGCAGTGGCCGCGTGGGACGGGTGGCCGTCGCGGAACTCACCGAGAACGGCCGACGGGGCGCTCCGATGCTCGGCCGGGGAGCGCCCCACGACTCCGGTCAGCCGGCCGGCGTGTCGAGCACGTAGGTGCGGGAGGCGCTGACCTCGCTGCGCAGTGCGGGGAGGTCCACGTCGAGGACCTGGCCGTTCCACTTGCGGGGTTGGCCGTTGATGAGGACAGCGGTGATGTTGCGGGCGTCGGAGCCCAGCACGAGGGTGCCGATGGGGTCGTTGAGGGGCATGTTGTTGAGGTCCTCGGCCTGGACGACTAGCAGGTCGGCCTTCTTGCCGGGGGTGAGGGAGCCGGTGACGTCGCCGAGGCCGTTGGTCCGCGCACCCTGGAGGGTGGCGAAGTCCAGGACGTCACGCGTGGTGATGCGGGAGAGGTCGCCGCCCGTTCCGTAGGCGGCGTTGACCGCGCGCATCCGCTGGATCGCGAGCAGGGCCCGCATCTGCGTGAACATGTCGCTGGCGAGGGCGACTTCGACGTCGATGCTCAGGCCGGGGCGGATGCCGACGGCGAGCGCCTCGTCGACCGCCGGGATCGCCGTCTCCAGACCGATCTGTGCGTCGGAGGTGGGCGCCAGGGCGACCGTGGTGCCGGACTCCCCCACCGCCTTCCAGGCTTCGGAGGTCAGACCGGTGGCGTGGATGAGAGTGACGTCGGGGCCGAGGATGCCGTCCTTGGCCCAGGACAGAACGGCTTCCGAGGAGGCCGTACCGAAGACGGCATCGACACTGACACCAACGCCCAAGTCGGCTGCGGTGCGGGCGAGTTCGGGGCCGTACGCGAGAACCGGGCCGGCGATCTCATCCGTGGCCAGCGTCGCCAGGCGGAGCGTGAGCAGCTGGTCGTCACTGCTGAAGTGCTCGTCCTTGAGGCGGTTCAGGTCGGCCGGCCACTGGCGGTCCCACTCCCCGAAGTGCGGTCCCATCGAGGCGTGGACGCCGCGGATGCCGGTGTCCCGCAGGGCTTGGATCGCCGCGTCGGAGTGCTCGCGGGTGCGGGAGTTGTGGGAGAAGTCGAGCATGGTGGTGATGCCGCTGTCGATCGCGGTCAGCGCCGCCAGCTTGGTGCCGATGTACATGTCCTCCGGGCGGTAGACCGTCGCGTACCCGGCGAGCGTGGACATCACATAGCCGCCGAGGTCGTCGACGTCGGGCATGATCCGCCGCAACTGGGCTTCCCAGGCGTGCCGGTGGGTGTCGACGAGGCCGGGGGCCAGGATGGTGCCGGAGGCGTCGACGACCACCGCGCCGTCCGCGGTCAGGTTCGGCCCGATCGCGGCGATGGCGTCGCCCTCGACGAGCAGATCGCTGTTGTGCAGGGTGCCCAGTTCCGGGTCCATCGTGACGATGGTCGCTCCGGTGAACAGGATGCGCCGACGCGGATCGGTGGACTGGCGTCGCAGCTGCTCGAGAAGGCCGGCGCTGGTGGTGTCGTCGGTGTTCATGGCGGGTCCCTTTCGGGGGAGGATGAGTCTGGGCCGAATGGCTTCCGGTTCAAGACTCGATCGGTGCCCGCGGGGGAACCAGGCCGCCGTTTCCCTAGGTGCAGCGCACCCAGGACACCGGCACTCGTCAGCCCTGCCCGCCGTCCTTCCCGCACTCCGGGTAGAACTTGCTCAGGCCCGAGCGGGGCAGGCCGCTCGGGGTTCTCTCGTAGGCGTCGACGGTGTACTTCGCCGTGGCCGCGGTCGCGTCGGCGAGTCCCGCATCCTCGCTGCCGAGGCGGGCCTCTCTCTGATACACGCCGTCGCCGGAGTAGGAGAACACCGCCAGGTCGGGGAAGGAGTCGTGATCGTAGTCGGCCACGGCGATGCCGCGTGTCTCGCCTAGGTCGAGATTCCGGGTGCGCTGTCCCCCGCCCGAGGCCGAGAAGGGCCCTGACACCACCTTGGCCACGGTCGGCTTGATCGCATCGTCTCCCTGGTTCTGCCCGGTGGCCACGACGACCAGGTCGCTCCACCCGTCGCCGTCGAAGTCGGCCACCGCCCCCAGCACGTCCTTCTCCCCGCCACCGGAGCCGCCGACCAGCTTCCGTATCCCGACCGGAGTGCCGAAGCCCGCCTTCTCGCCGAACGCGACGGTCAGGCGGGCACCGGTGTGGGAGGGGTCGGAGACCCGGTCCGTTCGAGCATCTCCGTCGATGTCGGCCAGCAGGTCGCCCGACGACGACACGCAGGACGCGACCGAGGAGCTGCCCGTGGGACGTGGAGGCGCAGCTCCGACGGACTCACCGCAGGCTCCGAGCAGTGCCGTCGCTGTCGCCAAGACCGCCGCCTGCCTGAACAGCTGGCCACGCCCCCTCGGACGACTCATGGTTCGCATCACTGGGACAAGCGCCTTTCGGACAGCGGGAGATGATCGACTCAGGTTCCGAGCGTAGGCGGTGCCTCCCGGTACAGGACGAGGTGCTCGTGGAAGAGCACCCCGTCCCGGACGTCACCGGTGGCGGTGAAGCCGGTGTCGTCGACGTAGTCGATGTGGTTGCCGGTGATGGTGTAGCTGCCGGTGTAGGCGCTCTGCCGGTTGCCGCGGGCCTCGTCGTAGCGGCCGTTCGCGAGGAGTTCCTGACGGATGTGGCCGTCCGCCGTGACCCACATGCCGACGAAGGGGTGAGGTGCTGCGTTCGTGTTCATGGCTCCACGGTCGCGACCCGGCGTACGGGAAACCAGGCCGCGACGTTCTCAGGAGCCGCGTTCCTGGGAGTCTGGCACCCACCCGGGTGGCGGCGGAGGCACTGCCGGCCACACCGTTCAGTTCGCCGCGTTCATCAGGTCGAGTGCGCTCTGCTGGCGGGCGGCGTCCGTGGAGTCGATCGGCCCGGCCCAGTGCAGTCCGTACGCGTCGAGGGCGTTGCGGTCGTTGGCGTAGGCGGAGTCGGCCTGCCGTGCGATGTACGACGTGTAAGGGCGGTCGGACAACTGGGAGTTGAAGGTGCTCAGCCCACGGATGTAGGCGCCCTTGAAGGAGGGCCCGTCGCCTCCGCAGCCGTTCGTCTCGCACGGCTCGCGCAGGATTCCGCCGGAGTTCAGCGAGGTGGAGGTGGTCGAGGCGTCACCGATCTGACGGCCGGTGGTCAGCAGAGCCGGGTCCCCCGTCGCGCGGTACAGCTCGGCCAGTCCGCCGAGGAGGACACCCTGGTTGTACGACCATGCCGTGGACCCGTTGTTGCCGCAGGTCGACAGGTCGATGCCGTCGTTGACCAGATGGGAGCTGTTGATCATGCCGGTGCCCTTGAACCAGGACCACTCGGCGTTGGCCCGGCCGAGGTAGACCGTGTCGCCGGGGATCCGGTTGTGCAGGGCGGCATTCAGCTCCAGGTAGAGGGAGTTGGCGATCGCGTTCTTGTACGTCTTCGCCGTGCTCCACCACACCCCGCCGTCGCACGTCGAGTCCCAGTACTGCGCCATGTAGTCGGCGTCGGCGCGGGCGGTGTTCAGGTAGCGGCTGTCCCCGGTCAGGTCGTACGCGGCGACCCAGGCGAGCCCCCACCACCCCGTGTCGTCGATGTAGTCGTTGCGGAACTGGCCGCCCTGGGCGTTCAGTTGGCGGTCGTAGGTGTTGGCGATGGCGTATTTGTAGCTGGGCATTCCGGTGACGCGGATGTTGTCGATGATCGCGGTGAGGGCGTTGGCGGAGTTCCACCACCCGGTGGTGTCGAACAGGCCGGTGGAGTTGTTGTACGACTGCATCAGCGCGGTGGCGGCCGCCGTGGACCGGCTCCACGCGTTCCAGGTGGTACGGGCCCATGCCGTACAGGCGATCTCGGCCCGGTCCCCCGCCTTGCCGCAGGCGCGCAGTGCTCCGACGCCGTTGTTGTTCCAGTCGTCGACGTTGTACATCAGGGTGCGCCAACCCCGTTGCCCCGAGGGGATGGTGGTGTCGCCGAGCTTGCTGCCCGAGCTCCAGGTGCGGCCGCCGTCGAAGGAGCGGTCGAGCCAGACCTCGTCCCCCGGACTGCCGTTGGTGATCGAGGCCCAGCCCATCGCGTCGGTGTCGTCGAAGTGCAGGGTGAGGGTGCGGGAGTAGATGGTGGCGGTGACCGGTTGCCGGTCCCCCGGGGACAGGGCCGGGTCACGGGCGTCGCAGTACTTGTTGCAGATCGTCGCCTCGGCGTCGGCAACAGCGGCGGTCGCGACGCCGGTGGTGACCGGGACGAGGAGGGCGAGGGCCGCGATCAGGCCGGTCCCGATTCTTCGGATGTGTCTTGCCGTTGGGTTCATGCCGGCTCCATGGGCGTGGGGGGTGACGGCCGGACGGACCCGGTCATCCGCAGCTATGGAAACGTAACCATCGTGAAGATCCCACCGCTTCGACAGGAAGTCAATGGTCCATACCAAATCGGCCGCTGGGGGCAACCACGGAGAACTACTGGGGCTGCGCGGGCCGTTGACGCCTCCGATGGACAGTGGCAACGTTTCCATTCGCCGTACTCCCGCACGGCCCGTGCGGGCAGCGGCGCTCTGAATGGAGGCGTTCCGATGCGCTTGAATCCCTCACGCCGGGCGCTGGTCGGCGGCGGCATCGCCGCGATGGCCACGATGACCGGGACGTCCGCCTCGGCCGCATCCGCGGGTGAGGCCCAGCCGCCCGACCGCTCACGGGCGTTGTCACGCGCCATCGCCGCCTACACCGCACTGAAGAGACACCTCGACGCCCAGGACGGCTCCGGACTGGTCCGCGAGCAGTACCCGGCCGCTGCCTCGGACCACGCGTACTCCTACGAATGGCCCTACTCCCAGGTGCACATCGCCGCGCTCGACCTCGCGGCGGTCGACGCCCGGTACAAGGCGGAGTTGACCGAGCGGGCGAAGGCGCAGGAGCACTACTGGAACGCCGGTGGCGGCACGACCGAGCTGCCGGGATACGACTCCTACCCTCGCGCCCCCTACGGTTCGGGCGGTGACATGTTCTACGACGACAACGAGTGGGTGGGCCTGGCGAAGGTCCAACTCCACCTGCAGACCGGGGATTCGGCGGCCCTGGACCGGGCCAGGGAGATCTTCGACCTCGTCAAGTCCGGTTGGGACACCGACTCCACGCATGCCGCTCCCGGCGGTGTCTTCTGGACCCAGGCGAACTGGAGCCAGGACCGCAACACCGTCTCGAACATGCCGGGCGCCCAACTCGCGCTGCGCCTGCACCAGATCACCGGTGAGGAAGGCTATCTGGACTGGGCGAGACGGTTCTACGACTGGACGAACACGTATCTGCAGAGTCCCGGTGGTCTGTACTGGGACCATCTCGACCTGAAGGGGACGATCGAGAAGACCGTCTGGTCGTACAACCAAGGTGTGCCGGTCGGCGTCAACGTCCTCCTCTACCAGGCGACCGGCGACCGCACGTATCTGCGCCGGGCCGAGCGGATCGCCGAGGCGGCCTACACCTACTACGTCATGCAGGGACGGCTGTACACCCAGCCGGTGTTCTTCAACTCGATCTTCTTCAAGAACCTGCTGCTCCTGGAGTCGGTGACCGGGAGCGGCAAGTACCACCGGGCGATGGCGGATTACGCGGACGAGATCTGGTCCACGATGCGCGACCCCGGCACCGGCCTGGTGCACTTCAACGCGTCCGGCGGCACCGAGGCGCTCCAGCAGGCGGCCTTCGCCCAGCTCTACACCGTGCTCGCGTGGCCGCGCGAGCTGTGGCCGACGCTCTACTGAGCCCCTATGGCGGAGGCATCTCCCCCGTGCCACGGGCGATCAACTGCATAGGCAGCACGGTCCGTTGGGAGGGGGCGTCCGCGCCGTTGATGCGGTCGATCAGCAGATGGGCGGCGCGGCGGCCGAGTTCCTCGACGTCCGAGGTCACCACTGTGACCGGGGTGGGGAGCATGTCGGCGAGCTTGAAGTCGTCGAAGCCCACGACGGCGATAGGGGTGTGCAGTTGCTGGCTCGCCCGTAGGACGCCCTCGGTGAGGAAGCCCGTGGTCGAGAAGATCGCCGTCGGCGGGTGCGGCGAGGTGAGCAGGGTGTGGGTGGCGGCGGCGGCCTCTTCCGTGGTGCCGCGCCGCAGGGTGACGACCAGTGTTTCGTCGGCGTCGATGCCGCTCTGCCGCAGGGCCTTGCGGTATCCGCGCAGCCGGCGGCCGGTGGTGTAGTAGGAGGGGGCGACGAGGATCGCGATCCGGCGGTGGCCGTGGTCGATGAGGTGCTGTGTCGCCGTGCGTCCCCCGCCCTCGTTGTCGACGAGGACGACGTCGGCCTCGGCTCCGGTGGCGGGCCGGTCCACGAAGACGATGGGTACCTGGTCGTGGCCGTTGACCTCCTCCAGAAAGGCGTGGTCGCCCTGGTCGGGCACGATGATGAGTCCTGCCACGCGTCGCCCGATCAGCTCGCCCACGGCACGGCGTTCGACCTTCGGGTCCTCGTCGGCGGTGCTGAGGAGAACCGCGTAACCGGCGTCGGCCGCCACCTCGACGGCCGCCTTCGCGAGGGAGGCGTAGAACGGGTTGGTCAGGTCGCCGAGCAGCAGGCCGATGGTCATCGAGTTCTGCCCGGGGCGCAGGGAACGCGCGATCTCGTTGCGCTGGTACCCGATCTCGCTGATCGCCGCGTTCACACGGTCGACCGTCTCCTCGCGGACCGTTCCGATGCCGTTGACGACGCGGGACACGGTGACGAGGGCGACTCCGGCCCGCTCTGCGACATCGCGCATCGTCGGCCTGGTGCTCTGGCGCTGCGAGGGACGACTGCTCACGTGGGGTGGAGACCAACTTTCATTACGTGTCGCGGCCACCTGGGAGGGTGCCGCGCGGGCCTGACCGGGCGAACGCCCTCAGGATACGTTTCCGGTCCCGTCGTACGCCCCGTCGGCGGGCACCCTGCCCGCCGACCGCAAGCGCAGACGCATCGGAGCGGAGCACCTAACTGTTGCTCTTGATCACATCGTTGATCTTGTCGGCCATGGTCTGCAGATCGGACAGCGGCTTCTTGCCCTGGAGGATGTCGGGCCAGTACGCCGTGACCAGGTCGCTCGCCTGACTGGCCCACTGGGTGGTGAAGCGCACGCCGATAGTGGACGTGGCCTGGAGATCCGTCTTGACCGTGGCGGCGACGGTCGTCTGCCCCGCCTTGTCGAGGGCGTCGAAGTACGAGTCCTGAGCGGCGGTGTACGCCGGCACCGCTACGGGCGAGTCGGGGAGCACCTTGGTCCACACCGTGGAGTCGAGGTACTTCAGGACCTTGAAGGTGGCGTCCGCGTTCTTGGTGTACGAGGGGGTGCAGATGCCCACGGCGTCGTACAGTGTGGCCGGCTTGTCGACCTGCGGCAGCGGCGCGAACCCGTACTTGATCTTCGGTTTGTCCGTGAGGAAGCCGGCGGCCAGCCACTGACCGCTCCAGAGCATGGGGATCTCCCCCGCGGCGAACAGCGACTGCTGGCTGGAGATGTCATAGCCGGGAGGCGCTACGGCCCCGCTCTTGATCCCCGCCACGAGCTTGCCGACGCCCTCGGTGTACTTGGCGTCGACGGTGACCTTGGTCGGGTGGTGGACGTCGTCGGTGAAGGGTGCGCCGCCCGCGGACTGGGAGTAGAGGCTGAGGCTGAACGGGGCGTCCAGGGCCGTCATGGCGTCGGCGACCAGGCCGTACTTGGCGCCCTTCTCGTGCAGCTTGGTGGCGGCGTCGTACATCTGGTCCCAGGTCCAGCCGGCCTCCGGGAGCGGTATGCCGGCGGCCTTGAAGGCGTCGACGTCGTACCAGATGCCGTACGTGTTCATCAGCGAGGGGACGCCGCCGATCTTGCCGTCGGCGGTCGTCCAGTTCTTCATGGCGGTGGCGTCGAAACTGCCGGTGCCGAAGTCGCCGGAATCGGAGAGCTTCGAGGACCAGTCGGTGAGCAGCCCCTGTCCGGTGTACTGCTGCTCGGTGTCGTTGCCGCACCAGAACAGGTCCGGGAGTTTCTGCGCCTGGGTCAGCGCCGAGAGCTTGTCGCTGTAGTTGCCGTTGGGTGTGTCGACGCGCTTGACCGTGATGTCGGGGTCCTTGAAACCGGCCAGGGCCTGGTCGATGAGCTTGTTGGTCGCGTTCGACTCCCAGGTCATCACGGTGACCGTGGTCTTGCCGCCGGACTCCTGTCCCGAGGAGCCGCCGCAGGCCGAGGTGGCCAGTAGTCCGCCTGCCGCCAGCAGCGCTCCGGCGGCATGGAGTGTTCGTTTCAACGTGCCCTCCTGGTACGTGGGTTGGGTCGGCTGACGTGGTGCGGGTCAGCGCTGGTTGACGGTGCCCAGAGCGCTCAGGCCTTGGATGAAGTAGCGCTGGGCCACGAAGAACACGGCCAGTGGGGGCAGCATGTAGAGCAGGTTGGTGGCCATGAAGAGGTTCCAGTCCGGGGTCTGACCGGCGAACGGGGCGACGAAGGAGGCCATGCCGACGCTCAGCGGCCACTTCTCCGACGAGTACAGATAGATCAGCGGGTTGAGATAGTCGTTCCAGGACATCTGGAAGGCCAGGATGGCCATCGTGATCCAGGCCGGGCGGGTGATGGGCAGCATGACGCTCACGAAGATCCGGAAGTGTCCCGCGCCGTCGACCTTCGCGGCCTCGTCGATGGAGTAGGGAATCGACAGGAAGTACTGGCGGGCGAGGAAGATGAACAGCGGATTGCCGCCCAGCCAGGCCGGCACGATCAGCGGCAGCCAGGTGTCGTACCAGCCGATGTCCTTGAACAGCTGGAACAACGGGATGATGCCGACCACCGGCGGCAGGAGCATGCTGCCGACGAAGACGTAGAAGAGGACCCTCCGGCCGGGGAAGCGGAGCCGGGCCAGGGCGTATCCCGCCATCATCGAGGTCATCACCCCGCCGATCACCGAAAGACCGGTGATGACAACGGAGTTGATCAGCAGCCGCGGGAAGTGGATCGCCTTCGGTCCGTCGATGAAGTTCTCGAAGTGGAACTCGTGGGGCAGCAGTTTCGGCGGCACCTCGAAGACGGCCGAAGGGCCTTTGAGGGCGACGGTGAGCATCCACAGGATGGGCAGGATCATCACCGAGCTGATCAGCAGCGCGACGGCGTACCAGGACGCGGTGCGTGCGACCTTGCCGGGCGGCCGACCCGCACCCGTGGTGGTGGGCGACTGGGAAGCCGCTGCCGGCGGCGTCGTCTTCATGACGTCAGGAGACGTGGTCACTGTAGGTCCAAATCGAGGAGAAGCGAGCGGTGGCGGCGATCAGGACGACGATGACGAGGAAGAGGACCCACACCTGGGCGGAGGCGTAACCGAGTTGGGCGACCCGGCCGAGCCCGGGGAAGCCGTTGGTGTAGATCGACAGCATCAGCACCCTGGTGCTGAACCCCGGCCCGCCCATGCCGTCCGCCGAGAGGATCTTCGGCTGGTTGAAGGCCTGGAGGGCGGTCACCATCTGCAGGACGACCTGAAGCACCATGATCGGGCTGATCAGCGGCAGGGTGATCCGGAAGAACACCGTCCTGGGTCCGGCACCGTCGAGCCGGGCCGCTTCGTAGAGCTCGGTCGGCACCGCCTGGAGCGCGGCCAGGAAGATGACCATGGTCGAGCCGACGCTCCACAGCATGACGATCACGATCGAGGGCATCGCCGAGTTGTCGCCGGACAGCCACTCGCTCGTGGGCAGGTGAAGCCATGTCAACACCTGGTTGGCCAGGCCGACTTGGGGATTGAAGACGAACTTCCACAGCGTGATCGTGGCGACCACCGGCAGTACGACGGGCAGGTAGCACAACGTGCGCAGCAGGCTGACCCCACGCATCCGCTGGTTGCAGAAGACGGCCAGGGCAAGCCCGATGGCCAGCGACAGCGGTACGTACAGGACGACCAGCAGCAGGGTGGCGCGCACCGAGGGCCAGAACGACGGATCGGTGGTGAACATCCGCCGGAAGTTGTCGAAGCCGACGAACTCCGGGTCCGACAGGCCGTTGTACTGCGTCAGCGCGAAGTACGCCGACCGGATCAGCGGGTAGACAACGAACACCGTGAAACCGATGAGGGCCGGCGCCAGGAACACATACGCGGCCCGGGCGTCCGATCCGAGCTTTCTGCGCCGCGATCGCGGAGGAGCTGTCACACGCGTTCACCTTCTCCCTCCGGGGAGTTGTCGATGGCTCAGTCCTGGACGGGCTCGCCGGTCTGGTGGTCGCCAGCTCCCTCAAGGTAACGTTTCCATTCCCCGTTGATCACACCGTGGCCCAGGTCACAGGAGGAGTCAAGAGGCGTGATGGTAACGTTTCCCATTCCCGAATCTCCTCCCCCTTGGGGCGTTCCGGAGTCCCTGAGGACACTCGGAAGAAAGCTCGCCACCGAACTGCGGGGCACCGGCCCGGCCGCGGACATCGTCGAGAACTGTCTGACCAACACCTGGACCACGTCGATGAGTTGGGGACCTTCTGCGGCCCCTCACGCACCGGAGGCCTTCGTCAGGACCGGCGACATCCCGGCGATGTGGTTGCGTGACAGCACCGCCCAGATGCGCCCCTACCTGGCCCTGGCCACGGATCCCGAGATCGGCGATGTCCTGGTCGGCGTATCGCGGCGCCAGATCCGCTACGTCCTGCTGGACCCGTACGCGAACGCCTTCAACGACGGCCCCACCGACGCACACGGCGAGCCCACCGACCTTCCCGCGCCCGGGAGTTGGGTCTGGGAGCGCAAGTACGAACTCGACTCGCTGTGTGCGCCGCTGCAGTTGGCGTACGCGATCTGGCGGGCGACCGGTCGCGTGGACCACCTCGACGACGACTTCCGCCGGGCCGCGTGGACGATCGTACGGATCTGGCGTGTCGAGCAAAAGCACGAGCAGTCGCCGTATCGCTTCGTCCGGCCCTCCGGCCCCTACTCGGGGGACACACTTCCGCTCGACGGCCGGGGCGCGCCGGTGGCCTGGACCGGCATGACGTGGTCGGGCTTCCGGCCGAGCGACGACCGCTGCGCGTACGGCTACCTGGTGCCGGCCAACGCGCTGGCGTCGACGTCCCTGCACGGTCTGGCCGTGCTGGCCAAGTCCGTCCTCCACGACACCGACCTCGCCCGGACGTCCCTGCGGCTGGCGGACGAGATCGACGCGGGAATCCTCGCGAGCGCGGTGGTCGAGGCGGGCGGCGCGTCCGTGCTGGCGTACGAGGTGGACGGCCGGGGGCAGGTCCTGCTGGGCGACGACGCCAACCTCCCCAGCCTGCTGAGCCTCCCCCTCAGCGGCTGGTGCGCCCAGGACGACCCGCTGTATCTGTCCACGCGGCGGCTTGTGCTGTCCGACGCCAACTCCTCCTACTTCACCGGCAGGTTCGCGTCCGGAGTGGGCAGTGCGCACACCCCGGACGAACACGTCTGGCCGCTGGCGATCGCCGTCGCCGGGCTGACCGGCGACGAGGACGAGGCGGAGCGGGCCCTGGCCACACTGGCGGGCACCACCGCCGGCACCGGGCTGATGCACGAGAGCTTCCATGTCGACGACCCTGGCCGGTTCACCCGGGAGTGGTTCGGCTGGGCCAATGCCATGTTCTGCGAACTCGCCCTGGAGCTGTGCGGGATCGGCGTGCGCCATCTCTATCCCCGACATCCGCGCGTCCCTCCTGCTGTCAGCTGAGGAGCGCATGGGGCTTCGAGCAGTTCGGTGGCTCGGGTTCAGGCACGCCCACCGAAATGCCACCTCCCTTGGCCCACCCGGTAGACGACGAACTCCGCGTCGGTACGCACATGTTCGGCGCCCTCGGGTGCCAGCACCTCGGCGCGGTTCGTTCCCGGGACGTGCACCTCCGCGGTCGAGCCCACCGGCACCTGGACGTCGAGGCGCAGGTCGCTCTCCAGCCGTGACCAGGACACCGCCGCCTTCCCCCGAACGGTACGGATCGACGTCTGGGCCCAGTTCACCCCCGTACGGGCGTCGGGCCGTACGGTGAACGTGGCGTAGCCGGCGTCACCCGGGCGCAGTCCCGCCACGTTCTCGTAGAGCCACTGGGCCACGGTGCCCTGGAAGTAGTGGTCGCGGGACCGGGAGTCCAGTGGCCACATCTCCCACATGGTGTCGGCGCCGTTGTCATGCCAGTAGCCCCAGCTCGGATAGGTGCGCTGGGTCGCGATGGCGTGCGCCGCTTCCGGTCGGCCGTACGCGCACAGCACGCGCAGCAGCACACTCGTGCCCAGCGCACCGGTGTTGAGATGGTTGCCCCGCTGTTCGATGTCACGCACCAGGCTGTCGACGACCGAGGCACGTGCGCCGGGCGGCACGAGACCGAACGCGAGGGGGATCGCGTTGGACGTCTGCCGGTACCCCGGATCCTTGGCGGTCCGGTAATACCCGTCGGGCCCGAGGAACTCCGCGTTGAACGCGTCCCGGAGCTTCTCCGCAGCCTCCCGGTACCGCTTGACGACATCGTCGGCGTGCAGCACCTCGCCCATCTCTGCGGTGTGCAGCAGGGCGCGGTGGAGGTAGGCGGTGGCCGTGAGCCGCGTGTCCTCCGGGGGATTGCCTCCGTAGCCGGGCGGGAGGTAGTCGCCGAGTGCCGTGGCGGCGAGACCGCCCTGCAGCCGGGACAGTTCCCAGTCCAGGTAGCGGGTCAGCGGCTCCCAGTGCGTACGGGCCGCTCGCTCGTCCCCGTAGACCCGGTAGAACTCGCGGATGACGAAGGGATACACCGTCGTCCACTCGGGCGAGGGCCCCAACTCGCCGTACCCCCAGCCGCCGCTGGGCACGATCACGGGCAACTGCCCCTTGTCGGTCTGGCTGTCGGCGAGGTCGTCCAGCCACTTGGACAGCAGGCGGTGCATGTCGAAGGCGTACGTCATCACCGGCGTGCCCAGCTGGGCGTCGCCGGTCCAGCCGTTCTTCTCGTACATGGGGGTGTCGGTCGGGATGCCGTGCATGTTGTTCAGCACCGTGCGCCGCATGGCCTGGTCCAGCCACTCGTAGAAGGGTTCCGAACAGGCGAAGGAACTGACCTCGGTCAGGCGGGTGTGCACCAGCCGCCCCAGGACCTGCCGAGGTTCGGGTGCACTGGGCAGACCGCTGATCTCCACGTAGCGGAATCCCTTGTACGAGAATCTGGGCTCCCAGCTCTCCCGGTCGCGACCCGCGCAGTTGTACTCGTCGCGCTGGAATCGTCCGGGAACGTGCGAGGTCTCGGCCGACACGCTTCCGTCGGCTTTGAGCTTCTCGCCGTAGGTGAGGCGGATCTCGGTCCCTGCCGGGATGTTCTCGACGGTGAGCCGCGCCCAGCCGGCAATGGTCCGTCCCATGTCGACGAGATGGACGCCCGGGCGGGTCTCCGTGATCGCGGTCGGCTGGACGGTGTCGATGACCTCGATGGGGTCGTGCGGCTGTGCGCGCAGCCGTCCCTTGGGGGCTTGCTGGAGTTCGGCCGGTTGCCAGGCGGAGTCGTCGAAGCCCGGTCTGGTCCATGCCCCGGGTTCTCGTCGGGCGTCGTAAGTCTCCCCCGCGTAGAGGGAGTTGGAGAGTGTCGGCCCGTCCGTGATCCGCCAGCCCTCGTCCGTCACGAGCGTCGTGCGGGAGCCGTCCGGGTGCTCGACCTCCAGTTGGGCGATGACCCGCGGTTCCGCATGCCAGGGTGGTTGGTGCCAGTTCCAGACGTTCGGGGTGGTCATGCCGAAGAACCCGCGGCCGAGCGTGACACCGATGGCGTTGGTGCCGCGGCGCAGCAGGTCCGTGATGTCGTGGACGGCGTAGAGCACCGTCTCGTCGTAGTCGGTGAACCCCGGGTCCAGGACCTGACGCCCGACCTTGCGCCCGTTGATCTCCGCCTCGTAGTAGGCCAGTCCGCTGATGTAGAGGCGGGCGCGCGTGATGCGTTTGGGGATCGTGAACTCCCTGCGCAGCAGCGGCGCCGGCCGTTCCGTCACGGCGACACCGACACCGGTGCCCCAGGGTCCCTGACCGTAAGGGGCGAGTACGGCAGCCTCGGCCCACGCGGAGTCGTCGAAGTCCCGTTCCTGCCAGCCCTGTTGCTCCGACTCGGCCGCGCGCCATCCGGTGCCGGTGGAGAGCTCGTGGGTCTGGCCGTCGGCCGTCTCCACAATCAGGCGGACCAGCAGGCCCGCGGGGTTCACAGAGGGGCCCGGGCGGTTGGTGGCGAGGGCCGCGAGGACCACCCGGCCTCCGTCGGTGACCGCGTCCCGGACCAGGCTGGTGACCTCGGCCGTACGTCCGATGCGCCAGCCGTCCTGTTGCTGCGGCGCCTCAACTGCCGTACGGCCATGGAGATACAGGGTGAAGTCGTCGTCCGCCGTGGCCACGACGGTGGCCTTCGCGATCTCGGTTCCGGCGGGCAGATCGAGGCCGGCCCGGAACCAGCGGGGCCCGGCCGGGGCGTCCGAGGTGGTCGCTCCCGGAGACCAGATCCACGAGGCGCCGGCGAAGTCCGGAGGGCGGGAAGCGGTGGCGCCGATCCAGCGTGCGCGCCACTCCTCGGCTGACAACGTTGTCTCCCACGAGCGCGATTCACTCCAGCCGGACGACTTCCCGTGACCGTCCCAGACCTGGACGCGCCATAGGTACCGGGTGCGCGGCTCGAGCGGGGGGCCGCCGTAGGGGACGCCGACACTGTGGGCGGATTCCACTCGGCCGGAGTCCCAGACGAGGGAGTGCTTCCAACCGCCCCGCTCGGTCGTCACTTGAATGCGGTAGGCGGTCTGGCGCGCGCCTCTCCCCTGGGCCGACAGCTCCCACGCGAGTCGTGGGCGAGCGACCTCTGTACCGAGGACGTCCTCTTTGTGCTCCACGGTGGTGCGCGTGATGCGCAGATCGTTGCCAACTCCGTCACCTCCGTCACGGGAGGGACCCTCACCCCAGGCGAGGGGCGCGGCCGCGAGCGCGGGGATGCCTAACCCCGCCGTACCGACAGTGCTCCACAGGAAGGACCTGCGATCCCATCGTCGAGCCATGGTCACCCCTCGATCGTTGTGTCGTCCCGACAGGCCAATGGTCTTGAAACGATTCAACCGCCTCGTTCTTGGATCCTATGCAGGCGCTGTGCCCCGCTACAAGGGGCGTGCAGGCGATCAGCTTCTGGCAAGGCCGATGGCCGGGGCTGCGAGCGGCTGGCTACGACGCCGGGTCAGGCGGCCATTGACGGCCGGTGATTCCGGTGAGGATGAGGTCGATGCCGGCGAGGAATTCCGCACGGTTGTCGTGATCGCGCAGCTGGACCGCGACGTTTCGGGTGAACACGTACTCGTCGGGATCGAGGTTTGCCCATACGACTGATGCGGCGTCGAGGAACTCGGTCCGGCTCGTGTCCGGCCGGTGACCGCGGGCGTTGGCCGCATTCTGTCCGCCCACTCCGAGGATGTAGTTCAGCAGCGCGGACGCGGCGGTGAACTGGGCGGCCTGGGGCACTCCGAGAGCTTGGGACCTGGCGTCCGATGTGCTCGAAGACCCGCAGCAGGGGTGACTGCGACGGGTTGCGGGCGAGTTGCGTGCCGACCCAGGGGTGGGCGTCGATCGCGTCGAACACGCCGAGCGCGAGCGCGCGGACCGCTTCCTGCGGTGTTGCGTCGGGGACACCGGTGGTCATGGTGCCGGCGACGACGACATCGGCGCCGGCACTGAGGAGTTTCATCCTTGCCCGTGACATGCCAGTAGATCGCGCCGGGCCCGGTGGTGAGGCGCTCGGCCAGTGCGCGGAACGTGAGTCCACCCTCGCCCGCCCTGTCGAGAAGCCCGATCGCGGCCTCGACGATGCGCTCCCGTGAGAGCGGTTCCTCTCGTCGCTCCGGACGACGCGTCCCGGTTGCCATCCACACATCCGACACAGGACTGGAACACCGTTCCAGCATGACATCTCTGGAACGCCGTTCCAGGCTGATGGTGGAAAGCCGGAACCTCACCCGCAGACGCGGACGCAGCGGCACCTCGACCACCTCACG
The DNA here is from genome assembly GCF_042894545.1 of Streptomyces sp. NPDC001530. NCBI lineage: Bacteria > Bacillati > Actinomycetota > Actinomycetes > Kitasatosporales > Streptomycetaceae > Streptomyces > Streptomyces sp. NPDC001530. The sequence continues at coordinate 73,853 of NZ_JBIAVS010000036.1, forward strand.
CTCACGCCCCCAGGCCGATCCAGCCATCATCTCGCCGCCACAAGACCACTTGACGGGCCTCTCACCAACAGGGGCGACGTGCCTGGACCACAGCGGCCTGATCTGCGCATATCTCCCTGACGTGGACCACCTGGACCACACAAGACGCGATCTACAACCTGTGCCATGTCGTACCACGAGACGCTCCCGGCATCGATGCCCGACACCCGGATCCCGCCTCGCAAGATCCGGACCAGGAGCGGGCCAACTCCGCTCCCCACCAAGCGATTTCATCCGTTTCCGCAGGTCAGAAGCACATGTGGCTGTGTACCACCAGCAGACGAAGAACCTGCTGATGTCCTGACGGCCCCATCTGCGACGGTAACCCACCGTGCCTTTGACCGTTCCTCGGGTACGCCAGCCTTCCATGGTCTCCCTGGTCTCCCGGGGCAGGCCGTTCCTGGGGAGAATCTGGGGAGTACGGGCGGCGCTGGGGAGCCCGTGGGGAGAATCGGCTGCGCAACGCGGCACGATCCTGAAAGACCCTGAAAGACTCGTCTGGCAGGTCAGAGCGTGGAAGGCCGAATCACCGCATGTGAGCGCCACCTGGTAGACAACTTCAAGAAGATCTCTTCATCCTCTGGGACGGCCTTCGCTGCGCACTCTCCGGCGGAGCCCCCTGTGCCGCTGACCAGCCGACGGCAACGGGAAGTCCTTGTGGGCACTCACCGTGCGCGTACGGCAAGGAGGCTACATAGCCTGTCGCCAGGAGCCAGTTCATACGACCGCATAGCGATTGCGCCGTTGGGGTCGCACGTACCCCTCGGCGGACACCTGGCGACGGGTTGCGCCGCCAGGTGTCCGCCGAGGGTTCCAACACGCGGGGCAGTAGCTGGACCAGGGCGACTTCTTGGCAACCTGGTGCGCGGCTACCTTGCGTGCGACGCTGCCGTCAGCGCCTCGGACGAACCTGACGGCACATCAGGAAAGTCAGCATTGAGTCAGCATGAGTCCGATCAGAGGTGATCGAACCTGCTGAAACTTGGGAATGAAGAGAGTCCCCTGAAGGAGCCGCTGACCTGGGAAAAACCCAGTCAGGCCGGGATTGCCGCGCTGCGCCCCCTTGACGGCACGAAGAACATCATCCAGCTGTACGAGGGTGCGGCCGTGTAGAAGATCCCGAAGACGCAGACCGCGACGAGCACGGCGGTGGGGGCCGGGGCCCCGTGCAGCGGTACGGCGATCAGCAGACCGGCCACGATGCCGGTGACCGTTCCGAGGACGCGCCGGAAGCCGCGGACCAGCGTCTCTCCGCGCGAGGCGGTGTTGACGAAGATCCACCAGGCTGTACCGACGGCCCAGTACCAGCGGTCGTGCGAGAGCAACTGGCCCGCGGAGAGGGCGAAGGCGCAGGCGGCCGCCGCCTGGAAGGCTTGGCGCGTGGCCGGGCGCGCGAGCCCGCGTCCCTCCAGCGGTGCCGGCGCGGCGGGCAGTGGAGTGCGCCGCTCGATGCACCACGCGCCGAAGCGGACCGCCGAGGACGCCGCCAGTGACAGGGCGACGGCCGCGTAGAGCTGCGGAAGCTGGCGGGGAACGGCGTGCAGGAACTGCGTGGTGAAGAACATCATGAACGCGAAGATGCCGAGCGCGTGCCCGCGCGGGCCCCAGCGGCGTGCGTACACCCCGCAGAAGATCACCGCGAGCCAGGTCGCGTCGCGCAGCGGCGGCATCCCGTGCAGGGCGGTCGCGAGCGCGAGGACCGGGAGGCCGACCACGGGCAGCAGGGCGGTGGTGAGGGCCTGGCGGCGCACGGTCGGGTCGCCGACCGTGAACAGCGCGAGGAGCGCCGCGAGCCCACCCGTGATGGACGCGGGCAGCGAGAGCCCGGCCAGCTCGGACAGGGTCACCGCGAGGCCGATGCCGAGGACGGCCCGCAGCGAGACCCGCAGCCGGAACAGTCCCGGATCCGGAGCCATGAACATCTTCTTCACCGTCGGCGTCCCGCCCCCACTACTTCGCTCTTGGCTTCGCCGTCCGAAGCTCTTCGCTTCGTCGTCCGAAGCGTCGACACATGCGAATGGCGCCGCGGGTCCGGTACGGCGTCCTGGCCGTCCGGCGCTGCGCAGCGCCATCAATACAGACAAGGTAAGCGGCAGGCGGGAACTGGCTCAACAGGCTCCGTCGCGGCTGGGCCATTGGTACAGTCGGAGGTGATCGCCTCAGGCGGCAAGGAGGCCAACGGACCATGGCCGTGGACGAGCTCGACACCCGCATCCTGCGGCTGCTGCTGGAGCAGCCGCGCACCAGCGTGCGCGAGTACGCCCGCATTCTCGGCATCGCCCGCGGCACGCTCCAGGCCCGCCTCGACCGGCTGGAGCGGGACGGCGTGATCACTGGCACGGGTCCGTCCCTGTCCCCCGCGGCCCTCGGCCACCCCGTCCTCGCCTTTGTGCACATCGAGGTGACACAGGGCCATCTCGACGACGTGGGCGACGCGCTCGCCGCCGTACCGGAGATCATCGAGGCGTTCTCGATCACCGGCGGCGGCGATCTGATCACCCGGGTCGTGGCGCGCGACAACGCGCACCTGGAGGACGTGATCCAGGCGCTGATCAGCCTGCCGGGCGTCGTCCGCACCCGCACCGAGGTGGCCCTGCGCGAGCGCGTCCCGCACCGGTTGCTGCCGCTGGTGGAGTCGATCGGGCGGGCCGCGAAGAGCTGACCGGCGAGGCACAGCGAGCGATCGCTCCTTGGCATCCTTGAGCGCATGAGCACTCTCGGCAGTACCGCGGTCATCTTCGATCTCGACGGAACGCTCGTGGACAGCGAGCCGAACTATTTCGAGGCGGGGCGGCAGACGCTCGCCGAGCAGGGCATCACGGACTTCACTTGGGCCGACCATGAGCAGTACGTCGGCATCAGCACACAGGAGACGCTCGCGCTCTGGAAGGAGCGCTACGGCCTGACGGCCCCGCTGGACACGCTGCTCGCCGACAACAACCGCCGCTATCTGGAGCTGGCCCGCGCCTCCACGCACGTCTACCCGGAGATGTGGAAGTTCGTGGAACTGCTGGCCGCCGAAGGCGTCCCGATGGCCGTGGCCTCGGGCTCCTCGCCGGAGGCCATCGAGGCGATCCTGGCGGGCACGGGGCTTGCCTCCCACCTGACGACCGTCGTCTCGGCCGACGAGGTCCCGCACGGCAAGCCCGCTCCCGATGTCTTCCTGGAGGCGGCGCGCCGGCTGGCGGCCGCCCCGGCAGACTGCGTGGTCCTGGAGGATGCCGCACCGGGCGCCGCCGCCGCGCACGCGGCCGGGATGCGCTGCCTCGCGATCCCATACGTCGCCGCACAGGCCGACGCCCCCGCCTTCGCGACCGCCGAGCTGCTGCTGCGCGGCGGCCAGGCCGAGTTCACGGCACAGTCCGCCTACGACTGGCTCGCGGGCGGGTCTCCGGCGTCCTGAACCTCCCACCCCTTCCAGGGAAGGGGAGCTCATGGGTGCCGCCGCCGTCCTCGTCGCCCATCGCGGGGAGATCGCCGTACGCCGGGGCGTTCGTTCATCGACATCTGGTGAGGCGCCTGCGCCCCCTCCTCACGACACCCGGAGCACGATCTTCCCGCGCCGGTGTCCATCCTCCAGCGCCGCGTACGCCCGCGCGGTCTCGGCCAGCGGCACCACACGGTCGACCCGCGGGTTCAGCTTGCCGACCTCGACCAGCCGGGACAGCTCGTCGAGGCCGGCCCGGTCGGGCTCGACGACGAAGAACACCCCGCCCTCCTTCGAGGGGTCCGGCGGAGCGACGATGCTCACCAGCAGGCCGCCCGGTCGCAGTACCTGCCAGGAACGGTCCTGGGTGTCGCCGCCGACCGTGTCGAAGACCAGGTCCATGTCCTTGACGTGCTCCTCGAAGCGTTCGGTGCGGTAGTCGACAACCTGCTCGGCACCCAGCTCGCGAACGAAGTCCGCGGCCCCGGCGGCGGCCGTCGCGGTGACGGAGGCGCCCAGCGCCGCCGCCAGTTGCACGGCGACCGAACCGACACCGCCCGCGCCGCCGTGCACCAGCACCCGGGAGCCGGAGCGCAGCCCGCCGTGCCCGACCAGCCCCTGCCAGGCGGTCAGCCCGGCGAGCGGCAGGGCCGCCGCGCGGTCGTGGTCGAGCCGCGGCGGCTTGGCGGCCAGCACGGCCGCGGGGACGGCGACGAACTCGGCGGCGGCCCCGTCCCTGGTGAACGGAATCAGCCCGTACACCTCGTCGCCCACAGCCCAGTCGGTCACCTCCTGGCCGAGCTCGGCGACGACCCCGGACACCTCCTTGGAGGGGATGATCGGCGTACGGGGGCTGCCGCTGCCGTCGAAGCTGTCGGTCCAGGTCGCGTCCCAGCCCAGTTCACCCAACGTGATCGACGCCGACCGCACGGCGACCAGCACCTCCCCCGCGCTCGCCACGGGGCGCGGTGCGATCTCGTACATCAGCTGCTCCCGTCCACCGCGACGGTGACCGCGTACCGCATGCATCGTGCTCATATCGACCCCCAGCTCCGTTGCCGTACCTCCAGACTGCGGGGTGGAGCGCTCCTGCGCATGCGTCATCCGACTGCTGCGGCCGATACCGTCACCCGGTCGTGGTGGATCGGCGTCCGTGCGCCGGTCAGGGGAGCGCCCGTCCCGCCGCGTCGCGCCGCGACGATCTCCGCCGCGATCGACAGGGCGGTCTCCTCGGGCGTACGGGCGCCGAGGTCGAGGCCGATCGGTGACCGGAGCCGTGCCAACTCCCGCTCGCTGACGCCGACTTCGCGCAGTCGGCGGGTGCGGTCCTCGTGGGTGCGGCGGGAGCCCATCGCACCCACGTATGCGACCGGCAGGCGCAGGGCCGTCTCCAGGAGAGGCACGTCGAACTTGGCGTCGTGGGTGAGCACGCACAGGACGGTGCGCCGGTCGGTCTCGGTGCGCCGGAGGTAGCGGTGCGGCCAGTCGACCACGATGTCGTCGGCCTCGGGGAAGCGGGCACGCGTGGCGAAGACGGGGCGGGCGTCGCACACGGTCACGTGATGGCCGAGGAACTTGCCCACCCGTACGAGCGCCGCCGCGAAGTCCACCGCTCCGAAGACGATCATCCGGGGCGGCGGCACGCTCGACTCGACGAGCAGCGTCACGCCGCCCGGGCAGTGCGATCCATCCTCGGAGATCTCGACGGTGCCGGTGCGCCCGGCGTCGAGCATCGCGCGGGCCTGCGCCGCCGTCGTCCGGTCCAGCTCCGAACGATCGCCGAGACCGCCGTCGTACGAGCCGCCGAGGCCACCCTCGTACGACCCGTCCGCGTGGACGAGCAGCGCCCTGCCCAGCAGTTCGGCCGGCCCCCGGGCCACCCGGGCGAGGGCCACCGCCTCTCCCCGGGCGGCGGCCGACAGCCATGCCGCGTACACCGGCGCGTGCGCGCGCACCGGTGTGACCAGCACCTCGATGATCCCGCCGCAGGTCAGGCCCACCGCGAAGGCGTCCTCGTCGCTGTAGCCGAAGCGTTCGAGGACCGCCCGGCCGTCCTGGAGCGCCTCGACGCACAGGTCGTACACCGCCCCTTCGACACAGCCGCCGGAGACCGAGCCGATGGCCGTACCGTCGCGGTCGACGGCGAGGGCGGCGCCGGGACCGCGCGGCGCGCTGCCGCTGACCGCCACCACGGTGGCGACGGCGAAGTCCCGGTCCTCCTCGACCCACCGGTTCAGCTCGTCGGCGATGTCAAGCACCTCGGGCACCTCGGGCTCCCGCTGCCGCCAGCAGGACGCGATCGGGCCGGATCGGCAGGTTCCGGTGGCGTACGCCGGTCGCGTGCCAGACCGCGTTGGCGATCGCCGCCGCGGCTCCCACGACCCCGATCTCGCCGATGCCCTTGATCCCGACGGGGTCGTCGGGGTCCGGGTCGTCCACCCAGTCCGCCTCGATGGCCGGCACGTCGGCGTGCGCGGCGAAGTGGTAGCCCGCGAGGTCGGCGCCGACGTGGCCGCCGGAGGCCTGGTCCCGGACCGCCTCCTCGTGGAGGGCCATGGAGAGTCCCCAGGTCATGGCGCCGATGAACTGGCCGCGCGCGGTGAGCGGATTGACGATCCGGCCCGCGGCGAAGATGCCGAGCATGCGCCGTACGCGCACTTCACCGGTGGTGACGTCCACGGCGACCTCGGCGAACTGTGCCCCGAAGGTGTGCCGTTCCTTGTTCGACAGCGCACCGACGGCCGCGGAGGTGTCCGACCGCGCGGTGATTCCCTCGGGCGGAATGACGCCGCCGGGGACCAGTCGCTCTCGCAGTTCGCGCGCCGCGGCGATGATCGCCCAGGCCCAGGAGCGGGTGCCCATCGAGCCGCCGGCGATGATCGCCGGCCCGAAGTCGCTGTCCGCGATCCGCATCCGGATGCGCCCGGGTTCCACCTCCAACGCGTCGGCGGCGACCTGGGTCAGCGCCGTCCGCGCGCCGGTCCCGACGTCGATCGCGGTGATCCGTACGGTGAAGGTGCCGTCCGCCTCCGCCGTCACGGCCGCCGTGGAGGGAACGGACAGCGTGGGGAACGCGGCCGCGGCCGTACCGGTGCCGAGCAGCCAGCGCCCCTCCCGGCGGACGCCGGGACGCGGGTCGCGGTCCGCCCAGCCGAACCTGCGGGCGCCCTCCTCGAAACAGGCGAGGAGATTGCGGCTGGTGAACGGCAGTCCGGACAGGGGGCCGACGGTCGGTTCATTGCGCACGCGCAGCGCGATCGGGTCGATGCCGCACTTCTCGGCGAGTTCATCGAGCGCCGACTCCAGCGCGAACGAGCCCGGCGCCTCGCCCGGGGCGCGCATCCACGTCGGGGTCGGCACATCGAGCCGTACGACACGGTTGACGGTGTGGTGCGCGTCCGCGTCGTACACCGGACGCCCGAAATCGGCGCTGCGCTCGATGAATTCGTACACGGTGGAGGTCAGGCACTCCGCCTGGTGGTCGAGTACGCGCAGCCGCCCGTCGGGGTCGGCGCCGAGCCTGACCCGCTGCGCGGTGGGGCTTCGGTAGCCGACGAGGGAGAACATCTGACGGCGGGTCAGTACGACCCGGACCGGGCGGTGCAGGACGGTCGCCGCCATCGCCGCGAGCACCGCGTGCGGGCGGGTCCCCTTGGATCCGAAGGCACCGCCCACGTGTTCGGACCGCACCCGCACCGCGCTCGGGTCGAGTGAGAACAGCTTGGCGAGCTCGTCCGCCACGAACTTGCTGCCCTGGTTGGAGTCGACGACTTCGAGCCGGCCGCCGTCCCAGCGCGCGGTCGCCGCGTGCGGCTCCATCGGGCTGTGGTGCTCTTCCGGTGTGGTGTACTCCGCGTCCACGACGACGGCGGACGCCGCGAGTTCGGCCTCCAGGTCGCCCTTCCCCGCGTGGGAGCCCTCCGGTGTGTACATACCAGGGTGCCCCACGAAGAACGCGACGTCGTGCGGTTCCTCGTCGTACTCGACCTCGAGAGCTTCGGCCGCTTCCCTGGCCTGCTCGGGTGTCTCGGCGACGACCAGCGCCACCGGCCAGCCGACATACGGCACCCGGTCGTGCTGGAAGAGCTGAAGAGCGGGGTCCGGCTGCCCGAACGGGACCATGTAGTTTCCCTCGAGCCGAGGGGCGTTCCCGTGGTGCAGGACAGTGAGGACGCCGGGCATCCCGCGCACGGGGGCGTCCTGCACAGCGCGGACGCGGCCGCGGGCCACGGTGGACAACACCAGCCAGCCGTGGGCGAGTTCGGGGTGCGGGACCTCCCCGGCGTAGCGGGCCGCTCCGGTGACCTTGGCGAGGCCCTCCACGCGGGTGTGCGCGGTGCCCACGGCCCTCGTCGCCGCGGCGGCTGCGGTGGTGGTGGTCATCGGGCGGCCTCCTCGGCGAGTTCGGTCAGCACGGCCACGACGAGGTTGCGCATCAGCGGCACCTTGTATCCGTTGTGGGGCAGGGGTTTCGCGGCCGCCAGCTCGGCGTCCGCGGCGGCGGCGAACGCCTCGGCGCTCGCCGGACCACCGGTGAGCACCCGCTCGGCCTCCATGGCCCGCCACGGCCGGGACGCCACCGCCCCGAAGGCGAGCCGCACATCGCGTACGACATCGTCCTGGACGTCGAGAGCGGCGGCGATCGAGCCGATCGCGAACGCGTACGAGGCACGCTCGCGCACCTTCCGGTACCGCGAGTGCGCGGCGACCGGGGCCGCAGGCAGCGTGACGCCGGTGATCAGCGCACCGGGAGGCAGCGCGGTCTCCCGATGCGGGGTGTCGCCCACCGGGAGATAGAAGTCGGAGAGCGCCAACTCGCCCGGCCCGTCCGCCGTTTCGTACGAGACCACGGCGTCGAAAGCGGTGAGCGCGACCGCCATGTCCGAGGGGTGGGTGGCCACACAGTGCTCGGAGGCTCCGAGGACCGCGTGGTTGTGGTGCTCGCCCTCGATGGCGGGGCAACCGCTGCCGGGAGCACGCTTGTTGCACGGCTTCGCCAGGTCGGTGAAGTAGCCGCAGCGGGTGCGCTGGAGCAGATTCCCGCCGACCGTGGCCATGTTGCGCAGCTGACCCGAGGCTCCGGCCAGGACGGCCTGCGCCAACGCCGGGTAGTGGCGCCGCACTTCGGGATGGGCGGCGAGATCGCTGTTGGTGACGGTCGCGCCGATGCGCAGACCACCGTCCGGCGTGAACTCGACCCGGTCCAGGGGCAGTTCGCGTACGTCGACGAGCCGCGTGGGCCTCTCCACACCGGCCTTCATCAGGTCGACGAGATTGGTGCCGCCGCCGAGAAAGCGCGCGTCGGGGTCGTCGCCGAGCAGGGCGATGGCACCCGAGACATCGAGGACGCGCTCGTAGCCGAATTCCCTCATGCCGCCGCCTCCTTGGTGTCGGGCTCGGCGGCCTGGAGTTCGGACGCCCGGGTATCCGCCGTCTGGGTCGCTGCCGCCCGCGCCACCGCCTGGACGATCGACACATAAGCGCCACAGCGGCACAGATTGCCGCTCATCCGCTCGCGGATCTCCTCGGCGGTGAGCTGCGGAACACCCGCTTCGGGCCGGACATCGGCGGTCACGGCACTCGGCCAGCCCGCCGCGTGCTCCTCGATCACCCCGAGAGCCGAACAGATCTGCCCCGGTGTGCAGTAGCCACACTGGTAGCCGTCGAGGTCGAGGAACGCCTGCTGCACCGGATGCAGCCGCTCACCCTCCGCCACGCCCTCGATGGTGGTGATCGCGCGCCCCTCGGCGGCGACCGCGAGCTGCAGACAGGACACCGCCCGGCGGCCGTCCAGCAGCACCGTACAGGCGCCGCATTGCCCCTGGTCGCAGCCCTTCTTGGTACCAGTCAGATCCAGATGCTCGCGCAGCGCGTCGAGCAGGGTGGTGCGATGGTCGACGGGCAGCGTGTACTTCTCGCCGTTGATGTTCAGGGTGATGGCGCTGTACGTCGATGAGGGGGCTGGGGCCATGATCAGCCTTCTTTCGCGTGTGCGGTGCTTTCGCGTGTGCGGTGCTTTCGCGTGTGCGGTGCGCGTCGAAGTCGAAGGGAAGAGTCGAATGGTTGATCCGTGGCGGCTTGAAAAGCTGCCCGGTGCGCGAGAATGCCGGTCGGCGATCAGTTCCGGCCATGCGCACGGAGCATGTCAGCCACTAAAGTGAGCTCTAACCGGACAGCTGTCCGGTACCCACGAACCTAACGGACAGCTGTCCGGTTAGCAAGGGCGGCCCTGCCGCGATTCCGTCGTTCCAGAAGGAGGACACGCGTGCACCCCGAGAAGGACGCGCCGCTGCGCTCGGACGCGCAACGGAACCGTGAACGCATCCTTGAGGTGGCCCTCGCCGAGCTGAAGCGCTCGGCGGACGCCCCGCTGAGCGCGATCGCGAAGAAGGCGGGCGTCGGGCAGGGGACCTTCTACCGCAACTTCCCCAACCGCGAGGCACTCGTCCTGGAGGTCTACCGCTACGAGGTGCAGCAGGTCGCCGACACCGCGGCCCAGTTGCTGGAGACCCGTCCACCGGACCAGGCCCTGCGGGAATGGATGGACCGCCTCGCCCAGTACGCCATGGCCAAGGCCGGCCTGGCCGACGCGTTGCGCACGGCCACCAGCTCACCGCGCGGCACCCTGGCCAAGCTGGGGCACGGCCCCGTGAGGTCGGCCGTCTCCATCCTGCTCAAGGCGAACGAGGAGGCGGGCACCATCCGCCTGGGGGTGACCCCCGACGACTTCGTCCTCGCCATCGCCGGGCTCTGGCAGCTCAACCCGCACGACGACTGGCAGCCGCGCGCCGCCCGGCTCCTGGACCTCGTGATGGACGGCCTGCGCGCGGGCGCGCCCGGGCCGGGCGCACCCACCGGAGCAGGCTGAGGCGGGGGCGTCAGCGACGTACCAGCCGGGCATGCGTGACGGCCGGCGAGCTGACCAGCTCGGCCACCCGGTAGCCGGCGACCCCGTCCCCCAGGTTGTCGAGCAGGCGCTCACCGCTGCCGAGGAGTTCCGGGACGATGGCCAGGTGCACCTCGTCGATCAGCCCGGCGCGCAGGTACTGCTGAATCGTGGCCGGCCCGCCGCCGATCCGGACGTCCTTGCCGGCCGCCGCCTCGTACGCCCGCGCGAGCACCGTCTCGATGGGCTCGTCGGTGAAGTGGAAGGTGGTCCCACCCTCCATGGTCAGCGACGGCCGCAGATGGTGCGTGTGCACGAACACGTCGTTGTGGTACGGCGGATTGTCGCCCCACCACCCCTTCCACGACTCGTCCTGCCACGGTCCGCGCTGGGGTCCGAACATGTTGCGCCCCATGATGGTGGCGCCGATGTTCTCCTCGCTGCGTTCGACGTATTCGACGTCGAGCCCCGTCTTGCCGTCGGCGCGGTCCCGCATCGCGGCGAACATCCATTCGTGCATCCCCTCGAAGCCCTCGCCGAGCGGGTGCTCCAGCCGCTGATGGGGACCGGCGGCGAAGCCGTCCAGCGAGATGGTGAGGTTGTGTACGCGCAGCTTGGGCATGGCCGTGCTCCTTGGGTTCGTCGTTTCCCGCTCTCACCCATGCGTCGAACAGGACGCACCTGGATCGACAGCTTCTCGCGGAAATCTCGAAATCCCCGTGACCGGGCCAGGCCCGTACCGCCCACGGCCCAGGAGCCGTACAGCCCACGGCCCAGGAGCCGTACCGCCCGTGGATCAGGAGTAGAAGTTGCGCTGCCACCGGTGCTTGGCCAGCACGGACAGCTGGTCGGCGGTGAGCGGTCGTCCGTCGCTCAGGGCCGTGTTGCGCTCGACGTTGCGTACGGTGCGCATGCCGGGGATGACGGTGGAGACCGCCGGCGAGCTCAGCACGAACCGCAGCGCGGTCTCGGCGATCTCGTCGGGGGCGATGCCGAGGTCGGCGACGATCGCGGCCACCCGCTGCTCGACCTGGGCCGGGCGATCACCGCGGAAGTAACGGTTGCGCCAGTCGCCCTCGGGGAACCTCGTACCGGCGGTGATCCGACCGGTGAGGCCGCCCTCGTCCAGCGCCACCCGCACAATGACACCGACCCCGTGCTCCTCGCAGGCCGGGAGCAGCGCGTCGGCGGGAGCCTGGTCGAAGACGTTGTAGATGACCTGCACACAGTCCACCGCGCCGCTGCGCACGAGGGCGAGGGCGTTGTCCGGCTGGTGGTCGTTGATGGACACACCGAACAGGCGGATCTTCCCCTCCTGCTTCAACTGCCCGACCGTCTCCAGCCAGTCGCCCCGGCCGACCCACTCGTCGCTCCAGACGTGGAACTGCAGTACGTCGAAGTGATCGAGGCCACTGGCGCGCAGACTGGTCTCCAGACTGTCGCGGATGTGCTCGCCCGGGAACGTCTCGGCCGGGTCCAGCCCGTCGGGCGCCGGCCATCTGCGATTCTTCGGCGGCACTTTGGTCGCGACGAGCACCTCGTCGCCGGCCCGCTCACGCACCACCCGGCCGACGATCCGCTCGCTCTCGCCGTAGCCGCGTGCGGTGTCGATGAAGTTCACACCAAGGTCGATGGCCCGGTGCAGGGCACGTACGGATTCGTCCTCCGAGGCACCGACCCAGGCGGACTCCCCGATCCCCCATGCCCCGTACCCGATCTCGGACACCGACATCCCACCGCGTCCCAGCTCTCGGTAGCGCACTGTCACCCTCCACGTCGTCACCGCCCTCGTCCCGGCCGGGGAGCCGAGCTCCCGCCGGAAATCACGTCGACGATAGGCGAGTTGAGGGGCTGGGTCAGGTGGGTTTCGCGGTGGCCGGTGGGTGGCCCACGGGTGGATCGGTGACTGACCATCCGTCAGCCACCGATCCAACCCTACTTCTTGGGAGAAATGGGCAGGGTTACGCGCCGCTCGCGTCGAGCATGTCCTCGCGCTCGACGATCTTCACGCGCTCGCGGCCCTGCGGTTCGCCCAGCGCCTTCTCCGCGGCGTCCAGTCGGTGCCAGCCCTCCCACGTGGTGAAGCGGACGTTGCGCTCGCCGAGGAACGCGTCCACCGCCTCGGGAGCGGGCGAAGCGGGTGTGTGCAGACGGCCGTTCGTGTGGTCGTCCAGCAGACTGGCGACCGTCTCGTTGGCGTCGCCCTTGGTGTGGCCGATCAGACCCACGGGGCCGCGCCGGATCCAGCCGGTGACGTACGTCGACCGCAGGTGCTCGCCGTTCTCCTCGATCACCCGGCCGCCCTTGTCGGGGACCGTGCCCGACTCGACGTCCCAGGGCAGCTTGGGCAGTTCGTCGGACAGGTAACCCACGGCGCGGTAGACCGCGGTCACGTCCCAGTCCTTGAAACTGCCGGTGCCCTTGACGTTGCCGGTGCCGTCGAGCGCGGTGCGCTCGGTGCGCAGGCCGACGACTTCGCCGTCCTGGCCGAGGATTTCGGACGGCGACTCGAAGAAGTGCAGGAACAGCTTGTGCGGCCGGTCGCCGACGTCGCGGATGGCCCAGTTCTCCAGGGTCTTGGCGACCATGTCGGCCTGCTTGTTGCCCCGCCGGGTCGCGATCGAGCCGTCGTCGTAGTCGATGTCCTCGGGGTCGACGATGACCTCGATGTTCGGGGAGTGGTCCAGCTCCCGCAGCTCCATAGGGCTGAACTTCGCCTGCGCCGGGCCACGGCGGCCGAAGACATGGACCTCCAGGGCCTTGTTGGCCTTGAGGCCGTCGTAGACGTTCGGCGGGATCTCGGTCGACAGCAGTTCGTCCGCCGTCTTCGCCAGGATGCGCGCCACGTCGAGCGCGACGTTGCCGACGCCGAGAACGGCGACCTTCTCCGCCTCGAGCGGCCAGGTCCTGGGCACGTCCGGGTGCCCGTCGTACCAGGAGACGAAGTCCGCCGCGCCGTACGAGCCGTCGAGGTCGATGCCGGGTATGTCGAGCGCCCGGTCGGCCGTCGCCCCGGTGGAGAAGATCACCGCGTCGTAGAAGGTGCGCAGGTCGTCGAGGTTGATGTCCCCCGGGTAGTCGACATTGCCGAAGAGGCGGATCTGCGGCTTGTCGAGCACCTGGTGCAGCGCCGTGACGATGCCCTTGATGCGGGGGTGGTCGGGGGCGACGCCGTAACGGATCAGACCGAACGGGGCCGGCATTCGCTCGAAGAGGTCGATGGACACGCCTGGCTCGACGGCCACTGCGGACTTCAGCAACGCGTCGGCGGCGTAGATCCCGGCGGGGCCGGCTCCGACAATGGCTACCCGCAGGGGGCGAGGCATGATCAGGTTCCCTTCGAGCGGTAACAGGCGTACTCGACGGGAAGCCTAAACTAAGGCAAACCTAAGTCAGTAGTCGGGCTGGACCTATGACCTCATAAGGCCGCCTTATTTGGGGTTTTGTTCAACCCCACCCGCCGTGGCCCCCGCCGCCCCGGTGCCTGCGGTCCCGACCACGCGGAGGTGTTGTGCG
>NZ_JBIAVS010000037.1:0-85906 GCF_042894545.1 Streptomyces sp. NPDC001530
CGGTGACGTTGGCCGCACCGTGGCCGTCCTCGTCGACGCTGGAGGCCTCGGCGGGGGCGTGCAGGGCGAGGTCGGTGCCGGGGCGGGCGCTGTCGTACGCCGACAGGGTCCACAGGGAACTGCCCCAGCTGGTGGCCCGGGTGAGGCAGCGGACGCGGATGTGGCGGGCCTGCCGGGCGCCGAGGCGGACGGTCTGGGTGTACGCGTCGGAGGACGGGACGAAGTTCAGCGGGGTGTCGTACGCGTAGCCGAACTGCCGTATGCCGAAGCGGGTGGTGCGCCGGTCGCTCTCGGCGCCGCCGGCGCGGGCGGTGAGGATGAGGTCGTGGAGGGCGGGCTCGCCCAGGCCGTTGGGCCACCACAGCTCGGGGTTCCGCATGCGCAGGGCCGCGAACGCGTCGGGGGCGAAGATGACATCGATGTCTTCGCCCGCCGGGACGGTGACCGTGCGCGAGACACGGACGTCGCCGAACTCCGCGGTTACCGTGGTCTCGTGGGCGGCGGAGTCGGCGTTGCGCACCGGGACGGTCAAGGTCAGCTCGGCGACCGACAGGTCCGGCAGCGCGGGCAGCACGGTGTCCACGCGCGGGTCGCCGAGGACGATGTGCCCGGTCGATCTCAGGCGTACGTGGTTCCAGATGCCGGCCGCGCGGTCGCGGACGGCGGGCATCCAGTCCCAGCCCGAAGAGGCCAGATATGTCGGTGAGTTGAGGTTCATTGTGTTGGCTCCGGCGTCCACCCAGGCCTCGCCCGCAGGTCCCTTGTCGCCGGGGCTGCCGGGCACCGGCATGGGGGAGATGCGTACGGCGAGTGCGTTGCCGCCCTCGGTGGTGAGGAGGTTGGTGATGTCGTGGGCGGAGCGGGCGAAGGGGAAGGTCACCTCGCCCATTCCGTGTCCGTTGAGCCAGATCTCGGCCTTGTGGTTGACGCCGTCGAACTCCAGCCAGATGCAACGCCCTTGGCCGGTGCGCAGCCCGCGGGGCAGGTCGAAGGCGCGCCGGTACCACCAGGAGTGGCGGGACAGGGCCTCGGGGATTCGCAGGTTGTTCAGGCCCGCGACCGGGTCGGGCAGCTTGCCCTGGTCGACGAGGGAGGTGAGGACGGTGCCGGGCACGGTCGCGGGAAGCCAGCGGGTGGTGTCGACGCCGGTGCGGGAGAGCGCCGCGCCGGTCTGCGGGGCGGCCCTGCTCGCGCCGTCCGCCCAGTCGTCCAGGGTGAGGGTCCACCCCGACTCCAGCGGCACCGTGCCGTCGGCGGCCACGGTGAGCCGGGGGGTGTCGCCGTGGTGGGTGCCCCAGTCGGTCCAGCCGGTGGCCTTCGGGCGGTGGGCCGGGGCGGTGCCGTAGACCTCGAAGCCGTTGAGGCCAAGGGGGTTGGGGCTGGAGCGTCGGCGGGCCGTCAGGCGTACCCAGCGGGCAGTGACGGGGATCGGCAGCGGGATGTCCACCACACCGCCGGTGCCGGCCGTGGTGCGGTGCACGCTGGTCCAGGCGGTGTGGTCGCGGGAGGTCTCTACGGCGAACTCGCGGGCGTAGCTGGAGAGGATCTCCTTGCCGGTGGTGCCCTGGCGCGGGTTGCCGCCGGTGGGAGGCGTGAAGACCGGGTCGCTCGCGTCGGCCTCGAAGGTCAGCCGGACGCGGTCGACGTGGCAGTCCGCCTGGAGGTCGACCTCGATCCACTGCGGGTCGCCCGCCTCGGCACGCCAACCGGTGCCGCGTACGCCCCGAGTGGGGAGCGCGTCCACCGCGAACCCGGCGGGGGTGGGCGCGTAGGCCTGCGAGGAGGCACGGACGGGGCGATACGCGGCGATCTCACCCGACGCGGACGGGCTGCCGTTGCCGGTCGCACCCGCGGTCGCAGGGGAGGCTTCGGCCGTCGGCGTGAACACCGTGCCGAGGCCGAACCCGGCCAGCAGGGTCGAGCCGGTCGCGACGATGGTGCGCCGGGAGGTGGGCCGCGAAAAGCGCAACTGATCGGCCATGTGTGATCTTCCCATCACGGGGTGTGAGAAAGTGGCAGCGGCGTGTGTGTTGCCTGGCATACGGAGGCGACTCCCGAAACCTGACAACGTTGCCATAGGGTGTTGGGACAGATACTTCCCTGTCAAGGCTCTTGACGAAGAAGAAACCCCCGAAGCAACCACAGCCGTCCCGGACAAAGAAACATGTGAATGGTGATGACAACCCTCGATGACGGCGCCTTCGCCGAACTGCTGCTCTCCAGCCATCTGCGCCTGGTGGGCGAGCCGCTGTGCCCCACCGCGTGGGAGTCCGGGCAGGACGCCGCGCGCTGGCTGTACGAGCAGGCCCCGTTCGGGCTGCTGGCGCACGACACGTCCGCCGATCCGCGCTTCGTCTACGCCAACAGCACGGCGCAGGGCTGCTTCGGCTACTCCTGGGACGAGTTCGTCGGCCTGCCGTCACGGCTGTCGGCACGGCCGGACGGCCAGGAGGACCGGGACGCCTTCGTGCGCGCCGTGACGGTGGACCACTACGCCACCGGCTACCGGGGGATACGGGTCGGCAGGACCGGCCGGCCCTTCTGGATAGAGGACGTGACGATGTGGGACCTGATGGACGCCGACGGGGGCATCCATGGGCAGGCCGCGATGTTCCACTCCTGGTCGCCCGCGGACGGCTGAGGCCCGCTCCGCGATCCGGCATGCGACGAGCCCGCCGCGGTGTGATGCCGTGGCGGGCTCGACGTATGTGAGGCGGGGAGGGCTACTGGAAGTTGCAGCCCGGGTTCGGGGCGTCCTCCGACAGCGGGGCGCCGTGCGGCAGGACGTACAGGACGTCGAGGACGACGTCGGTCTTGCCGAGGTTGCGGCCGATGTGCACGTGATCCGCGCCGGACGGCTCGGTCAGGGACTGGCCGGACTTGTAGACGCCGTCGGCCTGGCAGTCGGAGTCGAAGTGGCTGAGGGTTCCCTGCTGGACGAAGCCGTAGAGGGTTCCGTCGTGGTAGTGCCAGCCCGTGCTCTGGCCTGCGGGGATGGTGATCTGGCGGAGGATGTAGTCCGTCCCGCCGAAGGTGGTCTGGGAGATGATCTTGCCGGTCACACCCGGTCCGGCCGGGGTGGCGAACGCGGTACCCGCGCCCAGGGACAGACCGACGGCGGCGGCCATGGTCACGCCCAGCCGCAGCAGGTTCTTACGCATAGTGGTCATACCTTTCAGGTGACTCTTCAGTGCGGCAGTCTCACACACATGTCTTATGGCGGTCCGGCGCACACATTGCGCTTTGGTCAAGGCGGCGCGACTGTGCGTGACATGCAACTCATGTGTGGCGATTGTTTGGAACCTGCCAGGGCGGGGAATCGGTGAGCAAGGCGGTAAAAGACCTGGTGAGGGGGTCTGTCTGGGCCGCCTATCGGGCATACGTGTTCATCGGGCACAGGCGCGGCAGCAGGACGACACAAACACAGCATTTTTCTGGCACATGTCGCTGCCTACAGTGCGAATGCGGGGGTTACATCCAGCCTCCGGTCGCCGCACCACAGAGAACCAGGATGGTTCAGAACACTATGGCTACGCCCCTCACGGCTATGTCCCGGTCCGAACTGCTCGGCACGATCATGAGGGAACACCGGGAAAGCCTTGTCTCGTACGCCGAGAAGATGCTGGGAGACCACGGACTGGCCGAGGACATCGTCCAGGAGGCCATCATCCGGGCCTGGCGGAACGTCGACCGTCTGCTCGGGATGGACGGATCGGTCCGCGGCTGGCTCTTCACCGTGACCCGGCATCTGGTCATCGACTGGGTGCGCAAGCCCCATGCGCGCAGAGAGGTCGTCGGAGTCACGTACAACGACCCCGTGTCACGGACCGACGGCACGGAGGCGGTGCACGACGTCATGGTGGCCAGGCCGCTGCTGCAGCGGCTGTCCGCCGAGCACCGTGCGGTGCTGGTGCACATATACCTGTGCGACCGCAGCATCCAGGAGACCGCCGGCATCCTCGGAGTCCCGGCCGGCACCGTCAAGAGCCGTCACCACAACGCCCTGCGCAAGCTGCGGGGGGTGGTGCGGCCGGAGGCCGCCTAGGAGTCGGTGGGCTGGAAGCACATCTCCAGGGCCGAGGTCAGGCGGCGGTGGAGGGTCTCGTCCTGTGGGTGGTTCTCGATGGACCCGATGGAGCGGACGAGTTCCGGCAGCAGGTACTGCTCGGCGACGATCCACTCGGCGGCGTCCGCGCGTCCGTTGAACCGTTGGGGGCGGACGCCGGGGCGCGGGGGCGGCAGGAGCACGGTGCCGCGATGGGTCGCGAGGTGCGCCGTGGCGGCGTCGGCGCTGTAGAGATAGTGTTCGAACATCCTGGTCAGGGCCTCGGAGCGCGCGGTGGGGGAGTCGAGGACCGCGCTGAGTTCCCTGGCGTAGGTACGCAGCAGTTCGTGGCAGGTGTACCGGCCCGCGGTCAGTTCGACGAGCAGGTGATGGTCCATCAGCTCCGCCACGTCCTGTCGGGTCCTGCGCGGGTCGGTGCCGGCGAGGCTCGTCGCGGCCGGCATCGCGATGTCGCGCGAGGGGTGCAGGCTCAGCAGCCGGAACAGCCGCGCGGCACTGCTGCTCAGCGCCTCGTAGGAGCGGTGGAAGGAGCCGCGGGTGTCGGTGCGGTCGTCGCGGCACGACAGCGCGTCGAGACAGGCGTCGCCGTCCTGGAGTCCGGCCGCGAGTGAGGCCAGCGGAAAGCGTGGCTGCACCAGCGCCCGGGCGCCGGTGACGGCCAGTGCCAGCGGCAGTCCGCCGCACAGTTCCACGATCTCCTCCGCGGCGGTGTGCTCGGCCCGGACCCGGTCGGTGCCCAGGCGCCGGTCGAGCAGTTCCAGTCCCTCCGCACGGGTCATGGGATCCAGCGTGATGATCCGGGCGTTGTCCGTCACCGCCAGACCCTCAAGCCGCCGTCGGCTGGTGACGACGGCGACGCATCCCGGGGTGGCGGGGAGCAGGGGGCGTACCTGCTCACAGTTCTCCGCGTCGTCCAGGACGAGGAGCAGTCGGCGTCCGCTGAGGGCGCTGCGGTAGAGGGCGGCGAGCGCGGCGACGCCGGCATGGGCACGGTCGTGCTCCACGCCCAGTGCGCCGAGGACCTCGCTGATGGCTTCGGCGGGGTCGAGCGGGGGCCGGGAGGGGTGGTGGCCCTGGAGGTCGATGTGGATCTGCCCGTCGGGGAAGTGGTCGGCGACCAGGTGGGCCCAGTGCACGGCCAGCGTCGTCTTGCCGACTCCCGCCATGCCGCAGATGGCCGCGGTCATCGTGGGCGGGCGGCTCTCGCCCTTGATCGGCAGGAGTTCCAGGCACTGGCTCAGGGGTTCGCGGCGGCCGGCGAAGGAGGCGCAGTCCGCGGGGAGTTGGGACGGGCGGCCGGGTTCCGCGGGCGGGGGCGGCGGGGTGTCCGGCGTGCGGGAGGCCCGGCGCTGGAGCAAGTGCTGCTGGGCGGCGCGCAGTTCGGGGCCGGGTTCGACGCCCAGTTCCTCGGCGAGTGCGCCGCGGATGGTCTCGAACTGTCGTAGGGCTTCGGCCTGACGGCCGGTGGCGGCCAGGGCTGCGATCACCCGGGCGTGGAGGGCCTCGTCGAAGGGGTGGTTCTCGAGGGCGTTGCGCAGCACGGTCAGGACTTCTTCGGTCAGCGCGGGCGCCGCGGTCAGGACGGCGTCGGCGGCTTCCTTCACCGTGGCGACGAACTCGTGTCCGACGGAGGTGAAGACCGGGTGCCGGGCCACGGAGGTGCCCGCCGCGACGACAGGTCCGCGCCACAGCCTGAGTGCTTCGATGAAGTCCTGTGCGGCTTCGGCGGGCGTGCCGTCGCGGAGCGCGAGCTGTGCCTGGGCGCGCAGGTCGCGGAAGCGCAGCAGGTCCGAGCTGGAGGTGTCGACCAGGAGCCGGTAGCCGTCGGCGGCGCGGACGAGGTGTTCGGCGTTGCTGCGGCTGCGCAGTTCGGGTTCGAGTGTTCTGCGCAGGGCGCCGATGTGTCGGTGCACCACGTTGACGGCGCTGGGTGGCGGGTCCTCGTCCCACAGGATGTCGACCGCTTCGCCCAGAGTGAGCGGCCCGGGGGCGCGGAGCAGCAGCAGGGCGAGCAGGGCCAGGCGTTTCGGGGGGCCCACGTCGATCTCGGTGTCCCCGCGCGTCGCCCGTACGGTGCCGAGGACTGAGTAGCGCACTGTCGCGTCCATCTCGCGGCTGGCCTCGCTGTTTCTCCAGTGGTGCTGCTGGTCGCCCATCCGGTCCGTCGTCACCACGTCGGTGGGGGACCCACGCCGTCTCCGCGTGCGGGGCGTGTGGCCAAGACCGCGAAGTGTAGCCACGTTCCGTGACATGTGTGCGCGGTTGGAGGTGTCCCGGTGGGGTGCGGTGTCGAGTCTGACAGGGCGGTGACAGTCGGTGGATCGGTCACGTGACTTAGCGTTCCTCGAGAAGGTAACCGGTCTAACAGGTGACGATACTCACGCATGATGGCATCACCTGTCAAGGTGGTTACGTGACGGGCCGGCGGCGGCGTGAGCGGGAGAGGAAGCCCGTGAACCCCGGGGTGGCTCACTCCGTTCAACCTCAGAGAGGGAGGTGCCCCTTGTACGTTCTGGTCCCCGACGACCCCGTGTTCTACGCGAAGTTCCAGAGCCTGGAGGAGCCGCTCCTGCGCCACCTCTACCGGCTGCACCACTCGGGTGCGGACTCCGACGACGAGCGGGTCATCTCGGACGCCTACGACAGCTGGGTGCAGGTCCTGCTGAAACTGCCGCTGTGGGCGCGCTGGCACACCGAGGACGCGCCCGCGGTCCCCGCTCCGGCCGAGCCGCCGCCACCCCGCTACACGCTGTACAGCATGCGCGGCGACCAGTTGACGAGCCTCTACCCGATCGAGGTGACCGCGGTCGACCTCGGGCATCTGACGGCCTGCCTCGATCTGTTCGCCGGCACAGGTCCCGAGCCGCCCTACGGCGAGGAGCGTGTCGACGATGTCTTCCGGCGGGTCATGGACGTGCTGCTGCTGCCACCACCGCCGGGCCTGCTGAACATCCTGCGGTTCGTCGGGTCCCAGGGCATCGCACTCTCCGTGACCCTGCCGACCGAGCACGAGAGGGAGTACCAGCGCTTCTGCGAGGAGATCGTGACCATCCTCAGCTCGGGCGACACCTTCGCCTATCGCAGCCATCGGGCCATGTATCTCTGAGGTGTCTCGCCGGAGCGACCGGACGCACATGTTGTGCTGAACCTTTCCGGTCCACCGTCACGTTCTCCAGATGGAAGGTTCCGCCGTCGACACGCGGACGGGGGAGCCGGGACGGGACGCTCGGAGTCCAGCCACGCTCGTGTGATCCGTTCGCACCTGCGTGGTCCGTCCCCGTCCCCGCACCGGTGGCCTGGGTCCCCCCTCGGGCCACCGGTGCGCTCACTCATGTGCAGAAGGGTTCACGGATGTCCGCCACGCAGGCGCAGGTCACGGACGGCACCCGTCGCTTCGAGGAACTGCTCGCCGTCCACACGGTCATGAGCCGGGGCGCGGAGCTGGTCGCGGAGTCGTTCACCCGGCTGGCAGGTGGCGCGGCCGTCGAGACCAGCACTCTGGTGGCGACCGTGCGGTGGTTCGTCGATTTCGTACGCCATCACCGGAAGACCGAGGACGAGCTGCTGTGGCCGATGCCTACGGGCGCGGTGCCCCGAGGCGGTGCGCAGTCTCGACCTGCTGGACGAGGGCGACGACGCGCTGGCCGAGGGGTTCGACGAGCTGGAGAGCGTCATCGAGCGGATCGCCGAGGAGCGCCGGGTCGGCGGCTCGGTGAGCTGGGGGCACGCGATGAAGGAGGGGACGCTTGCATCGGGTCCGGCATGGGCTGACCGGGCACTTCGCCGTCGTACAGCCGCGACGGCTGGCGCGTGGACGACACACCCTTCGAGGGCGTGAAGCTGGCGGACATCCTGGATGCCGCCGAGGTGCGTTCGCCGAGCGCGGCCGTCCGGTTCACCTGCTTCGACGGCGCGTACACCGAGAGCCTCACCCTCGAACAGGCCCGCCGCTCGGACGTGTTGGTGGCGCTGAACATGCAGGACAAGCCCATCACCCACGCGCACGGCGGACCGGTCCGCCTCTATGTGGCGCCCATGTACTTCTACAAGTCGGCCAAGTGGCTGTCCGGCATCTCGGTCACCGACAAGGTCGTCCCCGGCTACTGGGAGGAGCGCGGATATGCGGTCGACGGCTGGCTCGACGGCGCCGACCGGGACGCGGCCTGAACCCGAGGGCCGCATCCGCCGCTTCACCACCGCCGAGCGCCTGGTCCACCGGCTACCTGATGCTGCTGTGCCTGGTCACCGCCGCCTGTCTCTACCTCGGGCCGCTGGCCCAACTGGTGGGCCGACGGCACCTGATGGTCACGGTCCACGAGTGGTCCGGCATCCTGCTGCCCCTGCCGTTCCTGCTGGGGCTGCTGTCTCCCGCCTTCCGCGCGGACCTGCGCAGGCTGAACCGCTTCGCGGTGTACGACCGGCAGTGGCTGCGGGCCGTCCGCCGGCGCCGGACCTCGCCCGAGGCCCGCCCGGCCGGCAAGTTCAACGCGGGGCAGAAGCTCTACGCGGGCTGGATCGCCGGCGCCGTGCTGGTGATGATGTTCACCGGCCTGCTGATGTGGTTCATGGGGCTGCTGCCCTTCATCTCCCGCACCAGTGCGATCTTCGTCCACGACATCCTGGCCTGGGCCATCACCTTCGTCCTGATCGGACACATGCGCAGGGCCTTCGAGGACCCCGAGGCGCGGCTGGGCATGCGTACCGGATACGTAAGTCGGTCGTGGGCGGAGCGCTACCACTCGCGGTGGTTGCGGGAAGAGCGACAGACCGTCGAATGACTGTAGTCGGGCTGTGCGACGCACAGCCAGAGTGCACATGTGTCGCCGCTTGGGCGCACACCTACTTCTTGGATGGATGAACCATGAGACGACTCCTCACTGTTCTCGCGGCCGGTGTGCCGCTCGCCGCGGCGGTGTACCTGCCGACCGCCTCGGCGGAGCCCCAGACCACCTCCACCCCCCTCAACTGTGCGGCGCCCTCCGTGAAGGCCCCCACCGGCACCAAGGTGGAGTCCGTGACCGCGATCAGCCAGCCCGGCGGCACCATCCAGGGCACCGGCGTCCTCCAGGGGACGGTCACCGACGTCCCGGCCTACTGCGAGGTCACCGTCACGCTCACCCACCCGGGCGCCGACGACCACGCCAAGGTGCGGACCTGGCTGCCCGTCAACGGCTGGAACGGCCGCTTCCAGGGGCTCGGCGGCGCCGCCTACCTGGCCGGTGACAACAACGTGGGCCTGGCCACCGCGGTCAAGAACGGCTACGCCGCCGTCACCACCGACGCCGGCGTCGGCGACGCCCTCGACACCAGCTGGGCGCTGACCAGCCAGGGCCAGGTCAACACCGCGCTGCTGAAGAACTTCGCCTCCCGCTCCCAGCACGAGGCGGCGGTCGTGGGCAAGGCGGTCGTCGACGGGATCTACGGCAAGGGCCCCGCGTACTCCTACTTCAACGGCTGCTCCACCGGCGGCCGCCAGGGCTACATGGAGGCCCAGCGCTACCCCGACGACTACGACGGCATCCTCGCCAACGCGCCCGCCGTGAACTGGGACGAGTTCGAGGTCGCCACCCTGTGGCCGCAGGTGGTCATGAACAACGAGAAGACCCACCCGTCCTCGTGCGAGTTCAACGCCTTCACCGCCGCCGCCGTCAAGGCCTGCGACAAGCTCGACGGCGTCAAGGACGGCCTGGTCAACGACCCGTCCCGGTGCGACTTCGACCCGCGCCGGCTGATCGGCACCAAGGTCGTGTGCGACGGCAAGGAGCTGACCATCACGGCGGCCGACGCCACCGTCGTACGCAAGATCTGGGACGGCCCGCGCACCGCCTCGGGCAAGAAGCTCTGGTACGGCGTCCCGATCGGCGCCGACATCAACGCGCTGGCCGGCCCCGACCCGTTCCCGGTGCCCGCCGCCTGGGTCAAGCTCTGGGTGGCGAAGGACCCCTCCCTGGACCTGTCGACGATCACCTACAGCCGGTTCACGCAGCTGTTCAAGCAGTCCCAGGCCGAGTACGACAAGGTCATCGGCACCGACGACCCGGACCTGTCGGCCTTCCGCAAGTCCGGCGGCAAGCTGCTGACCTGGCAGGGCGACGCCGACCAGTACATCCCCGCCCAGGGCACCGTGCAGTACCGCGAGAAGGTCGGGCGGGAGCTCGGCAGCGCCAAGAAGGTCGACGACTTCTACCGCCTCTTCCTCGCCCCGGGCACGGTCCACTGCGGCCTCAACAAGGGTGACGGCACCACCGACGACCTCGGCGCCCTGACCGCCTGGGTCGAGCACGGCAAGGCCCCCAAGACGCTGCCCGCGACCCTGATCAACGCCGGCGGGCAGAGCGTCGCCCGCGACCTGTGCAACTACCCGCGCGTCCTGCGCTACACGGGCCACGGCGACCCGGCCCTCGCCTCCAGCTTCACGTGCGTCACTCCCTCCCGCTACTGACCGGGCCGACGACGAGCCCTCTGACCTGAGAAAGGCCGAACCACCATGAGCACGCAGACATCGACACCCACGGGTGCGGCGGCCACCGGCGAACGCGACTCCCTGCTGCGGCTGTACCTCGTCCGCGGTGTTCTGGCCGTGGCGTGGGCCCTGGCCTTCGCCAAGGCCCACGAGAACCTCGACGCCGCGGCGATCACACTGCTGGTCGTCTACCCGCTGATCGACGCGGTGTCCTCGCTGATCGACTACCGGGCCACCCCGAACGGTTCCGAGCGCCGGGTCACCGCGTTCAACGGCGTGCTCAGCACGCTGGCCGCCCTCGCGATCGGTATCGCCGGCGCCGGTGACGAGGCGGCGGTGCTCCATGTGTTCGGCGCCTGGGCCATCGTCTCCGGCGCTGCCCAGGTGATCGTCGGACTGCGGCGCCGCGGCCCCGAGCTGGGCAAGCAGTGGCCGACCCTGATCTCGGGCGGACTGTCCTTCCTCGTCGGCATCACCTACAACATCCAGGCCGCGGGCGACAACCCCTCGCTCGACGTCCTGTCGGTGTACGCCACGGGCGGCGGGGTGTGGTTCATCCTCCAGGCCCTGCTGCTGGGCTGGAAGTCCCGCCAGCTGCGCAGCCGGGCCGCCTGAGCCTCGCGTACGACGTCCCGGCCCGCGTCTGCACGACGCGGGCCGGGACGTCTTGTTGTACGTGTGTGTCGTCAGCCGACGCGGTAGAGCACCGGAAGGGACAGCATCCCGCGGATGATGCCGGAGCCGATCCACTCCAACTCCTTCGCCGGTACGGCGAGTTCGAGTTCCGGGACGCGGGCGAGCAGGACCCGTAGCGCGATGGTCGTCTCCAGGCGGGCCAGCGGGGCGCCCAGGCAGTAGTGGATGCCGTGTCCGAAGGCCAGGTGCCGGGCGGCGGGGCGGGTCACGTCGAGTACGGCGGGATCGGCGTCCTCGGCCTGCGGGGCGTCGCGTCCGGCCGCGCCGAGGGCTACGACGACCATGCTGCCCCGCGGGATCGGTACCCCGGCGAGTTCGAGGTCCTCGGCCGCGTAGCGGCTGGTGGAGCGCTCGACGGAGGGGTCGTAGCGCAGGAACTCCTCCACCGCGCCGGGCATCAGCTCGGGGCGGCCGCGCAACTGCCGTAACTGGTCGGGGTGTTGGAGCAGGGCCAGCACGGCGTTGCCGAGCAGGTTCACGGTGCTCTCGTGGCCGGCGACGACCAGCATCAGTGCCGTGCCGACGAGTTCCTCCTCGGAGAGGCGGCCGTCCTCCTCGTCCCGTACGGCGACCAGGGCGGACAGCAGATCGTCCTCGGGGCTGCGGCGCTTGTCCGCCACGAGGCCGGCCAGCAGGCCGTGCAGGCCGGTCAGTGCCGCGCGGTGTTCGGGGGAGGCCACCCGGAGGGCCTGGGACGACCACTGGCGGAAGTCGAGGCGGTGTTCCTCGGGGATGCCGAGGAGTTCGGCGATGACCGTGGCGGGGAGTGGGGCGTTGAACGCCGCCACGAGGTCCGCCTCACCCGCTGATGGCAGCGCGTCGATCAGGTTGTGGGCGATCTGCTCGATGCGCGGCGCCAGTTCGGCCGTACGGCGTGGGGTGAAGGCGGCCGAGGCCAGCCGCCGCAGCCGGGTGTGCTCGGGCGGATCGGCCTCCATCATCTGCGCGCCGAGCCCGACGGAGGGTTCGTTGAGTACGTAACCGGCGGCGGCCAGGGCCTCGGCGGCGGGGGTGTGGTCCTTGAGCAGGGCGGGGTGGGTGAGCGCCTCGCGGGCCAGGTCGTAGCCGACGACCACCCAGCCCTTGAGGCCGAGGTGGAACTCGGCCGGATGGATGGGGCCGAGATCGCGCAGGCGGGCGTAGCGGGCGGGGGCGTCCGCCTTGAAGGCGGGGTCGATGACGACCCTCGCGGCCTGGTGGGGGCACTGCTCGTGGGGGCTCATGCGGTGTCTCTCCCGGTCCGGCGGTCGGGTCGTCACCAGGAGAACGAGCGGGGTTCCGGGCGGGTTCAGCGAGTGCGCCCGCGCGCGGACATGCCGAGGGGCACGCGCCGCCGCGCGTGCCCCTCCCCTGGTGGAGCACTCAGTTGTCGCTGTTGAAGAGGGACAGCACGCGCAGCACCTCCAGGTAGATCCACACCAGGGTGGTGGTGAGACCGAAGGCGGCCAGCCATGCCTCCTCGCGCGGGGCGCCGTAGGCGACGGCGTCCTCGACCTGCTTGAAGTCCAGGGCCAGGAAGGCCGCGCCGAGCACGACGCCGACGAGACCGAACAGGATGCCGAGGCCGCCGCTGTGGAAGCCGAGGCCGTCACCCGCGCCGAAGGCGGAGAAGAGGAGGTCGGCGAAGAGCAGCAGGACGAAGCCGGTCGCGGCGGCGCCGACGAACCCGGCGAACCTCTGGGTCACACGTATCCAGCGCATCCGGTACGCGATCAGCACCCCCGCGGACACCGCGAAGGTGCCGAGGACCGCCTGTACGACCACGCCCGGCGCGATGTAGGTCGAGACGGTGCTGGAGAGCACGCCGAGGAAGACGCCTTCGAACGCCGCGTACCCGAGGATCAGAGCCGGGGCCGGGGTGCGCTTGAAGGACTGGATCATCGCCAGGACGAAGGCGACGAGGGCGGCGCCCGTCGCGAGGCCGTAGGAGCGGCCGATGTTCGCCTCGTCGACAGGGAGCAGGAGCCAGGACAGTACGGCCGTCAGGATCACGGTGCCGAGCGTCGTCGCGGTGCGGACGACGACGTCGTCCATGGTGACGGCGGTGCCGCTGGTCCGCAGGGACGTGTCCGCGCCTGGGGCGTAGGGGTTGGTCGTGTAGTCGTCCGCCGGCCTGCCGCCGACCGTTGTGCCCACCGGTCGGCCCGTGCGTGCGGCTGTCCGACCGGCGTCACTGGCGCCGTCCCAGCGGGACAGGAAAGGGTTGCTGGTCCTCACTTCGGTCCTCCTCGTCCGCCGCACACGTGCGGCCTGTGGCACAGGTGTGTCGTCGGGACGGAAACCCTGCGCGTCACCACTCTGACAGGTGACGAGACGGGGGGCAAGTCATCCGTGTGTCATCCCGGTGTGGGCCCGGCCACGGTCACTCCGAGGCCGCTCCTGGGCCGTCGAGCAGCCCGACGAGAAAGCCGTCCCAGTCCAGACCGGCCATCTCCGCCTCGGCAGAGGTGACCCGGTACGTCGCGTCGAGCCAGTCCGCCAGGGGCGGGATGGGGACCTCGAACAGGGCCTCCACTTCCGTCGATTCGAGCAGCAGCCAGGACGAGGGCCGTTCGCCGGGCGCCATCGGCCACATCCGGACGTCGCCGCAGCCGCTCATCGCCGTCAGGCCGCGATGGAGCAGTTCACGGCCGATGCGCCAGACGAGCCCGGGGCCGCGTTCCGCCACGAACTCGACCGTGATCACCGCGGGCATGTCCGGGTCGAACCGGAATTTCGCGGTGATCGGTTGCCGGGTGAACTCGTCGACCAGCTGGTCGATATCCAGGTACAGCGAGGGCACGAGCTCGGGCGCCGAGCGCGCCCGCAGGGGTGACTGATCACGGTGCACGACAGGAGTTCCCCCTCCGTGGGACGAAGTCTGTGTTCACCACTCTTCGCCGGGCGCTGTCGTCGCACATCGGTCAGTTGACGGTCAACGGTCGGCCCTGGGCAGGACCGTTGACGGTGTCGGCGGCGTCGGTGCGGAAGGCCGCCGGGAGGTGTGCCGCGGACCGGGGGCGGTTTGACGTAAGTCACGGCAGACCTCCGCCCGCGGTCGCGGGGGCGAGACGACCACGGGCGGAGGTGTGTGCGGGGCGGGGCGAGGCGTCGCGCCGTCAGGTCACCGGGGCGAGGGCGGGGCCCGTGCCGCCGAGCTGCTCGGTGGACACGATCGGGGGCACCGGCCAGGTCACGCCCTTCGGCGGCCAGGTCTGGCCGGTCGCCTTCAGGAACTCGGCGGGCGGCTCGTACAGCGGAGGCTGGTTGCCGTCGGGGATCATCGAGGCCCACTCGACGCCCTCGGTGCGGTCCTCGAACTCCTGCTTCATCGCGTCCAGCAGGTCCGGCTGCTCGATCAGGTCGATCGCGCCCGCCGCCAGATAGCGGGCGGCCGACAGCAGCGCCTGGTGGCCGATGTTGGTGGCCGCCGTCGCGGTGGCACCCCAGTTGTGGTTCGGGATGCCGGGCGGGTAGGCCGCTGACAGCAGCACGGCGGTGGGCGCCTGCCAGCTGATGTCGGCGGTGTCGGTGGCCAGACCCCCGGTGTAGGCCGCCGCCGGGGGAGCCAGCGGGGTCAGCTCGGTCGGCATGCCCACCTCGAGCTTGCCCAGTGACTTCTGGACCGCCTTGGCGAGGGCGTGGTCGGCGTCGGTGAACCGCGGCGCGCCGAGCTGCCGCATGTTGTCGTTGAGCAGCTCCGCGCCGGCCTTGTTCGCCAGCAGATTCCACGTCGCGGAGTGGAACTTGTGCACCAGACGGGTCTGGCTGGCCTGGGCCGCGGCCTTGCCGCACTCCACGATCTTGTCGTACAGCACCTTGGCGCGCGCCGGGCTGCCCTCGCGGACGAAGAACCAGATGGAGCACATGTCCGGGGTCACGTTCGGGGCACCGCCGCCGTTGATGATCGCGTAGTGGAAGCGCCCGGACGGGGCGACGTTCTTCTCCCGCAGGTACTCCGACATCGTCGCCATCAGCAGGGCGCCGTCCAGGCCGCTCTTGTTGCCGAGCGGGGTGCCGCCGTGGCCGGAGGCGCCGAGGAAGGTGAACGTGGCCGATATCAGCGCGCTGGTGGTGTTCCAGAACGGCACCGTGATGTTGAAGGGGTGCCAGTCCAGGAAGGCGTCGAGGCCGTCGTAGACGCCCGCCTTGACCGCGTACGCCTTGCCGACGAGCTGCTCCTCGCCCGCGCTGCCGAACAGCTTGACCGTGGCCTTTAGGCCGTGGGCGCGGATCGCCCGCGCGACCGCGATGGCGGCGGCGGTGCCGCCCGCACCGAGGGCGTTGTGGGCGTCGCCGTGGCCCGCGCCGTACGTGGGGCCGTAGGCGTCGTAGTTGTAGACCAGCGGGTCGTGGGTGCCCACGCCCTTCTTCTGCGACAGGCCGGGCAGGGCGTCGTACTCCGCGTTGAAGCCGATGACGGGGCCCTCGGTGCCGTACGTGGCGACGAACGCGGTCGGGAAGCCGCCCGAGCCCCATGCGACGGTGAAGCCGTTGTCCTGGAGCAACTTCGCGTGCGCGAGGGAGGACTTCCACTCGCGCAACGACAGCTCCGCGTGCTGCCAGACCTCGTCGCTGAGCCTGGTGATCGCGCCCTCCTCGGCCGCGATCCAGTCGAGGGCGGTCTGCTTGGCCGCGGTGTTCCGCGCCAGCCCCTTGGGGGCCCGGTACGTGGCGGGGGAGACCCCGGTCTTCTCGTCGTACCCGAGGGTCGCCGCGAGCACCGGGTCGGCCTGGAGGATGGCCGCCGTGGTCGCGGTGGCGCCCAGACCGAACATCTTCAGCAGGCGTCTGCGGCCGGGATGGAAGTCGTTCACGTCAGCCTCGTCCTCGGTGTGTGTGAGTGTGTGATCGTGACATCTCGCCCAGGAGAATATGTGTCTGCCGCCGGCACGTCATGCATGCCGGATGGGTGTGAACCTTTTTCGGTCCGTCTCCGTTGTTCTGTACAGATGCCCTTCACTCGGCTGAGGTGTGAGGGGCTCAGCGGCCGTCCCGGACCCCCGCCGGGCCGGCCGCGCCTGTATCTGCCTCGCGGATGGCGTGCTGGCAGGCCCAGCCTCAGCCTCAGGCCCAGGCCCAGTTTCAGGCCCAGTTCCAGGTCGTAGCGTCACATGTGAGTCGCCAGGACAGGGCCGTGCGTGCAGAGGACACGTTTCCGCTTAGACTCGACGGTGACTGCGGCGGGAGACGGCCGCGGTCACACCTGTGCGGTCGGGGCGGCGATACGGCCGGGGTGAGCACACGCCTGGCATATGTGTCGTAGCCCTTCAGACATCCGGTCGTTCTCCGGTCGGCGACTTATCGAGGGGTTCTCGTGCACATCCATCAGGTGGGTCCGACGGAAGCCTGGACAACGGTGGCGCAAGCCGACCGGACGCTCGCCCTCTCCTGGGACTCGGGTGCCAGTGCCCTGATCCTCGCGCTGGCCGAACTCCTGCTGCTGATGTGGCTGTTGGGGCGCTGGCTGGTGCGCAGACAGGGCGGCCGACGCCGGGCGTGGCGCCGGCTGGCCCGTCAGGTCCGCCTGACCCTCCAGGCCTTCTCCGAGCCGGTACGCGAGTTCCTGCGCTTCCGTGCCGCCGTAAGACGACTGACCCGGCTGCTGGCGTCCGACGGGCCCGTGACCGTCGCCCGGCACGCACTCGACGGTGTCGACGCCGCCGTCCGCCCCACTGCGCCCCAGGCCTTCGGCTTCGCGGTCGCGGTCCGGCCCGCCACCCGGCGCAGCGACGGCGAGGTCGCCGTGTCCGTCGCGGGCCGGGGCCTGCCACAGCCCCGGCATCCCTGGGAGACCGGCGACGATCCGCTTGTCTGGTACGCCTCCGCGATCGACGCCGAGAGCCTGCCGCTGCCGGACACGGAGGAGACGGGTGCGACGGGGGAGACGCAGGGTGACGCAGGGGCCGGCGAGGGACTGTCGTCCGGTGCCGGCCGGGTGCTCGTGCCGCTCGGGCTGAGCGACGACGGCATGGTCTTCCTCGACCTCATGCGCGGGCCCCGCATCCTGAATGCCTACGGCGAACGCCGGGCGGTCCGTGATTTCGTCCAGGCCGTGGCGGCCTACCTCGACCTGCCGGGCGGCCCGGCCGACGTGCTCGTGGCGCGCGGAGTGCACCCCCGCTTCGACGGCCCCGACCTCGACGAATTGCTGAACTCCCTTGTGTACCCGACGTCCGACCGCACCCGGCCGGTGGTCGTGGTCTGTGCGGCGCCGGACGACGAACAGGCGGCACGGCTGGCCGAGCTGGCCGGTGCCGGGCCGCTGTGCGCCGTGGTGGTCGGACCGGTCTCCGTCCACCGCTGGGAGATCCGGGTCAACTCGCGCGGTCGTACCGAGACACCCGGCCTGGGCGTCGCGACCGACGCCGCACCGCTCGGTCCGGCCGTCGCCCGCGTCGCCCGCAGGGGTGGTACGCGGCGGCCGCGCCCCGAGGGGCCCGTGGGCGGTGCGGTCCCGCCGACGGGTGGAGCCGCGCGGTCGACGGGGCCACGGCCTCCCGTCGGTCCGCGGCCTCCCGTCGGTCCACAGGCCCCCGCCGGTCCGTGGCCTCCCGCCGTGGGTCCCGGTCCGGGGCGCCCGGTGCCGCATCCTGTCGGGTCCGGTTCCCGGCCGGGGCCGTCCCCGGCCGCTGAGACCACCGCCACCGCCTCTGCCTCCGCCTCTGCCACCGCCTCCGCCGTCCGCCCCGCCCCCGTCGCCCCGGCCATCCGCGACCTGTTCGCCGAACCGGAGATCAGCGGGGTCTCGGCGGCCGGAACTGGTGACCCCGACCTCTTCGAGAACCCCCGAGCCGAAAGGCGGAACGAGTCGTGAAGTTCCTCGTCACCACCGTGGACGACCAGCGGCGGGAGCAACGCGACGTCCTCGTCAACGCGGCCGCCGCCACCCCCGTCCGCAGGCTCGCCGCGCAGTTGTCGGCCGCGCACCGGGGCGCCGCGCCCGAGGAGGAGCCGGACGCGGTCGCCTCCGAGCAGGACATCCCGCTCTACCTCGGCGACCGGTTGCTCGACCCCGACCTCGCTCTGGCCTCCTCCGGGATCCGGGACGGCAGCACCCTCGGCCTGGGCCGGCCGGTCCCCGACGCCGCCTCGGTCTACGGCCCCACCCGCGACGCGATGCCCACGCCCAAGGCACCCGGTTCCGCCCCCGTGGTCGAGATCCAGGTGATCGGCGGCCCGGAGGCCGGGCAGGTGTACCAGCTCGGCATCGGCACCCATCTGATCGGGCCCCGGGCCGGCAGCTCCGTGCCGCTGACCGGCAGGGGAGTGCCCGAGGAGGGGCTGCGGCTGGCAGTACGTCCGGACGGTACGGTCCTCGCCGTGCTGCCCGAGGACGACGGACAGGTCCGGCTGTCGCTTCCCGAGGCCCCGCCGCCGCGCCCGCGCGCGGACGTGGTGGCACTGCCGCCCGAGCCCGACCCCGGCCCCGAGGAGCACGAGGACGACGGGCTGCCGCGCGGCTGGACGCCCTGGGAACTGGACGGTGAACTCGTCGTCGGCGAGCACCTGTTGCGCGCGGTGCGGCCCACCTTGGCCGACGCTGCCGTGGTGGCCTCGCCGAAGGCCAGCCTGGACTTCAACCGGCCGCCGCGCCTGCTGCCCCCGCTGCAGCCGGAGACCTTCCGGCTGCCCGGGCCGCCCGAACCTCCCAAGCGCCGCCCCCTGTCCTTCCTGGTGATCATCGCGCCGATGTTCATGGGCGTCGCCATGGTGTGGCTCTTCCACTCCTTCCTCTACCTGATGTTCATGGTGCTCAGCCCGGTCCTGGCCATCGGCAACTGGATCAGCGGCCGGCGCGGCGGACGCAAGGAATACCTGGAAGGCGTCGCCAACTACCGGCTGCGCCGCGCCTCGCTGGAGGCGGACGTACGGGCCAAGGTGGAGCACGAGCGGCGGGTACGGGTCGCCTCCGCGCCGGATCCGGCGGTCGTCGGGCTGATGGCCGTAGGACCCGGTGCCCGGCTGTGGGAGCGTCGGCCGTCCGACCCCGACAACCTCGTCCTGCGGATCGGCACCACCCAGCAGCAGTCGCTGCTGCAGATCGACGACGGCTCCCGCGAGGACAACCACCGCACCGCCCACTGGCAGATCCCCGACATGCCCATCGGCGTGGACCTCGCGGGCAGCCAGGTCGTCGGTGTCGCCGGTCCCGAGGAACCCGCCCGGGCGCTGGCTCGCTGGGCGGTGGCGCAGGCGGCCGTCCTGCACAGCCCGCGCGACCTGAAGATCTGTGTGCTCACCGACAGCAAGGCCGCCGACGCGTGGGAGTGGGCCCGCTGGCTGCCGCACGCCCGCTCCGGGCTGTCCGCCTCCCAGGACAACGCCCCCGTCATCCTGCTCGGCAACGACCCGGAGACCGTCGCCAACCGGGTCACCGAGCTGATCAACGTCATCCGCAACCGCAACCAGGCGCAGCAGGCCACGATGCGCGGCGCGCTGCTCAGCGAGCCCGACGTGTTCGTCGTCCTGGACGGGGCGCGCGAACTGCGGGACGTCCCCGGCATGGTGCAGGTCCTCAAGGAGGGGCCGCTGCGCGGCATCCATCTGCTGTGCCTGGACCGGGAGGAGCGCATGCTGCCGGAGGAGGCCAGCGCGGTGGTGTCCATCGCCGCGGACACCGTCACGCTGCGCCGCACCGGCCTGCCCGACATCGTCGGCATCCGCCCCGACTACGTCACCGCCGAGTGGGCCGAACGCCTGGCCCGCGGCATTGCCCCGGTCCACGACGTCACACCCGACGCCGGCGGCGGACTGCCCGACAGCGTCTCGCTGCTCGACCTGCTGGACCTGGAACCGCCCACCGCAGAGGAGGTGGGCCGGCGCTGGAGCCGCCGCCCGGCCTCCACGTCCGCGCTCGTCGGGCAGGGCTTCGACCGGCCGGTCGCCTTCGACCTGATCAAGGACGGCCCGCACGCGCTGATCGCGGGCACCACCGGCTCCGGCAAGTCCGAACTGCTGCAGACCTTCGTCGCCTCGCTGGCCGCGGTCAACCGCCCCGACGAACTGACCTTCGTGCTGGTCGACTACAAGGGCGGCAGCGCCTTCAAGGACTGTGTGCGGCTGCCGCACACCCTGGGCATGGTCACCGACCTCGACAGCCACCTCGTGCAGCGCGCGCTCGCCTCGCTCACCGCGGAACTGGTCCGCCGCGAGCACATGCTCGCCGCGGCGGGCGCCAAGGACCACCCCGAGTACCGGGCCCTGCGCCGCCGTGATCCGAACCTGCCGCCGATGCCACGACTGCTGCTGGTCATCGACGAGTTCGCCACCCTCGCCCGGGAGATCCCCGACTTCATCCCCGGCCTCGTCGGCATCGCCCAGCGCGGCCGCTCCCTCGGCCTGCACATGGTGCTGGCCACCCAGCGGCCCGCCGGCGTGGTCACCAGCGACATCCGCGCCAACACCAACCTGCGGATCTCGCTGCGCGTCACCGACGCCACCGAGAGCACCGACGTGCTGGACGTGCCGGACGCGGCGAGCATCTCCGCGGCCACGCCGGGACGCGCCCTGGTGCGCACCGGGCACCGTTCGGCGATGAGTTTCCAGACCGCCTACGTCGGTGCCGCGCGCCCACAGGACCTGGCGGAGGCTGTGGAACCTGAGGAGCGGCGGGTCGAACTCCCCGACGACGACACCGGGGTGTGGACGACCCCGCTGTCCTGGCAGGGCCTCGGCCGCCCGGTGGAGGCACCCCAGGAGACCGAGGACGAGTTCGCCCTACTCGACGACGAGGAGGGGCCGACCGATCTGATGGCGCTGGTCGACGCGCTCGTGCAGGCGGCCGAACAGTACGGCCACCAGCCGCAGCCCAGTCCCTGGCTGCCGCCGCTGGCCGACACCCTGACCCTGTCCGACCTGCCGGAACCGGCTGCCCCCACCAACGACGGACGACTGGTCCCGGTTGCCTGGGCCCGCGAGGACCTGCCGCAACTCCAGGCACAGCCACCGGTGTTCCTCGACCTGAACACCTTCTCCCACCTGTTCGTCCTGGGCATGCCGCGCTCCGGCCGCTCCCAGACACTGCGCACCGTGGCCAGCGCGCTGGCCCGCGCCAACTCCTGCGCTGACCTGCACTTCTACGCGGTCGACGCGGCCGGCGGCGCACTGTCGGCGCTGTCCGCGCTGCCGCACACCGGGGCCGTGGTGCCGCGGGCCGACCTGGAACGCCTGGGCCGGCTCCTGAACCGGCTCACCGCCGAACTCGTGCGCCGCCAAGAGCTGATGACCGCGCACGCGGCCGGGCACATCACCGAACTGCGCGCCGCGCTGCCCCCGAACCAGCGCCCCGCACACCTGATGTTGTTCATCGACGGCTGGGACACGCTCAGCGCGCTGATCGGCGAGATCGAGGAAGGCCGCATGGTCAGCCAGGTCGGCATGCTGCTGCGGGAGGGCGCGGCGGTCGGCGTGCACGTCGTCGCCACCTCCGAACGGGCCCTGATGGCCGGGCGGATCGCGGCGCTCAACGACAACAAGGTGCTGCTGCGGATGAACGACATCGGCGACTACACCATGAACGGCATCCCGCGCGAACAGGTGCCCTCCGTGATCCCGGCCGGTCGCGGCTTCCGCACCGACACCGGCGGCGAGCTCCAGGTCGCCGTGCTGCCGGGCGGCCTCAGCGGCCAGGAACAGGCCGAGGCGCTGCAGAAGATCGGCACCGAGGCGGCCGCCCGGGACCTGGGCGTGCCGGCGTCGGCGCGGCCCTTCCGCGTGGAGACACTGCCGATGACGATCGGCTTCAAGGAGGCGTACGACCGGATCGGCGCGGCCCCGCGCGGCCCGCTGACCGCGATGCTGGGCCTCGGCGGCGACGAGGTGGCCCCCGTGTGGGTCGACTTCGCCGGTGTCGCCTCCACGTACACGATCGTCGGCCCGCCCGGGTCCGGCCGCAGCACCGCGCTGCTGTCGCTGGCGGCGTCCCTGCTGCGCGCCGGGACGGGCGTAGTGGCCATCACCCCACGGGAGTCGCCGCTGCGCGGGCTGGAGGGCCATCCGAAGGCGGTGGTGCTGTCGTCGCCCGCCCCGGGCGAGGAGGAGCTGCGGACCGCGCTGGAGACGGTCGGTGGCGCCGCGGTCGTCATGGTGGACGACGCCGACCTGCTGGCCATGTCGCCGCTGGACGGCATGCTGCGGGACATCGCCTCCTCCGGCCGCGACCGGTGCGTCGGCCTGGCCGTCGCCGGTCCCGGCGAGGCGCTGGTGTCGCCGCTCAGCACCTGGATCGGGCAGGTACGACGGTCCCGCAAGGGCCTGTTGCTGTCCCCGCAGACCATCAGCGAGGGCGACGTCCTGGGCCTGCGGTTGCCGCACAACGTGGTCCGCGTCAACCGGGTCCCCGGGCGGGCCTTCACCGTCGATGAGGCGGGGTCCCTGATGACCGTCCTGGTGCCGGAGACCGTGGCCGCCGACGCCCGCTGAAGGGCATGACGCAGGAGGGGGCGCCACTCGAAGCGGCGCCCCCTCCTCACGTTCGCAGTGTCACTTGTTCGGGCCCGCGATCTGGGCGGCCATCGTCCGGTCCATGTCGTCGATCTGGGTCTTGATCGACGTGAACTGCTTGGCGAAGTCCTCGATCTTGGTGACGATCTGCGTCAGCTGGACGGTGAACTGCTCGTAGGCGCCCTGCATCGCCGGGCTGGTCTGCTGAAGCCACAGACCGTCCTGGAGGAGGTTGTCCACCGCCCCCTTCAACTGCAGCAGCTGCGGGTTGATGTTCGTCACGGCGTTGTTCAGCTGGGTGGCGACGGCGTCGATCTGGCCGTACTGGAGCTGGACGTTGTTGCTGGGCATGTGGGTTCCTCAAACTCGGGTGTGTCAATGGGGATGGGTCAGACGGTGCTGCCGACACCGGTGTTGGAGTTCTGGCTGCCGCTCGGGTCGTTCTTGTCGTTCTTGCCGTCACCGTCGGTGTCGGTGGCGTCCGGGTCGGTGTTCGTCCACTGGGGGTTGTCGGTGTTGACACCTGTTCCGGTGTAGCTGGACGTGCTGGTGGTCTTGCCGTCCTTGTCTGTTTCGGTGACGTTCCTGGTACCGCTGCCGTTCTCGTTGCCGTGCACCTCGATGACCGTCGTCGACCCGTCGGTGTGGGTGATCGTGGTCGTGTAGCTGCCGTTCTTCCCGTTGTCGGTGTGCTCGTGGTACGTCAGACCGCCGGCCCCGTCGTCGATCTTCGTGTCACTCGACGCCACCTTGCCGTCGGAGTCGAAGGTGACGTGTGACGAGTGGTTGTAGTTGTTGGTGCCGTCACCGAAGTCGTCGTTGTGCGCCTCGCCGTCGGTCGGTTCGGGGCCGGGCGGCGCGGGAGCGTCCTTGGCGTTGGGGTCGGCCAGTCGCTGCTGCTTGAGGTACTCGTGGCCGTTCTTGTCCCAGGCGTGGACGAGGATGGTCTGCTCCGTGAGGTACTTCCAGTTCTCGTAGGCCTTCTTGTTCATGTCCCAGAGGCTGTGCTTCCAGGCCACGGCCTGGGTGTTGGCGCTGGAGGCGAAGCTCGCGTCCGTCTCGAACATCTTCTGCGCGGCGAACTTGTAGGTCTGGCTGAGGGCTTCCAGCAGTTCCTTGGCGTTGTCGAACGGGCCCGTCCACTGCAGCAGGTACATGTTGACGGCTCCGAAGGCTCCGCCGAGATCGCCCTTGTGGAAGAAGTCACCCCGGCCCAGCAGCCGGGAGTCGGCGAGCTGTTCCTTGAGCCGCTCCGTGTCCTTGGCCAGCGTGTTCAGCAACTCGTAGTCGATGACCAGGTCATACCCCGGCATGTGCGCTCCATGTGTCGAAGTCAACAATCGACATGTGTGTCCGGGCCTCCGGCGAGAACACCACAGTGTTCACACTACGATGGACGCATACATGTGAACCAACCGCCCCGGCGCACTCAGCGTCATGGGGTTGTTCGACCGCGTGGAGGGGACACATGGGGCGGCCGCAGGACTGGAGCGCGCTGGGGATGCACGGCGACCCAGCACCCGGCGACCTCGACACCCTCTCGTCCCTCTACCAGGGGCTGCGGGACACCGAGACCCTGGGCAACGAGATCACCAGCGGCCTGAACCGCGTCCTCGACCAGTCGGGCAACGGTTTCGTCGGGCGGACGGCCGAGGCGGTGCGCGCGAAGATCGACGGGCACCTCAAGCAGTTCATCGACTCCATCGGCCAGTCCTTCTCCGTCGCCGCGGACGCGACCATGGCCTTCAAGAACGCGCTCCAGGACGTTCAGGCGAAGGCGGACCAGGCGCTGACGAGCGCGCAGGGGCTGTCGAAGGACGATCCGCAGCTGACAAGCCTCAAGGCTCAGGCGCACACCGCGCAGGACGAGTACAACGCCGCGGTCAAGACGTACGAGCACCGGATGAAGGACGCCGAGCACCTGATCCGGCAACCGATCGACGCCTGGCACCTGTTCCTCCAGTCGCTGGGCATCCTGGAGATCATCCTGGCCATCGTGGGCGCGTTCTTCGGCGGCTGGATCGGCATGCTCGCCTTCGGCCTCGGCATGGTCATGTTCATCAGCACACTCGTCGACTACGCCCAGGGCAAGGCGGGCCTGCTGGACGTGGCGCTCGCCTTCATCGGCATCCTCTTCCCCTCCACCAAGGGCATCAACATCGGTGGGCTGACCAAGAGCGTGTTCAACGCGCTGAAGAACCTGCCCAAGTCCATCGGCGCGGGACTGACCGGCCTCGGCGGGGCCCTGTCCCACGTTTTCACCGGCGGCCTCAGTATCCGGGGCATCTACAGCGGGGTGACGGCGCTGCCCGGGCTGGTCCTGCGCGGCCTGAACGGAGTGGCCAACCTGGCCATGAAGGGCGTCAGAATCACCGTCGCCGGGCTGAAGATGCTCGCCCAGACCTTCCGCGCCGACTTCCAGATGGCCACCGCCGGCATCAACACCACGCTCGGCAAAGTCGGCGTCTACGCCATCAGCTTCGGCAGCCGCTTCGTGCTCAGCGCCACGCTGCCGGTGGACTTCTTCGAACTCGGCATCCACGCAGGCTCCGCGTTCAAGATGGGCTTCGGAACCCGGCTGCTCGTGCCGACCGCCCACCTGTCGCAGTCGGCGCTCGGCGGCGGCCTGCACGTCGGCGCGCTCACCGCCGACCACGGCGGCCTCGCCGGGTTCACGGGCGGCATACCGCACTTCGAGAGCTTCCAGCCCGGCACCCCGCAGGGCTTCAACCCCGGTGGACTGCAAGGCCTCAACACCGGCCCCGGAGCCCAACTGGGCGGCCTGCACGGCATCACCGCCGGAGCGAACGTCGGCGGAGCGAACCTCGCCTCCCTGCACTCGCTGGACCTGGGCGCCCATCCCGGTGCCGGGGACAACCTGCTCATGGCGAACGCCGGTGGCCTGGACAGCGTGGAACACCTCACCGCCTTTGACCATTTCACCGGCTTCCAGCGCACCTCCGTCGGCCTGCTGGAGCCGCTGCCCACTCATCTGGCCGGCGTCGACCTCGCCGGGGCGCACGGCCTCTCCGGCCTGGGCTCCGGCACGCACGCCCTGCGGAGCGACCTGGGCGTCTCCGGTGCCGGCACCGGTCTGAACACGGCGCTCAGCGACGCCCTGTCCTCGGTGCGCGTGGCTACCGGCCACGTCGAGGACTTCCACGCGCTCGGCATCCCCGAGCTGCGCAGCATCGTGGACGGCGACATCTCCAACATCCGGATGACGGCGGACGGGATCAGCCTCCAGGTCGGTGCACACAGCGGCACGCCGACCACGCTTCACGTGGACTACCGGGGCTCGGGCGGCCTGACCAACGCCGAGGGCAAGCAGGTCGTGGTCGCGCCTGAGGTGCATGAGGTGCTCAGTGCGGCCGGGGTGGATGTGAAGGCGGGTGCGGTTGACGTCAAGGCCGGTGCGGTGGACGTCAAGGCGGGGGCTGCGGTCGATGTGAAGGCGGGTGCGGTTGACATCAAGGCCGGTGCTGCGGTCGATGTGAAGGCGGGTGCGGTCAACGTCAAAGCCGGTGCGGTGGACGTCAAAGCGGGTGCGGTCGACGTCAAGGCCAGCGCGGTTGACGTCAAGGCCGGTGCGATCGACGTCAAGGCGGGGGCAGTTGACGTCAAAGCCAATGCGGTCAACGTCAAAGCCGGTGCCGCAGCCGACATAAAGGCCGGCTCCGCTTCCGGCGCTCCGGCCGCCGGCGGCATCAAGGTCAGCCGCGTCGGCACGGCCGACGGGCATTCCGCCGACGGTGGCGTCAAGGCAGCCGTACACGAGCCGGACGACCTCTCCGGCGGAGCGAAGTCGCTCAACTCGCCGGAGCGGCTGACCGAAGAGCCCGCCAACCCTTCCGTCACCGCCCAGACCGACCACCTCGGCGTCTCCGCCCACGACGACCTCGACCTCCTCGGCCAGCGCAAGGGCACCGGCGACACAGCGGGTACGGCCGCCACGACCCACACCCTGACCGGCGGCCCCGGCACCCACATCACCCCCCGCCCCAACGACGTCGGCCCGGACGCGGTCGTCGTCGGCGAACACATCGCCCTGCGTCCGGCCTCCGCCCCGACACCGCAGCCGCGTCCGCACAGCGACGGCGGCCGTCCGGTGCCGTTGAGCAAGTACGAGACGGTGACCGGCGGGGCCGCGGGCAAGACCGGCGCGGATCGGCTGGCGGCCTGGGACGAGTACGAGCAGGCGCACGTCGACCTCGCCGACGCCGCACGCCAACTCGACCTCGCGGGCGGGAAACTCGGCCGGCCCTCCGAGACCGCCGACGAGGCCGGTGCCAAGCAGAGCCTTCAGCACGCCGAGATCTCCCTGGACATCGCCAAGGGAAAGATGGAGCGGCTGGGCATGGACGCCGAGGCGATCGGGAGCCATCTCGACGCGCTGGGCATCCCCGGTCCGGGCTGGTCGCCGCACGGTCACGGTCCCGCGGTGGCGCCGAACGCTCCCGTCAAGCGGCGCGGCGGCCAGCCGAACGCGGCGGCGTCCTCGTCGGCGGTTCCGGCTTCGCCCACCGTCAAGGGGGAGTTGACGAAGCTCACGGACCCGGTGCGCTTCTCGCCGCAGTTCCGTGAGCATGCGGCGAGCTACAAGCTGACGCCGGTGATGCAGTACGACGGCATGGCGAAGGGGGCGTTGAAGCCGGGTGAGGAGATCCGGTTCATCGCGACGGTTCCTTCCACCTCGGACGTCGAGTTCAAGGTGAAGGACCCCGCCACCGGGGCCGTAGTCACGAAAAACAAGCTTTTCGAGCTGGCGAAGACCTACGAGAAGGCCTTCGGCGCCGATTCCGGTCGTGGGGAGCGGCTGGGGCTCGTCATCGGTGTGAACGGCCGTCCCGGGGACGAGGCCGCGATCGAGAAGGCGATCAAGGGTTTCGCGGAGAAATGGGACAGAGAGGGCACCTATTCGGTGTCCGTGACGGGTTTCACCTGGAAACAGGGTGATCCCAAGCTGGTCGCGGCCGGCACCCAGAAGGAGATTCCGTACGGCGCGATCCGTGAGGCGATCGTCCGCGACGAACTGACGCAGAAGATGCTGACGAAGGCCGGGGCGGACGGGCCGGTCTATCTCCATATCGGTGATGCCGACGTCAAGGACATGGCGGTCGGTGGCAAACCGCTGCTGGACACCGCGACCAAGGTCATCAACGACATGAAGGTGACCACGGTCCACGAACAGACGCTTTTCCCCGAGGTCGTCAGCGGCGGTTACAAGCTCGATGACACGGCGGCGGCGACGAAGGCGGCCGATCTGGATCTGGCCGTGCGGGACGCCATGAACGAAGTCGATCCTCGTGCCGTGTATTTCCCGGAGCCGAACACGTTCCTTCGGGTCGACACCGCGAACCACGAAGGGCTTGAGGCGCAGATCCACTTCGGGATGAAGCTGGACGACAAGTGGCGGTTCGAGGCCCAGGAAGGAAAGCACCTCCTCAAGAACGTCATCGCGGCCCGCAAGGACATGTGGGGAGGCGACCTGACCAAGA
Source organism: Streptomyces sp. NPDC001530 (assembly GCF_042894545.1). Taxonomy (NCBI): domain Bacteria; kingdom Bacillati; phylum Actinomycetota; class Actinomycetes; order Kitasatosporales; family Streptomycetaceae; genus Streptomyces; species Streptomyces sp. NPDC001530. The sequence goes on from NZ_JBIAVS010000037.1 coordinate 28,148, forward strand.
TGGTCCAGTTCAGGTCCGACCTCGCTCTCGTCACGGACGGTGGCCGGATCGCCAAGGACCTTCCGGATGATCTGAAGTCCCTCATGGGCGGCCTCACCCAGAGCCACGCCGACAAGAAGGTGTGGACCGACCAGGTCACCGACTATCTGCAGACGCATCACGCCGGTCTGCTCACCGCGGACCCGAATGCCGCGCGGACGCTCGCCAACCTCGCTTTCCACGACATCAGGACCGACGGCTCCGAACTCGTCACGATGGACAGCAAGGCGCTTTTCGGCGCCCACGAAAAGGACATGAAGTCCCTTCTCAAGGCGGCCAAGGGCGTGGAGGCGCCTGCCAAGGACTTCTTCAAGATGGCCGTCAACACCCGCAACGCCCTGGTCACGGAGATCAACAAGCTCGCCGTGCACGGCGTTGCCCCGAGCGCCCCCGGCGCCGTGGCGAAGGCGGTGACGGACGGGCACTTCGGCGGCGACCTGGCGAAGGCGGGGGGCGATCTGGCCTCGCACGGGTCGTGGAAGGCGGCATGGGACGCCGCCGTACCGAAGACCGTGCGCAACCGGGACTGGACGGACCCGATATCGCACCCCGGCCGTGCGAAGCCCTTCTCGGGGCCGATCCGCGACAACGCGAAATTCCAGCGCTATGTGGTCAAGACCGGGTTCGACATCCGCACGTTCGCGGTCGACGGGCACGCCGTGTCGGACCTGACGATCCGGGTGAAGCTGGCCGACGACGGCGTGCCCAAGGCCGATGCGGACGCGCTGTGGCAGCGGGCCTCGTCAGGTGTGGACAAGCTGTTCAACCAGCCGGGACACGTGCTTCCCGACGGGAGCGTGCTGCATGTGACGTTGGAGCGCGTGGATGGCCCGTTGGCCGGGCATCTGACGGTGAAGGCCGGCGAGCCGGGCTCCGGGGCGAACCAGTACCACTGGCCGCTGGACGCGTCCGAGACGGATCTCGCGCACGAGCTCGGCCACCAGCTGGGCCTGCGGGACGAGTACCGGGCCGCCGACGCGGGCCATCGCCCGGACAACAAGGCCGGCCTGATGGGGGATTACACCGAGGGTCTCAACGGCAGCGCTGTGCGCTCCTGGCATCTCCAGATGATCCAGCAGACCCTGGACGCCTACGCCGACACCGGTCACGCCCTGGCCGCAACCGCACCTGTTCCGCCGCACGCCGTGGACCTGACGGCGCCCTCGGGACCCAAGGGGAAGAAGCAGGCGGTGGCACCTCCGCCGCCGGACCCCTGGACCAGCCACGGGGACCCCGGGCGGTTCGGCAGCAACTCCGACTTCAAGCAGGCGTACGAGTACTACGAACTCCAGCCGGTGGCGCAGTACGACGGCGCCGCGAAGGGGGCCCTGAAGCCGGGGGACGACATCCGGTTCGTCGCCACCGTGCCCGTGAAGGTGGAGGACAAGGACGACCTGCTGCTGGACGTGGCGAAGAAGTACGGGGAGTCGTTCGGGGCCGAAAAGGGCTGGAACGAGCGTCTGGGCCTCGTCATCGGCCTGAACGGACGCGCGGGGAAGCAGGACCTCATCCTCGCCAAGATCCAGGAGTTCGCCAAGAAGTGGGAGAAGGAAGGCACCTTCTCCGTCTCGGTGACGGGCTTCACCTGGCGCCAGCCCGACCCCAAGAAGATCACCGTGGGGCAGGGCGAGCAGAAGGAGGTGCCGTACGGGGCGATCCGGGAGGCGATCATCCGTGACGACCTCACCCGGGACATGATCAGCAAGCTCAAGCCAGCCGGGGAGGCGAAGGGGCAGCTGTATCTGCACATCGGGGACTCGGACGTACAGGAGTTCGTCGTCGACGGCAGGCCGCTGTTCGACCGGGCCGTCACGGCCATCGAAGGGGCGAAGTTCACGTGCAAGAGCGACGGTTCGGTCCACTACCCGGAGGCGATCAGCGGCGGCTACAAGCTGCCCGCCGGGACGACCGAGAAATCCCTGGCGGGGATGAAGGCCGCGGATCTGGACCTGGCGGTGCGCGGGGCCATGGGCACGGTCGACTCCCGGGCCATCTACTTCCCCGAACCGAACACGTTCGTACGGGTCGACACGGCCGCCTACGACACCCTCGACGACGGAATCCACTTCGGCGCGGTCGACAAGAGCAAGGTGGGCGGCAAGAACCACAACGCCTTCTCCTTCGAGGCGCAGGAGGGCCAGCACCTGCTGGACAACCTCATCAAGTCCCGGCAGATCACGAACCCGGCGTGGCTCGAACACCCCGCCCAGATGGTGAAGTTCGACCCCAAGCTGGCCCTGGTCACCGACGGCGGGCGGATCGCCGACAAAATGTCCGCCGACCCGCAGAAGCTGATGAGCGGGCTCACCCAGAGCCATGCGCATCCGGGGACCTGGAAGAAGCAGATGGAGCACTATCTGACGCTCCATTACCCCGGCCTCGCGGACCAGAAGGGGATGCTCGACATCCTCCACAAGCTGGCCTTCCACGAAATCGTCTCGGACGGCACCAAGCTGACCCGGATGGACGGCGCCACGCTGACCAAGCAGGTGCTCTCCCCGGCCGAGTTCAAGCTGCTGAAGGGCCATCCGGACCTGGGCAAGTTCGCGGTCCGCACCCGTACCGCCCTGGTCGAGCACCTCAACAAACTGAACCACCACGACGAGCACGCGGCCGTCCCGAACGCCCCCACGTCGAAGAAGGTGAAGGCGCCGGCGTCGGACAAGGCGGAGAAGGCGGCGAAGTTCGAGGCGAAGAAGCCCGACGAACGGCTGCAGAAGCTGCTGTTCCAGAACGGATACGCCACCGGCGACCAGTTCGGCGTCGCCGCCGCCCTGCACAGCGACCCCAAGCTGCAGGTGCTGTTGATCCGCAACCCGCTGGACCACCGGGACCGCAGCATGGACATCCGCGACTTCTACGTGGCCAGCGGTATCGACGCGCACCGCGTCCAGGTGCGGGAGGTGACCGAGGGCCAGAACGCCAACAAGCTGCGGATGAACCACTGGCGGGACATCAACGCGTCCGTGCTGAACGACGGCGGTACGGCGCCCAGCAGCCGGCAGATGGACGAGTACGTCGTCTCGGTGAGCGCCGCCACCACCTGGGTCGGCAAACGCTTCAGCCCCGAGCTGCGCGACGCCCTGCGGACCGCGTGGCAGCTCGACGACGTCCACTTCACCCCCCAGTTGCAGGAGGCGGTGGGCGACTGGCTGAAGGGCAGGGGCGTGCCCGACGTGGCCGGGCGGGACGTCGTCGTGCTGTGGACCCGGTTCAGCGGCAAGCGCGGCGAGATCCACGTCGAGCACGACACCAGCCACACCGGCGTACGGCAGATCCTGCAGACCCTGTACCACCGGACCGCCGACCACGCGCAGCGTCCGCTCGTCGTCATCGCCGGAGACGCCTCCGCCCACTCCGGCCGGCCGAGCAAGTTCCCCGGTATCGCGGCCGAGTTCCGGGCCATAGACCTGGACGTGCACGATCTCACCGCGTTCTGGAAGAACCCCGAGGGCCTGCACACCTGGGGCGGCCACACCCGCGTCGGCCAGATGCGGCTCTTCGAGTACCTACACCGGGCCACCGACGGTCGGCTCAAGCACCTCGGCTTTCGCAGCGGCAACCTCGAAGCGATGGCGCTGTCCGGCCATCAGGTCCGCTATCTGGAGGAGCCCGGCAGCGCGGGCGGCGAGCGCATGGCCAAGTGGCACGAGGTCCCCGGCACCGGCCGGACCGCGGACAACGGCCTCGCTCCCGGCTACGAACGCCTCGTCATCGAGCACCCGCCCACCCGCTCCGGCCAGATCACCGTCGAGGTCAGAGAGCTGAAGCACGCCAAGAAGGCCGAGTACGAGGGCAAGGGGAAGCTTCCCGCGCACGTCCATGCGGAGCTCAACGACCTCACCGACGCCTACGAGCACCCGGGCTGGGTTCCCGGCGGCGGCGACCGCCCGTACGTCAGAAACCTCAAGCCTGTCGCGGCCCAGCACACCAAGGGCTTCGCCGAGAACGACGTACACAGGATCGTCGACTACCTCACCGCCCCTCACCCCGGCGAGGCCCCGGGCATCAGCCCCCACGCCCCGTCCACCGGTCACCCGGACGTACCGACGACGGACCACACGGCCTCGCCGAAGCCGCCCGAGGCACCCGGGGACACGGTTCCGGCGATTGGGGACACGGCTGCGGCGGTCGAGGGCAAGGCCCCGGCACTCGGCGGGACGGCCCCCGAAACCCCTTCCGCGCCGCAACCGGTGCCGCAGGCCCCCCTCCGGATGACCGTCTCCGGCCAGATCGGCGGCGCCGACCGGGTGTTGCCGTCCCAGGAAGCCGCCGCCACCGTCAGCCGTGACCTCGTCGCGCACTTCGACGACGTCCTCACCCCGGCCCAGCGCGACACGCTCCGCGCCGACCTCCAGGCGCAACTCGGCCGGGAGGTCTGGCCGTCGCTGTCGGCGATGACCCGCGGCGAGACCCGCAGCCTCACCATGGACGTGGCCGGCTTCAGCGGCGACATCACGGTCCGCGCCGAGGTGACGAAGGCGGAACCGGACGGCGCCTTCAAGAGCCTGGAGTTCGAGGACGGCAGCGAGTCCCTCGTCCGCGACGGCTTCCAGCGCGAGACGCGGTCGGTGGTCACCGCCGGTGTGCTCGTCAAGGGCAAGGCCGCCGCACAGACCGATCTGACGGGGCACCTGACCTCGAACTGGTCCCGCACCGAGTCGCACCGCCTGACGTCCAGCGGGCGCCAGTTCAGCCGCACCAAGACCCCGGAGCCGGCGCTGAAGTACGACGTCGAGGTCCGCCTGGAGTTCGACGTCTCCGCCGTGAGCGGCCCCGCCGGAAAGCCCCTCGGCCCGGGCACCGCCGACGGGGCGCGGGTAGGCCGGGTCGAGGTGTCGGCGAAGGTGCCCGTGGCCGTCGCCGAGGGGGATGTCCGCTCGTCGGCCGGCATGCAGCACTACCTGCCGCCGGCGCGTGTCGAGCAGACCCTCGCGCTGGGCGGCATGGACACCGTCCGCGACCTGTTCCTCGTCGACGCCGACGGCGCACGGGTCTCCGGCACCCTGCACAAGGCCCTCCTCGGCAGCGGTGCCGACCCTCACTCGCTGGAGTCGTACGGCAAGCGGGCATTCGGCGACCGCTGGCCCGCGGTCCGGGAGCTGGTCCTCGACCGCATCGGCTCTCTGGACTCCCTGCAGTACCGGCTCAAGGGCATGACGGCGGGCGAGCCGCTGGAGATCGACCTCGGTCCGGACGCGGGCAGCCTGCTGGTCACCGCCGAGGTGACGACGATGAAGCACCTGCGCAACACCGACAAGACCGAGTTCAACACCGGCTCCGACGTCACCCGGGTCCACATCCACACGTACAGCTCCGAGCACGGCGTACGGGCCGCGATGCAGGCACAGAGCGCCGACCTGCACGCCGGGCCGACCACCGTCACCGGCGTCGGGCACGGCGAGTTCGACCGCGACGGCGCGCTGACCGTGCAGGAGTCGGTCCGGACCGGTACCGCGGTCAAGATGAAGGTGCCGGGCGCCGTCTTCGACGGAGTGGCCACCCTCTCCTTCGTGCACCGCGCCGACCCCCTCGGCGCCCCGGCACCGGCGCACGGTGCCGCCTCCACCGCCGGTGACGGCCGCGCCCCCCGCCCGGCGGTGGACAACCCGCCCGGCGGACGGGCCCGGCTCGGCTTCCAGGTCCTGGTGGACGCCGCGGACGCCCGCCCGGTCCCCGAACCGGGTGTCTTTTCCGCCGCCACCCGGCCCCAGGGCCCGCGCCGGATGACGGCCCCCGCCCTCCAGGAGGGCGACCACGCCTGGCGGCCCTCGCCCGGGATCTGGGACGGGCTGCCGTCCCACACGGTCGTCCTCGACGTCCTCTCCGGCGAGGAACGTGCCCTGGGCGCCGCGCAGTCGCCCCGGCTCGCCGACCTCGTGGACGGTGCCGGCCGCGAACACTTCGGCGCCGACTGGGCCGACGTACGCCCGGCCGCGCACGACATGGCCACCCGTGAGCAGCTCGCTGCGACCCTGCCCCAGCTCACCCGGGGCACCACCGCCCGCAGCACCCCGCTGCCCACGCCCCTGCGCTCCAACGCGCAGCTGAGTCTGAGCGGTCGGCTGGAGTCGCTGGAGTACGTGCGGACCCTGGACGCCGCCGAGATCAACCTGCTCAGCGATGTCGCGGAGGAGACGGGCGGCCGACTGGGCTCGGCCTTCGGTCACGGCCAGCTGGCGCAGGGCGGTGTACAGCCGGAGCTCGGCAGCGACTTCACCCTCGCCGTGCATGCCCCCGGCGGCGGTATCGCCCACCGGTACCGCACCGCCGACGGGGTGTCCGGCGGGCACAGCAGTGTGGCCGGCGCCAAGTACCCCGAGCCGATGGCGGTGTACATCGCCACGGTCGGCGTGGACGCGCACGTCGGACGCGTCGGGGAGACCGCGACCCACGGCGGCCGGACCGACGTGCGGTTCGTCGTCGCCATCCCGAAGAGCCACACGCAGCGGTACGAGGTCACGACGGAGGGCGTGGGCAGCCAGGTCTTCCACCGACCGGACTCCGCCGCGGCCCCGCACCCCGGTTCGGCGGGCACAGCCCGGGGCGAGCTCACCGTGCGGCCGCCGCTCAGAGTGTCCGACTCGGGGCGGATCGGCAACGGTGACGCCGTACTCGAACTGCCCGGCGACCAAGTCGTCAAGGAGCTCCGGCGGCAGCTTGCCGACACGTTCGGGGAACGCTGGGACCAGGTCGAGGGCGAGGTGGCGCAGTACTTCGACTCGATCGCCCTGCAGCCCAGGACCGCCGGTCTCACCGCGGGCGACACCTGGGGCGGCAGCTTCCGGGCCGGGCCGGTGACCGCCGACATCCGGATCACCGCGGCCGACGCCAGGATGACCGAGTACCTGCGCGTCGAGAAGGACTTCGAGTTCGAACAGGGCACGGAGTCCGCCGCCGCCGCGTCCGTCCAGAAGGACTCTCACGTGCGGCGCACCCTGTGGGAGCGCGCCGGGTTCAAGGCCCCGCACGTCACCTTCACGCTCGGCCATGTGCGCCACAAGGAGTCCGTCGCCGGTCACGGCGCTGACGTCCGCGGCGGCGTCGTCGCCAAGAACAAGACCGTCGAACCGGCGGCCGTGTTCCACGGCGAGGTGACCTACACGGTCGAGGTGAAGATCTCCCACGCGCTGCCGGGCCGGGGCGGCGAGCGGACGTTCACGGTGACCAACGACGGCGAGTTCGCCTTCCCGGTCCGTGACCTGCCCGCCGACCCCACGACCGGTGCGGCCCACCGGCCCGACCAGTACCGCCGGGTTCCCGACCGCATCGCCGACTCGCTGCGGCTCAGCGCCGAGGACGTCGTCCTCGACACCCGTCCGGTGCGGGGAGAGGCGGCCGGAACCCGGCTCGTGGAGGACGTCCTGCGGCAACTCGACCCGCACGGGCCGAAGTTGTTCGGCTCGGCCGCCGATTGGAAGGCGGCACAGGCCAAGCTCGCGGAGCGGCTGCCCGCGTCGGAGTTCCAGCGCCGGCTGAAGTCGATGATGGCCGGACAGCCGTGGGTGGTCCGGGTGAACGGCCGTGAGCTGGCCATCCGCGCCAGCGTGAAGGAGATGACCCACACCGCCGACACCAAGGCCACCGAGTTCAACTCGGCCACCGTGGACGGCACGGGCGGCGGGCGTACGGAGAGCGGACCGACCGGGCCGCAGATCACCTCCGACGGCACCAACGTGACCGTCGTCGGCACCTCCGATCCGATCGGCGGCTCCCCCGCCGAGGTCTTCAGCGGCGGCACCCTCGCCCATACCACCCAGTCCGAGCACCTCGCCGACTCCTCCTCCGGCATCCGCTCCGCCGTCGGAACCAAGACCAAGGTGCCCGGCAGTGTCTACGACGGTGTCGCCCGGCTGCACTTCGAGGTCCGCGACCGCTGGCGGCCCTTCGGGCGCGGGGTCGACACCCGCGTACCGAAGGACGCGGTCGACGAACAGATCCGCTTCAAGGGACTGCGCGAGGAAGTGGCCGGGCTGCAGAGCCAGTTCGACGAGGCCTCGGCCGCCGGTCGTCCGCAGCACGAGATCGACGCGCTGAAGCAGCGGCTCGACGGTGCCAGAGCCTCGTTCGACAAGGCGCTCACGGACCACACCACACGTATCCGAGAAGCGGTCGACACCCGGCGGACCGGCCAGGGGACGCTCGGTTTCACCCCGATGACCAAGCGGACCTTCGGGGTGCGGGTGCGCAGTGTCGGCGAGGCGGAGATCGGCTTCCAAGCCCTGCTGCCGACCATCGACACCGTCAAGGTCGCCGGGCCCGACCAGGCCCGCTTCACGGCTCCCGCACTCGGCGCCGGACGGCCTCGGCCCCCCAAGCGGCCGGGCGTGGCACCCGCACAGGTCGAGGTGCCCAGACCGCCAGAGTCGTTGCTGACGCATGGCATGTCCGACGGGCAGCTCGTCCGGGACCTGCCCGACGTCCAGTCCCTGCGGGGGCTGCTCGACAGCGAGGGCGGCAAGGTGTTCGGCAGCGCCTGGTCGGACGTCACCCGGACCGGGCAGCGGCGCGGCGAGCTGGTGATGGGCGGATTCACCAAGGACCGGCTGATGGCCGCGCTCCCGGAGCTGACCCGTGGCGGCGAGCTGCGGAGCGAGTCGTTCCGGGTGCACGGCCGTGAGGCGTGGGTGTCGGTCAGGGCGGACCTGCTCGGTCTGACGCACACGCGCCCCGAACCCAAGGCCGAAGTCGCCCTCGCCACCGAGAAGACCTATGTGTTCGGCCGACGCGACCTGCATTCGCGGCAGTTCTTCCTGCTGGGCCAGGTCGGCGCGGTCGCCGGCACCCTGGAGAGCAAGCTGGGAGCCGCGGTGACCTTCGGCGGCGGCTTCCGGCGCCGCACCCGCGGCGACCAGTTCACGGGCGGCCGTACCTTCACCAACGCCAAGATCCCGACGCCGCTCGAACACTACGACGGCCACGTCGAGTTCACCTTCACCTTCCACCACGGCGGCACGCACACCGAGGCCTCGGGCGTCGTCCCGGTCGGCGTCTCGGTACCGTCGGCGCAGATCACCGAACACGTGGTGGTCGACCAGGGCCATGTCTTCACCCGGCCGGCGTCGGCGGATCATCCGCCGGCCTCGGCGGAGCACCCGCCGGTGCGGACGGAGACGCCCGGGCACACGGAGACGCCCGGGCACACGGACAGCACCGCGGTCAGGACCGCCGACAGCACTGCGGACAGCACCGCGCACAGGACCACGGACGGCACCGCGCACAGCTCCGCACCGCCGGCCAGTGAGGATGTCACCGACGCCGACACACTCGCCGCCGGCCCCCTCGACAAGGGCAAACAGCGGGCCGAGTTCACCGTGGACGAGCACGAGGCCATCGACGCGGGCGCCGCGCTCAGCGACGCCCGGCGGCTGCGGGCCGAGGCCGAGCGCGTGCTGAGCGAGATGAAGGAGCGGCAGGACACCGGTGTGGGCGGCGTCGCCGACAGCGACGGCACCCGGCGTGCGCTGGCCCAGGCGCAGTTGGAACGGGCCGAGGCCGCCGAGACCCTGGCCGAGGCCCACTGGTCCGAGGTGACGGGCGGCAGGCCGCTTCCGGTCGCGGTCAGCCGTGAAGGGTCCGTGCCCGGACTCGGTGGCGGGGCGCCGCACTGGGCGCGGTCGCCGAGAAGCGGTGCGCGCGGTGCCGCCGCGAGCGGCGTGCCGTCCAGCGCCGAGGGCTCCGTGGGCCGCGTTGCTTCCGTCGAGCACATCCCGTCCGCCAGCCACGTCGTCTTCGACACCGAGGACGGGGAGGGCTACGCCCTGGTCCCCGGCGGCCCCGACCTGACGGTGGCGCACTGGGTGAGCGACCCGGCGTCCGCCCACGGCCGGCCCGCCGATCCGGCCACCGGCGAGGAGGCGTACGCGGGGGACATCGCCGTACAGCGGCAGCTGCTGGAGCAGGCACTGACGGCCGCCGAGGAGACCTCCCAGCTGAAGAAGGTGCTCCAGCGGCAGGTGACCTCCTTCGAGGAGGACGTGCGGTTGTTCCGCGTCCTGGAGGAGCGGACGTCCCTGCGGAAGCTGGCGCCCGCTCAGCTCGTCGCGGTGGTGCTGGCCGAGCGGCGGGCCCTGCGCACCCTGTCGGTCGACTGGGAACGGCTGACCGCCAACCTGCTGGACGGCCACGGCAGTTGGCGTTGGGCCCGGCCCTATCCGTTCGACGAGGAGAACCTCGGCCGGTTCGTCCAGCGGGTGCACCGGCATCTGCTGGCGGACCTCTCGCTCACGGTCAACATCGATCTCGGCGCCCGGGTGGGCGACGGCACGCTGCTGGACGCGATGATCGGCGACGAGCGCCTGCTGCGCAACGTGTGGGAGGTCGTCCCCGGCTACTCGCGGTACTTCGAACGGCGTGGTGCCGCCGAGGAGGCGATGGGCTACCCCGCGAGCGTCAAGCGGACCACCCACGCGTCCGGGATCTACCCGGCCAGGCCCGGCCTGGACGCCTGGGACGAGTCCTTCGCCCCGACCCCGGCGGACCGCGCGGACCTGCCGAACTACGCCGCGCTCACCTCGCAGCACCGGCCGCGCGGCCTGAGCCTGTACGGAAACGCCGTCTTCCACCTCAAGCGCGACCTGGTGGAGCGGGCCACGTTCACCCCCGGGGACAGCTTCAGCCCGGGGCGGCAGGGCGCCCGCAGCATTACCGGCTCCGGCAACCTGCTGCCGCTGCTGAACCACGGCCCCGACCGAGTGGTCCGGCTCGCCTTCGCCGAGGCGACCGGCTTCCGCTACGACGAGGAGTTCCGGCTGCTGCGGGACGCCGGGGAACTGGAGCGCCACCTCGTCGGGTTCTTTGAGGTCCAGCTGCACGGCGGGGTGCGCTGGGAGGACGTGGAGCGGGTCGTGCTCGTCCGGGAGGGTGGTACGCCGGCGCATCAACAGCAGGCGCGGCTGGAGCGGTTCGCCCAGGAGGCGGGGCTCGGGTTCACCGTCGAGATACTCGAACCCGGAGCGGTCAGGCCGACCGCCCTCGCGCCGGAGAAACCCGCCGGGGATGGCACACTTGTGTCAACACACACCGACGCGACCGCGTCGGACGACGTGTTCACGGCGCACACCTCGGTCGCGGAACCGACACCTGCCCGGGGTAAGGTCGCCACCGGAACACATGTCACTGTCGAGGAGGAGGCCGTGCCGGTCAGGACACCTGAGGTGGCCGGAACGGCACACCCGGACCCGGCGGAGGCGTTCGAGGCCGTCCGGCAGCAGCACCCGGAGGCCCTGGTGCACACCGGACGCTGGACGATGTGGGGCCACGACGGAGACACACCGCACACCTCCGCGTACGCGATCGAGAACGGCGCGCTCGGGCTGCGAGGTGTTTTCGTGCCGCCGTCCGCGGACGGGGGTGTCGGCGCCTGGCACTGGTATCTGCCCGGACACCGTGGGCCGGTGGCCGTCACGCCCCTGAGGCTGCCGACGTCGGCGACAGCGCACAGCGCCACCACGGCGCCCGCGCGGATCGCCGCCGAGGCGGCCGGTCCCCTCGTATCGGCGTTCGAGGCCGCGCCCTGGAGCGCCGGCCTGCACTGGCGCGCGGACGACGAGGAGCTGTACGTGTTCGGACCCGCGGGGGCGGAGCACCCCGCCGCCGTCTTCGCCGACGGGCTGCGCCCGCCGGGCGGCCAGCTGGTCCACGTGGCGGCCCACGTCGGCGACGGCGACGCCCCGGACAGCGCCTGGCTCACCGCCACCCGGAAGATCGGCTGGCTGCGGGACCGCGCCGCCGCCGTCGGGGACGCGGACGCGCCCGAACTGCTGGGCCGCTACGGCTGGCGGTACGACATCGCCGCGCCCGGCGGAGTCGACGTCGCCGCAACGCTCGACCTGGCCGCTCCGCACCCGGAGCGCGCCGAGGTGCTCTACCCGGGCGGGGTGGACGGCCGCCACATCCGCGGCGCCCAGCGGCTGGACACAGGCCGCCCGGTCGGCCCCTATGTGACCAACCCCGGGTTCGTCGAACCCGGCCGCCCCGTAGCAGCGGAGGGAACCGGACGGTGAGCCCCGTCATCCATCACGTGCGGCCGAACGCGCGCCGTGGCGCCTTCCGTACTCTCGCCGACGCGGTGCGGGCGGCGGACAACGAGGACGAGATCCGGATCGCCCCGGGCGAGTACGCCGAACGGCTGCTGGTCGACCGCGCGGTGACGCTGGTCGCCGAGGAAGGCCCCGGCACGGTACGGCTGACGCTGGTCGCCCCGGGACTGCCGGCGGTGGAACTGTCCGCCTCCGCGACCGTGCACGGCCTCGTCGTGCTGGGCGCGGACCCGTCCCGGCCGCTGGTGCTGGTGACGGCGGGCACCGTCGAGCTGCGGGACTGCGACATCGCCGGCGGCCGGGTGGAGGCCGTGCACGCGGCCTCACTGCGCATCACCCGCAGCGTGATCCGGGAGGCGGCACTGGCCGGCGTGCACGCCGACACCACCGGCTCGCTGTGGCTGACCGACACCCTCGTCACCGGTATCGAGGGCACCGGCGTCGTCGTCTCCGGTACCGCGACCGCGCACCTGACCGACTCGACGGTCCGCGCGGTCGGCGGCTCCGGAATCCGGGTCCGCGGCGAGGCCACGGCCGTGCTGCGGCGCTGCGCCGTCGACCAGCCGGGCCGCAACGGACTCCTCGTGGAGGAGCGGGCAGCCGTGGTGCTGGACGAGTGCCGGCTCAAGGACGCGGCGGCCGAGGCCGTACGCGTACTGGGCTCCGCACCCCGCGCCGAGGACGACGACAGCGGCGGCGTGCGCATCACCGGGGGCGAGGTGACCGGCGCCGGTGCCGCCGGGATCCTCGCCGCCGGCACTGGGGACGTCCTGGTGTCGACGTGCTCCGTCCGCGACAGCGCAACGGCCGGCGTCTCTGCCGACGGCAGCGCGCGCCTGGAGCTGGTTGACTGCCGGATCAACGACTCCGGCGCCTCCGGAGTGGTGGTGCGCGGCTCGGCCCGGGCGGTCGTCACCGACACCACCGTGCGCGGCGCGGAGGGCAACGGCATTTTGGTCGGCGAGCGGGCCGAGGTCCGGGTCACCGGCGGCGCCGTGCGGGACACCTCCTACAGCGCCGTCCACGTCGCGGGCGAGGCCACGGCCGGACTCGCCGCCCTGCGGGTGGAGGACACCCCCGAGTACGGCATCGGCGTCACCGAGCGCGGCCGGCTGACGGTGGAGGACTGCCGGCTCACCGGCTGCGGACTGTCCGGCCTGCACCTGGACGGGTACGCGGCGGCCACGGTCGACGGCGTGACGGTACGCCGCAGCCGCAACGGCGTCACCGCCCAGTCGCAGGGCGAGGTCCAGATCAAGGACGCCCGGATCGTCGACGTCGAACGCGCCGGACTCACCTGCGGCCCCGACAGCGCCCCGGAGTTCACCGACTGCCGGGTCAGCGGCGCGGGCACGGCCGGGATCGTCGTCGCCGAGAAAGCGGCGCCGACGCTGCGCGGCTGCGCGGTCTCCGGCACCGCGGGCTCCGGGCTCGTGGTGGCCCGCGACGGCGCCCCGACGGTACTGCGCACGACCGTGAAGGACACCGGGAAGAACGGCCTGTTCGTCGGCGAGGGCGGCAAGGGCCGGTACGAGGACTGCGTGCTGTCTGCCACCGCCTACCCGGCCGTCCACGTCGGCGCCGACGCGCACCCCGTGCTGCGCAACCTGCTGGTGACGGACGCCGAGGAAGACCTCAGCGTCGACGAGGGCGCCCGCCCCGAGGTGGACGGCTGTGTCTCACGGGACGTCAAGAACGCGGTGTGGCCCGCCCCCGGCACCGCCGCGGGACCGGTCTCCACCGGCGTCCCGGCGACCGCGGCGGCGGGAGCGCGGGGCGCGGCGGGCGGTGCCGCAGACGACGCCGCCGCGTCCGCCGACGGCGCGGAGACGGTCCCCGAGGAGAGCCTTGAGGACCTGCTCGCCGAGCTGGACGTGCTCGTCGGTCTGGAGCGGGTCAAGAACGACGTGTCGTCGCTGGTGAAACTCATGCAGATGGTCCGGCGCCGGGAGGAGGCGGGGCTCGCGGCACCGCCGCTCAGCCGGCACCTGGTCTTCGCGGGCAACCCCGGCACCGGCAAGACGACGGTGGCCCGGCTCTACGGCCGCATCCTCGCTGCGGTCGGCCTGTTGGACCGCGGCCACCTCGTCGAGGCGGACCGCTCCTCGCTGGTCGGCGAGTACGTCGGCCACACCGGCCCGAAGACCCAGCGGGTGTTCGAGGAAGCGATGGGCGGTGTGCTGTTCATCGACGAGGCGTACTCGCTGACCCCGGCCGCCGGTTCCAACGACTTCGGGCACGAGGCCATCGCCACGCTGGTGAAGCTGATGGAGGACCACCGCGACTCGGTGGTCGTCATCGTCGCCGGATACCCCGACGAGATGGAGCACTTCATCGACTCCAACCCCGGTCTCGCCTCCCGCTTCAGCCGCACGCTGCTCTTCGAGGACTACGACACACCCGAGCTGGTGAACATCGTCGAGCACCATTCCGAACGCCACCAGTACCGGCTGACGGACTCCGCCCGCGAGGCGCTCGCCGCGTACTTCGAGGCGACACCGCGCGGCGAACGGTTCGGCAACGGCCGTACCGCCCGCCAGACCTTCCAGGCCATGACCGAGCGCCAGGCGTACCGGGTGGCGGAGATAGCGGCTCCGGACGAGACCGACCTGATCACGCTGCGCCCCCAGGACCTGCCCGAGTGGCCCTGACCCTGTTCGCCCACGACTCCTGCATTCGGAGAGAGTTACATGACGACACCTTCCCCGTCCGACGGGCCCCAGCCGCCGGGCCCGCCGTCGCCCTCGACCGACGAGGAGCCGCTGCCGCCGGCCGGTGGCGGCAGTACGGCACCGACGCCTGCTGCCGGTGGCGAGAGCACGGCATCTCCTGTCGGTCGTGACGGCACGGCACCTCCGTCGCCCGCCGGTGAGACCCGGTCCGACGAGGAGACGCCGCTGGTCCGTCTCTCCGCCGGGTCTTCGGCGCCCGGAGGCCGGTCCTTCGCGGCCGACTTCGCCCGCCGCCACTACTTCTCCGGCGCCCGTCTGCTCAAGCCCGGCCGCCGGGTGGCGATCGCGCTGGCCGGGGTGACCGGGCTGGCGGTCGTGGGCGCGGGCGCGGTCGCCGGGATCGCGCGGCTCGGCGGCGACGACACCGCGCAGGCTGCGGCCACGGTCCAGGCCACCGACGAGGCGGCCGGTGCGTCGACGCCCCACGCTTCCGCGAGCTCCGCACGGCCCTCTCAGCGGCCCTCGAGCAAGCCCAAAGGCCACTCCTCGGCCAATAAGGACGGCTCGTCGGCGCAGGACGCCGGTTCCGGCCTGCCCGCGGAGGCCGCCCTGCCCGGCACCGTGAGCGGCAGCGGCGGTGGTGGCGGTGGCACCGCCCAGGGCAGCGGCACCGGGAGCGGTACGACGGGTTCCGGCACCCAGTCGACCCCGAAGCCGCCGAAGAAGTCCAGCGGTTCCAGCGCCTCCAGCGGCTTCACCGGCAAGCTCCTGTTCAACTTCGCCTCCAGCCTCTGCCTGGCCACCCAGGGCGGTTCACGGGCGGCCGGCACCCAGACGGTGCTCGCCGACTGCGACAGCAAGGACCCGTCGCAGGGCTGGACGTTCCCCTCCGACGGCACCGTCCGCGACTTCGGCGGCACGATGTGCCTGGACGTCTCCGGCCTGGGCAACGGCACCCTGGTGCGGCTGGCGAACTGCTCCTCCTCCCGCGCCGCGAACCAGAGGTTCGTCCTCAAGGGCTCCTACGACCTGGTCGTCAACGTCAATCCGGATCAGTGCGTGGACGCCAAGGACAAGAGCACCGCGGTCGGGACCGTCCTCCAGCTGTGGAGCTGCGCCGGCACTGCGAACCAGAAGTGGCGTACGGCCTGACACCCCGCACGGCCATGGCGTCCTGGGCCGAGGCCTAGGACGCCATGGAGAACCGGTGCCGGACGGAGAACTCGAGCAGCCGCTCCCGGTCGCCGGTGCCGAGGTCGCCGTACGCGTGGACTACGACACGTTCCAGGACGTCGGGCTCCAGCCGTCCGAGCAGGGAGTCCAGACCGGGCCACAGGCACTCGGCGAGCGGCCGGTCCGGCACTCCGAGGTCGATCGCGACGGATTCCGGGGTGGGTGGACGCAGCGTGGCGAGGAGGGGCGGCTCGGCGTCGCGCGGGCCGAGCCACAGCCCTGCCGGGGTCACGACCGCCTTGCAGTCCTTGCTGTCCTTGCCCAGTGACAGCCCGTCGGTCGCGGCGGTCCCTCGCGGGTCCGCGGGCACCTGCCACTCCGTCACATGCGGGGACCGGTCGCTTCCGGCGGTCGCGGGTGAGCAGACCACCGTGCGGGCGAAGGGGCGCCACGACGGTCGGCCGCGGGAGTCGACCATGCGCAGCTCCACCGTGGCGTCGCCCGCCGAGGCGCCGTTCGGGACGGCACGGTCCGTGGCGACCGGGGCGCCCACGGCCACGCGGACATCGCTGTCCAGCAGGTCCGCCAGCTCCTCCCCGATCCGCAGCAGCGGCTGTCCGTCCAGCGACAGCAGCCTCAGTGCCGCACGCACGGGCCCGGGCAGGGCGGCCATCACCACCGCGAGAACGGCGGCCGGCACCTGGGCGGAATCGAGGATCAGCTGCGGCCGGTCGCGCTCCGGCGGGATCGCGTGCGGCCTGGTGTGGGCGGTGACGGGCGCCGGGCCCGCGGGCCGGACGGCGAGTCCGGCCGGAACGGGCTCGATCACATGACCGGCGACCGTCTGCCGGCCCACCCGCCGCACGGCCATCTCCCAGTCCGAGACCGGAAGATGGCTGCTCACGCGCCGGGCCTCCGCACCGGGGGAGAAGTGCCACCAGCCGCCGGAGGCACCCGGAAGGTCGGGGGAGAACAGGCCGCCGTCGGACGTGACCAGCGCGGTCCCGGCTGGCGCCAGGACATCCAGCCCCCACCGCTCGCAGATCGTCCTGGCCGCCGACGGACGCCCTCCAACCCCGTGGGCGCCCGCGGACATCACCAGGGTCAGCAGCCGCACCTGCGCGTCCCGGACGGAGTCCAGGCTCGGCGCCAACCACTCGCACAACGCCTCGACACCGTCCTCGTGCAGGGGCGCGCCGACCACCACGGCGGCCTCACCCGGGCGGACGGGGCAGAGGCGCCCGACGAGCTCGGTGAGCCACTGCGGCGGCCGGTTCCCGTTGTGTACGAGGTGGATGTGGTCGCCGGCCCGCGAGACCGTCGGGGACGACGCGGTGTCGGGCTCGTGTTCGGTCACCGTATTGCTCCCGCGGGGACGACGGTCACATGTGAGTGGGCCGGACTGGGCTGCCGACCGCACATGTGCAATGACGCATGTGAGTCTACGCGCAATGCACACGTGTTCAAATTGTCGCCGTCACTGGGAATCGGGACCGCGGCACAAGTGTTGCCGACGTGTGAGTGACGATCCAGCTCAGAGAGGCTCACCCCTATGGACTCCGTGACCGGAACCCTCGTGGACATCCGCACCGCCGACGGCATCGCCGACGCCTATCTGGCGCACCCCGACGACGGGCAGGCCCACCCGGGTGTGCTCATGTACCAGGACGCGTTCGGCGTGCGTCCGCATCTGACGGCCATGGCCGACCGGCTGGCGGCCGCCGGCTACACCGTGCTCGCCCCGAACGTCTTCTACCTGCACGGGCGTATCCCGGTCGTGGAGCTGCCCGCGTTCATCGACATGGCGGCCCGGCCGGACATCTTGGGGAAGGTCGTGCCGCTGATGGAGGCGCTCAGCCCCGAGCTGACGGAACGTGACGCCGGGGCCTTCCTGGGGTGGTTCGCACAGTCGCCGCTGGTCACGGACGGGCCGGTGGGTATCACCGGGTACTGCATGGGGGCGAGGCTCGCGCTCTACACGGCCGGCACCCACCCCGACCGGGTCGCCGCGGCGGCCGGATTCCACGGCGGCGACCTGGCGAGCGAGGCACCGTACAGTCCGCACCTGCTGGCCGACCGGATCACCGCCGAGCTGTACTTCGCGCACGCCGACGAGGACCCCTCGATGCCCGAGGAACAGGTCCGCAGGCTGGAGAAGGCGCTCACCGACGCCGGTGTCGCGCACCGGTGCGAGGTCTACGCGGGCGCCCATCACGGCTACACCCAGTCCGACACAGCCGCCTACAACCCGGCGGCGGCCGAGCGGCACTGGACGGAACTGCTGGCCCTGTTCGGCCGCGTCCTCTGAGCCGGGGCGCGGTTCGCGGGCGGCGTGCGGAGGGCTGGGCCCGGTCGGTGCGGTCACCGGACGGGCCCGACCCCTCTCGCACGCGGTGATGATCGCGTCGTAGCCCTCGCGCATCGCCTTGGCGGAGAGGTTGGTGTGCACCGGCACCTCGGGGTTCAAGGGTGCGCGTCACATGTGAGGGGGGGGCAAGGGTTTTCCCAGGCAGAAACCTGTCTCTACCGCGGCCGCGCCGCGTGACGGAGTCTGGAGACACGTTCAAAACGAACGGATTCCTCACCTCTCGGATGGAGTTCTCCCATGTCCAGGACCCGCGTCAGCTTCGACAGCGCCGGCATCGAGCTCGCCGCACATCTCTACACCCCCGACACCCCGGCCGCCGGCCCCCGTCCGGCGCTGGTGGTCGGCCACCCCGGCACCGGCGTGAAGGAGCAGACCTCCGGCACCTACGCGCGGCTGATGGCCGAGCGCGGATTCGTCACCCTCGCTTTCGACGCCGCCTACCAGGGCGAGTCGGGCGGCCTGCCGCGCGGTCTTGAGGACCCCGCCCAGCGCATCGAGGACTTCAAGGCCGCCGTGTCATACCTCACCACCCGCGAGGAGGTCGACCCTGACCGCGTCGCTCTGCTCGGCATTTGCGCCTCCGGCGGCTACTCGCTGGCCGCCACCGGCGGCGACCACCGCGTCAAGGCCGTGGCCACCGTGAGCACCGCCGAACCGGCCCGCCAGTTCCGTTTCGGCGCCGACGGCTCCCAGGACCCGGCCGTCTTTCAGGCCCTCCTGGATGCCGCCGCCCAGGCCCGCACCCGCGCCGCCCGCGGCGAGGACCCCGGCGTGCTGACGATGTTCCCCGAGACCGCCGACGAGGCGGGCGCCCTGGGCGGCGAGCACGGCGTCGAGGGCTGGGAGTACTACTGCGGCGCCCGCGGTTATCACGAGCGCTCCGCGAAGTTCCTCACCTGGGACAGCGTCGACAAGATGGCCTCCAGCGACGTCTTCCGCTCGGTCCCTCTCATCGGCCCCCGCCCCGTTCTGCAGATCATCGGCGAGCGGGCGGTGACCGCCTGGATGGCGATCGAGGCCCACCAGGCCGCCACCGGCCCCAAGGAGCTCCACCGCATCCCCGGCGCCAGCCACGTCGACCTCTACGACAAGCGCGAGTTCATCAACCCCGCCGTCGACAAGCTCGCCGACTTCTTCACCGTCAACCTGGCCAAGTGACCGACGGCCCGTCACTTCGCCTGCAGGGGCCCCGCGAAGGACTTGCGCAGGGACCCGGGGGCGGCGAGGGGCATCAGGGCGGCGAGCATCTTGCCCTTGAGCGTGCTGGGCTGCCGCGTCAGTTCGACGTCGACCCGGGTGCCCTCGCCCTGCGGGGTCATCCGGAAGACCCAGCCGCCGCCGGCGCCGAAGAGCTTGGAGTCGAGCGTGGTGATGGTGACCGTGTCACCGGCCGGCTCCCACTCGTAGCGGGCCCGCTCCCAGGCCGCGGCGGTCCCTTCGGTGACCTCGGCCCAGGCGTCGCCGAGGTCGTGGACCTCGAAGTGCGCGGCGTCGATCGTGGGCCAGGCCTCGGCCCGCTGAAGTCGGTCAGTATCTGGAGCACGTCCTTCGGGCCGAGCCGGGAGACGAGGTGGAAGCGTACGACGGTCATGGGATGTCCTCACTGAGAAGTGGACCGAGAAGTATGCGGGCCGAGAAATCGCCGTTCTGGCCGGTGACGAGAGGTTCCCAAAGGCTCGCGTCACCCGTCAAGATGGTTACTATCGAAATGCAGACAGGTCCCTTGCCAGGAGGGTCACGTGAGACATGTGTTTCCGTGCGGGACGCCCGCGCTCGACTTCGTGGGCACCCTGCAGGAGCGGCGGACGCCGGTCCCGACCGAGCGGATCGGCTCTCCCGCACTGCTCGACTCCTGGTTCGTCGAGGCCGGGTTGCTCGACCGGCGGCCCGGATCGGACCGGTCCGACCTGCGCGCGGCGCTGGAACTGCGAGAAGCGATCTACGCGCTGCTCAGGGCCCGGCTCACCGGTCGCCCGCGGCCCGTCTGGGCGGTGATCACGGTGAACCGGCGGGCCGCCGGGGTGCCGGTGGCGATGCGCCTGGACACCGCGGGTACGAGCCGTTCCGGGAAAGCCGCCCAGGCCCTCACCGAGTTCGCCCGCGAGGCCGTCGAGATCCTCGCCGGAACGGAGGCGGCGCTGCTGCGCGAGTGCGGGCGCCTCGACTGCACCCACGTCTACCTCGACCGCTCCCGGGGCCGCCGCAGGGAGTGGTGCGCGATGCGGACCTGCGGAAACCGCGTCAAGGCAGCCGCACTGCGAGCACGCCGACGGGCATGACACAGTTACGGACACGCCGACGGGCGTGACACATGTACGGCAGGGACGGCCCCGCCGTACGGAATCGTCCCCGCGATCCTCAGCCGAGGTTCTCGCTGTCTCAACCCCGGTTCTCTGCCTGGAACATCCAGCTCTGCTTCTCCAGGTCGGCGGTCAGGCCGATCAGCAGATCCTGTGTCACGGCGTCGGCCGGACCGGTCACCTCGATGCGTTCCCGCACCCGTCCGATGACGGCGGAGAACGCCTCGACCAGGGCCTCCACGGCGTCGACGTCCTTCGTCCAGCCCGGCGCGAACCCGGGCAGTCCGCTGGTCGCGGCGATGGTGCCGGCCCGTCCGTCCGGGCTGACGCCGAGCGCGGCGGCGCGTTCGGCCACCGTGTCGGCATACTCGCGCGCGGTGGTGACCACCTCGTCGAGTTGCAGGTGGATGGAGCGGAAGCGCGGCCCGTACAGGTTCCAGTGCGCCTGCTTGGCCACCAGGGACAGGTCGAGCAGGTCCACCAGGGTCGCCTGGAGGGCGTTGCCCGCGATCTCGCGTTCCTGGTCCGGCAGAGGGCTGTTGATGACGGTCATGGGTGTGCGGTTCCTTTCCGGATGATCGCCGATGACATCAGTCTGGAAGCCGCTGTCATGCCCGGGATCAGTCGTTTGACTGTCGGGGCTGCGGCACGAAAGCCTCAGTGCCGGGCAGCGATTCCGCCTCGGCGTCGAGCTTCGCCAACTCGCCCTCGGTCAGTTCGCGTTCGTCCCGCCAGGTGAGGCCGACGACGGCACGGACCGCGCCGTCCGCGCCTCGCACGGGCAGCGCGACGGCGGCCTTGCCGTCCACGGCCTTGGCACCCGGCTTGACCGCGTCGCTGTCGTCCTCCTTGAGATTGCGGGTCTGGATCGGCCGATCCTGCTCCCAGGCGAGACCCGCCATGCCCTTGCCGAGGGGGATGCGCGCGGTGATCTCCTGAACCCTGGGCGGGATGTTGTGCGCGGCCGTGATGTGCAGCAGGTCGTCACGCACCACGTGGACCGTGCCGGCGACGGCCTCGTGGCGGTCGAGCAGACCGCGCAGCCAGAGGTTCGTGGGCTCGTCGAGCATGGTCGTGCTCGCCTCCGGCAGGCCGAGGGTCCGGGCGATCTCCGAGACCTGCCCGGACCACGGAGCGGGCCTCATGGTGGCGCTGTCGAGGCGCACGACCGTACGGCTGCCGTGGGCGTATGTCGTCTTTCCGTCGACCGAACACACTCGGTAGCCCGCGGTGGCGGAGGTGGTGCCCAGGCGCCGCATCCACAGGTGTACGGCGTACTCGCCGATCTCCGCGATAGGGCGGTCGTAGGTGATGTCAAACGTCTTGGCGACGTTGAAGCCGTCCCCTTCGAGACCGCTCCTGCCGCCCAGGCCCTTGCCCCGCCAGAACCACCCCCACGCCCGCTCGACCAGCACCTGGTAGTGGCCGTTGTGCAACAGGCCCATCGGGTCCAGGTCGTCGAAGTGGACGACCACGGGCATCAGGACGCCGACATCGTTGCCCGGTGCGTCGGCGGCGGTGTGGGAGGTGGCGGTCATCGTTGCTCCTAGGGTCGTGTCATCTGCCCGCAGACAGATACGTGTGAACACGTATTAGCGAGGATAGCCTCAGGCGTCTTCGGAGACGAACGTCAGCCTGAGTCCTGCTGCCGCAGCGCGTCCCGCAGGGCCACCCGGGAGGCGATGCCGAGCTTGGGATAGATCTGGTACAGGTGCGCGCCGACCGTGCGGTGGGAGATGAACAGGCGCTCGGCGATCTGCTTGTTGGTCAGGCCGGTCGCGGCGAGCTCCGCGATCTCCCGTTCCTGCGCGGTGAGCACGCCCCCGCTCCGGTCGTCCGGATCCGGTACGACCCGGCCGGCCGCCCGCAGCTCCTTGCGCGCCCGCTCGGCCCAGGCCGCGGAGTCCAGCTGCTGGAACGTCTTCAGCGCGGCCGTCAGGGGAGCCTTGGACTCGGACAGCGCCCTTGACCTGCGCAGCCATTCGCCGTGCGCCAGCCGCACCCGCGCCAGGGCGAACGGCCACCGCTCCGCGTCCGGCGTGGCCAGCGCCTTCGCGAACAGGCGGGCCGCCTCGGCGCCGTCCTCCGCGACGAGCGCCTCGGCGCAGTCGGCCATCATGCCCAGACGCGGGGAGAGCCCGGCGACGTTCGTCTCCCGCAGCGCCCGCACATGTGCGACGGCCTCCGCGCGCCGGTCGGTGCGTACGGCGGCCTCGACCAACTCGAAGAACACCCACGCCGCGTGCGCGACGTACGGGGGGAAACTGCCCGCGGGGCTGATGGAGTTGAGCCGGCCGAACGCCGCGTCGAAGTCGCCGTCGGCGATGTCCGCGAGGGCGTGGACGTGCAGGGCGCAGTGGACGGCCTCCCGGATGCCGCGGGGCGCCGCCCAGTTCGTCATCGCGTCGGCGAGCGCGTGCGCGGTCTCCGTGTCACCCCGCGACGCGGTCACCAGCCCCTTGGTGTACTGGGAGAACCAGGTGCAGACGGTGTACCCGGACTTCTCGCACAGCGTCAGCCCCTCCTCCGACAGCTCCAGGACCTCGGTCCACTTGCCCCGGTGGTAGTCGTCCAGGCACAGATGGAGCAGGGCGCCGATGTGGCGGCGCACCGGGCCGCCCTCGCGGCCCTGCCGGACCAGCCGCCACGCCGCCTCACGCACCGCGGCGAGCCGGTCCGGGTATAGGGCGGCTGTTCCCACTCGTACGACCCGCGCGGGGTCGGTCTCCTTCAGGGCGCCCTCGATGATCTCGTCCAGCTCCCGGAGCGTCGCCGCGTCGGCGTGGGCCGGGTCGCCCCAGGTGCGGGCGGCGACCAGCAGCAGCGGCGGGGGAGCGGGGCGCAGCCGGTTGACGGCCCGGTAGTAGGGCTCCCACAACTCGCCGTCGGCCCCGTAGTTGCACAGCAGCAGCAGAAAGTGCAGCGCGTCGATGAGCGCGGGGTCCTCGGCGTCGTAGCCGTGGTCGCCCTCCTCGATGGCGCCGACCAGCAGGCGGTGGGCGGTGGCGAGGTCGCCGTCGCTGTTCAGCACGAGCTGCACGGCGGCGTTCGCGGAATTCAGGGACGTGCCGTGCGTGGGGTCCGCCCGTGAGGCGTCCGCCAGCAGCTCGAAGGCGCTGCGCAGGGCGCCGATCGCCTCGGCGCCCACATAGGCCGCCTCCGACAGCCGGCGCGCCCGGTCGGTGTTCCGCGGGCTCAGGTCGGCCGCCCGCGTCAGCGCGGCGATCGCGGCGACGGCGTCCCCGCGGTCCAGGATGCGCCGCGCGGTGCGCTCCAGCAGCAGGGCCACCTCCTCGTCGGGCTGGAGAGTGGCCTCGCCCAGGTGCCAGGCACGTTGCTCCGGCTTGTCGGCCGACACATGTGCCAGGGCGCGGTGCGCCGCGCGCCGGGCGCTGCTGGTGGCGGCCTCGACCACGGCCGACATGATCAGCGGATGCCGGAACACCAGCCGTCGCGGGGACTCCTCCACCCGTACGAGCCCGTCCTGTTCGGCCGCGTCGAGATCGCGCAGGTCCGCCTCGCCGTCCAACTCCCGCGAGGCCGCCGACAGCACGCCGAGGTCGCCGCTGCCGTCCAGGGTGGCGAGCAGCAGCAGGTCGCGGGTCGCAGCGGGCAGGGCCTGGACACGGGAGACGAACAGCGACTGCAGGCGTTCGCCCAACGGCAGCAGGGTCGGCAGGATCTCCCGGGCCCGGCGCTGGTCGGCGCGCAGCGCGTCGGGCAGTTCGAGCAGGGCCAGCGGATTGCCCTGCGCGGCGTCCAGCAGCCGCCGCCGCACCGGCAGCGCCAGATCGGGGAAGCGCTGGTCGACGAGGCGGGCGGCGGAGTCCTCGTCCAGGGCGGGCAGTTCGTACGACGTGAGGCCGCCGCCGTCGAAGAAGCTGCCCATGCCGGTGCGGGAGGCGGTGAGGAACCGGATGCGCTCGCCGGACAGCCTGCGGGCGACGAAACCGAACACGGCGGCGCTGGCCCGATCCACCCAGGGCAGGTCGTCCACGATCAGCAGGAGAGGGCTGTCCTCGGCCGCGACGCGCACCAGCGCCAGCGTGGCGTTGCACACGACCAGACGTTTGGGCGCCGGCCCGGCGCCGAACCCCAGGGCGACGCTCATGGCCTCCCGGCCGACGGGGTCGAGCCGGTCGAGGGCGTCGTACAGCGGCAGCAGGATCTGGTTCAGCGCCGAATAGCTGACGTCCGCCTCGAACTCGGCACCCGCCGCGCGCAGCACACGTGTGCCGCTCTCGGCGGCCGCCCGGGCCACGGCGTCCAGCACCGCGGACTTGCCGACGCCGGGGTCCCCGGACAACAGCAGGGCGCCGCCGGCGTGTTGCTCGAACACACCGAGGATGTGGTGCAGGTCGCGCTCGCGCCCCACGAGGCGGTCGATGGCACCGACCCGCGCCGCGTCAGTGAACACCACAGGCCACGTCCCTTCACCGGTGCCCAGCCATTGTAGGAGTGCGCAGGTCAGCACCGACTGCCGCGCCCACGCGATGATCGTAGGGGCATGCTCGGTGATCACGCGGCCATCGAACCGGGCCGCGCTCCGACGGCCCCGCCAGGCATCGTCCCTGACGGCACATCACCGTGAACCCTGCCGCGATCCGGCTCCGTTCGTATCAATGGTCCGGTTTCCAGCCGACCGACCGCTCCCATGCAAGGAACCGAACGGCAGGAGAACTGATGAAACACGACCCCACCGCACGGCGGGCCGGGGCGGGCATGGCGGTGTTACCGCTGCTCGCGGGTGCGCTGCTGCTCGGCACACCCCTGGCACACGCCGCTGACACACCCGGCCGTCACGGGCTGGCCGGCACCAAGCCGGGGTGGGCGACGGCCAAGGCGGACCGGGGCGCCACCTCGGACAGCGCCGAGATCTCCGTCCGTGTCTACCTCGCCGAAAGCGACGCGAACGGCCTCGCCGCCTACGCGCGCGGTCGCCGACCCCGACTCGGCGCTGTACGGCAAGTACCTGAGCGCCGAGCAGGCGCAGGCCCGATTCGGCGCGAGCAACGCCCAGATCGCCGCGGTCAGAACCTGGCTGACGCCGGCCGGTCTGAAGGTCACGGACGTCACGCGGCACTACGTGTCCGTCACAGGCGAGGTGGCCGCCGTGGAGAAGGCGTTCGGCACGCAGCTGCACGACTACGCCAAGGGTCCCGGACTTACCACGCCCCGACCGCCACCGCCTCGGTGCCGCCGTCCGTGAGCGGTGCCGTCCTGGCGGTCACCGGCCTGGACAACGCGCCGCGCCGACTCGGCCACGACGACCAACTGCCCCCGCCGGGTGACGCGTTCGCCAACTCAGGGCCGTTCTCCACATACTACGGCTCCAAGACCGCGACCACGCTGCCCGACGCGTACGGCAAGAAGATCCCGTACGCGGTCAAGGGCTACACCGGCAGACAGCTGCGCGCCGCCTACGGCGCGGGGAAGTACACCGGCAAGGGCGTGCGGATCGCCATCACCGACGCCTACGCCTCGCCCACCATCGCCAAGGATGCGGCCACCTACGCGAAGGCGCACGGCGCCGCCGCCTGGAAGCCCGGTCAGCTGACCCAGGTGCTCGCGAACGACTGGACCGACACCGAGGAGTGCGGGGCGGCGGGCTGGTACGGCGAGGAAACCCTCGACGTCGCGGCCGTACACGCGGTCGCGCCGGCCGCGGACGTCACCTACGTGGGCGCCTCCTCGTGCTCCACGGACGCCTTCTACGACGCGCTCTCCACGGTCGCCGACCGCCACCTCGCCGACATCGTCTCCAACTCCTGGGGCGACCTCGAGGCCAACCAGACGCCGGAGAGCGCGGCCGCCTACGACCAGGTCTTCCAACTCGGCGCTGTCGAAGGCATCGGCTTCTACTTCTCCTCCGGCGACTACGTCGACAACGTGGAGGTCACCGGAACGAAGCGGACCAACTTCCCGGCCCAGTCGGCCTGGGTGACGGCGGTACCTCGCTGGCCGTCGGCAAGGGCGACAAGTACCTGTGGGAGACCGGCTGGGGCACCCAGAAGGCCGCGCTGTCCGCGGACGGCACGGCCTGGGACGGCTTCCCCGGCACGTTCAACGGCGGCGCGGGCGGCGGCACCAGCAAGACCGTGGCCGCGCCCTTCTACCAGCAAGGTGTCGTCCCGGACGCGCTGGCGAAGGCCAACAGCGCCGCCGGCAACCGGATCGTTCCCGACATCTCCGCGGTCGCCGACCCCAACACCGGCTTCCTCATCGGCCAGACGCAGACCTTCCCCGACGGGTCGCTGCGCTACAGCGAGTCCCGGATCGGCGGCACCTCACTGGCCGCGCCGGTCATCGCGGCGGTGCAGGCCCCCGCCCAGGAGGCCCGCGGCGGCAAGCCCATCGGCTTCGCCAACCCGGCGATCTACTCCCGGTACGGGGGGACCACCTACCACGACGTCACGGACACCCCGACCGACACCGAACTCGCCGTGGCCCGCGTCGACTTCGCCAACGGCCACGACGCCGCCGACGGCCTGCTCACCTCCGTGCGCAGCCTCGGCAAGGACACCTCCCTCAAGGCCGTGAAGGGCTACGACGACGTCACCGGCGTGGGCACACCCGCGAACGGCTACGTCCAGTCGTACCGCCGGCACTGACCTCCATCCGCACCACACACGCGGGCAGGAACGGCGTGTCGCCGGACCCGCCCGCTTCTACTCCGGGGACCACTTCTGGTTGTCCTGGCCGGAGCAGGACCATAGCTGAATCCTGGAGCCGTTGGTCTTCTGGTGGTCCCGTACGTCCGCGCACTTGTCGGCGAGCGCGCTCACCAGGTCGTGGCGGACGTTCAGCTCGAACCGCTGCGCCGAGCTCCCGTTGCAGGAACCGATCTCGAGGTCGATCCCGTCGTCGGTCGACCCGCCCGCCAACTGCACGCACATACCGAGCGCGCGCATGGTCCCGCCGGTGAACGTCCACTGCTGCGAGGCGGATGCGGAGCAGTCCCAGATCATCAGCTTCGCACCCTGCACGGCCTTGCCGCCGACGATGTCGATACAGCGCTTCGAGTCGTGGCTGAAGATGTTCACACCCGGTACGGCGGTCGCGGTGGTCGACTTGGGCTGGGTGTCGTCCTGCGGCCGACCGGTGTTGTCCGCGCCGGGGGCCGCCGAGCCCTCGCCCGACGCACTGGCGCTGGGCGCCGCGGAGGCCGACTTCTTCGACGCGTCGGGCTTCTTGCCGGACTTGTCGGTGGACGCGCTCGCCGAGGGCGCCGACGCACCGCTGAGCGCGTCGATGACGTCCGTGCCGCGGTCGTCGGTCACCGAGGCGTCGTCACGCCGGTCGTCGTCGGAACCGTTGACCAGACCCAGGGTCACCAGGACCCCGACCACCGACAACAGCCCGACGACACTGACGACGCCGAGAGCGCCGCGAAGCCCCTCGCGCCGGGGCTTGTCGGTGGTGTTCGGGGTGGTGGTGCTCGGGGTGGTGACGTCCGATGCGGACTCCCTGCTCGCGTCCGCGCGGCCGGTGTTGCCCCGCGGCCCGAGGGAGGAGAGCTGGGCGAGCCGGGGCACGGAAGTGCTCTTGCTGGTCGTGGCGCCCTCCTGGGAGGGGACAGAACCGGAGCTGGCCGAACTGACCGACTTGGCGCTGCCCGGAACTCTCCTCGGGAGTTCCCCTCCTGACTGGGGCGGCGTGTGCGGAGGTTTCATGGGTTCCTTTCCAGCGGAGCCGGGGAATGGGGCCGGGCACGGACATGGCGGCACGCACGGGCGCCGTCCGACCCCGGCGGTCGGACGGCGCCCGGTACGTCCGGTACCCGGTCTCGGACCTAGGCCCAGCAACCGTTCACGGTGGCGGCCAGGCCGTCCATCGCGTCCTTGATGTCGTTCGGAGCGGCTGTGGAGCCGTTCTCGATGAAGGAGAAGACACGCCACTCGCCGTCGTCGGTCCTGGTCAGACCGCTCAGGGCGATGGCACCGGTGAGCGTGCCGGTCTTCGCCTGCACCTTGCCGACCGCGCACCGGGAGTTCGAGTCGTCGAACCTGCCCCACTCCGGGCCGAGCGTGGAGCCCGCCTCGCCGGCGACCGGCAGGCCATCCAGGATGGCGCCCAGGGTGTGCGCGTGGCGGGGCTCGGTGAGCAGTTCGAGGATCTGCGAGAGGGTGGCCGCCGGGATGCGGTCGGTCCGGGACAGTCCGCTGCCGTCGTGGATCTCGAAGTTGTCGAGCGAGACACCGTAATGCCTGAGCACCTCGCGTACGACCTCGGCGCCGCCCTCGAAGGTCGCGGGACGTCCGGCGCCCAGGGCCGTCATCCGCAGCAGGGTCTCGGCGATGTTGTTGTCGCTGGTCTTGAGCATCTTCTTGACGATGTCCGACAGCGGCGCCGACTTGTGACGTGCGACCGGTACGTCGGTGTGGTCGGCCGTGCCACGCGTGACCTCGCCCTCCATCGTGACGCCGTCCGCCGCGAGCAGCTTGGCGAAGGTCTGCCCAGCGTCGATGGAGGTGTCCTGGACACCGCGGCCGTCGACGACCAACGCGCGGACGGGGGCGACGGTGTCCGGGTAGTAGCCGTCGTTCCAGCCGTCGGCCAGGGTAGGTGCGGGGAACAGGCTGTCGTCCACGGCGACCTTCACCGAGGTCAGGCCCGCTCTCTTCAGCCCGGCGACCGCACTCTGCGCCATGTCG
The DNA here is from genome assembly GCF_042894545.1 of Streptomyces sp. NPDC001530. NCBI lineage: Bacteria > Bacillati > Actinomycetota > Actinomycetes > Kitasatosporales > Streptomycetaceae > Streptomyces > Streptomyces sp. NPDC001530. The sequence goes on from NZ_JBIAVS010000037.1 coordinate 57,395, forward strand.
GCGAGGTCGGCGCTGGTGAGGGTGCGGTCGCCGCCGCCGACGAGGGTCAGGGTGCCGTCGCCGTAGACCACCTTCGTGGTGAACCGGTGGTGCGGGCCGAGCACCGACAGGGCGGCGGTCGACGTGGCCAACTTGACGTTGGAGGCCGGCATCAGCGCGGTGGAGCCGTTGTGGTCCCACAGGGTGCTGTCGGAGTCCGCGTCGAGGACGACACCGCTCACGTCGGCGCCGAGCCGTTGGTCGAGCACCCGGGCGTCGAGGTTCGCGGCCATCTGCTGGTCGTCGACGTCGAAGCCACCGGTCGGGTCGGCGGCCGTGGCCGTGGTGCCGTTGCCGGACGCGGCGAAGGCGGAGGGCGCCGCCAGCGCGGCCGAGGCCATGGGGACGGCCAGCGCGAGCACGATCGCGCGCCGCGCACCCGAGCCGCCGTTCTGTGGGGTCCTTCGGTGCCGGCGTCGACCGCCGGGTACGAAGGCACTCGTCTGTTGTGTTTCCTCTGCCGCGTTACTCATGGAATCCAAAACGTTTGAGTCCAGATACATGTGAAAGGGAGGTCGGCGCGCACCCTACCACCGGTCGCCATCGCACATGTGTGTCTTTCGCGGGCGCGGGTGTGTCTAAACTAACGCGCGTTTTCTGGCGGGCGTGAACCATGGAGGATGCCGCCGATGAAGTCCCTCCGGCGGAAGTCGACCCCATGGCCCGGCCTCTGCACACGGTCCGCCGTGGCGGCGCTGGCCGTCATGGGATGCTTGCTCCTCGGCCGGGCAGACGAGCGGCCGGGTGTCGCCGAGCGGGTGACGCCGGGCCGCGTGTGCCGGTCCGCTCTGCCACGCGGCATGGAGCTGTCCTGCGCGACGTACGGGCTCGTTGACCTGCGCTATCGCTGTCCCACCGGGCGTCATGACGCCCGGCGATGCGTGCGGACGTCCGGCGTGACGGTGCGCAATTCGGGCCGCTCTCGCGTCTATGTGACGTACATAGCCGGAGCTCGTCAGGGCGTGCGCGAGCAGGGACCGCAACGGGCGCTCGAACCGGGAACCGAGACCACCCTCCGCCCCGGCGGGGGCCGGTGGCTGTACGACATCTCGCTGCTCGGCACGGAGGAGAAGGCGAGCACTCTGGAGGTGGTCCGGGTCCCGTGACGTCCCACCTGACGACCTGCGGTGCCCGGCGCGAACGGTGCACGTGTGAACCTTCCGCCCGACCGGCTCCGTGTCCTGCATGACGGCCGTTGCACCCGGCAGGGGCGTCCGGATCGAGGAATCAGGGATGGACACGTACCAGAACACCACCCAACCGGCCGGAGAACCGCACGAGCAGCACGCTCCACACAACGATTCATACGACCCGCACGAACTCGTCGTCATGGGCCCCGAGTTCAAGGCGGACGCCCACCGGCGCTACGCGCGGCTGCGGGCGAAGGGCCCTATCCACCGGGCGCAGTTCTTCCCCGGCATCACGGGCTGGCTGGTCGTCGACTACGACCTCGCCCGCGAGGCGCTGACCCATCCGGCGCTGCTCAAGGACCCGGAACCGGCCGCCGAGATGCTGGAGGCGGCGGGGTTCCTCGGGCACAAGCGCGGTACCGGGTTCGGCGGTCAGATGCTGGAGGCGGACCCGCCCGAGCACACCCGGCTGCGCCGTCTGGTGTCGGGTGTCTTCTCCCGGAAGCGGTCCGCCGCGATGGAACCGCGTATCACCGAGATCGCCAACGAGCTCATCGACGCCATGCCGCCGTCTGGTGAGCTGGACCTCGTGCAGGCCTTCACCGCGCCGCTGCCGGTCACGGTGATCGCCGAACTGCTCGGCATCCCGGAGGCCGACCGGCAGGACTTCCGCCGCTGGACGGCCCTCGCCTTCCAGGTGGGCCACCCCGAGTACGCCACCGCGGTGGCGAGCCTGCACGGCTTCCTGCGCCAACTGGTCGAGGACAAGCGCCGTGCCCCCGGCGACGACCTGATGTCCGCCCTCGTCGCCGCCCGCGACAAGGACGACGGCCGCCTCTCCGAGGAGGAACTCGCCGGTACAGCGGCCCTGCTCGTCATCGCCGGCCACGAGACCACCGTCAACCTCCTGGGCAACTCCGTGCTGGCGCTGCTCCGACACCCCGACCAGCTGCGGCTGCTGCGCAACGACCTGCGTCTGCTGCCCGACGCGATCGAGGAGTTCCTGCGATACGACACCTCCGTCGAGCGCACCACGAACCGGTACGCCGCCGAGGACCTGGAGCTCGGCGGAGCGCACATCCCCCGGGGCGGCATCGTCACGGTGGCTCTCGCGTCGGCGAACCGTGTCGCCCCCCTGCCCGGCGGCGGCGACCCTGATGCCCTCGACATCGCCCGTCCCGTCGCCCGCCATCTCTCCTTCGGCCACGGCATCCACCACTGCCTGGGCGCCCCGCTGGCCCGCCTGGAGGCCCGCGTCGCCCTGCATACCCTGCTCACCCGCGTCCCGCACCTGGAACTGGCGGTGCCTGCCGAGTCGTTGGACTGGTTCCCGGCCGGCATGGTGCGGGGCGTGCTGTCGTTGCCGGTGCGCTACCGCCTCGGGTGAGGCCCGCCGCTGTCATGAGGAGACATGTGTTCCTGCCGGGTCTCGCTATGTGACACTTGCGGTCCGGGACGTCGGCGGGTTTCTAGGTGTCATCAAACCTCAACTAGTGCGTTACCAGGGCTGGCCAAGGGGCACCTAAAGCGCTCGAGTGGGGTGTCGGCAGGGCCGATCACGAGACAGGTTTCCGCCGCACGATTGCCGAGACCACGTCCGGCGGCGTGTGGATCTACGGTCAGAAGTTCATCAACGGAACCGTGCAGCCCGAGGGCAAGTGCATGAACGTCAGTGGTAACTCGACCAGCAACGGCGACCTCATCAACTGGACGACGTGCAACGGTTCCGGGGGCCAGCATTTCCGTTTGAACTCCTGGCACGACCTGACCAACCCGCAGTCCGGCAACAAGTGTGTCGACGTGAAGGACAAGAGCACCGCCAACGGCGCGAATCTGCAGTTGTGGACGTGCGCGGGCACGTCCAACCAGAAGTGGAGCACGCGCACCCCGTAGGCGCCTGCATGGGTGTCCCCCGCCCGGTCGGGGGACACCCATCCGCATCGAGCGGGCCCGACCAGGTCAGAATCCGCGGAAAACACCGTCCTCCCCGGCGGCGTCCACGAACTCCTCCCAGTCCATGTTGGCCAGCGTGATGTTGCTGTCGATCGCCGACAAGTACGCTGCCGTGACCCGGAGTTCCTCGTGGCCCTGCGCGGGACCTTCGTCGTCCTCGTCCGCCTTCAGGACGGCCAGCAGTGGCATCTCTGCCTCTGTAAAAACCCTTTTGTCCGCCACGAACAGCAGTTCCTGGTCGACGGCGGCGAGCGCGACGATCTGCTCGGCGGTCAGGTCGCGGTAGGCGTGGTCGTCCACGAAGTGGACGTAGGCGACGAAGCCGTCTTCGTTCGGGGTGTTGACGGCTGTGCGAAGTGCCTGCCAGGCCGTCTCGTCGGAGAAGTCGGTGCGAATCAGCAGGCTGTTCTCGCTCTGCGGCAGGTTCGGCAGGCTCGGCAGGTTCTTCATGACGGGGCTCCTAGGAGGGCAGGGGAGGGGCCGGACTCTCCAGGACCGGCATACGTGTGAACGTGCGGGTGGATCCGGAGGTTCACGCCCCCGGATCGTCACCGGCTTGACAGGTGACGCGATGGGGGTGCAGCTGACAGTGGTCCCGGCTGACGGGCCCGTTCACGATTGATGAAGTGGAGGCTGGCCATGAGCCAGGAAGCCACGATGGACGCCGCCGTGGCGGCCCGGCACGCACGCTTCGGCAAGCTGCCCGAGCGCATCCGATACGAGGACATGACGGAAGTGGTGCAGTCCGAGCCGCACGGCGGGACGAACACCTCGCACGAGGACGCGGCTGCGTGGCGCACCTTCTCGTGTCTTGCCCTCGACCTGGGGCTGTAGCCCCCGAGCCGGCGACAGGGAAAGAACCATGAACGCATACGAGGACCCCCTCTTCCCCGGCCGTCTGAGCAAGGAGCAGGAGGCCATCGAGGAGCTTCTCCGCCGGGTCAACTGCAACGACCGACGGGAGGCGGACCGGGAGGCGGAGGAGTACACCAGACGGACACACCGGCTGGCGGCTGTCACGTTTCTCAGTGCGGTGCTGTGACCTCGAGAACCGTGCCGGTCCCGCCGTACCGATGACGAAGCTCGCGCCCCGGACGCAGGTCAAAACGGGGCGCGGGCTTTCTGGGTGCGGTGTGTCTTACGGTGCCGCAAGGGCCCGAGGGGCCCGAATCAGGCAAATCCAGCAGTAGTCCGACCGAGAAGCCACAGACACCCCCACACCCGTCACGCAGTCATTCGACGGATGTGTGCGCGATGCAGGTTCTTGAAGACTGGCCACATGCTCGTCGACCACGGCGAGCCGTTCCGGGCGGCTCCCGTCCGAGTGGTCTCCTTCCGCACCCGAAGCGCTCACGACCGACGAAAGGCCACCCTCATGCCCACCTTCGCCGACCACGTCATCGCCTCGCTCAAGGCCTCCGGTGTGCGCCGCCTGTACGGTCTGCCCGGGGACTCGCTCAACGGTCTGACGGACGCCATCCGCCGGGACGACCGCGTCGACTGGGTGCATGTGCGGCACGAGGAGAGCGCGGCCCTCGCGGCGGCGGCCGAGGCCGGCCTGACCGGCGAGCTCGGCGTCTGTGTCGGCAGCTGTGGCCCGGGCAACCTGCACCTCATCAACGGCCTCTTCGACGCCCAGCGCAGCCGTGTCCCGGTTCTCGCCATCGCCGCCCAGATCCCCGGCGGCGAGATCGGCTCCGGCTACTTCCAGGAGACCCGCCCGCAGGAGCTGTTCGCCGAGTGCAGCGTCTACGCCGAGGTCGTCACCAGCCCGGAATCCGGCCCGCGCATCCTGGAGACGGCGATGCGTGCGGCCGTGGAGCGCAGGGGAGTGGCGGTCGTGGTCGTCCCCGGCGAGATCTTCCTCGCCAAGACCGGCCGGGACCTCGCCCCCACCGTCGTACGGCCGACCCGGACCGTCGTCCGCCCCGACGACGAGGCACTCACCGAGGCCGCCGAACTGCTCAACGACGCGCAACGCGTCACGATCCTCGCCGGCGCCGGCGCGGCCGGTGCACACGACGACCTGGTCCGGCTCGCCGAGACCCTCAAGGCCCCGGTCGTGCACGCGCTTCGCGGCAAGGAGTACGTCGAGTACGACAACCCGTACGACGTCGGCATGACCGGCCTGCTCGGCTTCGCCTCCGGCTACAAGGCGATCGAGGAAGCGGACACCCTGCTCATGCTGGGCACCGACTTCCCCTACCGGCAGTTCTATCCGCAGGGCGCGAAGGTGATCCAGCTCGACATCCGCGGCGAGCAGATCGGCCGCTGCACCCATGTCGACCTGCCTCTGGTCGGCAGCGTCCGGGACACCCTGCCCACGCTGCTGCCGCTGCTGTCCGTCAAGACCGCCGAGCCCGCCCGCGACCACCTCGACCAGGCTCGCGCCCACTACGCCCGCACCCGCAAGTCACTGGACGCGTTCGCCGTCAACGACCGCGAACGCACCCCGATCCACCCGCAGTTCGTGGCCCGCACCCTTGATCGGCTCGCCGACGAGGACGCCGTCTTCACCGTGGACGTCGGCTCCCCGGTGGTGTGGGCGGCCCGCTATCTGACGTTCAACGGGCGTCGGCGGCTGTTGGGGTCGTTCAACCACGGCACGATGGCCTGTGCGCTGCCGCACGCGGTCGGCGCGCAGGCGGCGTATCCGGGCCGTCAGGTCGTCTCGCTGTCCGGCGACGGCGGACTCACCATGCTCCTCGGCGAGTTGTTCACCCTGCGGCAGAACCGGCTACCCGCCAAGATCGTCGTCTTCAACAACGGGTCGCTCAATTTCGTCGAGCTGGAGATGAAGGCCGCCGGCATCGTCAACTACGCGACCGAGCTGGACAATCCGCAGCTCGCCGAGGTCGCCGCCGCGATCGGGCTGTGGGCCGCCGGGTCGAGCGGCCCGGCGACCTGGAGGAGGCGCTCAAGGGCGCCTTCGCCTACGAGGGCCCGGCGCTGGTCGAGGTCATGACGGCACGTCAGGAGCTGTCTGTGCCGCCCGCGGTCTCGGTGGAGCAGGCCAAGGGCTTCACCCTCTATGCGATCCGCACCATCCTCTCCGGCCGCGGCGAGGAGTTGCTCGATCTGGTGACGACCAACGTGGCCCGCCGGATCCTGCGTTGAGCTGACGCACACCTGAGAAAACCTGCCCGAGGCGATCGAGTAACCACATGGTTGCCTCAAGCAATGAAATGGGAGATGCGTGTGGCCGAGAGAGCCCAGTACGAGGAGCTGACGCGCCAGCTGAGCGCCGTCGGTGCCGTACGACGACAGCTGGACCGGAGCCTGCCGGGCGGCTGCTCCAGCGGAACCGCCGTGGTGCTGGCGCTGCTCGACCGCGACGGCGACCTGCGCATCGGCAGGCTCGCGGAACTGCTCGCCGTCGACATGTCGGTCACCAGCCGCCACGTGGCGCACCTGGCCGAGCGGGGCTGGATCGACCGCAGCCCCGACCCCGCCGACCGGCGCTCGCGCATCCTGCGCCTGACCCCCGAGGGCCGCAACCGGCTGGCCGAACTGTCCGACCGCGCCGCCGAGTTGCTCGCCCTGCGGCTGAGCGACTGGAGCGAGGAGGACGTACGCCGGCTGACGTCGCTGCTGTCCCGGCTCCGGGCGAGCTTCGACGACGCCCCCACCCGTACCCCCGCAGTCACCTTGTAAGGACGAGATACCCCATGACAACCACCCCCAGGGTCGGCGCACCAGCCGACCAGGCACAGGTGGCAGAAGACGCCGTGCCGATGACCCACCCGCAGATCATGCGAGCGCTGTCGGGACTGCTGCTCGGCCTGTTCGCCGCCATCCTGTCCTCGACCGTCGTCACCAACGCGCTGCCCAGGATCATCGGCGACCTGGGCGGCGGCCAGAGCGCCTACACCTGGGTCGTCACCTCCTCCCTGCTGGCGGTCACCGCCTCCACGCCTCTGTGGGGAAAGCTCGCGGACCAGTTCAGCAAGAAGATCCTGGTCCAGTCGGCGCTGATCATCTACGCCGCCGGTTCGCTCGTCGCCGGTCTCGCGCAGAACCCCGCCACGCTGATCACCGCACGTGTCATCCAGGGCCTGGGCGGCGGCGGTCTGTCCGCGCTGTCACAGGTCGTCCTGGCGGCGATGATCGCCCCGCGTCAGCGCGGCCGCTACTCCGGCTATCTCGGCGCGACCTTCGCTGTTGCCACCGTCGGCGGTCCGCTCCTCGGCGGTGTCATCACCGACACCAGCTGGCTCGGCTGGCGGTGGTGTCTGTTTGTCGGCATCCCCTTCGCGATCGTCGCCCTGGTCGTGCTGCAGCGGACGCTGAACCTTCCGGTGGCCAAACGCCAGGTAAAGGTCGACTGGGCCGGCGCGTTCTTCGTCACCGCGGCCGTCTGCGCCCTGCTGATCTGGGTCACCTTCGCCGACGACAAGTACGCCTGGCTGTCCTGGCAGACGTACACGCTGGTCGGCGCCTCGCTCGTGCTGACGGTGGTCTTCCTGTCCGTCGAGACGAAGGCCGGCGAACCGATCATCCCGTTGCGGCTGTTCCGCAACCGCACCATCGCCCTCGCCTCCATCGCCTCGCTCTTCTCCGGCGTCGCCCTGTTCGCGGGCACCGTCTTCTTCAGCCAGTACTTCCAGTTGGCCCGGGGCGACTCCCCGACCAAGTCCGGCCTCATGACGATCCCGTTCATCGCGGGCCTGTTCATCGCTTCCACGGTCTCCGGCCGGATCATCACCCGCACCGGGAGGTGGAAGAGCTGGCTGCTGGCGGGCGGTGTGCTGCTGACAGCCGGCCTGGCACTGCTGGGCATGCTCCGCTACGACACCTCGTACCTGTTCATCGCGCTGTGCATGGCGCTGATGGGCCTCGGCGTCGGCATGACCCTCCAGAACCTCGTGCTGTGCACGCAGAACCAGGTGTCCTCGAACGATCTGGGCGCCGCCTCCTCCACGGTGACCTTCTTCCGCTCCCTCGGCGGCGCGGTCGGAGTCTCGGTGCTCGGCTCGGTCCTCACCACCCGCATCGCCCACTACGCGCGCGACACCATCACCCAGCTCGCCCCGCGGGACCGGGCGACCGCCGCGAGGGCCTCCGGCGGCGGCGAACTGCCCGACCTCGCCCTCCTCCCCACCCCGGTCCGCACCTGGCTGGAGGGCGCCTACGGCCACGCCATCGGCGACATCTTCATGTACGTCGCCCCGGTAGCCCTGATCGCCTTCCTGGTGACCCTCTTCATCAAGGAGGTCCCCCTGCGCGCCTCCAGCGGCCTGGTACAGGCAGCGGCTGACACCGCCCGGTCCTCGGGGGCCGCCGCCCCCGCCGACGGCACCGGCGTGCGTCGAACCCCGAGCTCCTGACCTCGGACGCGGGATCGCCGTACGACGGACATCGGTCACTCCGTCGTACGGCGGTCCCCTGCCGCGGTCAGGAGCCTGCGTCGCACAGATCGGTGGTCAGCGGTACGGCGCTCAGGGCGCTGCGGCCGCCGGAGTTCTGGATGGGCCAGGCGTCGCACAGCGCCCCGCCGTCGGCCGGGTGGCCACGCAGTACAAGGAACCGCTGGTCGGTGTGCGTCTCCAGGTCCAGCCGGAGACCGGTGGCCGGGACGGCGAAAAGCTCGGTGAAGTACCGCTTCGCATAGCCGGAGCCTGCCGTGCCGGGCGCGAACAGCCGCTGGAAGGAGGCGGGGTCCTGCTGGTGCACGGCCGTCGCCGCGTCGGCACGCAGTGCTTCGGGGCCGGGTGCCCCGGGGGCGGCGGGACCCTGCTAGGGCAGCAGCGAGCAGCAGATCACCGCCAGCCACACGCAGATCGCGCCGACCACCGTCCAGGTCCAGGGGATCTCGGCACATGCGGCATGTCACTGCTCCAGGGGGTCCGGCCCGGTGTGTCCCCAATGGGCCTCGGCGGATCCGGGAGGCCACGGCATATGTTTCTCGGTACGGACATCACGTTCGATGGAGCGTGCCCCATGTTTCTCGTCCGGTGGGTGTGGAGCTTCCCCTACAGGCGCTGTGCGGTCCCTGCTCGAGGGCCGGTGGGCCCTTTTGCGTGAGGGATACACAAAGCGTAGGGCTCCCCCTATGGTCCGGTCGTGAGGCGGTTCGGCATGCTGAGAGCATGTCCATCAATATCGTCGTCGTCGACGACGACCCTGGGTTCCGCCGGATCGCCGCGACGCTGCTGACGGCACGGGGCCTGCACGTCGTGGCGGAGTCCCAGGACGGCGCCTCGGCCCTGGCCGCGGTGCGGGCACATCGCCCCGACGGGCTGCTGCTCGATCTGCACCTGCCGGATGCGGACGGGCTCACCGTGGCACGCCGGCTCAGCGAGGAGAGCGACCGGCCGCGGATCGTGCTGACCTCCACCGACAAGTCGTTCTGGTCGCCGGAGGAGCTGGAGCGAGCGGGCATCGAGTCCTTCGTGGCGAAGGACAAGCTGTTCGACGCCGACCTTCGCGGTCTGTTCACACCCGCCGCGCCCCCGACGGAGTGATGGCGCACAGCACGACTCCCAGGCCCAGCAGCGCGAAGGTGACGGTGTGCAGGCCGCTGTCCGTGGCCCGGTCGCCGAAGGACAGGCTGATCAGGCTCGACGACAGCACGGCGCCCAGGTAGGTGAAGGTGCGCATGAGTCCGGCGGCGACGCCCACGGCCTCGGCGGGCGCCTGCTGGTACAGCGCGGCCTGGTTTCCGATCACTCCCAGGCCCGAGACGACCCCGAACACCATGGTGATCAGCACCAGGGCCCAGATCGGCGTGGTCGAGGTGAACAGCAGCAGCCCGGCCGGACCGACGACCGCCGCCGCGGCGGTGCAGTACAGGGCGGGGCGCACCAGGTTGCGCCGGGCGAAGGGGATGGAGACGAGGGCGGCGAACACGGACATCGGCAGGATCAGCAGACCCACGCCGATCGCGGACAGGCCCCGCGTCTCCTGCAGCCACTGGGTGAGGCCGTACAGGATGCAGTAGTTGAGCAGGAAGGTGAGGCAGACGCGCAGATAGGTGGCGCTCAGTGCCTTGTTCCCGGCGAGCATGCGTACGTCGACGAACGGATCGTGCGCCTTGCGCTCCCACAGGATCAGGGTGGCGAGCAGCACGACCGTAAGTGCGCAGAGCGGCCAGCGCGGGTGGTGCAGGTCATTGAGGAAGAACAGCAGGGACGCGATGGTGCCGGCGAACAGCACCATGCCGGGGATGTCCAGCGGGGACGGAGGCGCGCCGTGCGCGGTCCGCTCGGCGCGGGGAGGGTCGCGCGGCACCCAGGCGAGGGTCATCAGCACGCCGAGCAGAACCAGGGGCACATTGATGAAGAAGGTGATCCGCCAGCCGGCGGCCGCTGCCAGCAGCCCGCCCAGCGGCAGACCGAGGGCCGAGGTGACCTGGGCGGCGATCGCCAGCGCGCCCAGCGTGCCGCCCGTCGCCGCCGATTCGTGCTCGGCGGCCCACCGCCGGACGATCACCATCGCCGTCGGGTAGCCGGCCGAGGTGCCCACGCCGAGGATGACGCGGGCGGCGACCAGGGTTGGGAGGTTCGGCGCCACGGTGCCCAGCGCTCCGCCGATCCCGACCAGGATCAGTCCCGCCACGAAGACGCGGCGCGGGCCGAGGCGTTCGGCCAGCCGCCCCATGGTGGGCTGTCCGATGGCGCTGGCGAGGTAGAGGGTCGACACCAGCCAGATGGTGGACGCCGCTCCGGCGTGGAAGGTGTGTCCGATGGCGATGAGCGTCGTGGCGATGATCGAGCTGTTGATCGGGTTCAGGGACGAGCCGAGCATCAGGGGGAGGCTGAACCGCCAGCCGGGGCCCGCGGCCCCGCGGGTCTGGCCCAGCCGCATTGCTTCACGTATCTCCATGACATCAACAATACAGGCAACCTGAACAGTTTTCCTGCATACGTATTTCATGTATACGTATCTCGGGGCATTCGGAGACCTTCAGGTAACCTGTATGGTTCTGGCGTGGACCACGAAGAAGCCCCCTCGGCAGACCTGGCACTCGACCTCGTGCGGTCGATGGATCGCCTGCGCGGCCGCATCCGGTCGGAGAGCGGCATGCACGCGGGGCCTTGGAGCCGCAGTCAATTGGCCGCCCTCCACCGGGTGGCGTCCGGGCCGCCCGCGACCACGAGCGACCTCGCGGCGGCCGAGTACATGAAGCCACAGTCGATGGCCCAGACCCTGGCCGTCCTCGAGAAGCACGGTCTCGTCGCCCGCGCACCGGACCCCACCGACGGCCGTCGCGTCCTCTTCTCGGCCACCCGGCGCGGCCGGGAGGAGGTGGAGCAGTGGCTCCAGGCGCGCGAGGCCTGGCTCACCGACGCCATCGAAGACACGCTCACCGGCGAGGAACGCTCCGGTCTGGGGGCACTTGTGGCCATCCTCGAGCGCCTGGCCGATTCCGACGTCACCTCGTCGTCCCGTCGGCGGCGCTGAGGACCCGAGTCAAATGACGTATGCCTGGCCGAGAATCGCCTGCCAGAGTCGTCCCAGCGGTGGGGTGCGGCGGGCGAGTCGCCGGGCCGGGGGAAGGACATGTGCGATGACGCCGATCGCCGAAGCCTGGGGAAGCGTCTTTGACGTCGTACGACAGCCCGTCTGGGCCGTGGACGCCGAACACACCGTGCGCTACGCGAACCCGGCGGCTGCCGAGACGACGGGACACGCACGCCCGTCCGACCTGGGGGCAGCGACGGTCGTCCGGCCACCGCGCCCGCCGCGCCCGGGCCGCCGGACGGCCCCGAGCGGGGCGAGGGCACGCTCACACGTGCCGGCGGCTCGCTCCTATCGGTGGAGTGGACCCGGGTGCCCCTGCCCCAGGCGGACGGCGACGCGGCCCTGACCCTGTACGTCTTCCAGCCACTTGCCGAGCCGACTCCGACGGCCGCGGGCTCCAAAGCCCCGAGGCACCGCTCCGGCTCCTCGCACACCGGCAGGCGGAACGAGAGCGCCAGTACGCCTCGACCCTCCAGTACGAGGTCCAGGAACGCATGGTCAGGGCCCTGATCGGGCTGAACATGGCCCGGCAGGAGCTGGGCGCGGTCCTGGCCCCGGAGGTCGAGCTGCTGCACGACGCGGTGCGCGACACCGAGGAGGCCCTGGCCGGCGTCCGGGAGGTCACCGACGCCCTGTGCCCCGGCGCCCTGCGCGCCGGAGGGCTGCCCGCGGCGCTCGCCGCCCTCGCCCGCCGCCACCCGGGACGGCTGACCGTCTCGGGCACCCTGAGGGGGCGGCTCCCCCTGCTGGTCGAGACCCACGCGTATCTCCTGGTAGCCGAGGCCGTCGAGCGGGCCCTGGAGCACGGCGGGGCCGCCCGTGTCCAGGTGACCGCCGACCTCGGCCCGAGCCTGCTGCTCGCCGTCGTCGACGACGGCGCACCACCCGTGACGGCGGCCGACTTGGCGGCACTGAGCGCCCTGACCGAACGGGCCGCGAGCCTCGCCGGCACCCTGACGGTGCGCCACACGCCCGGCACCGGCACCACGCTCACCGCGACCGTCCCCCTCGGGCCGACCGACGGTCCCTGAGAGCCTGAGAGCGCCGACGCCGGTTCAGTCCCGTAGCGGGATCTGGATCAGGATGGCGGTGCCGCCGCCGGGCGGGGAGTCGATGGCCAGCTTGCCGTCGAAGGCCGCCACCCGGTCCGTCAGCCCCGTCATTCCGCTGCCGGCGGTCGCTTTGCCCACGCCGCCGACACCGTCGTCGGCGACCTTGATCCGCAGGGCGTCCCCGAACTCGATGGACACGTCGATCCGGGACGCCTGCGCGTGCTTGACCGCGTTCGTCACCGCCTCGGCCACGACGAAGTACGCGTTCGACTCGACGGTGGAGGAGATCCGCCGCTCGTCCTTGGTCTCGACGACGGTGGGCACCGGGCAGCGGGCCGCGAGGTCCTTGACCGCCGCCACCAGCCCCTTCACTGTCAGCACGAGCGGGTAGATCCCGGAGGCCAGTTCGCGCAGTTCGTTGATCGCGGTCTGCGCGTTGTCGATCGACTGGTCCAGCAGATCGGCCGTCGCCGTCGCCGTCTCGGGCAGCATCTCCCGCGCGAGCCGCAGCCCGATCATCAGGCTCACCAGGCGCTGCTGCGCCCCGTCGTGCAGATCCCGGGCGGTGCGCCGGTGCACGGCCTCGGTGCTCTCCATGATCCGGCGGCGGCTGTCCTGCAGCGAGGCCGCCATGCTGTTGAAGGAGCTGCCCAGCGCCCCGATCTCCGCCACCCTGCTGGGCGGGATCCGCATGCTGAGGTCACCGCCCGCCAGCTCCTCCGCGGCGGCGGCCGCACCGCGCACCGGCCGGACCACCGCACGGTGCTGGAGGATCGTGAAGACGGCCACGAGCGCGGTCGACGCCGCGAGCCCCACGGCCGCCGCGAGCACCGCCTGGTGGCTGTTGGTGCCGGCGGCGTCGGTGCGCTCGGCGAGCTGCGCGCGTTCGTCCGCCATGTACAGGCCGAACTGGGCCCGCAAGGTGTCGACGCGCTCCTTGCCCTCGCTGGTCGTCTTCAGGGAGGACGCGGCGGGATCGTCCCGCCGGACCATCTCGACCAGCGGGACGGAGTAGTCCCTCAGGAAGGAGTCGACGCCCTGGGCGATCTGTTCCGCGGTGCGCCGCTGCTCCGTGGACGTGGCGCTCTCGGTGAACCGCCCTGCGGCCGCGGGGAGTTCGGAGCGTGCCTGGTGCCATGGCTGGAGAAACGTTTCGTGCTTGGTGATCACGAAGCCCCGCTGCCCGGTCTCGACATCGAGGAGCAGCCGTTCCATGGTCCCGGCCTCGACGAGCGCCGTACGCGAGGCACGTCGGGCCGAGGTGGAGCTGTTGGCGTCGGAGATCGCCCACAGCAGGACCGCGAACGCCACGCCGATCAGCAGGGCGAGCAGGCCACTCGCCGCGACTGTGAGACTCGTCAGCCCCAGTCGTCGCCCTCGGTACCCCTGCTGCGCGTTCATGCCCCGCCTACCGATGAAAAGAAACCGGACAACCTAGAGTGTGCAATGTATCTCCAGTCCGAGGGTATGTGTGTAGCGATCGCACACATACCTCCCGGCCCCCTTGAATACTAAACACATGTTTGGAAGCATTTGCACTGTTTGGGTAGATATCCTGAGAGGTGGACCGTCATGGCAGTGGAGCGGCTCGAAGTGGTGACCATCCCGGTGTCCGATGTCGAGCGCGCGAAGGAGTTCTACGCGCGACTCGGCTGGCGCCTGGACCGCACACCGCCCACCAAGGTCCAGTTCACCCCGCCCGGCTCCGTCTGCTCGGTCCAGTTCGGCACCGGCCTCACCACCGCCGCGCCCGGCTCGGCACAGAACATGTATCTGTGCGTCCACGACATCGTGGCCACCCGGGACCGGCTGACCGCACTGGGCGTCGAGGTCGGCGGCTACTACCACACCGGCGGGCCGACTCCGCAGCCCGGACTGCACCCCGACCGGGAGAGCTACCGCTCGCACTTCCCGTTCAGGGACCCGGACGGCAACACCTGGCTGGTGCAGGAGGTCACGACCCGCCTGCCCGGCCGCGTCGATTCCCCGGCGGCGGTCTTCACCTCCACCGACGCCCTCGCACAGGCACTGCAACGGGCGGCGGCCGCGCACACCGAACACATGGAGCGCACGGGGGAGAACGACGAGAAGTGGGTCCAGTGGTACGCCGAGTACGTCATGAACGAGCAGGTGAGCGCCGGCACGGCGGAGGGGATGCCCGCGGCCGATCCGACACCTGCTCACCAGGCGATCGCCAACCTGGTCGCACGCTACGCCGAGCTCGTGGACGACGGCGATTTCGCGCGGCTCGGCACTCTGCTCGCCGACGCCAGCTTCACCGGGAGCGGCGCACCGGTGCGCGGCCGGGCGGCGATCGAGGGGATGTTCCGGGACACACTGATCGTCTACTCCGACGGCACTCCGCGAACCCAGCACGTCACGACGAATCTCGCGATCGAAGTCGACGAGGCGACGGGCACGGCCACCGCGCGTTCGTACGTGACCGTCCTGCAAGCGCTGCCCGAACTGTCGCTCCAGCCCATCGCCGGCGGCCGCTACCACGACCGCTTCGAGCGCCACGACGGTCGCTGGCGCTTCGTGGAACGGCACGCTCGCATCAACTTTGTCGGCGACGTGAGCCGCCACCTGCGCCAGGCTCAGGACGTCGCCCCGGTCATGCCCGCCCGATAGACGAGCAGCGCGATCTGCACCCGGTTGTTGAGGTCGAGCTTGGCCAGGATGTGGGAGATGTGGCTCTTGACCGTGGCCACGCTCATGTGGAGGTGGCGGGCGATCTCGGCGTTGGACCTGCCGTGGCTGACGGCGAGGGCGACCTCGCGTTCCCGGTCACCGAGCAGGGCCAGGCGCCGTCGGGCGTCGGGGGCGGCCAGTTGTTCGGGGGCGGAGGTTTCGGTGACGGCGCCGATGAGCTGGGTCAGGGCCTCCGGTGACATCACGGGTTCGCCCGCGGCGGCCTGCCGTACGGCTTCGATGATGCGCTCGGGACGTGTGTGCTTGAGCAGGAAGCCGGCCGCTCCGGCCTGGAGGGCGCGCAGGACGTAACCGTCGGTGGTGAAGGTCGTCAGCATCACCACTTCGGGCGCGTCGGGGCGGGCGCGAAGGAGGCGGGTGGCCTCCAAGCCGTCGAGACCCGGCATGCGGATGTCCATCAGGACCAGATCGGGCCGGTACGCGTCGACGAGCGCCTCGACCTCGGCGCCGTCGGCGGCTTCCGCGACCACGGTGAGGTCGGGGGCGGAGGCGAGCATGAGGCGCAGGCCGGAACGGACTAGGGCGTCGTCGTCGACGAGGAGGATGTCGCTCATGCCGGCCACGGCAGGTGTGCCTCGACCCGGTGGGTCGCTCCCTGGGAGCCGTGGGTGAGGCGGCCGCCGATCAGGGCGGTGCGCTCGCTCAGGCCCTTCAGGCCCGAGCCGCTGCCCGGCAGCCGCGGGCCGGTGCGCTCGGCGGGCGGGGGCAGTGGGTTGGTGACGTCCAGGGTCAGGCCCTCGCCGGGGGCGCCCTGGAGGCGGATGCGCACGCTCTGGCCGGGGGCGTGCTTGTGGGCGTTGGTCAGGGATTCCTGGACGATCCGGTAGGCGGTGCGCTGGCTGGTGCCGGGCACCGCCCGCAGATCGGCGGGTGCGTCGAGGGTGATGTGCATACCGGTCTTTCGGGACTGCTCGATCAGGAGCGGCAGCTCTGCCAGGGTGGGTTGGGGCGGCTCGGGCTCGGCCGCCGCGTCGGGTTGCAGCGGGGTGCGCAGGACGCCCAGGACCTGCTGGAGGTCCTCCATGGCCTGGTGGGCGCTGGAGCGGATGACGCCCGCTGCTTCGGCGACCTGGGCGCGGGTGGCGTTCTGGTTCACCTCCAGGGCCCCGGCGTGGACGCTGAGCAGCGACAGCCGGTGGGCCAGGACGTCGTGCATCTCGCGGGCCAGCGCCTCGCGTTCGCGCTGCCTCACCTGCTCGGTGCGCCACGCCGCCTCGACGCGTGCCTGTTCGGCGGCGCGGTGCATGCCGCGTACGAAGAACCCCCACCCCACCGAGGCGGCGACCAGCACGGCCCCGGTGACGGCGGTGGTCAACGCACTCACGGTCAGGGACGGTTGGGCCACCAGGTAGAGCGGCAGGGGCACCAGCGCGAGGCCCGCGAGTGTCCAGGTGGTGCGGTCCCGGCGGGTCGCGGCCACCGTGAACAGCGCGATCAGTGCGGCGGGGATCAGCGGACCGACCGTGGCCGCGACCAGCAGGACCACCGTCACCGGCACGGCCGCGCGTCTGCGCCACAGCAGCAGGGCGCTGCCGGCCACCGGCACCAGACCGTAGAAGGCCACACCCGCCATGGGGAGGGGAAGCAGCCCGGCCGGCCAGGTCAGCGTAGGCAGGGAGGACAGACGGGGGTACACCAGCAGACCGCGTGACGCGGCGATGCCCACCGTCACCGACAGGACCGCGCTCGCACACACCACCAGGGCGTCGGTCACACGTTGCCGGACGATCCCGCTTCTTCCGTCTTGCACAGCGCTCAAGTGTACGGGGCATGGAATCGCCGGCCGGTCCGTCGGGCGCAGAAATAGACCAAAGTATGAGTGCGCGGCCCCGCTCGTTCTTTGGAATGCCTCCACGGAATCTACCTTCCGCCGAAGATAAAGAATTCTCGTGTTCCTAACGTGTTTCCCGTCGACGTCATCGACGTCATCGACTCACGTAAGGAAACACGCATGACCAACCGCAGCCGAATTGCTCTGCGCCCCGCCCTGACCGCACTGGTCGCTCTGTTCGCAGTCTTCGCCGTGGCGGGCGGTCTGCCGCTGGCCCGCCGCGCGCCCGAGATCCTGTCCGGGGTTCTCTTCGGCGGCTCGTTCTACAGCCCGGCGATCGCCCAGCTTCTTCTGCTCCTCGTCGGCTTCGCCGTCCTCGCCGGTGTCGTGCACCTAAGCCTGCGCTCCCGGCACGACGCCAGTCAGGACGAGACCGGTGAGCGGTGAAGGTGACCCGCCGCATCCCCCTGGGCAGGGCGGCCGCCGCGCTCGCGGCGGGGCTGGCCGTCACCGTCCTGGCCTCGTGCAGCTCCCTGACCGGTGTGGTCTCCCCGGCCGACGCCTGTCACGATGCGGGCGCCGACAAGTCCGTCTCCGGCCCGGTGGACTGCCGTAAGGCCCGCTGCGTCGCCCTCACCTTCGACGGCGGCCCCAGCAAACCCACCCCGAAACTCCTTGACCTTCTGAAGAAGGACAAGGTGAAGGCCACGTTCTTCCTTCAGGGAAAGGGCCATTCGGACACCTATCCCGCCACCATCACCCGCATGGCGAAGGAAGGGCACGAAATAGGAAACCACACCTGGTCGCACAAGAACCTGACCGAGCTCACGCCCAAGGAGATATCCGCGGAAATAGAACCAGTCCAGAAGGACATCAAAAAGGCGACCGGAAAAGCACCCACGTTGATGCGGCCACCGCAGGGCAGGACCGACGACGACGTCTCCAAGGTCATGAAGAAGCTCGGTCTCGCCCAGATCCTGTGGAGTGTCACCGCGAAGGACTACCAGACCACCGACACCGAACTGATCAGGAAACGAGTCCTGGACCAGACGGAACGCGACGGCATCATCCTGCTCCACGAACGCTACGCGGGGACCATTCCCGCCGTCGCGGAGGTCATCCCAGCGCTCCGGAAACGCGGTTACACCCTCGTCACCGTCTCCGAACTCCTGTCCCCCGCCACACCCTGGCCCGGCACGGTCTACCGCCCGTAAACAGCGCCGACACACATATGAACGCATCCAGGTGAACGGCGAAGGGCGTCCGACTCGTGTCAGTCACGTCAGGTTTCGACGCCCGTCGCCCGTTCCCGCGCCGCTCTGCGCGGGCGCGCCACGGGATGTTGCGCGTGTGTGAGTGAGGTTGCGATCAAGATGAGTGCGGATATGTCTGGTGCGGCGGGCGTGCGGCTGAGCCCGCAGGACGTGGAGGCTCTGCGGCACTCCGTCACGGGCCCGGTGCTGGAGCCGGGCGCGGACGGGTACGAGGCGGAGTGCGCCACGTTCAATCTGGTCTGCCCCCTGCGCCCGGCCGTCGTGGTCGGCGCGAGCAGCGAGCGGGACGTCGTGGCGGCGGTCCGCTTCGCCGCCCGCCACGGCCTGCCGGTGGCGGTGAAGACCGCCGCCCACCAGGTGGTCTCCGCGGCGGAGGGCGGGCTGCTAATCACGACGCAGCGGATGAAGGGCATCTCCGTCGACGCGCAGAACGGCACCGTACGCGTCGAGGCGGGCGTGCACTGGAGCGAGGTGCTGCCGCGCGCGGCGGAGGCCGGCCTGGCCCCGGTCGTCGGTTCGGCGCCGGAGGTCGGCGTCGTCGGTTACACACTCGGCGGCGGCCAGAGCCCGCTGCTGGGCCGGAAGTACGGCTATGCCGCCGACCAGGTGCGCCGGCTGAACGTCGTCACGGCGGACGGCGAGCTGCGCCGGGTGACCCCGCAGAGCGAACCGGACCTGTACTGGGCGCTCCTGGGCGGCAAGGGCAACTTCGGCATCGTCACCGAGATCGAGTTCGACGCGTTCCCGGTCACCCGCTTCTACGGCGGCGGCATCTACTTCGCCGGCGAGCACCTGGACCGGGTGCTGGACGCCTGGCGTGCCTGGCTGCCCACGGTGGGGGAGGACATGACCTCCTCCCTCGGCATCCAGCGGCTGCCCGATCTCCCCGACCTGCCCGAGCCGCTGCGCGGCGCCTTCGTGCTCCACCTGCGGATCGGCTACCTCGGCTCGGCGGCCGACGGGGACCGACTCATCGAGCCGCTGCGGGCGTCCGCGCCGGCACTGCTCGACCTGGTGGGGGAGAAGCCGTTCACCGCGATCGGGGAGATCCACCTGGACCCGGTCGATCCGATGCCGTACTACGACCGCAGTCTCAGCCTCGAGGAGTTCTCCGAGAAGACGGCGCAGACGCTCGTGGAGCTGACCGGCCCGGAGTCGGGATGCACCCTGGTGAACGTCGAGATACGGGCGCTCGGCGGCGCCTTCGACCGGGAACCGGAGTTCCCCAACTCGGTGCCCAGCCGGGGCCTTCCGTACGTCGTCTTCGGCTTCGCGGTGGGAACTCCGGACCAGGCGGACGAGCTGCGGGCCGAACTGGCGCGGGTCTTCGACGGCCTGGCCCCCTGGGCGGCCGAGCGGAACCTGGTCAACTTCCTCTCGCCGGACGAGGCGACCGACACCGAGGGAGTGCGCGAACTGTTCGGAGCGGAGCGGTACGACCGGCTGGCCGCGTTGAAGAAGACGTACGACCCGGCCAACGTCTTCCGCTTCAACTACAACATCGAACCGGCCTGATCGACCCTCGGCCCGTGAGCCGCGGCAGGGCGCCGCGGTTCACGGGCCGCCGCGGCTCACGCAGCCGCGAGCCGAGCGCGTGCAGCAGCGCCGTCATCGCCCGGTTCAGCGGTACGTCGATCCCGTAGATCTCGGCGTACCGGACCACCGCCCCGTTGAGCGCCTCCCACTCCAGGGAGTTGCCCGCGAGCCGGTCGTACAGCATCGACGTGCCGTTGCCGTCGCTGAACTCCTTCATGAACGCCAGCGTCTGCCGCACGTCCGCGCCGGTGAGACGAGCCCCGACCGTCTCGGCCACCACCTGAGTCTCGCGCATCAGGCCCTCGGCGAGTTCGAGGATCATGCCGTCGCCCATCACTTCCATCCGGCGCAGGGTGAGGGCCGTCAGCGGGTTCACCGCGGCGTTGAGCATCAGCTTGCGCCACGCCGCCGTGACCAGGTCCTGCTGCGGGCGGATGTCCGTCCCGCTGCCCCGGAACAGCCGGATCAGCCGGTCCGCCTCGGGCCCTGCGGGGACGTCGAGGCGGTTGCCGTAGCCGTGCCGGATGTGGCCCGGCGCCAGCCGCTCGGCCTGGATGTACACCAGTGTCGGCAGGACGGTCGCCTGTGGGACCAGGGCCTGGACGTCATCGGTCTGCTCGACGCCGTTGCGCAGGACGACGACGGTGGTGTGCTCGTCGCACAGAGCCGCCAGCCAGCGGGCCGTACCGGCCGTGTCGAAGGACTTCACCGCCAGCAGGACCCAGTCCACCGGCTTCACGCCCGCCGGATCGGTGACCACGCTCACGGGCACATGGTCCTCACCGTCGGAGGTCTCTATCACCAGTTCGTCGAACGGGGTCCGGACACAGAGCGAGACGTCGTGTCCGGCTCGGTGCAGGGCCGACGCGAACACGCCGCCGACCGCTCCGGCACCGACCACGGCCACGGACCGCCGGGTGTCGCCCTCGCCTGCCAAGGTCATGGGATTCTCCTCATCGTGAGTCAGCGGGGCCGTATCGCGGGGGTGTGCGGGGGCTCCGCGGCAGCATCAACACGCGCCCGTCTCATCCGTAGGTTCACACGTGTGAGAATTTATGGCAGGTGTTTTAGATACATATGAATCAAGTGTGCCTCGCCCGGTGAACCAACGGCGTCCTCGCATCCGTGTGAAGAGCGGCAGGTTCTCGCCGGCGGCCGGGGCGGGGACAGGGTGGCCGTGCCGAGTGGTGCGCATCCGGGCGGCCACCCACCGGGCTCTCCACCCGACCGCGCTGTGGGGGTGAGGGAGGAAAGGGGAGCCCGGGACTGCAGTCCCCCGCCGATCGTTGGACCGACGGGGACGTTCACATACCCGACAAGGTGAGGGAGTTGCGATGACGGATCTCGCGGCCGCGGTCGAATCGGTGGCACAGCTGTCCACGGTCTGGCGCGCCATGGTGCTCGACCGGGACGAGAAGGCGGACGTACGCGACCTGCCGGGCCTTGCCGTCCGCTGGGCCGACTGCCGCTTCGCCTTCTGGAACGCGATCACCCTCAACGAGGTGGGAGTCGACCAGGCGCTCCTGGAGCAACGCCTCATCCAGGCCGCGGACATCATGCGGTCGAAGCAGCGGCCCGGCTTCCTGTGGCTCTTCGAGGACCTCCTCGCGGACGACGCCCGCGACGCGCTCGACGAAGCGGCGCAGCGCGCGGGACTCGTCCACGCCTTCCCCGGCACCGGCATGGCCGGTGATCTGCTGCCCATCCCCGAGCCCCACCACCCCGACCTCACCTTCGAGCGGGTCACCACCGACGAACAGCTCACGGCCTACGCCGACATCAACTCCCGTGCCTACGGCTTCGATCTGGAGGACGGCCGCGACGGACTGCGCGGATCCGCCCTGTGGAAGCGGGAGGTGTACGCCTACCTGGCGCTGCGGGACGGCACCCCGGTCGCGTGCGCCGCGACCGTCGAGGCCCAGGGCCGCCTGTTCGTGATCCTCGTCGCCACCGAGCCGGACCACCAACGCCGCGGCTACGGCGAGGCGGTGACCCGCAAGGCGCTGTACGAGGGCGCCCGCGCCACCGGCCTCACCCGGGCCACCCTGCACGCGACCGTCGCCGGGGCCCCCGTGTACCCGAGGATCGGTTTCGAACCGAACTCCCCGATGCGCTTCTATACCCCGGCGAGCTGACCCATGACGACGCACATGACCCCCCTACGGTTGTCCGAGCGCGTCGAGGTACTCCTCGCCCTCGGCGGCCCGTTGCCCATCGTCACCGCGGGCCACCCCGTCCTGCGCGGCGTCGCCGAGCCGTACGACGGCCAGCTCGACGACGCCCTGCTGGAGCGCTTCGCGGCCGCGTTGCGCACGACGATGCTCGCGGCCCCGGGCGTGGGCCTTGCCGCACCACAGGTGGGCATCCCGCTGAGCATCGCGGTCGTGGAGGACCAGGCCCGCGGGCGCCGCGAGACACTCGAAGCACGCGGACGCACACCCCTGCCCTTCCGAGTGCTGCTCAACCCCTCCTACGAGCCGGAAGAGCCGGAAGAGCCGGAAGAGCCGGAAGAGCCGGAAGAGCCGGAAGAGCCGGCAGGCGACACCCGGGCCGCATTCTTCGAGGGCTGCCTGAGCGTGCCGGGCTGGCAGGCGGTCGTGGCCCGCCACGCCCGGGTCAGGCTGCGGGGACAGGACGAGCACGGGCAGGCGATCGACGAGGTGTTCACCGGCTGGCCGGCCCGCATCGTGCAGCACGAGACTGACCACCTCAACGGCATGCTCTATCTGGACGTGGCCCAGCCACGCTCCCTGTCCACGAACGAGACGGTCGCCGAGCTCTGGTCCCAGCCCACCCCCGAGGCGGCCGCCCGGCAGCTGGGATTCGAGCTGCCCTGACGGTCCGCGCTGTTCGGACACATGCGTCGGACTCCACCGTCAACTGACTGATGTGCACTGTTTGTCCAGTAATGCAGGCTGACGGCAGCCGACGCCTCCGGCGTGTCCTACACGGAGAAGAGGACCTGGCGTGACACCGGTCGAGCAGCACCGTTTTTCCTTGAAGAGCAGCAACCCGATACTGGCCCGGCCGCAGTTCGAGCGGCGGGGCGGGCAGAAGACGGTGGCCAGAGACCCGCGAGCGGGGATCGCCGTCGTACAAGGCCGTAGCGCGACGGGCCAGGACCTCGATCAGGTCCACGAGAACGACTCCGACCCGCTGCCCCTCTCCGTCGGCGACCTGATGACGATGGACTGCGTCCTGCCCCGCTGGCTGGCAGGACTCGGGGTGACGGCCCTCGCCGTCACCCTGTCGTGGACCCTGCTGCCCCACGTGCCGGTCGGTACGGCCGTGGCCTACGGCATCGCCGCCGGCGCCGGACTGCTCGCATCGGCACTGGTGGTGATCCAGTGCCGATGCAAACTGCCGTCGCCGGCCCTGACCCTGACGTTCGCCGCCCTGCAAGGCATATGTCTCGGCGTGCTCTCGACCACGGCGTTCAGCCGCCTCTCCCCGGGCCTGCTCGTCCAGACCGTCCTGGGGACGATGGCGACCTCCGCAGGAGCCCTCCTCGCCTACAGGCTGCACTGGATGCGCGTGCACCGGCGGCGGTACGGCTTCATGGCCGCCGTGGTGTTCGCCCTGTGCTTCCAAGCCCTCGCGGACACGGCCCTGTTCCCCCTCATGGGCGCCGACGGCCTGGGCCTGCACTCCGCGGGCCTCGGCGTGCTGATGGGCCTGGTGGGGGTCGCCCTCACGGTGTCCTTCATGCCCCTGCACCTTCGCAAGGTCGAGGACGCCCTCACCCACGGCGCACCCCGCGACCAGCGCTGGCCGGCCGCCTTCGGGCTCACCCTGAGCCTGACCTGGCTGTACGTGGAGACCCTACGGCTGCTCACGCTCTACCCCGCCGACGACTTCTACTGATCCTCCGGCCCGGCCTCCGGGCACAGTCCCCGCATCAGGACCTCGAAGAGCCGCTCAGCCCGAGCGCCCTCCTCGCCGTCCGCGCCGATGCGCCACAAGGGACCGAGCAGCGTGAGTACGTCCTCGGCCGTCGTCCCCGGTGCGATGGTCCCGGCCGCCGCATTGGCGTTCACCAGCGCCGACAGGGCGTCCAGCAGCGGCCGGTACGCCTGCCGACACTGCTCCGTCAGCGCTCCGCCGGCCCCGCTCATCGCGCCGGCGAACTCCGGCGTGCACCGGCCGACATACAGCAGGCGCCGCAGCCAGGCGCACAGCCCGTGCCGCGGGGACAGGGTGCCCAGAAGGGCGGGCACGGCGGTCACCAGCTCGTCCACCTCCTCGCCGTACACCTGGAGCACCAGGGACTCCCGGGTGGGGAAGTGGCGATAGAGCGTCCCCTGGCCCACGCCCGCCCTGCGTGCGATGCACTTCAGCGAGGTGTCGCCAGGGCCGGCGAGCACCTCCGCCGCCGCCTCGAGGATGCGCATACGGTTGGACAGTGCGTCCGATCTCATCGATGCTCCGGTCCCTCTCCGCTGGGGCACACACATTTCTCGGGGCCCCGTCGAGACACGTATTCTGACTGAAACCTACACCGACATGTCGTCCGACGGGGTCCGACGGACGACAGGTCACCCACGCCGAACAGAAGGCCATCGCATCCCATGTCCCATGACACAGCCGCTCCTTGCGCCGCCCCGGAGCGGCACACCTCCGCCTTGGAGCGGCTCGCCTCGCTGACCGCCGACCTCGGCGCGGACCTCGACCGGGGCGCCTGGACCCCCGGACCGCTGGAACGGGCCTTGGCGGGGCGCCTGCTGGTGGCCTGCGCCGGAGACCGTCAGTTCACCCCGGCCCGGCTGCGCGAGACCCTCTGGGAGGGCAGCGTCGCCCTGGCGTACGCGGGAGGTGGCCGTCTCGCGCGCCTCCTGGCCGAGCTGCACGAGGTGACCACGTACCCCGCTACGGACGCCGACCGCGATCCCGCGCTGTCGGACGCCGCACGACTGCTGGAGCGCACGGCCACGGGCATACCCGCGCACGACGACGACGTGCTCTGAGCCCGGCCCGCAGTCAGATGACGGATGTGCTCACCCCCGCGCTCCGGAAGGCTTCACACCACGAAGCACACACCGGGCGCGGAGGGGGAGAGGACATGACGAGACACGACAGGTTCAGCCGACCGGGCGGCGGCCCTTCGCCGGCCACGACGTCACCGTCCGGACGGCGGCCCGGCGGCGGCCACCGCCCGGCCCGGCCCGCCCTCACCCTGGTACCGGGCACCCGGGTCGACGCCGCGGCCGAACTGTCCACGCTGACCCGGCAGCCCATGCCCGCCGACGTCCGGGGCGCGATCGTGACCCCGGTGCACGGCACCCTCATGGCCACCTGGATGCCGCTGGACGACCCCTCGCGCATCCCGCAGGGCCGCATCCTGCTGGCCTGGACACCCGCGGGTGACGACCGCACCGACGTCACGGCCCACCTGGGCCTCGCTGGCGCGCAAGTGCTGCTGGCGGTCTGGCCGGGCCTGCGCGGCGACTGGTCCGGGGTGGTCCGTCCCACCGTCGCCGAGGTGACGGAACTGCACGCCGCGCTCCGCCTCGCCACGGTGGTCTTGGACCGCCTGACCGACTGAGCGCGGCGGCGAGAGCTCCTACGCCTCCTCGTTCACCCAGCTCATCAGCTTGCGCAGCTGCTTGCCGGTGGTCTCCAGCAGGTGCTCGGCGTCCTGCTGCTTGTATGCGTTGTAGCGCTCCAGGCCGCTGTGGTACTCCGCCATCCAGTTCTTCGCGAACGAGCCGTCCTGGATCTCCGCGAGGATCTTCTTCATCTCCGCCTTGGTGGCGTCGGTGACGATCCGGGGACCGGTGACGTAGTCGCCCCACTCGGCGGTCTCGGAGATCGACCAGCGCATCTTCTCCAGGCCGCCCTCGTACATCAGGTCCACGATCAGCTTCAACTCGTGCAGGCACTCGAAGTAGGCGATCTCGGGCTGGTAGCCGGCCTCGGTCAGCGTCTCGAAACCGGCCTTGACCAGCGCGGTCGTACCGCCGCACAGCACGGCCTGCTCACCGAACAGGTCGGTCTCGGTCTCCTCGGTGAACGTCGTCTCGATGACACCGGCACGGGTGCCACCGATGCCCTTGGCGTACGACAGCGCCAGCGCGAGGGCACCTCCGGAGGGGTTCTGCTCGACGGCGACGAGACAGGGAACTCCGCGGCCCTCTTCGTACTGACGGCGCACCAGGTGCCCCGGCCCCTTGGGGGCGACCATGCACACGTCCACACCGGCCGGGGCCTTCACGAAGCCGAAGCGGACGTTGAAGCCGTGGCCGAAGAACAGCGCGTCGCCGTCCTTCAGGTTCGGGGCGATGTGCTTCTCGTAGATCTCGCCCTGGATCGGGTCCGGCACCAGGATCATGATGACGTCGGCCTCGGCGGCGGCCTCCGCCACCGTCACCACGCGCAGGCCCTGCTCCTCGGCCTTCGCCTTGGACTTGGAGCCCTCGTGCAGACCGACGCGCACGTCGACGCCCGAGTCACGGAGCGACAGCGCGTGGGCGTGGCCCTGGCTGCCGTAGCCGATGACCGCGACCTTGCGGCCCTGGATGATGGACAGGTCGGCGTCGGCGTCGTAGAACATCTTGGCCATGGGGAAATGTCTCCTTGCTTGGAATGAGCAGTCACACGTGAGTCACACGAAAGTCACACGAAAGTCACACGTGTGAACAGGATGTCGTGCGGTCGGCGGGGGAGCGGCGGAGGTCACGGAGGAATCCGGTGAGGATCTCCAGCGTGCGATCCGGCTCCTCGAAGGTCCCCGCGTGTCCGCCTCGCACGGCGGCCAGACGCGCACCGGGGATGCCGTCCGCGAGGTCCACCGAGTGCTGCGGGGCCACGAACCGGTCCCCGGCGGCCGCCACGACCAGCGTGGGAGCGCTGACGGCGGAAAGGTCGCCGCGGACGTCGATACCGAGGGCGAAGGCGATCTGCCGGGCGGTGCCGGGAGCGGAGGACAGCAGACGGGCCGCCAGGTAGCGGGCCGTTTCCGGGGTACGGGAGGTCAGGTACTCCTCGGAGAAGGACAGTGAGGTCAGAAAGGCGTTCAGGGCGTCGTCGCGACGGGAGTGCAACGACGCCCATGTCTCCAGTCTGAGCCACAGCGAGGTGCGCGCCCGGGCGAAGCCGGACAGCGTGACCAGACCGCGCACCCGGTCGGGATGACGGGCGGCGACCTTGATGGCCACGGCCGCACCGAGCGAGGGCCCGGCTATCACGAAGTCGCTCAACCCGGCCCGCTCAGCCGTGGCCACCACCTGGTCGGCGACGACATCCGCCTCCAGGCGCCCGACGGGCAACGGGCTGCGCCCCGACCCGGGGAGGTCGGCGAGCACGACCGTGTGCTCGGCCGCCAGCCCGGCGAGCAGCGTCTCCCAGGTCAGGGCCGCGGTGCCGCCGACACCGGACAGCAGGACCAGACCGGGCCCGCTGCCATGGACGTCGTACGCGAGCATGCGCCACCTCTTCTCACACTTGCCTAGGAGCACCGGCCGCAGGGGCGGCACGGGCTTCCCTAGGAGCACGAGAGGGGACCACGTGTGGGTTCACTGCCCGGGACGTGGCACTACGGTCAGGCGGTCCTGTCCCGCGCCGCGTCCGGCTCCGCCGGCTCCGCGGTCCAGGAGGTGAGGATGCGTAGGCACCCCGTTAACGCGTGAACGAGTCCCGGTGATTCACACCCAGGCCCGGCGTAATAACGACAGCGCGGAAGGCCACACCCGAAGATAACGCGCAAAACGGATAAGTGTCATGTAGCTTGAGGACTCATGCCCCGCAGATACGTGTCGACGACCACATCCGCGGCCTGCCCTGCGCTCAGGTGTGTCAGCTGCTGTGCAGCCAGGTGCACGAGTTCCGGCAGCAGGGACCCGGCCCACCCCGGTGGCTGGTCCCGACGCAACAACCCATCCTCGGCGGCGCGTTGTAGGAAGGCGTCGACCTCGGCGAGGCAGGCGTCCCTGCGTCGGCGGACGTCGCCGTCGGTGAGCATGCGGGCGAGATCCACCGGCCAGGTCCGGTTGATGACGATGATGTTCTCGACGTAGCGGTGCAGGGCGACGGCGACGGGGGCTTCACGCAGGCGCGCGTCCACAAGGGCCTGCTCGATGGCAGAGAGCCGGGCTTCGTAAATGGCCGCGAGTAGCTCCTCGCGGTTGGCGAAGCGCCGGTAGACGGTACGCCGGTCGACACCTGCCTCGGCGGCGATGCCCGCGACACTCACGCCGGGATCGGCGGCGAGCATACGTGCCCCGGTGGTCAGGACGGCTGCCAGATTGCGTGCTGCGTCGGCTCTCATCCTTCAACAGTATCGCCCATGTGGAGCATCACGAGACCTACAACCACATCGATGTGCATGTAGTGATAAGAATTGCTACATTGAAGTGGCAGTTAGAGCCTCAAGGCTGAACGAGCTGAATCGAAAGCACCGACAGCGCACCGGAAGAGAGAAAGCACATGATCACCTACGACCGGCTCTTCATCGGAGGCTCCTGGATCGAGCCGAGCAACCCGGAGCTGCTGGACATCGCCTCGCCGCACGACCAGTCCGTGGTCGGCCGGGCCGCGCAGGCGCAGCCGGCGGACATCGACCGCGCGGTCGCCGCGGCACGGGCGTC
>NZ_JBIAVS010000038.1:0-84782 GCF_042894545.1 Streptomyces sp. NPDC001530
TTTCGCCCCCTCCGCCCCTACCCGTCCCGTCCCTGGGGGCTCCGCCCCCAGACCCCCGTATCGCGCTAACGCGCTCGTCCTCAAACGCCGGACGGGCTGAAGTCTCCAGCCCCGGCCGGCGAAAGTTCAGCCCCTCCGGCGTTTGAGGAGCGGGGTCTGGGGCGGAGCCCCAGGGACGGGACGGGTAGGGGCGGAGGGGGCGAAGAAACTCACCGCCCCTGCAGCCGGGCCGCCAAGTCGCGGATCTCGGGGAGGCGGGCCGTCAGGGCGGCGCCGGGGCAGCTGGTCATGAAGCCGTCGTTGTGGCCCGCCACGGTGGGCAACTCGGCGGCGGTCCCCGCCCGGTACCGGGCAAGGTTGTTGCTGGACACCAACCGCACTTTTGCTCGCGGATCGATCCCGGACAGCCCGAGCTTCCACGCCGCCAGCGCAGCTATCGCCTCGGTCATCGCCCGCGGCACCACCGTCCCCGCCGTGAACGTACCGATCGCCGCAACCCCCGCGGTCCGATGATTGAAGCCCTGCGCATGCGCCCCGGTGACGGGCCGGTCGACCCCGCCCGCACGCCCCTCGTAGATCGTGCCGCAGCGGTCGACGAGGAAGTTGTAGCCGATGTCGTCCCAGTTCTTGGCGTCGGTCTGGCCTGCGTAGAGGTAGCGGATGATGCGGGGCGTGTCGGCGCAGTTGTACCCGTTCGGCGAGTCGGTGTGGTGGACGAAGATCGCGACGACCCGGTCGTCGTAGCGGGGCGCCGGCTGGGCGTGCGCGCTCGCGGCGTCCAGCCAGCGCGACCGCGGCACGATGGGCGGCCGGGCCGCCGGGTGGGCGGTCCCGGCGGGCCGGGCGGGCCGAGCGGCGGCCGGCGGCGGCTCGGGGCGGGCCCCCGTACGGCCCACCCCGATCGCGCACATCACCAGCGCCATGACCGCGACGAGACCGAGCACGCACCCGAGTGCCACGAGGACCGCCCGCGGCATCCGCACGCTCCACGGGAACCGCGCCGCTCGCGCGCCCCGCCCCGACGACGGCACCCGAACATCCCGCGAGGCCCGTTCCCGCCACGGCACCCGTTCCCGGCGTGAAAGCCGAGACGGCCGTACAGCCCGCAGCACACGGGTCCCACGAGCCCCACGAGCCCCACGAGCCCTAAGAGCCCCAAGAGCCCCACGAACCGCACCGCCCCCACCCGCCCGGCGCCCCCGTCGCACCGCACGCGACACCGGCCCCACGGCCCGTGTTCGTGCCCCCCGCGCCTTCCGGAAGACACGCATGGACCCACCCTGACCCCGATCCGCTCCCTCCGCGATGTGTGCTGTGCCACCCGGTGGAACCATCGTCCCGGTTCGGGACGTTTTTACAGGTCCACGCACGTGTGGTGAACAGGTCCACGCACGTGTGGCCGTTCCCGACGGCCACGCGCGCGTGCCTGATCACTGGGCCCGCCCCGCGCGTACTAAGGGGCCCAAGAGAAAGGCGGCTCCGTGGACGTGCTCGACCTCCTGCTGATGCTGGTGATCCTGGTCTACGCGGCGTCGGGCTACCGTCGCGGCCTGGTCGCCGGCTGTGTCTCGCTGGCCGGTTTCGTGGGCGGCGCCGTCATCGGCGTATGGGTGCTGCCGTGGGTGATGGAGCTGGCCAGGGCGGGGACGGCGGCGGCGACGGTGACGGCCGTGCTGACGGTGCTGGTGCCCGCGGTGGTGGGCCACGAGCTGGCGGGACGGCTGGCGCTGAAACTGCGCCGCGAGCTGGACCGCGGTCCGCTGCGGGTGGCCGACGGCATCGGCGGGGCCGCGGCGAACACGGTGGCGGTGCTGCTGGTGGCCTGGGTGGCCGCGAGCGTCCTGGGCGCGTCCTCGTCGACGGTGGTGACGCAGTCGATCCGCAGCTCGGCGCTGCTGGGCGCCGTGCAGAACGCGATGCCAGAGACCACGCCGACCTGGTTCTCCCGCGCGACCTCCGCGCTCACGGAGGCGGGCTTCCCGCAGGTCTTCAACCCGTTCGAGAACGAGCCGGCGGCGGGCGTCGCGAAGCCCTCCGGGGACAGCGTCACGGCGACCGCGACGAACGCGGCCAAGCTGAGCACCGTGAAGGTCGAGGGCGTCTCCGGCGACCAGGGGCGGGAAGGCAGCGGTTTCGTCTACACGTCCGAGCATGTGATGACCAACGCCCACGTCGTGGCGGGCATCGACCGGCCGACCGTACGGGTGGGCGGGGTCGGACGCGCGTACGACGCCAGGGTCGTGCTCTTCGACCCGCAGAAGGACGTCGCGGTCCTGTACGTACCGGGGCTGCGGGCGCCCGTGCTCGGCTTCGACGACGGCGCCAGGCGCGGCGACTCGGCGGTCGTGGCGGGCTACCCGCAGGACGGCGGCCTCGACCTCCAGGCGGCCACCGTCGCGAGCCGCATCGACGCGACGGGCCAGAACATCTACAACACGGACACCGTCACGCGCCAGATCTACTCGATCCGCTCCACCGTCCGCCCCGGCAACTCGGGCGGCCCCCTCCTCACCACCGACGGCAAGGTGTACGGCGTCGTCTTCGCCCGCTCGACCTCGGACGACGAGACGGGTTACGTGCTGACGGCGGACGAGGTCGCGGGCGACGCCCAGCGCGCGGCGAACGCCACGGCGCCGGTGGACACGGGCGACCTCGTCACCTCCTGAGTCCCGCTCCGGGGCTCAGAAGCGGCCGTCCAGCAGGGGGTGATCAGCCCCAGAACGGTCAGGGTCGATCAGAGAGAGCGCCCCATGAGTACGTCATCCACGTACGCGCCGTCCAGCAGGAACTCCTCGGGCAGGATCCCCTCCACCACGAACCCCTCCGACTCGTAGAGCTTCCGCGCCGGGGTGTTGTGCCCGAGGACGCGCAGCGTGATGCGCCGGGCGCCCTGCCGGCGGGCCTCGTCCTGTACCGCCCGCAGCAGCGCGCGTCCGACCCCGGCGCCGCGCGCCTCGTCGGCGACGACGAGCCCCTGGATCTGGCGCACATGGGAGTTGGACGCGAGGGACGTGGGAAATCCCAGCCGGATGTAGCCGACCACCGTGTTGTCGATCTCGGCGACGAGATGATCCCGCGGGCCGAACCGTTCGCTGTAGAAGGGCTCGTACGGCGGCCGGGGGCGCGGCATCACGGCGTGCAGCGGGGACCAGGTCTTGCGGTCGAGCCGGCCGAGCACGTCCTCGTCGTCGAAGGTGGCGGTGCGTATGTACGGAGCTGGCATGCCGATCACTGTACGGCGGCCGTACGCGGGCCCGTCCCGCTATTTCCCAGGCCGCCCGGGCAGGATGGACCCCATGAGCGACTCCCCCCTTCCCCCCGGTTCCCGCATCGCGATCGCCGGCGCGTCCGGCCTGATCGGCTCGGCGCTGACGCGCTCCCTGACCGCGGACGGACACGAGGTGGTCCGCCTCGTCCGCCGCGCGCCCCGCTCGAAGGACGAGGTCCAGTGGGATCCGGAGGGGCAGCGGATCGACGCGGCGGGGCTCGTCGGCTGTGCCGTGGTGGTCAATCTCGCGGGGGCGGGGGTTGCTTCGCGGCGCTGGACGGAGGCGTACAAGCGGAAGATCCGGGACAGCCGGGTGCTGGGCACAGCAACACTCGCCGAGGCGGTGGCGTCGCTCGACGAGCCGCCACGGGTGTTCGTCAACGGGAGCGCGATCGGCTTCTACGGCGATACGGGCGAGCGGGCGGTGGACGAGTCCGCGCCGCCCGGGGACGGGTTCCTTCCCTCGGTGTGTGTGGAGTGGGAGGAGGCGACGGGTGCGGCCCAGGAGGCGGGCATCCGCACGGTCTTCGCCCGTACGGGCCTGGTGGTGGCCCGCAAGGGCGGGGCCTGGGGGAAGCTCTTCCCGCTCTTCAAGGCGGGGCTCGGGGGGCGGATGGGGGACGGGCGCCAGTACTGGAGCTTCGTTTCTCTGCACGACGAGGTGGCCGCGATCCGTCACGCCATCGACACGGAGTCGCTGTCGGGTCCGATGAACGTGACGGCCCCCGACCCGCTGACGAACCGTGAGATCACCGAGGCCATGGGCCGCGTGCTCCACCGCCCGACCCTCTTCACCACCCCCGCCCCCCTCCTCCGCCTCGCCCTCGGCGACATGGCCGGCGACATCCTCGGCAGCCAACGCGTCCTCCCCACCCGCCTCCTGGAATCGGGCTTCACCTTCGCGTTCCCGTCGATCGAGGGGGCGTTGCGCGCGGCCGTCGGCTGACAGAGTCGCTAAAAGACTGCGCAGTTCCCCGCGCCCCTGAAGGGGCGCGGGGAACTGCGCGACAAGCCCCCACCCACCCGCAGCCGAAGGATCATGTACGGGACGGGCAGGGGCGGAGGGGGCGAAAAAACCTCCCCCAACCCCCGCCGGACAGGTACATGCACCCCCCATGCACCCGTGCACGCCCGCCACGCGACTTCCCCTCACCGTCGACACCCCAC
This sequence comes from Streptomyces sp. NPDC001530, assembly GCF_042894545.1. Classification (NCBI taxonomy): domain Bacteria; kingdom Bacillati; phylum Actinomycetota; class Actinomycetes; order Kitasatosporales; family Streptomycetaceae; genus Streptomyces; species Streptomyces sp. NPDC001530. The sequence continues at coordinate 4,436 of NZ_JBIAVS010000038.1, forward strand.
ACCCTCGACCCGAACTCGGGTATCCCAGACGCTTGTTGGGGGCATGACGTTCCCACCGGCCGCGCAACCTCGAGGAGGGGCACGTGCTAGAGCCCGCACGCCAAGCCGCACACATCGCGGAGATCGCGGAAGACGTGGACGTCGTCATCGTGGGAGCCGGGGTAGCCGGCCTCGCCGCCGCCCGACATCTGACCAGGGCGGGTCTCACCACCACCGTCCTGGAGGCGGCGCCGAACGTCGGCGGCCGTATGTCCACGGAGAAGGTCGACGGCTTCCGGCTGGACCGACTGGGCCGGCTCCTGTCCACCTCGTACCCCGAACTGCGCCGCACCCCGGGCCTGAACTCCCTGACCCTGCGCACGTTCTCCCCGGGCGTCCTGCTCCACAGCGACGGCCACCACCACCGCGCCGCCGCCCCCCGGAGCGCAAGGGGCGCACTCACCACCGCGCGCGCCCTCGCGAGCGCCCCCCGCCTCCCCCTGCCCCGCCCCCAGCGCGGAGCAACACGCCCCGGCCCCCTCGGCGGCCCGCTCGACCAGTCCCGTCTCGCCACCGCCCTCGCCCGCCTCGCCACCACCCCACCGGACCAGCTCCTCGCGCGCCCGGACCGCACCGCCGCGCAGGCGCTGACCACCCAAGGCCTCCCGGCGCGTACGGTCAACGGTTTCCTCCGTCCCCTCCTCGCGGCGCTTCTGTGCGACCCGGCCCTGCAGACGTCGAGTCGCTGCGCGGACCTCGCCCTGCACTCCTTCGCGTCGGGCCGTCTGTGTCTGCCGGAGGGCGGCGCGGACACGCTCCCGGAGCTCCTCGCGGCCGGCCTGCCGCCGGGCACGGTCCGCACGGGCGTTCAGGTCACCGCGGTCTCCACCACCACCGTGACGACGAAGGACCACGGCGAACTCACCTGTCGCGCCATCCTGCTCGCCACCGGAGCCCGCGCGGCCGCCCGGCTGCTGCCGGGTCTGCACGTTCCCGCCTTCCACCCGGTGACGGTCCTGCACCACACCACGGACGAGCCCCCGCTCACCGACCCGGCCCTGCTCCTGGACGCCGACCGGAGCGGTCCGGTGGCGCACACGGCGGTCATCAGCCAGGTCGACCCCACGCGGGCACCCGCGGGCCGCGCCCTCATCTCCTCGACCGTGCTGGGCACACCACCGGCCGCCGCCCACCTGGACGCGACGGTCCGCGCCCAACTGGCCCGCCTCTACGGGACGTCGACCACCCGCTGGGAACTCCTCGCGGTCCACCACGACCCCGAGGCGGTTCCGGCGATGCCGCCGCCGCACGACCTGCGCCGCCCGGTACGGCTGCTGTCGGGCCTGTACGTGTGCGGCGACCACCGGGACACGAGCACGGTCCAGGGCGCCCTCCACTCGGCCCGCCGGGCCACCCACGCCCTGCTCACGGACTTGGGCGCCCTGCCGACCACGTTAGAGGAGCCTTTGGAGACGGCCGAGACCGCCGCGGCCTGAACCGCCTCAGCTCAGCGCCGCCACCTTGTCCCGGTATCCGCGCACGGGCGCCGCGTCCTTGTAGGGCTCCAGGCGGCGCTCGAATTCACGTACGTACTCGATGGCCCGTACCGACCGCATCTCCGCCGCCTGGCCGGCGGCCTCGGCGCCCAACTGGCAGGCCTGGTCGAGCTCTCCGAGCCCGAGCCGTGCCGAGGCGAGCACCACGCGGCAGAACAGCCGGCTGCGCGCATAGCCGGGCGCCCGCAGTTGCAGCGAGCGCTCGGCGTGCTGCGCCGCGGCGCGGAACTGCTGAAGGTCCCGGTGGCAGTGCCCGAACTCGTCGGCGAGCTGCGCCTCGTCGAAGAACCGTGCCCAGTAAGGGACTTCGTCGCCGGCCCGGGACGCCTCCAGCGCGCGCTCGGCGCGCACGAGGGACGCCGTGCAGGCCCGCACCTCCCCCAACACGCCGTGCCCGCGCGCCTCGACGGAGTGCAGCAGCGCCTGCACCACGGGGGGCGCCGCCGATCCGACGCCCTGCTGGGCGACCCGCGCGAGCTGCACGGCCTCCCGTCCGTGGCCGAGGTAGACGGCCTGGCGGCTCATCGTCACCAGCACGTAGGAGCCGTACGCCCGGTCCCCGGCCGCCTGCGAGAGGCGCAGCGCCTGAACGAAGTACCGCTGCGCGAGCCCGTGCGCGGCGATGTCGTACGAGGTCCAGCCGGCGAGCCGGGTGAGGTCGGCGGCGGCGGCGAACAGGCGCCGCCCGGTCTGCTCGCCGTACGCACCGCGCAGCATCGGCTCGGCCTCGTGCTCCAGATAGCGGACCAGGGCCTGGCGGGCGTGGCCGCCGCCGTAGGCGTGGTCGAGGGCGCGGAAGAGTTCGCCGACGGAGCGGAGCGCGGCGATGTCGCCGCCGGTGACCTTCTGGCCGGGGCCGCGCTCGGTCTGGCTGCGCTGCCGGGGCACAGCGGGGCGTCCCTGCGCGGGGATGCGCGAGGGCCCCGAGTCGCCGCGGCCGACCCGGTCGTCGGCCCGCCCGATCAGCCAGTCCCGGCTGGGGACGACGAGTCCGGCCGGGGTGAAGGCGATCTTGCGCAGCTCGGCGTGGCTGCCGGAGTCCTTGCGCCACAGCCCGCTGACGATGTCGACGGCCTCTTCGGGGGTCGCGGCGAACTCCAGCCCCGCGTACACCGGGGCGCACGCGTCGAGCCCCAGGTCCTGCGCGCTGAGCCGACGGCCGAGGCGCCGGGTGAACACCTCGGCGATGAGCGCGGGCGTGGTCCCGCGAGGCTGCTGTCCGCGCAGCCACCGCGTCACCGATGTCTTGTCATATCTCAGGTCGAGTCCGTGTTCGAGGCCGAGCTGGTCCACGCGACGGGCGAGACCTGCGTTGGAGAACCCCGCTTCTGCGATGAGCGCGGCGAGCTGGCGGTTGGGGGTGCGCTGCGCGGGTCGTTCCGTCATCTGCGGTGCGGTCTCCTGCCTTCAGGTCCCCCAGCGGCCTCGGGGAGGTGCGTGGACCTCCCCGAGGCCCGCTGGGTGCCCGGATTGCCTGTGAGCAGCCCTTATGGCCTCGTGAACGGCGCGAATGTAGCGGAGCGTAAGCACCCCATCGCACACTTCGGCGTGCATTCATCCGATCGTGTGAGGATTAGCCGCACGGCTGACGGTCACCGGCCGGACGTACAGTGGCGTGGGCGCGTTACGTACCTGACGAAGGGCCCCTGCGTACCGGCGAAAGGTTCTTTCGCGTGCCCCACACGGGCACCGCCGTGTGCCTGACGAAGCTTCTAGGGAGGCGCTTGCCGTGAGTGAGTTGCGGTTCGTCCGTATGGGATTCGGTGCCGAGGCCGTCGAGTACCAGGAGGCGTGGGACGAGCAGCGGCGTGTACATGCCGCCCGTTTCCTGGACGAGGTCCCCGACACCTGTCTACTCCTGGAGCACCCGCCGGTCTATACGGCGGGCCGGCGTACGGCGGACAACGAGCGGCCCCTCGACGGCACACCCGTCGTCGACGTGGACCGCGGCGGCAAGATCACCTGGCACGGCCCCGGCCAGCTGGTGGGGTACCCGATCCAGAAGCTGCCCCGCCCGGTGGACGTCGTAGCACATGTCCGCCGCCTGGAAGAGGCACTTATCCGTACGTGTGCGGAGTTCGGGCTCGAGACCAGCCGTGTCGAGGGCCGCAGCGGCGTCTGGGTGCTCGGCGACCCGGTCGAGCAGCGCCCGTCACTGGGCGGGCTGTCGCTGGACTTCGACCCGCGCCTGCAGGACGAGGAGTTCGACCCGCGGCTCAACGGGCCGGAGTACGCCCCGTCCAACGCCGGGCAGCGGCGCGAGGACCGCAAGATCGCCGCGATCGGCATCCGCGTCGCCAAGGGCGTCACCATGCACGGCTTCGCCCTGAACGTGAACCCGGACAACGCCTGGTTCGACCGCATCATCCCGTGCGGCATCCGTGACGCCGGCGTCACCTCCCTCGCCAACGAGCTGGGCCGCGACGTGACCATCGCGGAGGTCCTTCCCGTGGCGGAGAAGCACCTCAGGGACATCCTGGAGAACGCGGACCTGAGGCCACGGGTGGTGGAACGGGCGCCGGCGTAGGGCTTTTTCGCGCCGCCGCGCCCCGTCAGGGGCGCGGGGAACTGCGCGACCAGCCCCCACCCACCCGCAGCCGAAAGACAACCAGGGGTCTGGGGGCGGAGCCCCCAGGTACGGGACGGGTAGGGGCGGAGGGGGCGAGAAACCCTCCGGGAATGCACCCCCGCTCCCCAAGGTTGCCCACCCCGGGGACCGAGAACCGCACGGGCGTACCCTGGTGTACGCCGAAGAATCGAAGCTACAGGGAGCCGATGTGTCCGCAGTCGCACCCGACGGACGCAAGATGCTGCGCCTGGAGGTCCGGAACAGCCAGACCCCCATCGAGCGCAAGCCCGAGTGGATCAAGACCCGGGCGAAAATGGGCCCCGAGTACACGAAGATGCAAAGCCTCGTGAAGAGCGAGGGTCTGCACACGGTCTGCCAGGAGGCGGGCTGTCCCAACATCTACGAGTGCTGGGAAGACCGCGAGGCCACGTTCCTCATCGGCGGCGACCAGTGCACGAGGCGTTGCGACTTCTGCCAGATCGACACCGGCAAGCCCGAGGCGCTGGACCGCGACGAGCCCCGACGCGTGGGTGAGTCCGTGGTCACCATGGACCTCAACTATGCGACGATCACCGGCGTCGCCCGCGACGACCTGGAGGACGGCGGCGCCTGGCTGTACGCCGAGACGGTCCGCCAGATCCACCAGCAGACCGCGCACCGCGAGGCCGGCCGCACCAAGGTCGAGCTCCTCGCCCCCGACTTCAACGCCGAGCCCGACCAGCTCGCCGAGGTCTTCTCCTCCCGCCCCGAGGTCTTCGCGCACAACGTCGAGACGGTCCCGCGGATCTTCAAGCGCATCCGCCCCGGCTTCCGCTACGAGCGCTCGCTCAAGGTCATCACCCAGGCCCGGGACTACGGTCTGGTCACGAAGTCGAACCTGATCCTCGGCATGGGCGAGACCCGCGAAGAGGTCAGCGAGGCGCTCCGGCAGCTGCACGAGGCGGGTTGCGAGCTCATCACGATCACGCAGTACCTGCGCCCCTCCGTGCGCCACCACCCCGTGGAGCGCTGGGTCAAGCCGCAGGAGTTCGTGGAGCTGAAGGAGGAGGCCGAGGAGATCGGCTTCTCCGGCGTCATGTCGGGCCCGCTGGTCCGCTCCTCGTACCGCGCCGGGCGGCTGTACCAGATGGCCGTCGAGCTGCGTCAGTCAGCTGCTCCGCAGCGGGGCGGCGCGTACGTCGCCTCACAGGCCGTCTGAGACGACGTACGACACCAACCCACAACGAAGCGGTGGCACTGAGTGCCACCGCTTTTGTGTGAATCGGCGCACAAGCAACTCCCCCTTCAAAGTGGCCCGTTCCCCCCGTCCCGACCGTCCCCGCAGATGGGGACGCCGTTTGGAGCACATCAAGGTGCGGGCTCGCCGCATCAAGGTTTCATTGGTGTTTGACCGGTCGGTCACGCCCTGGTAACACCAATCAGTGACCCTGGTCTTACGCCACGTACAACCCCGGTAGAGCCGCCGATCCCGAGGGGGGACCTCCATCATGCAGGCCGCGCCCGTACGCGCCACCGCCATCCCGTCGTTCACCGATGCACTCCGTGCCGTCGAGTCGCTGCTCATGAGCAGCGGTCAGCGCACGGCCCGTCGCAATGCCTGGACCTCCGTCCTGGAGGACCGCCGCCGTGCCAAGGACCGGGTCGAGGCGCAGCGCGTACTGGAAGCCGTCGCGACGCGTTCGTGACGCCCCCTCCCCCGGTACCGCGGCCCCGCTCCCTCGGTACTGCCGTCGTCGGCGTCTCCCGGGCCACGTAGACTTCGTGGCATGGCGAGGAAGGAAACTGCAGCGGACGCTGCGAACCCCGGGCGACTCAAGCAGATCGCCCTTACCTACAAGATGACTCGCAAGGCCGACTCCAAGATCGGTCTTGTACTCGCGGCTGTCGGAATCGTCACCTTCGGTGTCTTCCTCGCGATCGGCTTCTTGATCGGCCACGAGATCTATCTCGGCATTCTCGGCCTTCTGCTCGCCTTCCTCGCGACGGCGATCGTCTTCGGGCGCAGGGCCGAGCGCGCGGCCTTCGGGCAGATGGAGGGACAGCCGGGCGCCGCCGCGGCCGTTCTCGACAACATCGGCCGAGGCTGGACCACGACCCCGGCGGTGGCGATGAACCGCAGCCAGGACGTGGTGCACCGCGCGGTCGGCAAGGCCGGCATCGTGCTGGTCGCCGAGGGCAACCCGAACCGGGTGAAGAGCCTGCTGGCCGCCGAGAAGAAGAAGATGGCGCGGATCGTCTCGGACGTCCCGGTGCACGACATTCTCGTGGGCACCGGCGAGGGCCAGGTGGAGCTCAAGAAGCTCCGCACGACGATGCTGAAGCTGCCGCGCGTCCTCACCGGCCCGCAGGTCACCACGACCAACGACCGGCTGCGCGCGATGGGCGACCTGATGAGCAACATGCCGCTTCCCAAGGGTCCGATGCCGAAGGGCATGCGGATGCCGCGCGGCGGACCGAAGGCCCGCTGACACCCCTCCTACTGCTTGTACGACGATGGGGGCGCCCGGATCTCTCCGGGCGCCCCCATCGTCGTACAAGCACAGTCGACAGATGTCGTCGTACAAGCGCAGTCGCTAGATGCGGACCTCGATCGTGCGGGCGATCCGGTCGTGCAGGCCGCGGCCGTCGCGGTCCCAGATCATGGCGGGGATGAACAGGCACAGCAGCACGGTCCGCAGCAGGACGCGCAGCGGGTTCAGCCAGCCGCCGCCCTCGGGGACGACTCGCAGGCCGAGCAGGCGCTTGCCCGGGGTGAAGCCGACCGTGCCGACGGTGAGCAGGCTCAGCACGAAGAAGATGAGCAGGGCCCAGTTGCCGGTCGCCTGGTTGTAGCCGTCGGTGAGCAGCCCGTATGCGATCAACAGGCACAGCCCCCAGTCGATGGCGAGGGCGCCGAGCCGGCGGCCCGGGCGGGCGATCGAGCCCGGTCCGTGTTCCGGCAGACCGAGTTGCTCGCCGCGGTATCCGAAGTCGACACCGGCTTCCTCCGCGGCCGCGCGGGGTCCGGAGAGCCACGATCCGATTGCTTGCCTGTTGTCCACCCGTCCACGGTACTGCGCCCGTTTTGGCATGCGGACAGGAGGGGCCTGGCCGCCCCGAGTCGGTTAACTTGGGCGAAACAAATGGGTCACGCTGGAGAAATCACCCGTCCCTATGGTCGGCCTCAGCGTGTGCCACCGCACTGGCCGCACGAACGAACTACCACCCCGGTCCACAGTGGGCGGGAGTAGGAGGAGCTGGATGTTCCAGAACGCCGACGAGGCCAAGAAGTTCATCGCGGACGAGGACGTCAAGTTCATCGACGTCCGCTTCTGCGACCTGCCGGGTGTGATGCAGCACTTCACGGTGCCGGCGGAGGCCTTCGACCCGGCCGAGGAGCTCGCGTTCGACGGCTCCTCGATCCGCGGCTTCCAGGCCATCCACGAGTCCGACATGGCGCTCCGCGCCGACCTGTCCACCGCGCGCGTCGACCCCTTCCGCCGCGACAAGACGGTCAACATCAACTTCTTCATCCACGACCCGATCACGGGCGAGCAGTACTCCCGTGACCCGCGCAACGTGGCGAAGAAGGCCGAGGCCTACCTCGCGTCGACCGGTATCGCCGACACCGCGTACTTCGGCCCCGAGGCCGAGTTCTACGTGTTCGACAGCGTGCGCTTCCAGACCTCCGCGAACGAGTCCTTCTACCACGTCGACTCCGAGGCCGGCGCCTGGAACACCGGTGCCATCGAGGACAACCGCGGTTACAAGGTCCGCTACAAGGGCGGTTACTTCCCGACCCCGCCGGTCGACCACTTCGCCGACCTGCGTGCCGAGATCTCCCTGGAGCTGGCCAACTCCGGCCTCCAGGTCGAGCGCCAGCACCACGAGGTGGGCACCGCCGGCCAGGCCGAGATCAACTACAAGTTCAACACGCTGCTCGCCGCGGCCGACGACCTCCAGCTCTTCAAGTACATCGTGAAGAACGTCGCCTGGCGCAACGGCAAGACCGCGACCTTCATGCCGAAGCCGATCTTCGGTGACAACGGCTCGGGCATGCACGTCCACCAGTCGCTGTGGGCCAACGGCGACCCGCTGTTCTACGACGAGGCGGGCTACGCGGGCCTCTCGGACACCGCCCGCTTCTACATCGGCGGCATCCTGAAGCACGCGCCCTCGCTGCTCGCCTTCACCAACCCGACGGTGAACTCGTACCACCGCCTGGTCCCCGGCTTCGAGGCCCCGGTCAACCTGGTGTACTCGCAGCGCAACCGCTCGGCCGCGATGCGTATCCCGATCACCGGCTCGAACCCGAAGGCCAAGCGCGTCGAGTTCCGCGCGCCCGACTCCTCCGGCAACCCGTACCTCGCCTTCTCGGCGCTGCTGCTCGCGGGCCTCGACGGCATCAAGAACAAGATCGAGCCGGCCGAGCCGATCGACAAGGACCTCTACGAGCTGGCCCCCGAGGAGCACGCGGGCGTCCCGCAGGTCCCGACCTCCCTCCCGGCCGTCCTCGACTCCCTCGAGCGCGACCACGAGTTCCTCCTCCAGGGCGACGTCTTCACGTCCGACCTGATCGAGACCTGGATCGACTACAAGCGCACCAACGAGATCGCCCCGCTCCAGCTGCGCCCGCACCCGCACGAGTTCGAGCTGTACTTCGACGTGTAAAAACCGTCGCACCAGCGGTACGCCATCGGCCGTGCCCTTCCTCCGGGAGGGGCACGGCCGATGTGTTGTCCGGGTCACGAGTGACGCCCGCGGCCATCGGGAAGGACTATGGCCTCAGGGGCATCGTGGGGGGCAGCCGGTGAATTCGGACACGGTCACGGCCATAGCGGCGACAGCAATAGCGCTCGGCTCACTCTGGACCAGTTACGCGCAGACCAGAGCCACCCGGGTGCACAACCGCCAATCCGTCAGGCCCCTGCTCCAGCTGCGCCACACCAAGAAGTACGACGACCACAAGGCAGGCCTCCGGGTCGTGAACGCGGGCCTCGGGCCGGCCATCGTGACGAACACGGTGGTGCGGCTGGACGGAGTGGAGATCGGGCAGTGGAACATCCAGACCATTGACCGCATCACCGCACCCCTGCCGGTGTGGCCCAAGACGTACACCCTGCGACCGGGTGCCGTCGTTCTCGCGGGGCAGTCCACCTTCTTGTTCTACCTGGAGCATTTCAGCGAGGACGAGCACGACTGGTTCTGGGATCTCGTCGCCCGACGACTGGTGGTCGAGGTCACCTACGAGTCCCTGTACGGCGGCGAGAACTTCAAGGCGGTCCCGCCCACGTCCTGACACCGGCCGTTCTTTGCCTGCCGTGGAGCCTTTCGGGCCCTGTTCATGGGACATCACGGGCGCACAATGGATAGCGGGACGAGTGCCTGAGTGCAGGGGTGATGCGAGATGCAGAGCCGGTTCCGGAGTGATCGGCGGCTGACCGTGCGGATGACGGTCACGTTGTTTCTGCTCGGATTGCTGTACGTGGCGTTCGTCGCCGCGTTGATCGTGCTGCTGAAGTCCTGGGTGCTGGTCGTGGTGATCGCGGCCGGGCTGCTCGGCGCGCAGTACTGGTTCTCGGACCGGATCGCGCTGTACGCGATGCGCGGGCGGGTCGTGGAGCGGGAGGAGTATCCGCAGCTCCACGGGGTCGTCGACCGGCTGTGTGCCGTGGCCGACATGCCGAAGCCGCTCGTGGCCGTGTCGGACCTCGATATGCCGAACGCGTTCGCGACCGGACGCAATGCCGATCATGCCGTGCTGTGTGTGACCACCGGACTGCTGCGGCGGCTCGAGCCCGATGAGCTCGAGGGTGTGCTCGCGCACGAGCTGTCGCATGTGGCGCACAAGGATGTCGCCGTGATCACCGTGGCGTCGTTCCTCGGAGTGCTCGCCGGGCTGATCGTCCGGTTCGCCTTCTACTCGCAGCTCTTCGGCGGGGGGCGGAGGGATCAGAACACGGCCATCGTGTTCTTGGCCGTCATGAGTGTCTCCGCGGCCGTCTACGCGATCAGCTTCCTGCTCATCCGGGCACTGTCCCGGTATCGCGAGCTGGCCGCCGACCGGGCCGCGGCCCTGCTCACCGGGCGGCCCTCGGCGCTGGCGTCCGCGCTGACCAAGGTCACCGGGGACATCGCACGGATTCCGACCAAGGACCTGCGGACGGCGCAGGCGTTCAACGCCTTCTACTTCACGCCCGCCCTCGGCGCCGAGCCGGGCCTCGCGAACCTCTTCTCCACCCACCCGAGCCTGGAGCAGCGGCTCGAACAACTGGCACGTATCTCCGCCGAGTTGGGCGAGGCGGCGACCCCCGGAGACGCCGCCTGACTCTCCGGAAACGCCACCCGCACGCTCTCGGAAAGGCCACCCGCAGTCTCTCCCGGAAAGGCCACCTGCATGGGGTTCCTGGACATCCTGCTCGGCCGCAGCAAACCCGTCGCGCCCGACCTCGACCAGCTCTTCGGGCTGCCGTCGGCGGCCGTGACGCTGCAGGCGGCCGCCGGGTTCACCCCGACCGGGACCGGTGCGGTGTGCTTCGCGAGCGTCGAGGGCGCGGCCTTCGCCCAGGCGCACCAGGAGGTGCAGGCGCTGCTCGACGCGGACGCCGAGCGGACGGGGCCGCCGGTGGAGCTCACCCGGGACGAGTACGGGTACTCGTGGCTGGTCTCCCGGCGGGAGCCCGACGACCTGCCCGCCCTGGTGAGTGATCTGCACGCGGTGAACAGCGCCCTGGAAGGCAGTGGCTTCGGGCCGCAGCTGCTCTGCTCCGTCGCCGCCTTCGAGGACACCGCGCGGCAGCGGCGGCTCGGGCTCGTCTATCTCTACAAGCGCGGGACCTTCTATCCCTTCGCGCCGCTGGCCGGTGCGGACCAGCGGCGCGACAACGCACTGGAGTTGCAGATCAAGGCGGCGCTCGCCGACGATCTGCGGATCGAGCAGGACCTCGGCCGCTGGTTCCCGATCTGGGGCGCGCCCGGTCTGTGAACCGGTGACCGGAGGTTACTTGCTCTGTTCGCGCGCCTGGCGGCGGGACTCCAAGGGGCGCTCGCGTTGGTAGCGACGCTCCCACTTCGCCTGCCGGTCACGGCGGTCGCGGTAGGCCTTGTACGTCGCGGGCGTGGCCCCCGACGGGGGTCCCGACGGGGGTCCCGACGGGGGTCCCGAGGCCGATCCGCCGCTCGACGAGGACGAGGTCCGCCCGTACTGCAGGTACAGGAAGAGCACGGCGACCGCGGCGAGCCACCAGGTGTGATTGCCGAATCCTAAGACGACCAGGACAACGGTCCCGGAAATGACGATGGTGCCCATGACGGGCCTCCGTGGGCGTGGGTGATGACTGGGTGGTGTCTGGTGTGTCCGACGGGGCGCTGGGGGTGGGCGGCCGCCAGTCGGTGCGTAGAGAGTAGCCCTCAGTCCGCCGGGTGATGCCTGTCCTGCGGAAAGCGGTGGTGGGCAGCTCCGCAACGCGTGTCCAGCGTAGGGAACTGGTCACTCCGCGTGCATCTCCTTTTTCATTCAGACGGTCAACCAGACGGTCAACCAGACGGCAACCTCAGCCGGAATCCGGTGGCATGAGTAAATGAGGGGTGCTTTCCTCCTTCCTTCACGACCACGACGGTGAACGACTGAGCTGCGTCAGCGGCGGTGGTAGCAAGGGCGGTGGCGATGGCGGTAGCAACGGCGGTGGCGATCGGGAGACGGCCACCGCCGTCCTGCTGCACGGCGCCGGCAACGGAAGCAAGGAGCGACTGCTCCCGCTGCTCGAGGAGTTCGTCGCCCGCGGCTGCCGAGGCCTCGCCCTCGACTTCTCCGGGCACGGTGAAAGTTCGGGCGAGCTGCGGGAGTTGAGCCTTCGGCGGCGTTTCGAGCAGGCCGTCGCCGTCATCGACGCGACGGTTCCCGCGGAGGGTCCGCTGATCCTCGTCGGGTTCAGCATGAGCGGCCAGACGGTGGCCGATCTCGCGGGGCACTACGGGGAGCGCGTGGTGGCGCTCGGGTTGTGCGCCCCCGCGGTGTACAGCGCAGAGGCGTGGCCGGTTCCGTTCGGGAACCGCGACGGCCGCTTCAGCGAGATCATCCGTACGCCGGACAACTGGCGCCAGGCTCCCGCGCTCGGCGTTCTGCGGGCGTTCGCGGGGCGGGCGGTGCTCGCCGTGCCCGGCACGGACACCGTGATCCCGCCCGCCGTGACCGAGGCCGTGGCGGAGGCGCTCGCCACCAACGCACACTTCACTCGGTTCGAACTGCCCGACGCTGAGCACATGTTGGGCCTCTGGTTCCGCGAACACGCCGAGGACCGGCAGCGGTTCGTGGACCTCGTCCTGACCGGACTCGGCGACCGAGGACGGACACAGGGCCGAGGTCAGCTGTACGTGCACGACTGACAGCTGGGTGACTGACAGTTGTATGACCGACAGCAGCTGCACCTGTAAAGCCGACGGGAGCTGTACGAGTATGGCCGGCGGCCGCGGTCAGACGCCCGGTGCCGCCGCGATCACCCCCGCCGCCACGGCCGCGCCGAGTGCCGCGTGGTCGGCGGCGTTCTGGTCCGCGTACCGCAGCGCGAAGTCCGCGACGGCGCGTTCGAAGGTGTCGCCGCCGCCGAGGTACGCGGCGATCGCGATGCGGTCCCCGGAGCGGGCGTGGGCGCGGGCCAGGGCGGTGCCGCACAGGCCCGCGTAGTTCTGGAGCCGGCGGGGGCTCATGCCGCCGACATCCGCGGAGCCCTTCATGTCGCGCAGCTGACGCCAGTAGAACGCCCGCCCCTCCGGCCCGGTCATCCAGCCCAGGAAGATGTCGCTCGCCGCCTGCAGCAGCCGCTGACCGGCGACGACACGATGGCCCGGATGGACGTACGGGCCGCTGGGCAGATGCTCTTCGAGTACGGGCTTTCCCGCCTCCTTGATCTGCAGGAACAGCGGGTCGTCCGTGTCCCGTCCGGCGAGCAGCACGATGAAGCAGCGAGTGCCGACGCTGCCGACGCCGACGACCTTGCGGGCGGCGTCGACGAAGCGGTAGCGGTCGAGGAGGAGGCGGCGCTCCTCGGAGAGCGTGGAGCGGTAGTCGCTGAAGATCTTGCGGAGCGAGGCCGTGTCGGGGGCTCCGGCCGGTTCCAGCAGGGGCGGGTCGTGGACGATGCGGAGGCGTCCGTCGACGGTCTCGGTGAGTTTGCCCAGCGCGTGCAGGCTGGTGCGCCGGCGGGCACGGCTGAGGGTCGACTCGACCTGCTTGCGACGGCGGGCGGAGCGGATCAGTGGGAGCAGCTGATCGGCGTCGATGCGCTCGTGCCAGACGGCCAGCTCGCCCTGCCCGGCGAGCCGTCGTATGGCCGTGCGGTACGCGCCCGCCGCGGCCTGCGCCGCACGGCGGACCTGCTCCTCGTCGTGCCCGTTCTCGCGGGCGGCGACCGCGACGCTGGCCGCGAGCCGTTTGACGTCCCACTCGAAGGGGCCGGGAAACGTCTCGTCGAAGTCCTTGAGGTCGAAGAGCAGGCTGCGTTCCGCTGAGGCGTACAGGCCGAAGTTCAGGAGGTGGGCGTCGCCGCAGAGCTGGACGGTGAGCCCGGTGTGCGGCTGGGCCGCCAGGTCGGCCGCCATGACGGCGGCGGAGCCGCGCAGGAACGCGAACGGCGACGCCGTCATCCGCCCGTACCGGATCGGCAGCAGCTCCTGCAGCCGGTCCTTGCCCTGCCGTTCCAGTACGGCGACGGGGTCGGGGCGGTCGGCGGCCGGGATCCAGCCGGCGTGCGAGGAACGGGAGGCGCGTTTGCGGGCGGCCTTGCCCTGGGCGGCGCGGTCCGCCGGGGTGGCCGTGGCGCCGTTCTGTGCCACGGCCGTCATTTCCGCACGGCTCGGGCGACGTCGGCGGTGACGTGGCCGGAGAGGGTACGGGTGCTGCGGGCGGTGGCGTCCTTGGAGGCGCCCGCCGCGACGTCGTTCAGGGTGACGACGACCGTGTCGAGGAGGTTGCCGTCCTCGTCGCGGAAGTCGACCTGGACGGCGTACGACTTCTCCGAGGACGCGGAGTTGGTGACAGTGAGCTTGACGGTGGAGCGCCCGCCGGAGTCGGTGGTCACCTCGCTGTCGAGCTTCACGTCACCCTTGGCGTTCACTCCGTTTTTGAACTCGTCGAACTTGCGGCCGGCCTCGGCGGTCGCGGAGGCCAGCGCGTCGCCGGCCGCGGACGCGGCGGACGCTGCCTTGGACGCAGCGGACGCGGCCTTGGAGGCGGCGGACGCGGCCTTGGAGGCGGTGCTCGCGGGGGTGTTGTCGTCCGAGCAGCCGGTCAGGGGCGCGGCGAGGGCCGCCGTCGTGGCCGCCGCCAGGATCAGCCCTCGGATGCCGTGCTTGCTGTGCGTGCGGTGCCTGCGGTGCCTGCCGTGCCTCTGCATCGCGTCTCCCGACGTGCTCCTTGTTCGATCTCCTCCGGAATCCGCTCGTCGCGGTGGTCCCAGTCAAGGCTGTGAGCAGGGCGTACGCATGCCGGGTACGGCGAATGGGTGAAGCGCACCCTTGGACGGGCAGGTGTTCGAGAGGATTTCGGGAGCATGAGTTCGAGAGGATGAGGACGACCGGACGGTGAGACGACCGGACGGTACGGACTGGGTGGAGGCGGCGTGGGCGGGCAACTGCGGCACATCGGAGTGGTGGAGCGGCGGGCCCGGCTCGCGCTGCGCCAGCGGCTCGCGGTCGACGCGCGGGCGGCGACTCCCGAGGAGGTCGCGGATGCGCTGGTCGCGCTGCACGGCACCGACCCGGCGACGGTGTACCTGGCGGTGGGCGCCCGGCTGGCGGACGCGGGGGCTGTGGGGGGCGCCGGGGATGCCGGGCTCGGGCAGGACGCCCGCGACGCCATCTCGACGGAGGCGGCACGTCTGCAGGCGTGGGTGGGGTGGACGCGGGTGACCCCACGCTTCCGGACACCACTGGAACGCGAGCTGTCATCGGGGTGAGTTTTCTCGCCCCCTCCGCCCCTACCCGTCCCGTACCTGGGGCTCCGCCTCAGCCCCCGCTCCTCAAACGCCGGGGCGCCACCGCAGCGACGCGGTGGCGCCCCGTGCCGGCGAGGCTGATGTGCGGCCCCTCCGGCGTTTGATTGAGGACGACCGCGTCAGCCCCCGGTCACCCCCCGAGCACCTTCGCCTCCACCGCCGGGTCCAACCCCACCGCCGGCCGATCGGCCCGTCGCGGCGGGACCCCGCCAAGGCCCCGCAGCCAGCTCCACGTGTCGGCCACGGTCTCGGAGACGGGCCGGCACCGCAGCCCGGCCGCCACCGCACGGGAGACATCCGCCGAGTGGAGCGCGTCATGAAGGTCGCTCCCGGCCGGCACCCACACCGGCAACTGCGTCCACGGCTCGATCCCGGCGTCGAGGACGACGTCCGGTTCGGTCCACCGGAGCTCCGCCTCGGCCCCGGTAGCCCGGACGCACGCGTCGAGAAGACCCCCCATCGTCGTGTGCCCCCGCGGACTGACGAGGTTGTACGCCCCGCCCAGCCCCGCCTCCACCGCCCCGAGCATCCACTCGGCGAGGTCACGGACATCGACGTACTGGAGCGGCAGATCACGGGGCCCGGGCGCGAGCACGGGACCACCCCGGGCGATCCGGTTCAACCACCACGGCAGCCGCCCGATGTTCTCGTACGGCCCGAGGATCAACCCGGACCGCACCAGCAACGCCCCCTCCGCACCGAAGGCGTCGAGCGCGGCCAGCTCTCCGCCCCGCTTGTCCCGCGCGTAGTCGGTCTGCTCCGCGCCCGCAGCGGCCCCCTCCACGAGGGGCGCGTCCTCGGCGTACCCGGCGACGGGGGCCCACGCGTACACGGAACAACTCGACACGTACACATACCGCCGAACCCGGCCGGCCAGCAGCCGAGCCGTGTCGCGGACGGCCCGCGGCGCCGCCGACCAGGTGTCGACGACGACATCCCACTCACCGTCGGCGAGCGCCGCAAGCCCGTCGGGCACGGTGCGGTCACCCAGCAACGACCGCACCCCGGCGGGGGGTTCGTGTCGGCCCCGGTGGAAGACGGTCACGTCCCAGCCTCGGCCGAGCGCCGCCTCCACAGCCGCTCGCCCCACGAATTCCGTACCGCCCAGCATCAGAAGTCTCATGCCGGTGACTCTGCCCGGACGACCCGCCGGACGGAACGGGAATCTGCTGACAGAAGATCCGCTGCCAGCGGCGTATCAGGGGGCGTTATCAGCGGCGTACGGTCAACGCCCGGTCGGCGGCGCGTACTTGTACCCGACCCGCCGCACCGTCTGGATCGCCTTACGGTGCTCCGCGCCGAGCTTGCGTCGCAGCCGGGCGATGTGGACGTCCACGGTCCGCCCGTCGCCGACATGCCCGTAGCCCCACACCGTGGTGACCAGCTGGTCCCGGGTGTGCACCCGGTTCGGGTGGCCGACGAGATGAGCGAGCAGCTCGAATTCCAGGTAGGTGAGGTCGAGCGGCCGTCCGTCGACCTCGGCGGTGCGCTGCACGGCGTCGATGCGGACGAGCGGGGCGTCGCCGTCGGCGGCCGCCGACGGCTCGCGCTGGTCCGGCACGGCGACCGGCAGCGCCGGCTGCTGGTCGGCCGGTACGAGGACCAGGTAGCCGATCATCGGCGGCTGCCCGGGCAGTACGGGCAGGGCGTGCTGGGGAGCGGGCAGCCAAGTGGCGCCCGGCGGCAGGAAGTCGGCGACGTTCACCACCTCGTCCCGGTCGACGGCACGCAGTCGGTGCCGTCCGGAGCCGGTGGAGGCCGTGGGAGCGGTCGCGAGGGAAGAGAAGGAACGAGTGGTCGCCATGAGAGGTCAGCTCTTTCGCGCGAGAAGTTCGTCGGGAAGGTCGACGACCGCGAGTTCGTGGTCGGGGCCGTCGAGGACGTACGTCGTGCGCGCTGGCCGAAGGCCGGGGTGTACGGCTTTAGAGGGCCGGCGCGTTCATCGCGCGGCAACACACCCGGTCGAAGTCGTGGTGCTGACGGGAAGGCCAGAAGGGCTCGAGGTCATGGCGACCTGTCGCGGTGTACTTCTGGAAGCTGGCCATGCCCCCATTGAAGCAGAAGCCGAAGCCGGGCAGGAGACTCCTCTCACCGGTCGGACGCTTCCTTGGCCCGAACTTGACGCTGCGTCCCCTCACCCGACCAGCCGTTTGTGCCATGTCAGCGCCGTGACCGTGATCGCGCTGTCCGGGGAACCGTCCCACTCCGTGGACAGTCCGGCCGCGCCGAGCGCCGCGACGACCTCGCGTCCGACGGCCGCGGTGGTCTCGGCCGAGCCGTCGAACCCGCCGTACAGGAGCATCAGCCCGTGCCCGGCGGCCGCGCTCTGAGTGCACTGCGAGTGGAAGTAGACGAAACCGCGCGCTGCTTCGCGGCGCTCGTCGGCTATCTCGGCCGTGCCGCAGGTGCGGCAGCACGTGAAGTTCTCGCGCGCGGTGATGCCGTCCGCGTCGAGCGCCTCGAAGGCCCGGGTGACGCGCTCCGGGTCCGTGACCCCCTCCCAGGTCTCCTGCTCGGCGAGGCGCTCCAGCCACAGCCGGTCCACGAGCTCGCGGGCCTGCGGCTTGGACACCGGCCGGTAGTCCCCGTCGACCAGACATTCCTCCGCGTCCTCGGCCAGCCGGGCCCGGTCGTCGTACCCGCAGCGCAGCAGCTCCCGTACGCGCTCCTCGACCTCTTCGCGTACGTCGGCGGGCAGCTCGGGGACCTCCTCGGCGGGGTCGACGGGAACCGGCTCCCAGGCGATCCCCGCGTCCCAGCCGTCTTCCTTGCGCACCCAGCCCACCATGGCGTCCGCGACCCGGCCGGGGTCCGCGACATCGGTCCCGAAGAACAGCTCACGGCTGTCCCGGTACTCCAGCCGGTAGTCCCCGCCGCTCTCGTGCCACACCTGGAGGAAGACATCCGGGATATCCGGTATGCGCTGCACGACCAGATAGCGGTCGCCCTCGCCCCCGATCCGGTGCACCAGGTCGCGCAGCTGCTGCCCCGAAATCCGCGCGTGCGTCTGCCAGTTCTCCGTCTCGACCTTGATGGCCAGGGCGTCGTTGTGGTCCATGGATCAAGACTGGCATGCGCCACTGACAACGCGAGGGGGCGCCCACCGGGATGGTGGACGCCCCCTCGCGGAGCTGCGGGGCGGATCAGACCTGGCCGGCCTTCTCCAGGGCGGTGCAGCAGGTGTCGACGAGCAGACGCGTCACCACGTACGGGTCGACGTTGGCGTTGGGACGGCGGTCCTCGATGTAGCCCTTGCCGTCCTTCTCGACCTGCCACGGGATACGGACCGAGGCCCCACGGTTGGAGACGCCGTAGGAGTACTCGTTCCACGGGGCGGTCTCGTGCAGACCGGTCAGGCGGTCGTCGATGCCGGCGCCGTAGTTCTTGACGTGGTCGAGCGGCTTGGAGCCCTCGCCCAGCGACTCGCACGCGGTGATGATCGCGTCGTAGCCCTCGCGCATCGCCTTCGTGGAGAAGTTGGTGTGCGCGCCCGCGCCGTTCCAGTCGCCCTTCACCGGCTTCGGGTCCAGCGTCGCGGAGACGGCGAAGTCCTCGGCGGTGCGGTAGAGCAGCCAGCGGGCCACCCACAGCTGGTCGGCGACCGTCAGCGGCGCCAGCGGGCCGACCTGGAACTCCCACTGGCCGGGCATGACCTCGGCGTTGATGCCGGAGATGCCGAGGCCCGCCTTGAGGCAGTTCTCCAGGTGCGCCTCGACGACGTCACGGCCGAAGATCTCGTCCGAGCCGACACCGCAGTAGTAGCCGCCCTGCGCGGCCGGGAAGCCGCCCTCGGGGAAGCCGAGCGGGCGCGAGCCCTTGAAGAAGGTGTACTCCTGCTCGATGCCGAAGATCGGCTCCTGCGCGGCGAACTTCTCCGCGACCTCGGTGAGCGCGGCACGGGTGTTGGACTCGTGCGGCGTCATGTCGATGTTCAGGACCTCGCACAGGACGAGGACGTCGTCGCCGCCGCGGATCGGGTCCGGGCAGGTGAAGACCGGCTTGAGTACGCGGTCGGAGGCGTGACCCTCGGCCTGGTTCGTGGAGGACCCGTCGAAGCCCCAGATCGGCAGCTCGGCACCCTTGGCGTCGTCGCCCAGTATCTTCGTCTTCGAACGGAGCTTGGCCGTCGGCTCGGTGCCGTCGATCCAGATGTACTCAGCCTTGAAGGTCACGGGCCACATCCTTCGGGGTGTGTCTTAGGCGCACTTGCGGGTGCTGCGGCGCTGCGGCACTGGGGCGCCGCGGGGGATGCCCGGCAGCCTGTCAACAGGCGATTTCCCGATCATTGCCCGAATGTGAACCCCGTGTTACCTGGGCTGTGTGTGCCCGGTGTCACGCGACCTCGCGCGACGGGAGTCTGTGCGCGGGAGCGTTCGCGACCGCGATCGGCGGGCCCTGCCGATCCCGCCGGTCCGTCTGTCCCGGGAGCGACCGCTCGTATGCGAGGGGAGTGAACCCGGCATGGGCGGGGGTACGGGCGCATGCGCACGCGAAGGCCCTGCCGCTCCCGACCGGGAGCGGCAGGGCCTTCGGCCCATGGCCGACCGTCACCCCACCTTCTCGATACGGGCCTTGCGGATCAGGAATTTGCCGGGCTCCCGGACCTGTTCGAACGCCGCGTTGTTCAGCAGGACGCAGCTGCCGGAGACCGAGGTGACTTCCACGGTCGTGGACTTGTTGTTGTCCAGGTTGGTGACCTTGAGCTTCGTCCCGGCCGGGAACTGGTTGCTGGACGCGGCCGGGGCGCCGCCCTCACCGGAGAGCGTGACGGTCGAACCGGCACAGACCTGCTGACCGGTGGCGGCGCCGCCCCCGTTGTTCGCCGGGGCGGTCTGCGCGGGCGCGGACTGTGCGGGCGCGGACTGTGCCGGAGCGCTCTGCGCGGGAGCCGACTGCGCCGGCTGCGTGGCGGCCTGGGAGTCCTGAGCCGACTCCCCGACCGTGCAGCCGGACGCCTCCTGCTGGCGCTTGATCTGTGCGATGACGGCCTCGCGGTTGGCGATCCGGGCCGCCGACTGCGCGTCGGGACTGGCCTTTTGGCCGTCGATGAACTTCTGGTTGTTGCCGAGCGCCGTGGCAAGGCCCTTGCAGACCGCCGAGCTCTGCGCGTTCTGCACCGGCGCCGCGTTCGAGGTGGCGGCCAGGGCGAAAGCCCCGCCTCCGGCCACGGCCGCGGCGCTGACCAGCAGTGCGAGCTTCTTCTTGGTGCTGAGAGTTCTCCTACGCGACATGCGCGCCTCCTGGATGAGGGGGAGCGGTACGTCGCTATGTACGAGATGCCGAACGAGGTTACTCAACGGTTACAGGAGTCACTGAAGTAACATAGATCACAAGGGAGTTGGCGACCACACCTGTGCCTACCGGGACAAAACATCCCGCACCGCTTCATCCGTGCGCGCCACGACGGCCGTCCCGTCGTCCGCGGTGATGATCGGCCGCTGGATCAGCTTCGGATGCTCGGACAGCGCGGTGATCCACCGGTCCCGCGAACCGGCGTCCCGCACCCACTCCTTGAGCCCCAGCTCCTTGGCGACGGCCTCCTGGGTCCTTGTGATGTCCCACGGTTCGAGCCCGAGGCGATCGAGTACGTCGCGGATCTCGCCCTCGGTCGGTACGTCCTCCAGGTAGCGGCGGACCGTGTAGTCGGCGCCCTCCGCGTCGAGCAGGCTGAGAGCGCTGCGGCACTTCGAACAGGCCGGGTTGATCCAGATCTCCATGCCGCACACGTTACGTGAGACACCCTCCTGTGCTGGTGTCACGGCACTCCCAAAGCCCTTGTGGCCAGCGGCTTTTGTCAGTGCTCGACGGTAGAATAGAAGCAGTGTTCGAGGGTGCCGCCGGGGGGTCCGGATGGTGCCCTGACCGCGACAGGAGGATGCCTGTGCCCGCTGCCGCACTGAAGCCGCTGCCCACTCAGTCCACGTCCAAGAGGGCGGTCCTGCTGGACCTGCCGTACGAGCCTGTTGAGAAGCGCCCGCTGCCGCCGGGGCGTCCTCGCGAGTGGTACGTCACGCACAACCGTCGCCTCAAGGCGATGCGTCTCGCGATCGCTCTGCTCGACTCCGGTGTCTACATGCCGAACCAGGCGCGCAACGAGAAGATACGCAGCACCGCGGAACTCATCGGTGTCCACCCGCCGTCGGACACCACGTGCCACATGGTCCGCGCCCTGATGAGGTACGCGCGCTGACAGGGGTTGGCGGGGGCAGGTTTTCTTCGCCCCCGCCGCCCCTACCCGTCCCAAACGCCGGAGGGGCTGAATCTCTTTCAGCCCCTCCGGCGTTTGAGGACGAGCGTGTCAGCGCGATACGGGGGGTCTGGGGGGCGGAGCCCCCAGGGACGATGGGGGTCCCCCCTGCTCGAGCGAAGCCGAGAGCTTGGGGGAGGGAAGGGGCGGAGGGGGCGAAAAACCCACCGCACCACCAGCCGACGGTGCTGCTAGCACCACCCCCCACCGGGGTGCCCAGCCCAGTGACCCCGTCCGGCGGGTCGGTGAGACTGGGGCGCATGGAGACGCAGAGCAGCGATGTGCGGACGCGAGGGCGGGAGGCCGTCGTGGCCGGGGTACGGGGACTCGCGGTCGCCGTGGTGGGCCTGGCCGGCTCGGTCATCCTCTTCGTACTGACCGTCGTATCGATCGCCCTCGTGCCGCTGGGCATAGGAATCGTCACCGCCCCATGGGCACTGACCGGCGTACGGGCCTTCGCGAACGCACGGCGGATCGTCGCCGCGGAGTGGTGCCAGGTGAGGATTCCGGCCGCGTACCGGCCGATCCCGGAGCACGCCAACCCCTGGACGCGGTGCTTCCGGATGCTCGGGGACCCTGCCACCTGGCGGGATCTGGGGTGGCTGCTGGTCGACATGACCGCCGGGTTCGCCACCGCGCTGCTGTCCGCCGCACTGCTCTTCTACCCGGCGGAGGGTTTCGCGCTGGCCCTCGGACTGTGGCGGGTGTTCACCGACGGCACGGGCAGGGTCGGCTGGTGGTACGGCTTCGTGCCGGTGTCCGGACAGGGCAGCGCCCTCCTCGCGGGTGCCCTCGCCGCCGTACTCCTCGTCGCCGCCTACTACCTCTCCCCACCCCTCCTGCGCCTCCACTTCCAGCTCACCCGCTCCGTGCTCGCCTCCGGCCAGGGCGAACTGGCCGAGCGGGTCCGCGTGCTGACCGAGACCCGGCGTGACGCCGTCGACACCTCGGCGGCCGAACTCCGGCGCATCGAGCGGGACTTGCACGACGGAGCGCAGGCGCGGCTCGTCGCGATGGGGATGGATCTGGGGACCATCGAGGCGTTGGTCGAGAAGGATCCGGCCAAGGCGAAGGAGTTGCTCGCTCAGGCCCGGCAGTCCTCCGCCGACGCGCTCACCGAGCTGCGGGATCTCGTCCGCGGCATCCATCCGCCCGTGCTCGCGGAGCGCGGACTCGGCGACGCTGTCAGGGCGTTGGCGCTGCGGCTGCCCCTCGCGGCCGAGGTGGACGTCGACTTGGACGGCCGTGCCGACGCGCCCGTCGAGTCCGCCGCGTACTTCGCCGTCAGCGAGGCGCTGACCAACGCGGTCAAGCACTCCGGCGCCGACCGCGTCTGGGTCGACCTCCACCACACGGACGGCATGCTGCGCATCGCGGTCACCGACAACGGCAAGGGCGGCGCGCGGATCGGCGCGGGATCGGGCCTGGCCGGAGTCGAGCGGCGACTGGGTACATTCGACGGCGTCCTGGCCGTCAGCAGCCCCGCGGGCGGTCCCACCATGGTCACCATGGAGATCCCTTGCGTGTTGTCCTAGCCGAAGACCTGTTCCTGCTGCGCGACGGACTGGTCCGGATGCTTGAGGCGTACGACTTCGAGGTCGCCGCCGCCGTCGAGAGCGGGCCCGAACTCAGCCGAGCGCTGGCCGAGTTGGAGCCGGACGTCGCCGTGGTCGACGTACGGCTGCCGCCCTCGCACACGGACGAGGGGCTGCAGTGCGCGCTTCAGGCCCGCCGCGACCGGCCGGGGCTGCCGGTGCTCGTCCTGTCCCAGCACGTGGAGCAGCTGTACGCGCGGGAGTTGCTCGCCGACGGTACGGGCGGGGTCGGCTATCTGCTCAAGGACCGGGTGTTCGACGCGGAGCAGTTCATCGACGCCGTACGCAGGGTCGCCGCGGGCGGTACGGCGATGGATCCGCAGGTCATCCAGCAGCTGCTGTCGCGGCGGTCCACCGTCGACCAGCCGCTCGGCCGGCTCACCCCGCGCGAGCTGGAGGTGCTCGAACTGATGGCACAGGGACGGTCGAACGCGGCGATCGCGGCCCAACTCGTGGTCACGGAGCGGGCGATCGCGAAGCACACCTCCAACATCTTCGCCAAGCTGGGCCTGGAGGTCTCGGACGACGACAACCGACGCGTCCTCGCGGTGCTCGCCTATTTGGATCAGGGCGCCCGCTGAATGGGATCGGGGAAGCAGGGCCCAGGCGCCGCTGAATATCAGTCAAAAAGCACCGCCAAACCTGTTTCAGGAGATCAACTCCCGGAGAAACGCGGGCTTCTGGGCCCATTGTGCCGGAATTGACCTCACGAACTTCTAAGATTTTCCGAGGTTTCTGAACGCCTCACGCGCCCCCTCCGTATGGAATGGCGCCGCTTCACTCCTGTCGGGCGCCTCGATGCCCCCGCAAGGAAGTCAGAGGAGTTCCATGGGACGCAACATACGAAAACGCCGTTCGCCGCTGGCCGTTCGCGCCGTGGCCGCGTCGGCAGCTCTCGCGATCGGCGGGGGCGGGCTGATCTGGGCGAATTTCTACGCCTCGGCACACGAGGAGAACAATTCTCCCAATACCACGAAGGCCGCCTCCGCTCAGGTCGCCACGATCAGCTGCCCTGACGTCGGGCAGAAGTTGACCAACGTGCCGAGCGGGGCGAAGTCGGGCGTCGACACGGAGCTGGCGACTCTCGACAAGCAGATCACCGAGGCATACGCCCGGCTGGCCTCGACGCGACAGGCCCAGACGAACGACGCGGGCTTCGTACAGAACGCCATCCTGAGCCCGCTGAAGGACAAGCGGACCGCGGTGATCGACCGGATCAAGATCGACTTCAGGCGGGTCGGCGCCACCGCCCCGGGCTCGCTGGACGGTCTCGCCGCCTGTACCGGGACCACCGCCGACCAGGCCCAGACCAACGCGGGCGGCGGCTGGAACAACAACGGCGGCCAGCAGAACGGCGGCGCCTCGGCCAGCGCGGCCCCGAGCGCCTCGGCCAGCCAGCCGGCCGGCAACGGCGGTCAGCAGAACGGCAATGGCGGTCAGCAGGCCGGCAATGGCGGTCAGGCCGGAAACGGTCCTGTCGCCGCCGACTTCGTGGATATCACGAAGGTCCAGCCGAATGTCGCCCAGAAGGCCCGGACCCAGGCCGGCGGTTCGAACGGCACGTTCACGAGCATTTGCGGTGTGAACGCCAACAAGAAGTTCAACACCGACAACGTGATCGTGGCGCCCGGTGTCACCAATGGCGCACACCACCTGCACGACTACGTCGGCAACCAGTCGAACGACGCCTTCGCCAACAACGACACGTTCGCCGCAGCCCAGACCAGCTGCACGAACCAGGGCGACAAGTCGTCGTACTACTGGCCGGTCGTGCGTATCCAGAACGGTACGCAGGACTTCGACCAGAACAACGACGGCGGTGGCAAGGAAGGCAACGTCGGCGCGATCCAGCAGGCCAAGCAGGCGCAGATCAAGTTCGTCGGTAACCCGAAGAGCAAGGTCGTCGCGATGCCGAAGTTCCTGCGGATCATCACCGGTGACGCGAAGACCACGACCAACGGCCTCGCGAACGCCAACGCCCACTGGAGCTGCACCGGCTTCGAGAACAAGGTGCAGCTGACGACGCAGTACCCGATCTGCCCCCAGGGCAGCAGCGTGGTGCGCACGTTCAAGTTCCAGAGCTGCTGGGACGGCCAGAACATCGACAGCGCGAACCACCGTACGCACGTGGCCTTCGCCGACGCCCAGGGCAACTGCGCCAATGGCTTCAAGGCGATCCCGCAGCTGTCGATGCGCCTGGTGTACAACGTGCCGGCGCCGACCATCGAGAACGGGCAGGTCAAGAACGCCTACGCGGTGGACGGCTTCCCGGAACAGCTGCACAAGCCCGCAACCGACCACGACGACTTCATCAACGTCTTCGACGAGAACGTGATGAACAAGATGGTCAACTGCGTCAACAGCGGCCAGCGCTGCAAGTGACGCACTGAGAAGGCCGGTGGCGGGATCTCCCGCCACCGGCCTTCGTCACTGCCGCACGAAGCAAGGCCGTCCAAGTCCTGCGCGGTCAGCCGCTGTGGTGACCGGAGTGCGTGGTCTCGGTTCCCCCACCACCGCTACTCCCCGAGTGGTGCGAGGCCCCCTCCTCCACGGTCCCGCCGAGCTGGCCGCGCAGCGTCGTGACCATCTTCTGGTCCCCCACGGCGACCCACTTGGCGCCGACGAGGTACGAACCGCCGTAGTCCTTGGCCCCGTTGAGCCACTCGCGCTGGCCGCGGTCGGTGGCGAAGGTCGCCAGGATGAACTTGCCGTCGCTGATCCTGCAGACGCCCTGGCGGATCTCGTCGGCGTCCGTCTGGATGTCCGGCTTGCACTTCACCTCGGCCGCCAGGTCCTCCAGACTGCCGGTCGCCGTGGCCGGGACCTTGTCGTCCGTGGCCGCCTTGTCGCCCGATCCGCCGCAGCCGGTCAGCGTCAGCAGGGCCACGGCGGCCCCGGCCAGAAGCGTCTCGCGTGTCAACCTCATACGTTCCTCCGGTACCTGTCGGCGCTCACGCCGATAAGAGCCCCGGCGGGGACTCTGCCTTCGATACGGCTCCCGGGCGCGCCGCGCTCAATCGGCCGCTGTTCCGCGGGTAAATGCCGCTGCCGCCAGGGGCACAGGTGTGCGAGGGTGTCCCCCGTGAACGAAGACTGGGAAGAGCGTACGGCGGCCGCCTGGGCCACGTTCGACGACTACGAAGAACAGGACGCGGCGGACTTCCGGGCGGTGATCGACGCGCTGGTGGCCGAACTGCCCGCCGGCAGCCCCCTCGGACCGTTCGAGCAGGCCTGCGCCTGGGACTCGACGGGCCACTCGGACAAGGCCGCACCGCTGTACCGGGAGGCGCTCGCCCGCGGCCTCAGCGGCTACAAGGGCCGCCGCGCCAAGATCCAGCTCTCCAGCTCGCTGCGGAACATCGGGCAGGCGGAGGAGGGAGTCAAGCTCCTCACCCCCGAACTCGACGCGCCCTCGGACGAGTTGGACGACGCGGTACGCGCCTGTCTCGCGCTCTGCCTGTCCAGCCTGGGCCGCGACCGCGAGGGCCTCTCCCTCGTCCTCGGCGCCCTCGCGCCCCATCTGCCGCGCTACCAGCGGTCGATGGCGAACTACGCGCGGCTGCTCGTGGAGCCCGAGGAGTAACGCCCCGGGGGACCAGGTGACCATCCACCGATTCGCTCGTTTTGCTGAACGTGCAGTCACAGGATGTAGCCCCGCGCCCCGCGCCCCCCTCAGGACCGGTCGTCGACGTCGAGCAGGCCGAGGCCGCGCTCGTCGAGCACTATCCCCGGCTCGTCCGGCTCGCCTATCTGGTGCTGCCGCCGAGCCTCGGCCGCAACCGACGGGTGCTGACCGCGCACGCCCTCACCCAGCGCGCGCTGCCCCGGGGCCGTACGTCCGGTGACGCGTCGGTCATCCCGGCCCAGCAGACCGCCGACGGCCGCGACGGCGACCCGGGCTACGCCTTCGTCCGCCTCCGGGTGGTGCGTACGGCGCTGGAGGCGGGCCTGCCGCTGAAACGGCGGGCGTGGCCCAAGCGGTCCCAGCTGCCGCCGCTGCTGCCCCAGGTGTGGGGCCTCAGGCTCTTCCCACGCTCGGGCGGCGCCGACGAACTCGCCCTGGACCAGCGGCTGTCCGCGCTGTCCGCGCCCGCCCGCGCCGCGTATGTGCTGCGCGGTCTGGAGAAGCTGTCGGACGCGGACGTCATGAAGGTGCTGACGGCGGCGGGCGTCAAGGCCCCCGGTACGGCGCTCTCGGAGGCCGGCGGGGTGGCGGCCCAGGACGCCCTCCTCCACTCCCCCGAGTTCGATCCCTGTTCGCTGCACGCCCGGCCGACCGATCTGATGCGGCGCAGGCAGCACATGAAGGCCGCGCTCGCCGCCACCGCGGCCGTGGCCGTGTGCGGCGCCCTGCTCGGTCTGCCCGGCGACGGATGGGGCCCGGACGGCGCCGCGGCACCCTCCTACGCGCAGAACCCGGCGGCCGAAGCCGCCCTGAATCCCGCCCGGTTGACCAGGGTGGCGGCCACGGCCTGGCAGTCGTCGGCCCGCACCGACTTCTCCGTGTGGCCCGCGCGCGGCAACCTCGTCAAGGACACCGCCCTGCTGCGCCGCGCCCTCGCCGTATGGGCTCGGCCCGGCGAATCCGTGCAGCTCTCCTGGACCCCCGGCACCCCCTTGGGCGCCCCGCCCGGACCGCCGCAACTGCTGTACGCGGGCGACGTCGACCAGGCGCGCGTGGTGCTCCTCTACGACGGTCTGCGCATCGCCCGGTACGCCGAGCCGAAGAACGGCACCAGCGAGGCGGGCCTCGACTTCGCGCGCGTCGACGGAGCGAGGGGGGCCGAGGCGAACGCGGTGGTCCTGGACCGTGCCGACGGCAACGTCCGCTATCTGACGGCCCCTTGGGTGACCAAGGCCGCCGAGCGGGACCTGCTGAAGCCGTCCTCCGGCGCGATGGACCTCGACCTGTCGGCGGATGGCATCACCTCGCCGCTGGCCGGCCCGGCCCAGCAGACCGGCGCGTGCACGTCGTGGAACGTGCTGCAACTGAAGGACGACTCCGGCACCCGTCTGATGGCCGACCTCGGCGAGCTGACCCCGGCCCACCTCACCTCGGGCCGCCCCTCGGCGCCCCACGAGGCGTCCGGCGCGGAGGCCCTGCGGACCTGGTCGCCCTTCGCCTGCTCCCTCGCCGCCGTGCGCTCCCAGGGCGTGCGGTCCGTGAACGCCTGGCAGTATGCCGAGCAGCCGCTGCCCGACGCGAGCGGCAGCGCGGAGTGGGTCTGCACCCGGGCCGACACCTGGCGGGGCGGCGGCACGCGGGTGCTCGCCCAGTTCCACACCCCGGGCAGCGCGTATGGGGCGGTCGCGGCGAAGGCCGAGAACTCCCCCGCGTGCGGCTCCCGCGACCCCCATGTGCTGGCCAAGGTGCTGTGGAAGTCGACGGCGGGGTCCTGGTATCTGCTGGCGGCGGGCAGCCGGGACACGGAGTCGATCCGGGCGACGGGCGGAGTGCGCGGTGCCTCGCAGGGCCACCTGCTGACCGTGCGGGCCGAGCAGGGCGCGCAGGCGGGCCTGAAGGGGACGCTGAGCGACGGCAGGTCCATCAGCGGACTGCGCTAGTCGCGGTGCGTCGCGGCCTTCAGGCCCGGCTGTTCGTCAGCGGTTGAAGGACTTGCCCAGCTCGAAGTTGCTGCCCTCCGCGAAGCCGAGGCTGGTGTTGGTGAAGGACTTGGAGCCCGTGCCCGTGGCGCTGCCCGGGAGCGCCCACAGACCGCCGAGGTAGCCGTCCGCGGCCCCGGCGTGGACGGTGTACACGCCGAGCAGCGCGTCGGCCCGGCCGTCGCCGTTGACGTCGGTGGCCTTGGCGCTCGCGCCGAAGCCGCCGTACCGGATGGCCTCGCCCGGCACCCCCGCCGTGTTCTGGGTGAACGAGGTGGCGCCGCTCCCGGTCAGCCCGCCGGGGCCGCCGCGCAGGACGGTCACCTTGCCGGGGTCGGTCAGGTTGCTGTGGTTCTCGTCGGGGCTGGTCGCGATCACGTCCGGGTAGCCGTCCCCGTTGACGTCCCCGACGGCGACCTGCTTGCCGAAGTGGTCCGATCCGACGTCGGAGTTGCTGTCGGGCACGCCAGGCGTGTCCTGGCTGAAGTGCACCGGCTTGCGGGCCGGGTCCTGGCCGTTGGCGCCGCCGTAGACGACGAGGAACTCGCCCTTGTGGTCCAGGGCGAAGGGCTGCGGAACGACCACGTCGTCGTGGCCGTCGCGGTCCAGATCTCCGATGGCCAGGCGCTCGCCCTGGCGGTGGTTGAGCTCGCTGCCGAGCGCGTCCTTGAGGGTGCCGATGTCCGTGAGTCCCCCGGAGCCGCCGCGCAGCACATGGATCCCCTGCGTCGGATCCAGCGTTCCGGAGTCCCACGACACCAGCACGTCGGTCACGCCGTCGCCGGTCAGGTCCCCCGTGGCCAGCATGGTCTCGGCGTAGTAGGGCGTTCCGGTGGCGACTCCCAGCGGCTTGCGGGACGCGGCCGAACCGGTGCGGGTGAAGGGGCCGAGCAGCAGCGTCCCGGCCTCGCCGCCGCGGCCGTTGCCGACCACCAGGTCCCGCTTGCCGTCACCGTTGAAGTCGCCGGACGCGAGGTCGATGCCGGCCAGCTGGCGATCGACCGTGGGGGTGCCGAGCTTGACGGTGGTGCCGCCGTGGTAGGTCAGGCCGTCGGGGCCGCCCCAGATCAGCGTCACCTGGCCGGCGTCGGTCCAGGTGGTGTCGCCGGAGACATAGCCCTCGCGGGGGGCCGACACGGCCAGGTCGGCGTAGCCGTCGCCGTCGAAGTCGCCGGTCGTGGAGGCGTGGCCGAACCAGTCGACGGACTCGGCGGTGCCGGGCACCCCGGCGGTGTTCTGGGTGATCAGCTTGCGGTGCGTGCTGCTCAGGCCGCTCGCCGAGCCGTAGAGCACCATCGCCGCGCCGCTCAGGTGCCGTGTCGACGTGGAGTGGAAGGGCAGGTTGAGGACGACGTCGCGGTAGCCGTCGCCGTTGAAGTCGTCGGAGAGCTGCTGGGCCGGGGCCGCGGTGGCCGCGGGCGTGGAGGTCAGCGCGAGACCGCCGGCGGCGAGCGCGGCCGTGGCGGCGCAGGCGAGGACGCGTCTGAGGGACATGTGCACCGAATGGTCTCCTGTTGAGTTCGTGCAGGTAGGCGCGTAAGTGACCTGTGTGGCGCGGACTTGGTTGTACGGAACCCATGAGTCCGTCTCTGCGACCCCTGCTCCACCCGCCTCTGAGTCCGTCCCTGCACGAGGGTTCCCCGCGGACTTACCCGTCAGTACATTGACAACATGTCTAATACGCAGGCCCGGCTGCCCCGGCCGGTCGAGTCCGAGCGGGTGGCGCTCAAGGCGCGGAAGGTGTCGTTCTCCTGGGAGGACACGCCGTTGCACTGGGTGCCGGGGGATCCGTTCGCCACCCACACCATCAATGTGCTGCATCTGCTGCTGCCGGCCGGTGAGCGCTGGTTCGTGCACGTCTACAAGCAGGTGCTGCCCCACATCCGCGACGAGCGGCTGCGCGAGGACGTCATCGGGTTCATCGGGCAGGAGGCGATGCACTCGCAGGCGCACGACGAGGTACTACCGCACCTCAAGGAGCTGGGGCTCGACCCGACGCCGTACACCGCGCAGGTCGACTGGCTCTTCGAGAAGCTGCTCGGCGATCGCACGCTGCCGCCCGGGAAGGCCCGGGAGTGGTGGCTGATGGAGCGGGTCGCCCTCATCGCGGCCATCGAGCACTACACCGCCTTCCTCGGCAACTGGGTGCTGAACGCCGAGGAGTTGGACCGGCGCGGCGCCGACCCGACCATGCTGGACCTGTTGCGCTGGCACGGGGCCGAGGAGGTCGAGCACCGGTCCGTGGCGTTCGAGTTGTTCATGCACCTCGACGGGAGCTACCGGCGCCGTGCGCGGACCTGGGCGACCGCGTTCACCGCGCTCGTCTTCCTGTGGCAGCGCGGGGCGCGCTTCTTCATGGAGAACGACCCGACGCTCGCCGCGGGCAGGGCGAGCTTCAAGGATTTCTATGTGAGCGGGAAGCAGGGCGTGCTGCCGTCGACCGGGGACATGCTCAAGTCCATCCCCCGCTATCTCAGCCGTACTTATCACCCCTCCCAGGAGGGCTCCACCGAGCAGGCCGTCGCCTATCTCGCCTCCTCCCCCGCGGCCACGGCGGCGGAACGGGGGGTGGCCTGATGCTCCGGCCGCTGACCGTCGTGGCCGTCGCCGGTGCGGCGCTGCTCGTCAGGCGCGCGATGCGCCGCCGGATCGAGGCCTCGCCGCTGTGGCCGCTGCCCGCCCTGGAGAACCCGATCTCCGGGCGGCCGCGTTCCCGGGCGCTGCGGCTGCTGCTCACCCGGCACGAACGGGTCGCCGACGGGGTCGTACAACTGCGCCTGGAAGGGCGGGACTTGCCGGTCTGGGAGCCGGGCGCGCACCTCGATCTGATGCTGCCGTCGGGGCTCGTACGGCAGTACTCGCTGTGCGGGGACCCGGAGGACACGTCGTCGTACACCGTCGCGACACGGCTGGTCGAGGACGGGCGGGGCGGCTCGCGCGAGGTCCACGAACAGCTCCAGGAGGGCATGGAGGTCGAGGTGCGCGGGCCGCGCAACCGCTTCCCGCTCGCACCGGCGCCGTCGTACGTCTTCGTCGCGGGCGGCATCGGGATCACGCCGATCCTGCCGATGCTGCGGGCCGTCCAGCAGGAGGGCGCGGACTGGCGGCTGTTGTACGGCGGGCGGACGCGGGCCTCGATGCCGTTCCTGGAGGAGATCGAGAAGCTGCGCGGCGGCACGGTCACCGTCGTCGCCGAGGACGCGGACGGACTGCCGGACCTCGACGCGCTGTTCGCGGACGTTCCCGAGGGCGCGGCGGTCTACTGCTGCGGTCCGGAGGGGCTGATGGAGGCGGTCGAGGCCCGTCTCCCGGACGGGGCGACGCTGCACGTGGAGCGTTTTTCCGGCCGGGGGTCCGGCGGTCGTCCCCCGGGAGAACACAGCGCGCCCCATACGTCGAGCGAGGGCGACGGCGCCTTCGAGGTCGAACTGCGCCGCAGCGGACGGACGGTGACCGTCTCGGCCGACTCCACCGTCCTCGCCGCCGTGCGCGCGGAGCTGCCCGGCACCGTCTACTCCTGCGAGCAGGGGTTCTGCGGAACCTGCCAACAGCGGGTCCTGGAAGGGGAGATCGAGCACCGGGACGAACTGCTGACGGATGCGGAGCGTGGTGACTCGATGCTGATCTGTGTATCGCGGGCGCGCGGTGAGCGAATCGTGTTGGACATGTGAACACCCGTGGCCGGACCGGCCCGTTTCGGGCCGGATCCGATCGGTAAGGTGTTCGTATGACAACCGGGGTACGCCGCAGGATGGGTGTCGAGGAGCGGCGGCAGCAGTTGATCGGCGTCGCCCTCGAACTGTTCAGCCGACGCTCGCCCGACGAGGTCTCGATCGACGAGATAGCCTCGGCCGCCGGTATCTCGCGGCCGCTGGTCTACCACTACTTTCCCGGCAAACTCAGCCTGTACGAGGCGGCGTTGCAGCGCGCGTCGGACGATCTCGCGGGCCGGTTCGTGGAACCCCAGGAGGGACCGCTGGGGGCGCGACTGCTCCGGGTGATGCGCCGCTTCTTCGACTTCGTCGACGATCACGGGCCCGGTTTCGCGGCGTTGATGCGCGGCGGCCCCGCGGTCGGCTCGTCCACCACCAACGCGCTGATCGACGCCGTACGACAGGCCGCGTACCTCCAGATCCTCTCGCATCTGAAGGTCGAGGACCCGCCCGCCCGTCTCGAACTGGTGATCCGCTCCTGGATCTCGCTCGTCGAGTCGACGGCGCTGATCTGGCTGGACGGGCGGCGGATTCCGCGCGGCGAGCTGGAGGTGCAGCTCGTGCACGACTTCGCGGCGCTGGCGGCGGTGAGCGCCGCGAACGACGAGGAGGTGGGCGAGCTGCTGCGCAAGGGGCTCAAGGACGAGCCGGGCGACGGGCCGTTCAGCGACCTCGTCGTCCGGCTGGTCGCACTGGCGTCGCCCCCGGCGGCGTAATCCCCCTAGGCCTCGAACTTGCGGTACGACGGGTCGAGGTCGCGCACCTCGGCGGACACGTGCAGCGCGAGCCCGTCGGTGGGCTCGATGTACTTGCGCAGCAGCTCCAGCGCGGATTCGGTGAGCTTCGCCTTGGTGTCGTCGGTCCGGCCGGCGAGCAGGGCGATCGTGACGTTGACGATCGCCTGCCCGTCCGCGTCCGCCCCCACCACGTCGTCCTCGGTCCGCAGGGTCCGCGTTTTGCACGCTTCGAGCCGCGCGGCCGCCGTCTCGACGACCACGGGGTGCAGCGCGAGCGCGAACCCGCGCCAGTCGACGTGGTCGAGCGCCGAGGAGAACTCGACGGTGATCTGCGGCATGGGCACTCCTGTTCTAGGGGTCTCCCGGTCACCTTAACCGCAGCGCCAGCAGCGCGATGTCGTCCTCCCGGTCCCGGCCGAAGCAGGCGAGCAGGGTGTCGCAGAGGGCGGCGGTGCCGGGCGGGGCGGCGGCCGCGGCGGTGCGCAGCTGTTCCAGGGAGACCTCCAGGTCCGTGCCGCGGGTCTCGATGAGGCCGTCGGTGATCATGAGGAGCCGGTCCGTGGGCAGCAGGGTGACCTCGGTGGGCGGCGGGCGGTCCAGGCCGAGGCCGAGCAGCGGACCGCGCGCCTCGACGTATCCGGCGGTGCCGTCGTCGCCGACGACCAGCGGCGGGATGTGGCCCGCGTTGGCGATCCGGGCCCGCCCGCTCGCCGGGTCGACCAAGGTCAGACAGACGGTGGTCGTGGCGTCGGGGTGGTAGTGCTGCAGCATCTGGTCGAGCCTCCGGGCCAGTACCCGGGGTTCGGGGTCCTCGACGCAGTAGGCGCGCAGCGCGTGCCGGATCTCGACCATCACGGTGGCCGCCTCCAGCGAGTGCCCGACGACGTCGCCGACCGCCGTGAGCACCCCGGCCGAGGTATTCAGCGCCGCGTAGAAGTCGCCGCCGATCTCGGTCTGCCGGGAGGCGGGCACATAGCGGACGACGACCTCGACGCCCGGCATCGCGGACAACTCCTGTGGCAGGAAGCTGTGTTGCAGGGTCAGCGCGACATGGCGTTCCGCCTGGTACATGAGCAGTGGCTCGGCGGCCAGTGCGGTGGCCTGCGCGAGGCGGGCCACCAGGGTGTCGGTCCGCGGCGCCGGCTTGCGGTCGGTGCGCGCGGGGGTGGCGAGGCACACCGGTGTCCTGCCGTCCTGGGCCTGGGCCAGCACGAGGTGCGCGTCGTCGGACGCGCCGGGCCGGAAGAACCCCGCGGGCCACAGCGGCGCGGGGACGACGGTGCCGCGCACCCCGGTGTGTCCGGCGGTGGCGTGCCGGATCAGCCGGGCCACGGTCTCGTGCGCGCCCCGGTCGGGCAGCGCCGCCCGCGCCCTGCTCCGGGACATGCCGCAGAACAGCTCACCGTCCTCGGCCGGCACGAACACGGCGGCCGGCGAGCCGGTGAGCCGGGCGGTGCCGTCGGCCGCCGCGTCGGCGAGCTCCCGCAGACAGCGCGCCGTCTGGACGGCGGCGATCGTCTCGGACAGCAGCGTCAGCCTCCGTACGAGCGTCTCGGCACCCGTGCGCTTCCGGGCTCCGCGCACCGCGGCCCGTACGACCGCCTGGATCTCCTCGGGTTCCGCGGGCACCGCCAAGTACGCCTCGCCGCCCGCGTCCAGGCCCCGGCAGCGGTAGGCGGGTCCCGCGGACACGGCGGAGAAGTGCACCACGGGCAGGGCGGCCGTGGGCGGCTGCGCCTTGAGTCTGCGGCACAGCTCGAAGCCGTTCATGTCGGGCAGCCCGACGTCCACCAGCGCCACATCGGGCAGCACGCCCGCGCGCAGCCGTACGTCGAGTTCGACGAGCGCCTCCCAGGCGCTGGCCACCGGAATGACGCTGTGCCCGGCACGGCTGAGCACAGCGCCCAGCGCATAGCGGCCGGCCGCCGTGTCGTCGACCACCATCACGGTGGACTCCACGTCGTTGCCGTCCATACGAACAGCCCCTCGAGGCACGGGTGGCGGGGACGGGCCGGGAGATCCCGGCCCGCCCCCATCAAACTAGTGCGCCCTCACGAGGCCCGGGTGAAAACGGCCACCGTGCGGCCCGGAACGACGAACGTGCCCGATTCCGCCGCGTAGGACGAGGACTTCACGATAGGGTCCGCGCCCGACGCCTGCACCGGATGCAGCGCGTACGCCGTTCCGGCCAGGGCACCGATCGTCTGCTTCTGCTTCTCGGGCGTCGCGTTGAAGACGACGACGAGGTCGCCGAGCTCCATCGTGATCACCCCGGGGGTCTCGTCCTTCCCGGACAGCGGGAAGGACAGCTTCGACTGCACCTGGTCGGCCGTGCCGAGTCCGAAGACGCTTTCGCTCGTACGGATCTTCAGCAGGTCCTGGTAGGCGGCCGAGGCACCCTCGATCTGGTCGCAGCCCACCTTGACGGACGTCAACAGTGGTGTGGCGTAAGGCCATTTGGACTGGTTGTCGGCCGCCATCGGCAGCCCGCGTCCGAAGCCGTTGCCGTCCTGGCAGTTCCAGTGGATGGCGTTGAACCAGTCGCCGCTGTCGTACGAGTTGCGGTCGAGCGACTTGGAGCGCAGCAGGTCGGAGCCGGCCTGGGAGAGGGACGGGCCCTGCGAGAGGGTGGCCGTCGCCATGGCCAGGACCTGCATACGGGCCCGGTCGCCGGCGCTCGTCCCACGCGGCAGCTTGTAGGTGAGCGCGTCGTACAGCGACTCGTTGTCGTGCGCGTCGGCGTACGCGAGGGCGTCACCCGGCGCGTCCGCGTATCCGGCGGGCTGGCCGTTGTAGTCGACCTCGGAGCCCTTGACCTCCTTGCCGTCGGAGTCGGTGAAGTGGTACCTGGCGAGGTTGCCGGTCAGGCCGACCTTGATGAGGTCCTGGTAGTGCAGGAGCCTCGCCTTCTGCTCCGCCGAAGTGCCGTTGGAGTCGGAGGAGTTGGGGTCGGTGTAGAGACCGGAGGCGAAGCCCTGGATGCCTGGGTCGCTGTCGAACGGGCCGCCACCGCGTACGGCGTCACGGGCCCGGTCGGAGAAGGTCGCGATGCCGGTCCCCGCCATGTTCTTCTGGGTGGCCTGCACGAAGCGGGCGTCGTCGGCGACCTCACCGAAGTTCCAGCCCTCGCCGTACAGGATGATCTTCTTGCCGTCGACGCCGTCCTTTTCGAGGGTGAGCGCGTCGAGGGCCTTGCGTACGGCCAGGATGTTGGCCTTGGGGTGGTGGCCCATGAGGTCGAAGCGGAAGCCGTCGACCTTGTACTCCTTGGCCCAGGTGACGATCGAGTCCACCACGAGCTTGCCCATCATGGCGTTCTCGGTCGCCGTGCCCGCGCAGCAGGTGGACGTGGCCACGCTGCCGTCGGCGAGGAGGCGCTGGTAGTAGCCGGGCACCACCTTGTCGAGCACGCTCGTGTCGGCCTGGCCGCTGGCCGCGGTGTGGTTGTAGACCACGTCCATGACGACCCGCAGGCCGTCCTCGTTCAGCGACTTGACCATCTCGCGGAACTCGACGGTGCGCTCGGTGCCGTCGGGGTCCGTGGCGTACGAACCCTCCGGGACCGTGTAGTGGTACGGGTCGTAGCCCCAGTTGTAGGCGTCCTTCGCGGCGACCTTCGCCACGCACTCCTGCTGCTTCTCGGAGTCGGCCGCGTAGGAGGCGAGGTCGCAGTCGGTGGTCGCCTGGTCGGCCTTCTTCTCGGGGATCGTCGCGATGTCGAACGCGGGCAGCAAGTGCACATACGACGTACCGGACTTGGCCAGCTGCCGGAGGTGCTGGGAGCCGTCGCTGTCCTTGTCGGTGAAGGCGAGGTAGGTGCCGGGGTGCTGGGCCGTCTTGTCCTCCACCGAGAAGTCCCGGATGTGCAGCTCCTGGATCTGGGCGTCCTTCAGCGCCACGGCCTTGGGCTTCTTGAGGGTCGACCAGCCGCTCGGGGCAAGGGACTTGGCGTCGAGGTCGACGACCAGGCTGCGCTCGGAGTCGGCGGTCAGGGCCACCGAGTACGGGTCGGTGACCTTGTTGGTGACCAGCTTCTGGACGGTCGGCGCCCACACCTTCACGACGTACCGGTAGGGCTTGTTCGTCCAGGACTTCCTGCCCGTGACGGACCAGACGCCGCTGCTGTCGTTCCGCTTCATCTTGACGGCGGAGCCATCGAGTTCCAGAGACACGCTCTGCGCGGTGGGCGCCCACACGGCGAGCGTGGGACGGCCGTTGCGGAACGTCGGCCCGAGCTCCGCCTTCGTCGCGTCGTACACATCGTCCAGTACGCCGGCGATCTGGACGCCCGTCGCCGCGAGCACCGCGCCGTTGGCAGCCCGCTGCGAGGCGACGATCTGACCGCTCAGCGCCTGCCGCACCCGGTCGCGGTCGCGCGGGTCGACGGACCAGGCGGTGTAGCCCTTCAGGTGCGGGAACTTCGCCTTCTGGGCGTCGGTGAGCGTGGTCTTGGACAGCCGGAGCCAGCGCTCGTCGTCGCTGGTCAGCGTTCCGTCCTTCACCGCGATCGAGCCGTTGCGGGAGTACAGCAGCTGGGTGGAGACCGCCGCGTCGGAGCCGTTCCAGGCGACCGTGTTCCGGTCGATCCACACCGCCTTGGAGGTGGTCAGGTCGAGCGCGGCCGCGCTGCCCGCCGGCTGCGGGAGCAGATAGTTCTCCTGGCCGTTCAACAGCCACACCTCGTGGCCGTTGGAGGAGAGGTCCAGCGACTGGTCGGCGGCGAGGTCCTTCTCGTCGCCCTTGTGGATGATGTAGCTGAGGCTGGTGGCACCCTCGGCGAGCGGCACCTCGAAGACAGCGCCATAGGCGTCAGTCTTCACCGGCTCCAGGGGCTTCGACCAGTCCGTGGGCGCCGCGGCGCCGGTCCAGACGTGCAGTCCCCAGCCGGTGTAGTCGCCGTCGGCGCGGTGGTAGTGGAGGACCGCCTTGGTCTTGTCCTGCGCCGGGTAGTCGGGCTTTTCGGTGAGGACGGCTTCCTTGCCCTGCTCGACCCAGACCTCGCCCGTCTTGGTGACGTCGATCGTGCGATCGGCGGCGACGTCCTTGTTGCCGTCCTTGTCGATGACGAGGAAACCGACACTGGAGGC
This sequence comes from Streptomyces sp. NPDC001530, assembly GCF_042894545.1. Classification (NCBI taxonomy): domain Bacteria; kingdom Bacillati; phylum Actinomycetota; class Actinomycetes; order Kitasatosporales; family Streptomycetaceae; genus Streptomyces; species Streptomyces sp. NPDC001530. The sequence continues at coordinate 42,493 of NZ_JBIAVS010000038.1, forward strand.
ACCCGGCTTCAACTTGACGTAGGCGAAGGCCCCGTAGGCGTCGCGGCCGACGAAGTCGTGGCCCGCGGGCCAGGTCGTCGACTCACCGTCGGCGAGATCGCCCCAGGCGTACAGCCGCCAGTCGGTGTAGTCGCCGTCGGTGCGCTTGTAGTGGACGATCGCGTAGTCGCGCGAGGAGGCCGTCGGGACCTCTTCGGCGGGCGGGGTGCCACTCGTACTGGCGGCCGTCGCGCTGGAGGTACGTCCGGGCGAGTCGATCACCACCGCCTTGTAGCGCAGGGCGGTTCCGGCCGGTACGTCCTTGCCGATGGCCTGGGTGACCTTGTACGGGGCGTGGTCGGCGGAGCCGAGGGTCTGCCACTTGCCATTTCCGACCTGGGCGGCGAAGACGACACGGTTGAGCCCGCCGCCGTCGACGTCGGCGCTCAGTTCCACGGTGCCGGTGGCTCCCTCGGAGGGGGCCTTCAGCGTCAGCGAGGGCTTGGAGGCGGGGGCGCCGAGCCTGCCCTCGGCCTTGAGGACGACCGCCGAACCGGCGGGCACGGTGACCGTGACCTTCTTGTCCGAGTCGCTCTTGACGGACGTGTCGGTCCCGTAGATCCCCCGGAACGTCATGTCGGCGGAACCGGTCGCGAACGTCGCCGTCTTCGCCTCGTCGGCGTTGTTGAGCGCGACGACGTACTCGGTCCTGTCGGTGCCCGTACGGGAGAAGGCGTACACGCCCGCGCCGTCGGCGGCGTACCGCTCCGTCTGGACGCCGTCCGTGAGGGCCGGGTTGTCCTTGCGGAGCTTGGAGAGAGCGCTGATCTCCTTGTAGAGCGGTGCACTCGTGTCGTACGCGTCACTCGCGTGCGTGCGATCGGTGCCGATCTCGTCGTCGTCGAGGTAGTCGGCGACCTTGGAGGCGAACATCGTCTGGCGGGCGTCCTTGTCGCCGCCGGAGCCGGTGAAGCCCTGCTCGTCGCCGTAGTAGACGACGGGGTTGCCACGGCTGAGGAACATCAGCCCGTTCGCGAGCTCGTCCTTCTTCACCAGCTCGGCGTCGGTCGCCTTCGGGTTGTCCTGGTTCAGGAAGTACCCGATGCGGCCCATGTCGTGGTTGCCGAGGAAGGTGACCTGCTCGTAGGCGTTGGCCTTGTCGGTCGTGTACTTGTAGTCGTCACCGAAGACCGAGGCGAGCTTCCTGGCGCTGCCGCCCTGGGAGGCGTACGAGCGTGCCGCGTCCTGGAAGGGGAAGTCGAGCGTGGCGTCGAGGCGGCCCTGGGTGACGTACGGCGAAGTGATCGAGGTGTCGGCGGAGTAGACCTCGCCGAACATGAAGAAGTCCTTGCGCCCGTGCCGGGCGGCGTACGCGTCGAGGGCGGTGGCCCACTGCGTCCAGAACTCCATGTTCACGTGCTTCACGGTGTCGATCCGGAAGCCGTCGATGTCGAAGTCCTTGACCCACTTCTCGTAGATCTTCTCCATGCCGCTGACGACCTCGGGACGCTCGGTCCACAGGTCGTCGAGGCCGGAGAAGTCGCCGTTCGTGGAGCTCTCGCCGGCGAAGGTGGAGTCGCCGCGGTTGTGGTACATCGTCGGGTCGTTGAGCCACGACGGGACCTTGGCGTTCTTCTTCGCGGCGGCGACGGTCGGCGTGCGGGGGAAGGAGTCGGCGTCGACGGCCGGGAACTTGGAGGTGCCGTCCGCGTAGTCGGCGTCGTCGAAGGGCACGCCGTCCTTGGTCAGATACGGGAAGGCACCCTTGGAGAGGTAGTCGTAGGACTTCTCCTCGTAGTCGACGACATCGGCCGTGTGGTTGGTGATGACGTCGAAGAAGACCTTCATGCCCTTGGCGTGGGCCTTGGAGATCAGCGTCTCCAAGTCCTTGTTGGTGCCGAAGTGCGGGTCGACCTGGGTGAAGTCGGTGATCCAGTAGCCGTGGTAGCCGGCCGAGGCGTCCTTGCCGGTGCCCTGCACGGGCTGGTTCTTGAAGATCGGCGCCATCCAGATGGCGGTGGTGCCGAGCCCCTTGATGTAGTCGAGCTTCTTGGCCAGGCCCTTGAGGTCGCCGCCCTGGTAGAAGCCCTTGTCGGTGGGGTCGTAGCCGGTCGACAGGCGTGAGCCGGTCAGGCCGCCCTCGTCGTTGGACGTGTCGCCGTTGGCGAAGCGGTCCGGCATCACGAAGTAGAACTGCTCGCGGGTGTCGTCGTGCCGGGACGGCTCGGCGGCGAGCTTCGCGTCGGCCGGCGGTGCGGGCGGGGTGTCGGCCCGCGCGGCGAGGGGCTGCGCAAGCGATACGGCCAGAGCGGCGGCGAGGACGGCTGCGCGCAGCCTCAGGCGGCGGCGCGCCGGCCCTCTCGGTATCAGGTCCACAGGTGTGAACTCCTAGCGATTACGGCGTATTCGGGTCCGACCCCGCGCTGCGTTCCGGCTTCGGTGCCGAACGCCCGCGTGACCGTATCGCTCACGCAAGGTTTACAGCAAGAGTCTTGCAATGTGCGGCAAGAAGTTTCACCTGCTGCCCGCGGTGCGGGACCCAGTCGGGCGAGGATGGGCGAGTTGGACACCCGGCTCTTCAGGCAGGCGAGGTTCTCGTTGGTCCACTGCCCCGGACCGAAGTCCCGGGCTTGCAGCTCGGCTCGTCGATGGCTTCGGCGAAACCCGGCCGCGTCCAGCCCTTACGCGATAAGCGTGAGGACAGGGGCTTGTGACTCAGCCCCGCGGACCCACATCCACCAGCCGCGAGCGGCGATGTTGTGGGACGAATTCAGGTCGGCGTGCTCAACGAAGCCGCACGACCTGCACGCGAACACCGCCTGCGAAGGCCGGTTACGTCTGTCGATGTGGTGACACTGGGAGCACTCCTGGCTGGTGTAGGCCGGATCGACGTACACCACCGGGACCCCGGCACGTTGCGCCTTGTAGGCGATGAACTTGCCGAGTTGATGGAAAGACCAGGAGTGCAGGGTGACGCGTTGGGGCTTCCTGAGCCGTGCCCGCTCGCGGATCCTGCCCAGATCTTCCAGGGCGATCCCGCGTCCGGTGCGTTGAGCCTCCGCCACGATGCTTTTGCTGATCTTGTGGTTGATGTCACGGGCCCGGCGCGCTTCCTTGCCCGCATGCTTCTTCGCCCGCCGCTTCGCGGACTTGGTGTTCTTCTTCTGGAGCTTGCAGCGCAGGGTGCGGTCGCGCTCGCGGGTGCGGTTGAGGCGGCGACCGCTGTGCCTCGCCCCCGTGCTGGTGGTGGCAATGTTGACCACGCCCAGATCCACGCCGAGGAAGCCGTCGGGCTTGTCGTTCAATTCGCGCTCAGGGATGTCACAGGTCGCCAGCAGGTACCAGCAGCCGTTCTGCCACAGGAGGTCAGACTCGCCCTTTCGATGGTCGGCCAGCATCTCCAATTGGACGGCCGAGCCAGTGAAGGCAATGCCCTTCATCCGTCCAGCGACGGTCCAGATCGACACCGTGCCTGCCTTGGCCTGCCAGGACAGGCAGCGATCGTCGAAGGGCTGGGCCGCCCCGGGCCGGAACGCGATCGGCTTGCCGGTGACCCTCGCATGTCGCTTCGAACCTGGCTTCCCGAGGTTGCCAGCCTTCAAATTCGCCTTCAGCGCGGTGTAGGCGTCGGCGACCTTACGCAGCACGTGCAGGGCAGGCTGCGCGGACAGCCCCCGCGCCCTCAACTCGGCGTATGCCAGCACCTGGAGGGCCGCACGAGAGGTACGCCCTCGCGCGAAGGCCTGACCCGAGAGCCAGTTCGCAGCCTCGTTGCACGCATCCAGCGTCGCCTCAAGCGCAGCCGCCTGTACGGGCGTCGGCAACAGCTTCACCTGCACCACCAACTTCATGGTCACCGACTCTAAACAGCCAGCAGCACAAACGAACCACCCTCGTACAAGCATCCCCATATCAAGCGATCGCTCGCCCGCGCGTTCGCATTCCACTGCTCCGCCTCCAGCTCAAGACTGCGCCGAAGCCGAAGGCCCGGTCACCCACGGGAGCGGTGACCGGACCTTCTCCTGCAACGGTGGGTCAGCAGCTCGACTTGCCCGAGTAGATCGCCAGCGCCGTATTGGCGCCGAGGGTCACCGTGAACTGTCCGGAGCTGTTCACCGTCACCGTCGTGTTGTTCTGCACGTTGCAGTACCTGCCCGCCGCCAGTGAGGTCTGGTAGGTGCGGGCGAGGGAGCTCGACTCGTGGTTGATGGCCACGAAGCCCTTGCTGCCGCGGCCGAAGGCGATGGCGTCGGCGCCGTTGTCCCACCAGTTGGTCATGGACTCGCCCCGGGTGGCGTTGCGGAAGGCGACCATCGACTTGATCTCCGGCCAGGCGTGCTGGCACTTCCAGCCGTCCTGCCAGCAGGCGTTGACCGTTCCGCCGTTGGGCGGACCCGCGTCCGCGTCGGACCACTCGTAGCCGGAGTTGATGTCGGGCGCGCCGTAGGGGTAGGCGAGCATGAAGACGTTCGCGAGGGTGTAGTTCGCGCCGTCCTTGTAGTTGAGCGTCGAGCCGTTGCGCTCGGTGTCGTGGTTGTCGACGAAGACGCCCGCGACTGAGCTGCTCATGTACCCCCAGCCCTCGCCGTAGTTCTTCAGATAGGCGAGGTTCTCGTTGTTAAAGACCCGCTTGAGGTCGTAGGCGTACCGGAACTCCTGGACATCGCCGTTGCCCGTGTACTCGGTCGGCTGGACGGCCTCGCCCGAGCCGTAGATCACCTCCTGCTTCCAGTACACGGACGGATTGCTCAGCCGGGACTTGATGTTCGCGAGGTCGGCCGCCGGTATGTGCTTGGCCGCGTCGATGCGGAAGCCGTCGACGCCGTAGCCGAGCAGGGTGTTCATGTACCCGGCGATGGTCTTGCGGACGTACTCCTCGCCGGTGTCCAGGTCGGCGAGCCCCACGAGTTCGCAGTTCTGGACGTTGGCGCGGTTGGTGTAGTCGCTGATCGTCGCCGTGCAGTCGTCCATGTCGTAGGACGAGTACAGGCCCGGGTAGTTGTACTTCGTGTACGAAGAGCCGCCCGTGCCGGTGCCGGAACCGGCCGACATGTGGTTGATCACCGTGTCCGCCACGACCTTCACGCCCGCCGCGTGGCACGTGTTCACCATGTTCTGGAACGCGGTGGCGTCGCCGAGCCGGCCGGCGATCTTGTAGCTCACGGGCTGGTAGGAGGTCCACCACTGCGAGCCCTGTATGTGCTCGGCGGGCGGGGACACCTGGACGTAGCCGTAACCGGCCGGGCCCAGCGTGTTGGTGCATTCCTTGGCGACCGAGTCGAACTTCCACTCGAAGAGGACGGCGGTGACGTCCTTGGTGCCGGGTGGGGAGGCCACCGCCGTACCGGGGGGAACGGTCACCGAGACCGCCAGGCCCGCCGCGAGGGCGAACGAGGCGGCAAGCGTTTTCCTTGCCATGTGGGTGCTCCTGCACTTCGTCGTGCGGGTGGGGGATCGGAAGGTATCTCTTGCAAACAAGTTTCAGCAAGATGTCGTAAGAACTTTCAACTTCCTTATTGACGCCGCCCCTTCAACAGTCCCACGCTCCACACGTGTCAACTCCCGCCCGCCCCGCTCGAGTTGACCGATCCGGAGAGGAGCCGCATCACGATGGCCTTACGACGACGAAGAGTCACCAGACTGCTGGTGACCGCAGCGCTGGCAATCGGCGGCCTGGCCGCACTGCCCGCTCAGCAAGCCGCCGCGGCCGACACCGGTGTTCCCAACGGCGATGTGATCGCCAACCTGTGGGAGTGGAACTGGAAGTCGGTCGCCTCCGAGTGCACAAACGTCCTCGACCCGGCCGGGTACGGAGCGGTCCAGGTGGCCCCGCCCGCCGAGTCGCTGAAGCAGACGAACTCCTACTGGTGGGACGTCTACCAGCCGTACTCCTACAACCTGAACAGCCGCTTCGGCACCGCGAGCGACTTCAAGACCATGGTCGACACGTGTCACGCGGCGGGCATCAAGGTCTACACGGACGCCGTGATCAACCACACCGCCGCGCAGACCGGCACCGGCTACAACGGCACGACCATCACCAACAAGTACGACACCCCGGACTACGACCCGGCCGACAGCGACGACTGCACCACGACGATCTCGGACTGGTCCAACCGCTACCAGGTCCAGCACTGCGAACTCCTCGGCCTGCCCGACCTGGACACCGCCGAGAGCAACGTCCGCACAAAGATCATCGGCTTCCTCAACCAGCAGATCGACCTGGGCGTCGACGGCTTCCGCGTCGACGCGGCCAAGCACATCGAGGCCGCCGACATGAGCGCCATCGTCGCCGGTCTGCATACGACGACGTCGGGCTCGGCGCCGTACATCACACAGGAGATCTACCCCGGCACCCCGCCCTCGCTCGACGAGTACTACGGCACCGGTGATGTCCTCGACTTCACCTTCGCCGCGCAGATGAAGTCGCAGTTCCAGGGCGACATCGCCAACCTGTCGTCTTTCGACAGCAGTTGGGGCCTGGCGACCGAGGCGAACTCCAACACCTTCGTCACCAACCACGACACCGAGCGCAACGGCTACTCGCTCAGCTACAAGGACGGCGACACCGCGGTCCTCGCCAACATCTTCCAGCTGGCCCGCGGCTACGGCCGGCCCTCCGTCTACTCCGGCTGGACCTTCAGCCAGAGCGACGAGGCCCCGCCGAACTCGGCCGGCTTCGTCACCGACACCAACTGCGCGAGCGGCTGGTACTGCCTCGACCGCAACACCGCGGTCTCCGGCATGATCGGCTGGCACAACGCGGCGACCGGTTACTCCGTCGCCAACTGGCAGTCGCCCACGTCCAATGTGATCGGCTTCAGCCGGGGCGGAGCCGGGTTCGTCGCCATCAACAACAGCTCGAGCGCGAACACCTACACGTACACGACGGGTCTCGCCGACGGCACCTACCCGAACGTGATCGACGGCGGCGCCACGACCGTCACGGTCGCGAGCGGCAAGGCATCACTCACCGTGCCCGCCAAGGGAGCGGTCGCCTTCTACGACCCGGACTACGTCTGCACGGTCAACTGCGGCGGCGGCAGCGGTGGCGGCGGCACCGGCACGGTCACGGCGACCTTCAACGAGTACGCGTCGACCACCACCGGCACCGATGTGTACGTGGTCGGCTCCGTCTCCGCGCTGGGCAGCTGGAACACGGCGAGCGCGGTGAAGCTCTCGTCGTCCGGCTATCCGATCTGGAAGACGGACGTCTCGGTGCCGCAGAACAGCACGATCGAGTACAAGTACATCAAGAAGGACTCTTCGGGGAACGTCACCTGGGAGTCCAACGCCAACAGGCCGCTCGAGACCGGCGCTTCGGCCGTGGAGGTCGACAACTCCTGGAACGTGGCGAGCGCGAGCGCGACGGACGTGACCTTCGGCGTGACGGCGACGACCGACTACGGCACCAATGTGTATGTCGTCGGCTCGATCCCCTCGCTCGGCTCCTGGAACACCGCCGACGCGATCCCGCTCTCCTCGGCGTCGTACCCGTACTGGGGCAGGCTCGTGATCGTGCCCAGGTCGACGTCGTTCGCGTACAAGTACATCAAGAAGGACGCGTCCGGCAATGTGACCTGGGAGTCGGGCGACAACCGCTCGTACAGCACCGGTTCGGGTGTCGGCTACAGCGTGAGTGACACCTGGAGGTAGCGCACAGGGCGGTGCTCCGGTCCCCTGGGGACCGGAGCACCGCTCACGCGTGCGTCAGGCCGCCCACCACACGGTCGTGTCCGCGGGCAGCTTCGCCTCACCGTCCTGCGACAGGGTCACCTCGCCGCTGGCGAGGAGGACACGGCCGTACGCCGGGACGGCCACCGCCTCGCCCCCGGTGTTCGCGGTGCAGACGAACTCCCCACGGCGGAAGGCGAGTACGCCCTCGGGCGCCTTCAGCCAGGTGACGGAGTCGCCCGCACCGAGGTCGGGCTCGGCGCGCCGGAGGGCGAGCGCGCTGCGGTACAGCTCCAGGGTCGAACCCTCGGCCCCCGTCTGCGCCTCCACGCTCAGCTCGGCCCACTCGGCGGGCTGCGGCAGCCAGCTGCCACCGCTGCCGAAGCCGTACGAGGAGCCGGTGCGGGTCCACGGGATCGGCACCCGGCAGCCGTCGCGGAACCCGTCCTGGCCGGCGCCCCGGAAGTAGGCGGGGTCCTGACGCACCTCGTCCGGCAGGTCCACGACGTCCGGCAGGCCGAGCTCCTCGCCCTGGTAGAGGTAGGCGGAGCCGGGCAGCGCCAGCATCAGCAGGGTCGCCGCCCGGGCCCGGCGCAGCCCCAGCTCCCGGTCGCCGGCGGTGCGGATCTGGGTGCCGAGCCCGGCCTCGTTGGCGAAGCGTGTGGCGTGCCGGGTGACGTCGTGGTTGGACAGCACCCAGGTGGAGGGGGCGCCCACCGGCCGCATCGCGTCGAGGGTGCGGTCGATGACGGAACGCAGCTCGGCCGCGTCCCAATGGGTGCCCAGGTACTGGAAGTTGAAGGCCTGGTGCAGCTCGTCGGGGCGCACGTAGTTGGCGGTGCGCTCGATGGTCGGGGTCCACGCCTCGGCGACAAAGATCCGCCCACCCGTCTCCCACCACCGCCCTTCCAAGGAAGGCCCTTCGGGCCCCTTCTCAATTCCCGCGTACTCGTCCAGGATCGTGCGCCACTGACGGTAGATGGCGTGCACGCCGTCCTGGTCGAAGAACGGCATGACATCGTTGCCCAGCAGCTTCAGCTGGTCGTGGTCGCCCAGGTCCGGCAGCCCGTCCGCCTTCACCAGGCCATGGGCGACGTCGATACGGAAACCGTCGACGCCCATGTCGAGCCAGAACCGCAGGATCGAGCGGAACTCGTCGCCGACGGCGGGATGGTCCCAGTTGAAGTCGGGCTGCTCGGGCGCGAAGAGGTGCAGGTACCACTCGCCGGGGGTGCCGTCCGGCTCGGCCACGCGCGTCCAGGCCGGGCCGCCGAAGATGGACTCCCAGTCGTTGGGCGGCAGTTCGCCGTTCTTGCCCTTGCCGGGCCGGAAGTGGTAGCGCTCCCGCAGCGGCGAACCGGTGCCTTCGCGCAGGGCCCGCTTGAACCACTCGTGCTGGTCGGAGGAGTGGTTGGGGACCAGGTCGACGATGATCCGCAGTCCCAGTTCATGGGCCTCGCGGATGAGGGCGTCGGCGTCCATGAGGTTGCCGAACATGGGGTCGACGGCCCGGTAGTCCGCCACGTCGTAGCCGGCGTCGGCCTGCGGCGAGGCGTAGAAGGGGCTCAGCCACACGGCGTCCACGCCGAGGTCGCGCAGATACGGGAGTCGGGAACGTACGCCCTCCAGGTCGCCCATGCCGTCGCCGTTGCTGTCGGCGAAGCTGCGCGGATAGACCTGGTAGATCACCGCGTCGCGCCACCAGTCGCGGTGGCCGGCGACGGTGGCGAGAGCGGAGTTCGGGGCCTGGTCGGCGGAGTGCTGGCTCATGGCGTCCTTGATGCGATGGGGGTCCCCCGCTCCGCGAGTCCTCCCAGGCCTTTGAGGCACTGGGAGAGAAGCCGGGAGTGGGGAGGAATTCGGGTCATAGCTGCGTCTGGGGGCGGAGGTGATGAGGCGGCCGCGGTGCCGGCGGGGTCGGATGGGCACCGCGGCCGCCACCCGCGCGCCGGGCGCACGGGAGCCTTCGGGCGACGTGGGCGGATCAGCCCTTCGTTCCGCCCGCGGTGAGGCCGCTCACCAGGTTCTTCTGGACGAGGTAGAAGAACGCGGAGACGGGTATCGCCACCAGAACCGCGGTGGCGGCCATCAGGTTGCGCTGCGCGTCGTGCTCGCTGACGAAGCTCTGCAGTCCCACGGCGAAGGTGTACTTCGTGTCGGACAGCATGAACGTCGAGGCGAAGGCGACCTCGCCGAACGCGGTGATGAAGCTGTAGAAACCGGCGACCGCCAGGCCCGGCTTGGCGAGCGGCAGGATCAGTCGGAAGAAGGTGCCGAAGGGGGACAGCCCGTCGACGCGTCCCGCCTCGTCGATCTCGAACGGGATGGTGTCGAAGTAGCCCTTGAGCAGCCAGGCGCAGTACGGCACGGCGGTCGAGCAGTAGACGAGGATCAGGCCGAGATAGCTGTCGATGAGCTGCAGGTCCGAGAGGATCTGGTACATCGGCACGATGAGCACGGCGATCGGGAACATCTGGGTGACCAGGAGCACCCACATGAACTTCTTGTAGCCGGGGAAGCGCATGCGGGACACCGCGTAGCCGGTGGTGGCGGCGACCATCACACCGATGACCGTGGTGCCGAGCGAGACGATGAGGGAGCTCTTCAGCCACTCGAAGAAGTTCGTGTGCTGCAACACGAACGAGTAGTTGTCGAACGTCATCTTGTCCCAGATGCCCGCGGGGTGCAGATAGTCGTCCTTGTCCGGGCCGAGGGACAGGAAGACCAGCCAGCCGACCGGGAACAGCGCGATCAGGCTCGCGACGATCAGGATGCCGTGGGAGGTGAGGGAGCCGGCGAGGCTGCGCTCACCGCGTTTGCGCGCCTTGCGGGGCTCGTCGTACGCGGGGACCTGGTCGGCCGGAGGCGTCTGCAGGGTGGTGGTACTCATGGGGGCTCCTGCCTCAGATCGCGAGCTGCTGGTCATTGCGGTTCAGCCAGCGGCGGTAGAAGGAGGTGAAGACGATCAGGATGGCCAGCAGCAGCATGCCGTAGGCCGCCGACTGTGCGAAGTCGCGTGGCTGTTGGCCGAAGCCCAGGTAGTAGGCCCAGGTGACGAGGATCTGCGCGTCCGGGGCGGTGGTGCCGAACAGCAGGAAGATGACGGCGAACTGGTTGAAGGTCCAGATGATGCCGAGGAGGACGACGGTGGAGCTGACGGACCGCAGACCCGGCAGGGTGACGTACCGGAACTGCTGCCAGGGGCTCGCGCCGTCCATCTCGGCAGCCTCGTACAACGTGGAGTCGATGGACTGCAGTCCGCCGAGCAGCGAGACCATCATGAACGGCACACCGCACCAGGTGTTGACCATGATCGCGGCGAACCGCTGCCAGAAGGTGTCCTCCAGCCACAGCGGCGACGGCAGATGCACCGCGTCGAGCATGGAGTTGATGATGCCGCCGTCCGCGAGCATGAAGCGCCAGCCGAAGACGGTGACGAAGGTCGGCACGGCCCACGGCAGGACCAGGATGAGCCGGTAGAGGGTCCGGCCGCGCAGCTTCTGGTTGAGCAGCAGGGCGAGACCGAGGCCGATGCAGTAGTGCAGCGCGACACAGAGCGCCGTCCACACGATCGTCCAGATGAAGTGCGACCAGAAGCGGTCGTACGAGGTGGGGCCCCACAGAATGTCTTTGTAGTTGTCGAGGCCGATGAACTTGTAGGTGGCGTCGATGTGATTGACGCCGATCGTGCGGGCCGAGTTGAGGCTGTTGGCGTCCGTCAGCGTCAGGTAGAGGCCCCGCACCAGCGGATAGAGCACCAACCCGCCGAGTACGACGACGACCGGGGCGATCATCGCGTACGCGTACCAGTACTTCTGGTACGAGTGCTTCAGACGCTGCAGCCGGCCGGGGCGCGGTGCTCGGTCACCGCGGCGCTTGCCGGTCGCTCGGTCGATGGCGACTGTCATGGTTCGACACCTTCTGCAAAATCAGGAGTTGGGCGCACACAGCCGGTGGCCGCCGGATCTGTCCCCCCAACTCAGGCAGATCCGACGGCCACACGGACTACTTGCTGAAGTCCGGGACCAGCTTGGCGATCGCGAGTTCCGCGTTGCTCAGGCCCTTGTCCAGGGACTCCTTGCCACCCGCGATCTTCGGCAGCTCGGTGTCGAGCGGGCCCCAGAGCGAGCTGTACTCGGGCAGCGCCGGGCGCGGCTGGGCGGCGGAGAGCACACCCTGGTAGCCGGCGATGCCCGGGTCGGCCTTGACCTTGGCGGTGTAGGCGTCGTCGCGCGTCGGCAGCGTGGAGTTCTTCAGGGCGATGGTCTCCTGGGACTTCGCCGAGGTCATGAACTTCACGAACTTCAGCGAGGCCTCCTGGTGCGCCTTGTCCGAGCCCGCGTACACCGAGAGGTTGTGACCGCCGGTCGGGGCGCCCGCCTTGCCGGTGGAACCGGCCGGGACGGCGGCGATGCCGAGGTTGGCCTTGTCCTTGAAGGCCGAGCCCTTGTAGAAGTTGGTGATCTCCCACGGGCCCTGGACGATCGCGGCGACCTTGCCGTTGACGAACGCGTCCTGGATGTGGGCGTACGCGTCGGCGGTGGTGTCGGCCTTGTGCAGGCCCTTGCCGGAGAACAGGCCCTGCCAGGTCCCGTACGCCTTCTTCGCGGCGGCCGAGTTCACTGTGATCTTCTTGGCGGTGGCGTCGACCGTGTCGGTGCCCTCGCCGTAGAGGAAGGACTGCGCGTAGTACGCCTGGGTGGAGCCCCAGTAGCCGTCGACGCCGGTCTTCTTCTGGATGGTGGCGGCGTCGGTCTTCAGCTCGGCCCACGTGGTGGGCGCCTTGTCGATGCCGGCCTTCTCGAAGAGGGCCTTGTTGTAGACCAGCGCGAGGGTGTCGGTGACCAGCGGCACGCCGTAGGTCTTGCCGTCGTACTTGGCCTGCTCGATCAGGCTGGACTGGAACTTGCCCTGGTCCGCGAGGGCCTCGGTGCCGTCCAGCGGCAGGAAGTAGCTCTTCTTCGCGAAGGCGGGGGTCCAGCCGACCTCGGAGCGCAGGATGTCCGGGGCGCCCTTGGAGCCGGCGGCCGTGTCGAACTTGTTCTGCGCCTGGTCGAAGGGGACGTTGACGTACTTGACCTTGATGTTGGGGTTGGCCTTCTCGAATTCCTTGGCCAGGGCCTTGTACGTCGGCGCCTCATTGGTGGCGTTGGAGGTGTCCCACCAGGTGATGGTGGTGGGGCCGTCCGACTTGTCGCTGCCGCTGTCACTGCCGCCGCAGGCCGTCGCCGCGAGGGCGAAGGACGCCACCAGCGCGGTGGCCGCTATGCCACGCCGCATGAGATCTCCTTGAGGGTGAAAGCCCGAGTGGTTGAGGCAGCGGTCCCGCCCGCTCCTCTTGCCGACTTGCCGACTGCGCCGTTGCGTCCGCCGGGCGACGTGAACGTAACAGCGTTGTAAGCGCGACGAAAGACCTTGCAGCAAAAAAGTGCAAGAACCGCTGAGAGTTACCCGCCCGTGACCTCTCCCTCTTGATCGCGAAGCCCTGGTAAAAGGCCGCTCAGCAGACATGGGAGCCGCTGTGCAAGACTCTGCAAGCTCTTGCCATAGCTGTCGGGTACGGGGATCATCTCCCCGTCAGCGCTTGCAGGAGCCACCCCTTCCCGCGGCGCACGCACGGGACGCCGAGCCGACCAGAACACGAGGGAGCGCGATGACGCAGCAGCCCGGAACGGGCCGATCAACCGCCCGCACACGGCGTCTGGTTGGTGGGCAGGGTGAGGGCCGGCCGGTACAGTCCAATCCTGTGACCACACGGCTTGCCGACATCGCAGCCCAGGCGGGGGTCAGCGAGGCGACTGTCAGCCGCGTCCTGAACGGGAAGCCGGGCGTCGCCGCTACCACCCGCCAGTCCGTCCTGGCCGCGCTCGACGTACTGGGCTACGAGCGCCCCGTCCGCCTGCGACAGCGCAGCGAGGGCCTCGTGGGCCTGATAACCCCGGAGCTGGAGAACCCGATATTCCCTGCCCTGGCGCAGGTCATCGGCCAGGCGCTGACCCGGCAGGGCTACACACCGGTCCTCGCGACGCAGACCCCGGGCGGCTCCACCGAGGACGAGCTGACGGAGATGCTGGTGGACCGCGGCGTCGCCGGGATCATCTTCGTCTCCGGCCTCCATGCCGACACCTCGGCGGACATGCAGCGCTACGACCAGCTGCGCGCCCAGGGTGTCCCCTTCGTCCTCGTCGACGGTTTCTCGCCGAAGGTGCAGGCGCCGTTCATCTCGCCGGACGACCGTGCGGCCATGGCCCTCGCGGTCACGCACCTCGTCTCGCTCGGGCACACCCATATCGGACTTGCCCTGGGTCCCAAGCGGTTCGTGCCCGTGCAGCGCAAGATCGAGGGCTTCGTGCGCACGATGCAGGAGCTGCTGGGCCTGAGCCCCGCCGACATCGAGGAGCGACTGGTCCAGCACTCGCTGTACACGCTGGAGGGCGGTCAGGCGGCGGCGAGCGCGCTGATGGACCGTGACTGCACGGCGATCGTGTGCGCCAGCGACATGATGGCCCTGGGCGCGATACGGGCGGCGCGCCAGCGCGGCCTGGAGGTCCCCAAGGACATCTCGGTCGTGGGTTTCGACGATTCCCCGCTCATCGCCTTCACCGACCCGCCGCTCACGACGATCCGCAAGCCGGTCCCGGCGATGGGACAGGCGGCGGTGCGTACGTTGCTGGAGGAGATCGGCGGGACCCCGGCGCCCCACAGTGAATTCGTGTTCATGCCGGAGCTGGTGGTGCGTGGTTCGACCGCTTCTGCCCCTGGGGACCGGAATCGTCCCTGAGAAGGAGTGAGCAGGGCACTGGTTGGACTCCTCTCGGTGTAGAACGTGCGACGAGGACCCGACCAAGGGATGATCGGTGAGGGAACGCTTTTCTGGCAGACTCTGTGCCTATGGGTGAGACGACCGTGACGACACTGGAAGGCCAGGAGCGGACCGTTCCGCGGCCCGTCGCGGAGGAGAAGACGGGTAAGGACTTCCTGCGTCGCTCGAGGGCCCCGCGTCGCCCCCGCCTGTGGTTCGAGATTCTGCTCATCGCGGTGAGTTACTGGACGTATTCGCTGATCCGGAACGCCGTGCCCGAGCAGAAGCACGAGGCACTGCGCAACGCGGGCTGGATCTGGCAGGCGGAGCATCATCTCGGGATCGCCGTCGAGCGGTCGGTCAACCACGCCGTGAACTCGGTGACATGGCTGATCATCGGGATGAACTACTACTACGCCACGCTGCACTTCGTGGTGACACTGGGTGTCCTGGTGTGGCTGTACCGCAGCCACCCCGGCCGTTACGCGGCAGCGCGGCTGGCCCTCTTCGCCACCACCGCGGTGGCTTTGGTCGGCTACTACTTCTTCCCGCTGGCGCCGCCGCGCCTGATGTCCGGCGGCCGCTTCGTCGACACGGTGCTCGTCCACCAGACCTGGGGCTCCATGGCCTCCGGCGACCTGAAGCACATGTCCAACCAGTACGCCGCGATGCCCTCCATGCACATCGGCTGGTCCCTGTGGTGCGGCCTGACGATCTTCGCGCTGGCCTCGGCCCCGTGGGCCCGGATCCTCGGCCTCCTCTACCCGGCGGCCACCCTCGTCGTCATCGTCTCCACGGCCAACCACTTCTGGCTCGACGCGGTGGGCGGCCTGCTGTGCCTCACCTTTGGCTTCCTGGTGGCACGCCTGTGGTACGGCTCCCTGCCGTACGCGCTGCCGCGCTGGGTACCGGGGACGCGGGGGGCACCTTTGGTGCCGGTGAAGGTCTGATCGAGTGAACGTGTTGAGGGGCCCGCACCGCCAGGTGCGGGCCCCTCAACAGCTCCGCGCGACGGGGCTCAGCCGCCACGGCGGTGTCCGGCGGTGCCGAGCGAGCTCAGGCCCCGCGATGGACGACGCACCCTCCGGTCACCGTCAGCCGCACGGGGCGCCTCGGCAACCTCGTCCGCCGGCGCCTCCACCGGGTCCAGTCCGAAAGCCGTGAGGTCCGCCCGGAAGCCGGGAGCGACGCGGCCGACCACGTCGGCCTCCCCGGCGGCGACGGGGGCGTGCGTCGTGCAGCCCTCCAGCGCCTGGAGCCCCGTGAGCCCGCCGCGCGCCGAGGCCGCTCCGAGGGGCGCCCGCGCGGTCGCCAGGACGCCGCGCACGTCGTAGTGGGCGATCGGCCAGTCGGAGCCCAGGGCGACCACCGCACCGGCGTCCCGGAGGTCCCGGGTGCGCCAGGCACGGCCGGCCCGCTCGGGCCCCAGCCGCCGCGACCACTCGTCCCCGTGGTCGCCGCGCGTGTACGCGGTGTGCGGGGGCTGCATCGACGCGACGACGCCGAGCCGCGCGAAGCGCGCGAGCGTGCCGTCCGGGGCGGTCTCCCCATGCTCGATCCGGTGGGCGAACCGCCCTCCGGCCCCGAGCCCCTCGACCGTGTCGAGCACGTGCCGCACGGCCGCGTCCCCGATCGCGTGCGTGGCCGTACGGACCCCGGCCCGTGCAGCTGCCGTACGGCGGCGGTGTACGCGGCGGGGTCGGGCCAGAACGCCTGCCTGCCCTGCCCGTGGCAGTCGGCGTGCTCCAGCCAGGCCGTACCGCCCTCCACGGTCCCGTCCATGAAGAACTTGACGCCGCTGACGCTCCAGTGCCGCCCGCCGCGCCCCTGGAGTGCCACGAGCTCGCCGAGCGCGTCCTCGTCGGCCCCCGGCATGCACCAGGGCGCGAACCGCAGCCGCACCGGCAGCACGGTCTCCTCGGCGACGGCACCGACCAGCTCCGGATCCCCCAGGTCCATGGCGTGCGCCCCGGTCAGCCCGGTCGCGGCCATCGCGGAGAGCAGCTCGACGAGCCGGGCCCGCCGCTCCTCGTACGAGGGCCGGGGCATGTCCTCGGCGACCAGCTCCATCGCAAGCCGTGAACACCGGCCCCCAGGCACCCGCAGCCGCGACCGCACGGTAGGGGCCGTGCCGGTACATCAAATGCCCCGTCGCTTACGCCCGGATCCGGAAACGGCTCCCCATAGGGCAACGTCAGATCAACCGGCGACGGGGCGGATGTACCGGCACGGCCCCGACCCACCACCCGGCGGCAGGCGAACCGCAGGCTCCCGGAGGGCTCACGCCCCGTAGCAACCGGCGACGGGGCGGACGTACCGGCACGACCCCGACCCACCACCCGGCGGCAGGCGAACCGCAGGCTCCCGGAGGGCTCACGCCCCGTAGAACAGCTCCTCCACCACGGCCCGAGCCCGCCGCGTAGTGCGCCGATAGTCGTCGAGCATGTCCCCGACGTGTCCAGGCCCGTACCCCAAGTACCGCCCCACGGCGGCAAGTTCCCGCCCGTCCGAGGGAAACGTGTCCCCGGCACGCCCCCGCACCAGCATCACCGCATTCCGCACCCGCGTAGCCAGCACCCAAGCCTCGTCCAGCGTCGCCGCATCCTCCCCGGAGATGAGCTCCGCCGCACACGCCGCGGCCAGCGCCTCCCGCGTCCGCGTGGTCCGCAGCCCCGGCTCGACCCACCCGTGCCGCAGCTGCAGCAACTGCACGGTCCACTCCACGTCGGACAGCCCGCCCCGCCCCAGCTTGGTGTGCAGCGTGGGATCCGCGCCCCGAGGCATCCGCTCGGACTCCATCCGCGCCTTCAACCGCCGGATCTCCCGCACGGCCTCGTCGCCCAGCCCCTCCGCGGGATACCGCAACGGATCGACCAGCTCAATGAACCGGCGCCCCAAGTCCTCGTCCCCCGCCACGACTTCGGCCCGCAGCAGCGCCTGCGACTCCCACACCAACGACCAACGCCGGTAATAGGCCTCATACGACTTCAACGTCCGCACGAGCGGCCCGGACTTCCCCTCGGGCCGCAGATCCGCATCGATCAACAGCGGCGGATCCGCACTGGGAACCTGCAGCAGCCGCCGCATCTCGGACACCACGGCGTTAGCGGCCCGCGACGCCTCCTGCTCCTCCACCCCCTCCCGGGGCTCATGCACAAACAGCACATCCGCATCGGATCCGTATCCGAGCTCGTGCCCCCCGAACCGCCCCATCCCGATCACGGCGAACCGCGTGGGAAGCGTCTCCCCCCACCGGTCCCGCACCACGGCCCGCAGCGTCCCCGCGAGCGTCGCCGCTGTCAGATCGGACACCGCACCGCCGACCAGATCCACCAACGCGCCCTGGTCGGCGACGGCCGGCGTCTCCTCGGTGCCGTACGACGCGACGATGTCCGCCGCGGCCGTACGGAACAGCTCCCGCCGCCGCACCCCACGCGCCGCGGTGACCGCCTGCTCGCCCCCGCCGGCGCGCCCCACGGCCGCGAGGATCTCCTGCTCCAGATGCGCCCGGGTCCGCGGTTCGAGTCCGCCTCCCTCCCCGTCCCCGAGCAGCGCCACGGCCTCCGGCGCACGCATCAGCAGATCGGGAGCGAGCCGCCCGGCCGAAAGCACCCGCGCGAGGTTCTCGGCCGCGGCGCCCTCATCCCTCAACAGCCGCAGATACCAAGGGGTCTTACCCAGCGCATCGGACACCTTCCGGAAGTTCAGCAACCCCGCATCCGGGTCGGCGGAATCCGCGAACCACCCCAACAACACTGGCAGCAAGGTCCGTTGAATCGCGGCCTTACGCGTGACCCCGGACGCCAGCGCCTCCAAATGCCGCAACGCGGCAGCCGGATCCGCGTACCCGAGCGCGACAAGCCGCTCCCGCGCCGCGTCCGGACTCAACCGGCTCTCGCCCGGAGCGAGAGCGGCGACAGCGTCGAGCAGCGGCCGATAGAACAACTTCTCATGCAGCCGCCGCACCACGGCCGCGTGCCGCTTCCACTCACGGTTCAGTTCCGCGACGGGATCGGAGCGCAGCCCGAGCGAGCGTCCGATACGCCGCAGATCGGCCTCGCCCTCCGGTACGAGATGGGTCCGCCGCAGCCGATACAGCTGAATCCGATGCTCCATGGACCGCAGAAACCGATACGCGTCATCGAGCTGCACGGCATCGGCACGGCCCACGTACCCGCCCGCCGCGAGCGCCTTCAGCGCATCGAGGGTGGTCCCGCTGCGCAGCGACGTATCGGCCCGCCCGTGCACCAACTGGAGCAGCTGAACAGCGAACTCGACATCTCTCAATCCCCCCGGACCGAGCTTCAGTTCACGCTCGATCTCGGCGGCGGGAATGTTCTCGACGACGCGCCGCCGCATCTTCTGCACGTCGGCGACGAAGTTCTCGCGCTCGGCGGCGTGCCACACCAGCGGCGCCAGGGTGGCCACGTACTCCTCGCCGAACTCGATGTCACCGGCCACGGGCCGGGCCTTGAGCAGCGCCTGGAACTCCCAGGTCTTGGCCCACCGCTGGTAGTAGGCGAGGTGACTGCTCAACGTCCGCACCAGCGGGCCATTCCGCCCCTCGGGCCGCAGATTGGCGTCAACCGGCCAAATGCTGCCCTCAATGGTCGTCTCGGAACAGATCCGCATCATGTGCGAGGCGAGCCGAGTCGCGGCCTGGATGGCCTTCCGCTCATCGGCCCCGTTGACGGCCTCCCCCACGAAGATGACATCGACGTCGGACACGTAATTGAGCTCGTAGCCCCCGCACTTGCCCATCGCGATGACCGCGAGCCGGCACAGCGCGGCGTCGTCGGGCGCGGCGGTCCGTGCGACGGCGAGCGCGGCGCGCAGGGTCGCGGTGGCGAGGTCGGCGAGCTCGGCGGCGGTCTGCGCGAGGTCGGTGGTGCCGCACACGTCGCGCGCGGCGATGGACAGCAGACAGCGCCGGTAGGCGACGCGCAGCGAGACGGGGTCGGTCGCCTCGGCGAGCCCGCGCTCGAACTCGGCCAGCCCAGGATGCAGGTCCTGCGGCTCGTACGTGACGAGCGCATGCCAGTCGCGCGGGTGCCGGGCGAGGTGGTCGGCGAGCGCGGCGGAGGCCCCGAGGACGCCGAGCAGCCGGTCCCGCAGCGGTTTCGCCGCGATCAGCGTGTCGAGCAGCTCCCGCTGGGCGATGTGGCCGTCCTGCGCCTCGACGAGCCGGACCAGCCCGCGCAGCGCCAGATCCGGATCGGCGGTCGCGCCCAGCGCGTCGAGGAGCACCGGATCGGACCGTATGGGCGCGAGCTCGGCGCTCTCCAGCAGCCGCTCGGCGGCCGAGGGATCGGTGAAGCCGTGCCGCAGCAGCCGCGAAAAAGTAGTGCTCCTGCGCCCCGGCGCCGTCATCCCCGGCCTCCTGTCGGATCAAGGTCGTACGAACTTGAGCGTAACCGCAGTGCTTGAAAGAAGCGCCGGAGCGGGTGGCCACGCCCCGGACCACGCCCGGACCCCGCCCGGCCCACGCCCCGGACCGATGACTTCCGCCGGTGTGCGCGGTCTCCCGTACGACGGGACCATGTCGATCGAGGAGGAGAAGCCATGTCCGACACGCAACCGCAGACCGACCTCGACCCGCGCTACGGCAGCCCCGGTGCGACCGCGACCCCCTGGCCGCAGGCCGTGCAGCGGCTGGCCGCGGCCGAGCTGTACTGGCTGTCGACGGTGCGGCCCGACGGACGGCCGCACGTGACGCCGCTGCTCGGCGTCTGGCAGGACGGGGCGCTGCACTTCACCACGGGAGCGCAGGAACGAAAGGCGCTCAATCTCGCCGGGAATCCGCACGTCGTGCTGACCACCGGCACCAACACCTGGGCCGAGGGCTACGACCTCGTCGTCGAGGGTGAGGCGGTGCGCGTGACCGACGACGCCCGGCTGCGCGGGCTGGCCAAGGCATGGGAGGAGAAGTACGGCGCCGAGTGGCACTTCGACGTACGGGATGGCGCATTCCAGGGGCAGGAAGGGCCCTCTCTTGTCTTCACTGTGGCGCCGCGGACCGCTTTCGGCTTCGGTAAGGGGGAGCCGTTCAGCCAGACGCGATGGCGGTTCCCGTGAGGCACTTCCGTGCGACGAAGGAGTCACACCATGGACATGACCCTCGAAGTGATCCTGCTACCGGTCTCCGACGTGGACCGGGCGAAGGAGTTCTACCGGGACAAGGTCGGCTTCCACGTCGACCTGGACGGTGAGGTGATGGAGGGGGTACGCATCGTGCAGCTGACGCCGCCCGGGTCCGGATGTTCCATCGCCCTCGTGGACGGACTCCAGGTGCCGACGGGGACGCCGCAGCCGGGGACGTACCACGGCATGCAGCTGTGCGTCACCGACGCCAAGGCGGCGTACGAGGAGCTGACCGCCCGGGGCCTGGAGGTCACCGAGCCGCAGCAGTTCGCGCCGCAGGACGGGGCCACGTTCATGTACTTCAAGGACCCGGACGGGAACGGCTGGGCGATCCAGGAGTACCGCCGGCGGGCGACCGAGCCGCTGCACCAGCTGCTGAGCGAGCTGGCCGCCCAGCGGCAGTAGTTCATCCGCTCTTCATCCCTCAGGTTGGGGGGCGTGCGGCGAGGGAATGTTGGCGTGTACATGCTCTGTCCGCACCGCCACCGTCGTATCTCCCCCCACCGGAGGTCCAAGTGTCCGGCAGAAACGTGTACCGCCGCAGTCGTGCCGTCGTGGCGTCCGCCCTCGCCTTCACCGCGGCCGCGGTCGGGCTGTGGACCGGGTTCGGCGGCTCGTCCACCGCGCACGCCGCGGGAACGGTCCCGACCCCGGACCACGTCGTCGTCGTGGTCTTCGAGAACCATGCCTACAGCCAGGTCATCGGCTCCTCCAGCGCCCCATACATCAACTCGCTCAAGACCGGCGGCGCCAACCTCTCCCAGTCGTACGCCGAGACACACCCGAGCCAGCCCAACTACTTCGCCCTGTTCTCCGGCGCCACCCAGGGCATCACGGACGACAGCTGCTACACGCCCGGCTTCTCCTCCGCCCCGAACCTCGCCTCCGAGCTGATCGCCGCGGGCAAGACGTGGGCGAGCTACAACGAGACGCTGCCCAGCCAGGGCTCCACGACGTGCAGCAGCGGCAAGTACGCGCGCAAGCACAACCCGTGGTTCGGCTTCAGCAACATACCGACGTCGAGCGCCAAGACCTTCGCGCAGTTCCCGACGGACCACTCGGCGCTCCCGCAGATCTCCTTCGTCGTGCCGAACCAGTGCAGCGACATGCACGACTGCTCGGTGTCGACGGGTGACACCTGGCTGAAGAACAACCTGAGCGCGTACGCGGCCTGGGCCAAGACCCACAACAGCCTGCTCGTCGTCACCTTCGACGAGGACAACCGGCTGTCCGGCAACCGCATCCCGACGGTCCTCTACGGCCAGCAGGTGACCGCCGGCTCCTCGTCCACCACCACCTACAACCACTACGACCTGCTGCGCACACTGGAGGACATGCACGGCCTCCCGCACGCGGGCAACGCCGCCTCCGGCAAGGACATCACGGGTATCTGGACGTCCTGACATGTACGTAGCGGACAGCCGCGCCAGTACGCCGGAGACTCCGGCTACGCGGACGGCGGCAGCGTCCGCGGAAGGCGCCGCCCGGCCCCGAGCCGGGCGGCGCCGCGCCGCGATCGCGCCCACGGTGCTGGCGCTCGGCACGGTCAGTCTGATCACCGACGTCTCGTCGGAGATGGTGACGGCGGTGCTGCCCCTGTACCTGGTGGCCGGCCTCGGCCTGTCGCCACTGGGCTTCGGGCTCCTCGACGGGATCTACAACGGCTTCTCGGCGCTGGTACGCCTGGTCGGAGGACATCTCGCGGACCGGGACGGGGGCCGCCACAAGTGGGTCGCGGGCTTCGGCTACGGCCTGTCCGCGGCCTGCAAACCCCTGCTCCTGGTGGCGCAGACCCTCACCCCCATCGGGCTGATCCTCGCCGCCGACCGCACCGGCAAGGGCCTGCGCACGGCCCCGCGCGACGCACTGATCTCCCTGTCCAGCACCCCTCAGACGCGCGGCCGTGCCTTCGGCGTGCACCGGGCCATGGACACGGCGGGCGCACTGCTGGGGCCCTTGGTCGCCCGCGAGCGCGCCCAGCGGCATGGCCGATGCCCGCGACCCGGCAGCGACGCAGCGTGCCACCCACCCCGATCGGCACACGACGGGCGACACCGACGCGAGCGCGCCCAGCGGCATGGCCGATGCCCGGGACGCGGCGGCCTCGCAAGGCGGCGCTGCCTCGCACCGCCACCGGCCGACCCTCCGCGCTGCGCTGGCGCTCCTCGCGCGCCCCGACCTTCGCCGCCTCACCGTCTGCGCCCTTCTCCTCGGCCTGGCGACGGTCAGCGACTCCTTCGTCTACCTGCTGCTCCAGCGGCGCCTCGGCGTGCCGGACCGCTGGTTCGCGCTGCTGCCCCTCGGCACCGCGGCCACGTTCCTGCTGCTGGCCGTCCCGCTCGGCCGGCTGGCGGACCGGATCGGCCGGTGGCGGGTGTTCCTGGCGGGCCACGGCGCCCTGCTCCTCGCGTACGGCGTCCTGCTCTCCTCCTGGCACGGAACTGCGCTGCCGTACGCCGTCCTGGTCCTGCACGGCGGCTTCTACGCGGCGACGGACGGAGTGCTGATGGCCGCGGCCTCGGACAGCGTGCCCGAGGAGCTGCGCTCGTCGGGGCTCGCGCTCGTCCAGACGGGGCAGGCGCTGGCCCGGTTCGTCTGCTCGCTCGGCTTCGGCGCGGCCTGGACGGCGTGGGGCGACCGTACGGCGCTCACCGCGTCGGCCGTGGTCCTCGCCCTCTGCGCCCTGTTCTCGCTCAGGCTCCGCCCGACCCCTTCAGAAGGCCTCGCATGACCCTGCGCACCCGCATCCTGGTCCTGATCTCCGCCCTCGTCGTCCTCGCGGGCGTCGCCACGGCCTCCGTCCTGCACGCCTCGGCCCGCGCCGACCGCAGGAACCAGACCCAGCCGGGCGGCCCGACGATCACCGCGGGCACGGTCGCACTGACCGGCGACAGCGGCCGCATGATCTTCCGCAACATGGCGTGGGGCCCGCACCGCGACGAGCTGACGACGGTCGCGGCGTCGGACCCGGCGGGCCCGCGCACCGCTTCCAAGGTCAAGTGCCTGCGCTTCTACGCGGCCTCGGGCACGGGCGTGTGCCTCCAGGCTTTGCACGGCGCCGTCCAGGACACCTACCGAGCCGTCGTCCTCGACGCACACCTCCACGAGACGGCCCGCTACGACGTCCCCGGCATCCCGTCCCGCGCCCGCGTCTCCCCCAGCGGCCGTTACGCCGCCTGGACGGCCTTCGTGGGCGGCGACTCGTACGCGGGCACCGCCTTCTCGACCCGCGCGGCGATCGTGGACACCCGTACGGGGAAACTGACCCCGTCCCTGGAGGCGTACCACGTCGTGAAGGACGGCCACCCCTATCGCGCCGCGGACGTCAACTTCTGGGGCGTCACCTTCGCCGCCGACGACCGCACCTTCTACGCGACGCTGGCGACGAAGGGCAAGACCTACCTGGTCCGGGGCGACCTCCGCACCCGTAGGGTCACCACCCTGCACACGAACGTCGAGTGCCCGTCCCTCTCCCCCGACGGCACCCGCATCGCCTTCAAGAAGCGGGTGAAGGGCCTCCCCCAGGACGCCCCCTGGCACCTGTACGTGCTCGACCTGCGCACGATGCGCGAAACCCCGCTCGCCGAGTCCCGCAGCGTCGACGACCAGGCCGTCTGGCGCGACGACCACACGATCGTCTACGCCCTCCCCGGCGACTACGGCGCGGACCTCTACACGGTCCCGGCCGACGGCACAGGAAAGCCGCGGCGCATCAGCACCGCGGCCGTGTCTCCTGCGTACGTCGGTTAGAGCACCGGCAGGTTCTTCCGCAGCTCGAAGGCGGTGACCTCGGAGCGGTACTCCTCCCACTCCTGCTTCTTGTTGCGCAGGAAGAAGTCGAAGACGTGCTCGCCGAGGGTCTCGGCGACCAGTTCGCTGCGCTGCATCAGGACCAGGGCCTCGCCGAGGTTCTGCGGCAGGGGCTCGATGCCCATGGCGCGGCGCTCGGCGTCGGAGAGGGCCCAGACGTCGTCGTCGGCGCCCGGCGGGAGCTCGTAGCCCTCTTCGATGCCCTTGAGGCCGGCGGCGAGGAGGAGGGCGTAGGCCAGGTACGGGTTCGCGCCCGAGTCGATGGAGCGGACCTCGACGCGCGCCGAGCCCGTCTTGCCGGGCTTGTACATCGGGACGCGGACGAGGGCCGAGCGGTTGTTGTGGCCCCAGCAGATGTACGAGGGGGCCTCGCCGCCGGCGCCCGCCGTGCGCTCCGAGCCGCCCCAGATGCGCTTGTAGGAGTTCACCCACTGGTTGGTGACCGCCGAGATCTCCGCCGCGTGCTTGAGCAGGCCCGCGATGAAGGAGCGGCCGACCTTGGAGAGCTGGTACTCCGAGCCGGACTCGTAGAAGGCGTTCCGGTCACCCTCGAACAGGGACAGGTGCGTGTGCATGCCGCTGCCCGGGTGCTCGGAGAACGGCTTCGGCATGAAGGTCGCCTGGACGCCCTGCTCCAGCGCCACCTGCTTCATGACCAGGCGGAACGTCATGATGTTGTCCGCGGTCGAGAGCGCGTCGGCGTAGCGGAGGTCGATCTCCTGCTGGCCGGGGGCGCCCTCGTGGTGGGAGAACTCGACCGAGATGCCCATCGACTCCAGCATGGTGATCGCCTGACGGCGGAAGTCCATGCCGACGTTCTGCGGGGTGTGGTCGAAGTAGCCGGAGTTGTCGGCGGGGGTGGGCCGCGACCCGTCCAGCGGGCGGTCCTTCAGCAGGAAGAACTCGATCTCCGGGTGGGTGTAGAAGGTGAAGCCCAGGTCGGAGGTCTTCGCCAGGGCGCGCTTGAGCACATAGCGCGGGTCCGCGAAGGACGGGGAACCGTCCGGCATGAGGATGTCGCAGAACATGCGAGCCGTGCCGGGGGCCTCAGCGCGCCACGGCAGCACCTGGAACGTGGACGGGTCCGGCTTGGCGATCATGTCGGACTCGTACACGCGGGCAAAGCCCTCGATCGCCGAGCCGTCGAAGCCGATGCCCTCGTCGAAGGCCTGTTCCAGCTCGGCCGGGGCCACGGCCACCGACTTGAGGAAGCCGAGTACGTCCGTGAACCACAGGCGTACGAACCGGATGTCCCGCTCCTCCAGTGTCCGGAGCACGAACTCCTGCTGCTTGTCCATCTTCCGCTTCCACCCATCCTTGCTGGTCAGGCCGCCTGCTCCCACGCCTCGGGGACGATCGGGGCACCTGAGCATCCCACCACAACACCATTTCGTGCGCGTTGCGGACCTTGATCGCCCGGGCGACCACGGCCTGAACGCCTCGCGTACGGGAAGTGTCCTGCTCTGACGCCCATCTTGCCTGCTCGGGCGCCCCTGCGTAATGGCCGGCTCTTTCCTGTGCCCTCCTCCCATACCCCGCCCCCGTTCCCACTACGATCAGTGCAACCCGTCCATCTCGTCCGTCCCCTCCGTCCCACCCCCAAAAGGACTCGCCATGGGCTCCGCCAAGAACAGCAGCAACGCCTCGCGCAAGGCGCGCATAGAGGAGATGCGCCGCGCCGAGCAGTCCCGCGAGCGTCGCAACCGGATCCTCACGATCGCCGCCAGCGTGGTCGTCGTCGCCGGTCTCGTCGTGGGCGGCGTCGTCCTCGTCAAGTCGCAGTCCGACAAGAACGACACGGCGAGCGACTCGAAGGCGGCGTCGGGGCACTTCGTCACGGGCGCGGACGGCGTGAAGACCTGGAAGGGCACGCTCGGCCGCACCCACGTCAGCAAGACCGTGAAGTACCCGATGGAGCCCCCGGTCGGCGGTGACCACAACCAGGTGTGGATGAACTGCAACGGCGACGTCTACACCAAGGCGATCAACAACATGAACGCCGTGCACTCCCTGGAGCACGGCGCGGTCTGGGTGACGTACAACAGCAAGGCCTCCGACGCCGACGTGAAGGCGCTCGCGGCGAAGGTCAAGAAGACCCCGTACACGCTGATGAGCCCCGTCGAGGACCAGAAGGACCCGATCATGCTCAGCGCCTGGGGCAAGCAGCGCACGGTGACGGGCGCGAGCGACCCGAACATCGACAAGTTCTTCGCGGAGTTCGTCCAGGGAAAGCAGACGCCCGAGCCGGGCGCCGCCTGCACCAACGGTCTGTCCCAGTGAGGCAGGTCGGATGGATCGCAGGGGCCGCGGCGGCCGCACTCGTCGCGGCCGGGGCGATCACCTACGCGGTCGCCGACGGTGACGACTCCGGGACGAAGGCGCCCACCGCCGACTCCGCGGACGCGGGCTTCGCGCGGGACATGGCGGTCCACCACCAGCAGGCCGTCGAGATGTCGTACATCGTGCGCGACCGCACCAAGAACGAAGAGGTACGGCGACTCGCGTACGACATCGCGCAGACGCAGGCCAACCAGCGCGGCATGCTGCTCGGCTGGCTCGACCTGTGGGAGCTGCCGAAGGTGTCCTCGGACGCGCCCATGACCTGGATGGGCATGGGTGACATGGCCTCCGGCAAGGACGGCGCGCTGATGCCCGGCATGGCGACCAACACCGAGATGAAGAAGCTGAACACGCTGCAGGGCAAGCAGGCCGAGATCTTCTATCTGCAGTTGATGACCGACCATCACAAGGGCGGCATCCACATGGCCGAGGGCTGCGTCGCCAAGTGCGAGGTCGGTGTGGAGAAGAAGCTCGCGCAGGGCATGGTCGACGCCCAGCAGTCGGAGATCAAGCTGATGGCGGACATGCTGAAGGAGCGGGGCGCCAAGGCGCGCGACTAGCGACGCGGCGAGTGGGACGGGTCCGGGGCAGCGCCCCGGACCCGTCCGCCCCCCTCCGCCGCCTGATGGTCAACTGCCCTTCCGCCGCCTGATGGTCAACTGCGCCAGTCCGTACCGCACTTCAGTGCGACGTCGGTCGGCACCAGGCGTTCCACCGAACCTGGGCGGCCTTCGGTGACGGCGAGCTGGGCCCGGTCCAGGTAGCCGATGAAGAGCTGGGTGTGGGCGGGCATGGCCGCGG
Source organism: Streptomyces sp. NPDC001530 (assembly GCF_042894545.1). Lineage (NCBI taxonomy): Bacteria > Bacillati > Actinomycetota > Actinomycetes > Kitasatosporales > Streptomycetaceae > Streptomyces > Streptomyces sp. NPDC001530. The sequence goes on from NZ_JBIAVS010000038.1 coordinate 70,040, forward strand.
GGTCGTAGATGAAGACGACGGTGTCGTCGTCCCGCCGTTCCCGCTTCACGACCTCCTCGACCCCCACTCCCGAGCCGTGTTCGTCCACCTGTGTGTGGTCGTCCGGCCCCTTGCAGAACACCCCGGTCTTCACCAGGACGGGGAACCCCGCGTCGCGCAGCGCCTTCTGCAGCCCCGCCGGGTCCTTGAAGTACTGCTCCTTGGTCCAGGTCACCGCGACCGTGCCGTCCGTCCGCTTGGCGACGGTGAAGGCGGCGGGCTCGGCGCCCCCGGACGGCGGTGCCGTCGAGGGGTGGCCGATGCCCGGTACGCCGAGCGCGAGCCCCGCGATCGCCGTGACGCCCACGGCCGCCACGGCCACGCGCCTGCGCCGCCGCCGGACCGCGTGGCCCTCGGCCACGATGTGCTCGACGGGCACGGGCATGGTGACGTCGTCGAGCGAACTCCTCAGCGCGTCCAGTACGTCCCTGTCGTCATCGATTGCGTTCACGATCCCGCCTCCGGGGTGTTGAGAGTGACGAAGTGGCCGCGCAATGTCCCGACGGCCCGCGACAGATGGGCGGTGACGGTTCCCGGGGCGATCCCGAGCGCCTTCGCCGTGGTCGCGGTGTCGAGGTCGAGGAAGACCCGCAGGGCGATCACTTCCCGCTGCCGCAGGGGCAGTTGACGCAGCGCGGCAATCAGCGCGGGGTCGAGACCGGACTCGCCCGGCTCGGCGGCCCCGGTGTCGTGGTCGCCGAGCGCGACCTCGTACCGACGCCGACGCCACCACGAGATCCGGGTGTTGAGCGCCGTCCGTACGATCCACGCGCGCGGGGCGGGATGCCGCCGCACTCGGGGCCAGGCCGCCCAGGCCCGGGCGAACGCCTCGGCCACGAGGTCCTCGGCCAGCTGCCGGTCGCCCACCGCGGCGAGGACCGCGCGCAGACAGACGTCCCGGCCGCACCGGTAGAACTCTTCGAACTCCAGCTGCTTCACACCCCCAACACGCCGTGGGGTCTCGATGCACTTACCGAAAGCGGGTCTCTTTGCAAAAGACCTCTGTAGAAAGCGCTTTGCAGAACCCTTTTGGCAGGAGGAGAGGGAAAACCCTCGATTGTAGGCAAGGGCCCTCTCCAAACCACCCCAAATGACCACTAATCACGGCCACTTGGGGTTTCCTTGGCCTTCTCATTCCCCTGGCATGAACGGTTCATCGCCAGAGTGGCCCCCATCGTGTGATCCATTCCCCGTGGCCTCGTACGGCGCGGGGATCTACGTGTTTCACCGAACGACCACTACATGCGACGAACCGCATCGCAGGGGGTTCTATGAGATCCAACCGCGCCAAAGCGCGCGCCGGAGTGAGCCTGGCAGCGACACTGCCGCTGCTCGCCGGTGCGCTGGCGCTCGGCATACCCGCGGCCCATGCCGCGGACGGCCCGAGCCGGGACACCCTCGCGGGCACCAAGCCCGCGTGGGCCACGGCGAAGGCGGACAAGGGAGCCACGTCCGACAGCTCCCAGGTCTCCGCCCGGGTCTACCTCGCCGGCCGGGACGCCTCCCGTCTGGCCGCGTACGCCAAGGCCGTGTCCGACCCGAACTCGGCCTCGTACGGGAAGTACTTGAGCGCCAAGAAGGCGCAGCGGCAGTTCGGCGCCACCAAGGCGCAGGTCGCCGCGGTGACGTCCTGGCTGAAGTCGGCGGGCCTGAAGGTCACCGGCACCACGCAGCACTACATCTCCGTGACGGGTGATGTCGCCGCCGCCGAGAAGGCGTTCGGCACCCAACTGCACAACTACACCAAGGGCAACAAGACCTACCGGGCGCCGTCCAAGACGGCCTCCGCGCCGGCCGCCCTGAACGGTGCCGTCCTGACCGTCACCGGCCTGGACAACGCCCCCCACAAGGCGTCGCACCACGACCAACTGCCGCCTCCGGACGCGGTGTTCAAGAACTCCGGGCCGTTCTCCTCGTACTACGGCTCGAACATCGCGAGCACCCTGCCGGACGCGTACGGCTCGAAGATCCCGTACGCCGTCAAGGGCTACACGGGCAAGCAGCTGCGCGCCGCGTACGGCGCGGGCACGCGCACCGGCAAGGGTGTGCGGGTCGCCATCACCGACGCGTACGCCTCGCCGACCATCGCCTTCGACGCGCAGACCTATGCGAACAAGCACGGTGACGCGGCGTACACCAGCGGCCAGCTGCGTCAGGTGCTGCCGGCGAAGTACACGAAGACCAAGGAGTGCGGGGCGGCCGGCTGGTACGGCGAGGAGACCCTCGACGTCGAGGCCGTGCACGCGGTCGCGCCCGCTGCGGAGATCACCTACGTGGGCGCCGCCTCCTGCTACGACGACGATCTGCTCGACTCGCTCGGCAAGATCGTCGACGGTCACCTGGCCGACATCGTCTCCAACTCGTGGGGCGACATCGAGGCCAACGAGACGCCGGACATCGCGGCCGCCTACGACCAGGTCTTCCAGTTCGGCGCGGTCGAGGGCATCGGCTTCTACTTCTCCTCCGGCGACAACGGCGACGAGGTCGCCAACACCGGTACGAAGCAGGTCGACACCCCGGCCAACTCGGCGTGGGTGACGGCGGTCGGCGGTACCTCGCTGGCGGTCGGCAAGGGCGACAAGTACCTGTGGGAGACCGGCTGGGGCACCGAGAAGGCGCTGCTGTCGGACGACGGCAAGAGCTGGACCGGCTTCCCGGGTGCGTTCACCTCGGGGGCGGGCGGTGGCACCAGCAAGACGGTCGCCGCGCCCTTCTACCAGAAGGGTGTCGTCCCGGACGCGCTCGCCAAGGCGAACAACGCCGCCGGTAACCGGGTCGTACCGGACATCGCGGCGATCGCCGACCCCAACACCGGTTTCAAGGTCGGCCAGACGCAGACCTTCCCGGACGGGACGGAGCAGTACAGCGAGTACCGGATCGGCGGCACCTCGCTCGCCGCGCCGGTGATCGCGGCCGTCCAGGCCCTCGCCCAGGAGGCGCGCGGCGGCAAGGCGATCGGCTTCGCCAACCCCGCCATCTACGCCAAGTACGGCTCGAAGGCGTACCACGACGTCACGGACAACCCCACGGGGTCCGGGCTCGCCGTGGCGCGTGTCGACTTCGCGAACGGCTACGACGCCGCGGACGGTCTCATCACCTCCGTCCGCAGCCTCGGCAAGGACAGCTCCCTGCAGGCCGTGAAGGGCTACGACGACGTCACCGGCGTGGGCTCGCCCGCCCCGGGCTACGTCGACTCGTACAGCCGCCGCTGACGCCCCATCACACCGGGTACGCCCGCTCCTCGTTCGATCGGGGGGCGGGCGTACGTGTTTTTTCGCCCCCTCCGCCCCTGCCCGTCCCGTCCCTGGGGGCTACGCCCCCAGACCCCCCTCAAAGACTGCGCAGTTCCCCGCGCCCCTTTTAGGGGCGCGGGGAACTGCGCGACATGTACGGGACGGGCAGGGGCGGAGGGGGCGAAAAACCCACCCACCCCAGGCCGTCAGGCGTGTTCGCGCCAGCGGTTGGTGATGGGGAGGCGGCGGTCCTTGCCGAAGCCCTTCGCGGAGATCTTGGTACCCGGCGGGTACTGGCGCCGCTTGTACTCCGCCGTGTCGACCATCCGAAGCGTCTTCACGACGAGCTCCCGCTCGAACCCGGCCGCGACAATGGAATCCGCACCCTCGTCCCGGTCGACATACCGCTCGAGGATCGCGTCCAGGACGGGATAGTCCGGCAGCGAGTCCGTATCGACCTGATCGGGACGCAACTCCGCACTCGGCGGCTTCGTAATCGAGCTCTCAGGAATCGGCGGCGTCTGCCCCCGCTCCGCCGCCGCCCGGTTCCGCCACTCCGCCAGCCGGAAGATCGACGTCTTGTACACGTCCTTGATGGGCCCGTACGCCCCCACCGAGTCGCCGTACAGCGTGGAATACCCCACCGCCAGCTCGGACTTGTTCCCGGGCGCCAGCACGATGTGCCCCTCCTGGTTGGAGATGGCCATCAGCATCGTGCCCCGGAGCCGGGACTGGAGGTTCTCCTCGGCCAGCCCCGTCAGCCCCAGCGACGACATATACGCATCGAACATCGGCTCGATCGGCACGGTCCGGAAGTTCAGCCCCGTCCGCCGCGCCAGCTCCGCCGCGTCTCCCTTGGAGTGGTCGGAGGAGTACTTCGACGGCATCGAAACGCCGTACACGTTCTGCGCGCCCAGCGCATCGCACGCTATGGCGGCCACCAACGCCGAGTCGATACCGCCCGACAGCCCGATCAGCACAGACCGGAACCCGTTCTTCGCCGCGTATGCCCGCAGCCCGACCACCAACGCCGAGTAGACCTCCTCGTCGTCGTCGAGCCGCTCGGCGTACCCCCCGGCGAGCTCCGCCTCGTACGCGGGCAGCGGCTCCTCCGAGATGACCAGCCGCTCGATCCGCAGCCCGTCGTCGACGACCCCGGTCCGGGGCACGGCGGCCCCGGCCGGAAGATCCAGGTCCAGTACGACGCAGCCCTCCGCGAACTGCGGTGCCCGCGCGACGACGTCACCGTCCTGGTCGACGACGATCGAGTCCCCGTCGAAGACGAGCTCGTCCTGCCCGCCGATCATGGCGAGGTAGGCGGTGGTGCACCCGGCCTCCTGGGCCCGCTTGCGGACCAGTTCGAGCCGGGTGTCGTCCTTGTTGCGCTCGTACGGCGAGGCGTTGATGGAGACCAGCAGCCCGGCCCCGGCGGAGCGGGCGGCCGGTACGCGCCCGCCGTCCTGCCAGAGGTCCTCGCAGATGGCGAGCGCGACATCGACGCCGTGCACCCGCACGACCGGCATCGTGTCGCCGGGCACGAAGTACCGGAACTCGTCGAACACTCCGTAGTTGGGAAGGTGGTGCTTGGCGAAGCTCAGCGCCACCCGGCCGCCGTACAGCACGGCGGCGGCGTTCTGCGGGGCGCCGGCCGGCTGCCCGTACTTCGGCTGCGCGCTCTCGGACCGGTCGAGGTAGCCGACGATCACCGGCAGTTCCCCGAAGCCCTCGTCGGCGAGCCGGGCGGCCAGCGAGCGCAGCGCCGCGCGGGAGGCCTCGACGAAGGACGGCCGCAGGGCGAGGTCCTCGACGGGATACCCGGTCAGCACCATCTCGGGGAACGCCACCAGATGCGCTCCCTGCTCGGCGGAGTGCCGGGTCCAACGGACGATCGCCTCGGCGTTGGCGGCGAGATCGCCGACGGTCGAGTCGATCTGATTCAGGGCGAGGCGTAGTTGAGGCACGGGCCCAGTGTAATCGTCAGAGCGACACAATGGGGTGTGGGGCGCCCCACGTGGAGGCGCCCCCGCCGTCCGGGCCGGGAAGCGGTCCGGGAGAGGTCCGGGAGAGGTCCGGGAGAGGTCCCGGAAGCCGCCCGGAAGCCCGGGTCCGGCGCCTCAGTTCCGGTAGCCGAGCACGGTCATCATCCCCGCCTCCGAGTGATAGACGTTGTGACAGTGGACCATCCACAGTCCTGGGTTGTCGGCGTCGAAGTCCACCGTCAGCGTCCCGTTCGGCAGGACGATCGCGGTGTCCTTGCGCGGGCCGCCCGCCACGCTCGCCAGGGCGAAGGTGTGCCCGTGCAGATGGACCGGGTGCCACATGCTGGTGGAGTTGGCGAACACCAGCCGCACCCGCTCCCCGGCCCGAACGGGGTGCCGCTGGTCCGCGCGGGCGCTGTAGGGCTTCTTGTCGAAGGCCCAGTCGTACGTCGCCATCCCGCCCGTGAGCCGCAGCTTCACCGTCCGGTCCGGCTCTTTCGCGGCCAGCGCCACGGACTCGTCGGCCCGCAGCCTGTCCGCCGTCAGGAGCCGCCCGTCGAGCTCCTTCGGCCGTACGGAGGCGGTGGGCGCCGCCCCTCCGCCCGTCCGCAGCAGCGCTTGCGCCGACGACTTCTTGCCCTCGGCCAGCGCGGTCAGCGGGAAGACGCCGTCCTTGACGGTGACGAGGACGTCGTACCGCTCGCCCATGCCGAGCAGCAGCGCGTCCGTCTTCGCGTGCCGCACCGGGAAGCCGTCCGTGTGCGTCACCGTCATCTCGTGGTCGCCGAGGGCCACACGGAAGGCGGTGTCGCCGCCGGCGTTGATGATCCGGATCCGGACGCGGTCCCCCGGGCGCGCCCGGAAGACCGAAGGCGCCTGTGCCGTACGCCCGTTGACCAGGTAGTACGGGTACGCGACATCGCCGGCGTCGCCGCCGAGCAGATCACTCTCGGCGCCCATGAGCATGCGCGAGGGACCGGGTGAGGACGACTCCTGGCCACCCATGGATATGTTCGACATATTGGACATGTCGTGCCCGGAGTGCCCGCCGCTGCCGCTGTCCCCCATGTCCATGCCGCTGCCCATTCCGCTGCCCATGCCGCCGCGCAGCTCCTTGAGCACGGCGTCCGGCGTCGAACCGTCCACCCCGTCGACCCAGTCGTCGAGGACGACCACCCACTCCTTGTCGTAGGACAGAGGCTCCTTGGGGTCCTCCACGATCAGCGGGGCGTACAGACCGCGGTCCTGCTGGGTTCCGGAGTGCGGGTGGAACCAGTACGTCCCCGCGTGCGGCACCGTGAAGCGGTAGGTGAAGTCCGCGCCCGGCTTGATGGCCCGCTGGGTGAGATCCGGCACGCCGTCCATGTCGTTGCGCAGGGCGATCCCGTGCCAGTGGAGGGACGTGACTTCCGGGAGGTGGTTGGCGAGCGTGAGGGCGAGGGTGTCCCCGGCGGTGACGCGGACCGCCTCGCCGGGCAGGTCGCCGCCGTACGCCCAGGACGTGACCGTACGACCGCCCAGGTCGAGGGAGGTCACGGCGGCGGTGAGCTTCACTGTCCGGACGGGTCCCGAGCCCCGCTTCTCCTCGGCGGCGGCGACTTCGCGGCCCGCAGGGTCGACGTAACCCTTCGGAGCGCCGGATGCCCCGCTCCCCCCGTGGCCCGCATGACCGCCGGCCGAGCAGGCGGACAGAATCCCGGTCCCGGCGACGGCGACCGCGGCACCGAGGACGGTACGGCGCGTGGGGGTGCGCGAGGCTGTGGTGGACGGAGGGGGCGCGGGCAGCGTGGTCGTGGACGGAGAGGTCGCGGGCAGGGTGGTGGTGCGCATGACTGTGGTGCGCATGGCTGAGTAACACCTCGTCGTGGTGATGTCGCGTGCGGATGGGCGCGTCCGCTGCTTCTGGTACACCGCTCGACGCCCGGAGGTTCCCACCTCCGAACGGGCAGCCCGAAGCAGCCGGTGCGCCGACCTAGATGCGCAGCACCGACAGACGAGAGAGAAGCGTTCTTTGCGGGGGCGGCTTGGGCCACAGGCCACGCAACAGCCGCGCGAGCGCGGGTGGCCTGGCACCGCTCGCCCACGGGCGGCCCATCGCCGCCGCGAGCAGCAGGACGAGGGTGAAGCCGCCGAGTACGGCGAGGCAGACGGACAGCGGGTCCATGCCGGTCATCGGCGGTGCCACGGAGCTCGGGGACGCGGGCGTCGTGTGCGCCTGCGCACGGCCTGACGGCGAGGACATGTCGTACGCCATGGAGTACGGGGAGTGCCTGGAGCCCTGCCCCAGGGACTGCCCGGAGCCCGGGCCCAGGGAGCCCCCGGAACCCTCGCCCGGGGCATGCCCGGAGCCCTGGCCCAGGGAGTGGCCTGAGCCCTCACCGAGGGAATGACCTGAGCCTTCGACCAGGACGTGCCCGGAGACCTGGCCCAGGAAGTGGCCCGAGCCCTCGCCCTCGGAGCGCTCAGAGCTCTGGCCCGGGGAGTGCCCGGACGGATGGCCCAGCGTGTGCATCGTCACGATCCCGAAGAGCAGTGCGGCGAGCAGCAGCAGCTGCCCGTATCCCGCCCGCACCCGGAGCGCCTCGCGCGTCCGGCTCCTCGTCGTCATGCTCGCACCCTACCCCCACCGGGTATCGGACGACGGGTGGACCCCGGCCGTCGGGGGGCGCGGGTGGGGTGGGTTTTTCGCCCCCTCCGCCCCTACCCTCCCCCAAGCTCTCGGCTTCGCTCGAGCAGGGGGGACCCCCATCGCCCCTGGGGGCTCCGCCCCCAGACCCCCGCATCGGCCTGAACGGCCTCGTCCTCAAACGCCGGACGGGCTGAAGATGCCCGGCCGGGGCCACGGGGCGCAGCCCCAGGCAGGGGTGCAGGGGGCGCAGCCCCAGGCAGGGGTGCAGGGGGCGCAGCCCCAGGCAGGGGTGCAGGGGGCGCAGCCCCAGGCAGGGGTGCAGGGGGCGCAGCCCCCGCCCAGGAGCCCAGGGGCGGAGCCCCTGGGCGGGGGTTTGGGGGCGGAGCCCCCATGGTCGGGAATGGGTAGGGGCGGCGGGGGCGAAAAACCCACTCCACCCGCCCCCCACCACATCAGTCCCGCCCTCCACCACATCAGCGGCGAACGCGCTCCGCATGCGAAGGAACGTGCGTGGCCACGAGCCGTCCCGAGCCCCCCGCCACAACCCCGCCGGCGACAGCCCCCGCCCGCCGGCGGTCGACGCCGTAGGCGATGGCGGCCACCACCAGCCCGAGCACCGCCAGCACCGCCCCCGCCAGCGCGGGCGACGTCGCACCGAAGCCCGCGGCGAGGGCGAGCCCCCCGATCCACGCGCCACCGGCGTTCGCGAGGTTGAACGCGGCCTGGTTGGCGGAGGACGCGAGGGACGGCGCGGCGGAGGCCTTCTCCATGACCATCAGCTGGAGGGGCGAGCCGGTGATGAAGGCGGCCACACCGAGAAGGGTGACCGCGACGGCCGCGCTCCACTGGGTGGCCATGAGGACGGGGAAGAGCGCGAGCACCGCGACCAGGGAGAGCAGGCCGCCGAAGAGGGTTCCCCGGAGGGAGTGGTCGGCGAGGCGGCCACCGACCAGGTTGCCGGCCGTCGCACCGACGCCGAAGAGCGCCAGCAACAGCGTCACACTGCCGTCGGCATAGCCGGCCGACTCCGTGAGCATCGGCGTGATGTAGCTGTACGCGGAGAAGAGCGCGCCGAATCCCGCCACCGTCGTACCCAAGGCCAGCCAGACCGGGAGGGAGCGGAGGGCGGCCAGTTCGCCGCGCAGGCCACCGGCGGGAGCGTGCGCGTGATCACGCGGGATCAGGAGCGCCAGCGAGGCTATGGCGGCCACGCCGATCGCGCTCACGCCGAGGAAGGTCGCACGCCAGCCCAGGTGCTGCCCCATGAGCGTGGCCACGGGCACACCGGCGACGTTGGCGACCGTCAGGCCGAGGAACATCAGCGAGACGGAGCGCGCCTTGCGCTCGGGGGCGACCAGGTTCGTGGCGACGACGGCGCCCACGCCGAAGAAGGCGCCGTGCGGCAGACCGCTGAGGAAGCGGGCGGCCAGCAGCCAGTGGTAGTCGGGGGCGAAGGCGGAGAGCGCGTTGCCCGCCACGAAGAGGCCCATCAGGGCGATCAGGACCTTACGGCGGGACATGCGGGCGGTGGCGGCGGCGAGCAGCGGGGCACCGATCACGACGCCCAGGGCGTAGGCCGAGACCAGGTGGCCCGCGGTGGGAATGGAGATGTGGAGGTCGTCCGCGACGTCGGGCAGCAGGCCCATCATCACGAACTCGGTGGTACCGATGCCGAAGGCGCCCACGGCGAGGGCGAGCAGGGCCAGAGGCATGAAGGGGCCTTTCAAAGGAGCGGAGAGCGCGGAGCAGGGCGGGGCCGAGCGGTTCCATGGGCGTCACGCACATGCCGTTACTCACATGCCGTTACGCACATGCCGTCACGCACATGCACAGAGGCCGTACGCACGTGCATCGACGCCTACGCGCGTGCGTAGGAGCCCTCCGCACGCGTACGGGGGCCGTACGCACACACATGGAGACGCCCGTGCACACCGCTGTGCACGGGACGCGTGAGTTTCAGCTGCGGGTTCAACCCAAGGGGAGAGAGCACCGTAAGTTTAGCTGGGGAACAAACTCTCTCAGGCCCAGTATTCCGCGAGGTTAAGACGCGGTTGCGTCCACCTTGACGCGGGCCGCAATCGGAAGGTGATCGCTGCCGGTCTCGGGCAGGGTCCACGAGGTGACCGGTTCGATGCCCTTGACCATGATCTGGTCGATCCGGGCCATCGGGAACGACGCCGGCCAGCTGAACCCGAACCCGCTGCCCGCCGCGCCCTGCGTGGAGCGCATCTGCGCGGTGACGGCGTTCAGCGCGCGGTCGTTCATCGTGCCGTTGAGGTCGCCGAGCAGGACGACCCGCTTGATCGACTCGTCGGCGATCGCCTCGCCCAGCGCGTCGGCGCTCTTGTCGCGCTGACGGGCGGTGAACCCGGCCTCCAGCTTCACCCGCACCGAGGGCAGGTGGGCGACATAGAAGGCGACCTGCCCGGCCGGGGTCGTGACCGTCGCCCGCATCGCGCGCGTCCAGCCCAGCTTGATGTCCACGGGCTGGGATCCGGTCAGCGGATACTTGCTCCACAGCCCGACGGTGCCCTGCACCGAGTGGTACTTGTACGTCGACGCGAGCGCCTTCTCGTACACCGGAACCGCCGAGGCGGTCAGCTCCTCCAGGGCCAGCACGTCGGCGCCGGAGGCGGCCACGTCACGGGCGGTGCCGGACGGGTCCGGGTTGTCGGCGTTGACGTTGTGCGTGGCGACGGTGAGGTCGCCGCCGCTGCCGGTCTTGTCGGTGAGCAGCCCGCCGAAGAGGTTCAGCCAGACGATCGCGGGCAGCAGCACGGCGATCAGGGCGCTGGCCGACTTCCGTACGAAGGCGAGGATCAGCAGGATCGGGATGAACAGACCCAGCCACGGGAGAAACGTCTCGGTCAGACTGCCGAGGTTGCCGATGGTGTTCGGGATCTGCGCATGCAGCAGCATCACCAGGGCGAGGATCGCCGCGAGCGCGGCGAGGACCAGGCCGCGGCGCCAGATGCCGCGGTCACCGCGCCAGCCGTCGAGCAGGCGCCGAAGCCGGGACCCTCTGCGGTCCGGCCCCTGGCCTCCGCTGCCCGTCTCCGTCATATACGCCTGCGCCATACCGTCGCCTCACAACCTGCCATGCGCACCGTCTGCCCCTCGGCTACGACCCTAGGGGATGATCGGTGTCGTTCTCGCCGCCCCATGACGGCCGTACGGGCAAGGGGACGTACAACTTCGTGTTCGGAGTTCCGAATACGGGCGCGGAGTGCGGCCTCTGTGACGAAACGCGCACATTCGCCCCGTCAGAACCCGTCAGAAACCAGCGGGGTTCAGGGAACTACGGCTTGGCCGGGCGCAACCCCTCCAGCAACGTGTCGACGATCTGCTCCGCGAGGCCCTCGGGGAGGTCGCCCTCCGGACGCAGAACCGCGCGAACCAGCATGGGGCCGACGAAGATGTCGTTGACCAGTTCGATGTCGACGTCGTCACGGAGTTCGCCGTTCTCCTGTCCGCGGCGCAGGACTTCGTAACCCATCCGCCGCCTCGGGTCGACGACGGTCGCGTGGTACGCGTTCCAGAGTTTGGGGCTGCTCTTCATCTGGGCGTACACGTTGTGCAGCATCGCCGACGAGCGGTTGATCAGGCCGCGTTGACGAAGCGACTCCAGAAGGACGATGAGGTCGTCGCGCATCGAGGTGCCGGGGAGCGCGGGGTCCGAAGGCTCGGCGGCGCGCAGCACGTCGACGAAGAGCTCCTCCTTGCCGCTCCAGCGGCGGTAGATGGTCGCCTTGCCGACGCCCGCGGTCCGGGCGATGCGCTCGATGGACAACTCCCCGAGCGGTATGCCCTCCTCCAGGAGCTTCATCACGCCCTCGATGATCGAGCGCTCCACGGCCTCGCTTCGGGGGCGTCCCCTAGCGGGCCCCTCGTGCCTGACTCGGCTGTGCGCGAGGCTCACGTCGAACTCCGTTCCCTGCGTTGACCTGTGGTGTTGACCTGCGGTCATTCTCCTTGGCGTACGGCGATGGCGGCACCCGGTGCCGGGTGCCCCCGTCCCGTACGCCCTGTCAGTTACGCCCTGTCAGTGCTCGCCCGCCTTCACCAACTCGACTCCCTCCCTGCCCTCCTGTGCCTCCACCGTCCGGCCCGGCAGGAACACGGCCACGATCACCGCGCCGAGGACCGCGACCCCCGCGCCGCACAGGGCGGTGACGTGCATGGCGTGCAGGAAGGCGTCGTTGGCGGGGCCGACGAGGGCCTTGCCCTGGGGGCCGAGCTTGGCGGCGACGCCGAGGGTGGCCTCGATGGACTCCCCCGCGGTGTGCCGCAGGCCGGCCGGGAGGAGGGTGAGCTTGTCCTCGATGCCGGTGCGGTAGGCCGTGGAGAGGACGGAGCCGAGGACCGCGATGCCGAGGGCGCCGCCGACCTGGCGGAAGGTGTTGCTGAGGGCGGACGCGGAGCCCGCCTTCTCGCGCGGCAGGGCCTGCATTATCACGACGCTGGTCGGGGTCATGATGTGCGCCATGCCGGTGCCCATGAGGAAGAAGATGACTTCGAGGAGCCAGATCGGCGTGTCCGTGTCCAGGATGGCGAACGCGGCCAGCATCGCGGCGATGATCAGCAGTCCCGCCGTGCAGGTGGCCCGGTTGCCGAAGCGGTCGACGACGAGCCGGGCGCGCGGCGCGAAGATGATCTGGGCGGCCGCGAGCGGCAGCATCAGCAGGCCGGTCTGCAGCGGCGAGTAGCCCCGCACGCTCTGCGTGTAGAAGACGGAGAAGAAGGTCACGCCCATCAGGGCGAAGAAGACGAGCGCGATGGCGGCGATCGCGGCCGAGAAGACCTTGTTCTTGAAGTACGTGACGTCGATGGACGGGTGGTCGCTGCGCTTCTCGTACACGACGAATCCGGCGAGGACGACGACGCCGGCCGCGATGGTGGCGAGGACCGTCGCATCGGTGAAGTCGGCGAGCTGGCCGCCCTTGATGATGCCGTAGACGAGCAGGACGAGCCCGATGACCGACAGGACGACACCGATCGCGTCGACGCGGCCGGGGTTCGGGTCGCGGGAGTCCGGGACCAGCCAGAACATCAGGACAAGTGCGAGCAGCACGATGGGCACGTTGATCAGGAAGACCGAGCCCCACCAGAAGTGGTCGAGCAGGACGCCGCCGGTGATCGGGCCGATCGCGATGGCGAGTCCGACGCCGCCGGCCCAGATACCGATGGCCTTGGGCTGCTCGTCGCGCTCGAAGACGTTCATCAGGACGGCGAGCGTGGCGGGCATCACGAAGGCGGCGCCGAGGCCCATCACCGCGCGGAACACGATGAGTTGGATCGGCGAACCGGACTCCGCGGCCAGCGCGGAACCGAGGCCGAACACGGCGAGACCGGCGAGCAGCACCTTCTTGCGGCCGAGCCGGTCGCCGAGCAGGCCCGCGGTGAACAGCAGCCCGGCGAAGACGAGGGTGTAGGCGTTGATGGCCCACTCCAGCTCGCTCTGGGTGGCGCCGAGTCCGGTGGGCGCCGGGGTCGAGATCGTCTTGATCGCGACGTTCAGAATGGAGTTGTCGAGCACCACGATCAGCAGGCTGAGCATGAGCGCGCCGAGGATCGCCCAGCGGCGCCGGTGCACCGCCTCGGGCACGCGTCGGTCGACAGGGGGAGCGGAAGTCGTCATGGCGCCCAGCCTAGGAGCGATTCAATACGGAACCGTCTCGTATCGAAAATACTTTACGGAGAACTTACCAACAGATCCGTGACCCCGCGCGCCGAGACGTAGATCGCTTGCCCCGCTCTAGCCGCGCGTGGCACGAAGTGCCACCATGGACCTGGTCCGGGGACGCCGTAAGGGCGCCTCGAGATGACAGAAGGAGCCGTTGCGATGACGCAGCTTTCAGCTGCCCAGAAGCAGCCCGCGGAGGGTGTGCGCCCGTCCGCCGACAGCAGCAAGGCGCTGTACGGGGGCAAGAGCACCCGCCGCATCACGGTGCGCGACATCACCGCCGCCAAGGAGCGCGGCGAGAAGTGGCCCATGCTCACCGCGTACGACGCGATGACCGCGTCCGTCTTCGACGAGGCCGGCATCCCGGTCATGCTCGTCGGCGACTCGGCGGGCAACTGCCACCTGGGGTACGAGACGACCGTGCCCGTCACCATGGACGAGATGACCATACTGTCCGCCGCGGTCGTACGGGGCACCAGCCGCGCCCTGATCGTCGGCGACCTGCCCTTCGGCTCCTACCAGGAGGGCCCGGTCCAGGCGCTGCGCTCGGCCACCCGCCTGGTCAAGGAGGCCGGTGTCGGCGCGGTGAAGCTGGAGGGCGGCGAGCGCTCGCACCGCCAGATCGAGCTGCTCGTCGAGTCCGGCATCCCGGTCATGGCCCACATCGGCCTGACCCCGCAGTCCGTGAACTCCATGGGCTACCGCGTGCAGGGCCGTGGCGAGGAGGCCGCGCACCAGCTGCTGCGGGACGCGAAGGCCGTCCAGGACGCGGGCGCGTTCGCCGTCGTCCTGGAACTCGTCCCCGCGGAGCTCGCGGCCGAGGTCACGCGCACGCTGCACATCCCGACGGTCGGTATCGGCGCGGGTCCCGAGACCGATGCGCAGGTTCTCGTCTGGACCGACATGCTCGGGCTGACCGGCGGCAAGGTGCCGAAGTTCGTCAAGAAGTACGCCAATCTGCGTGAGGTCATGGGCAACGCCGCGAGGGCGTTCGCCGAGGACGTCGTCGGCGGAACGTTCCCGCTCGAGGAGCACTCCGTCCACTGAGCCATTGCGGCACCAGGGCAGCCCGCCGATTTCCCCCGTCGGCGGGCTGCCGCCTTTGTTTTTTCGCCCCCTCCGCCCCTACCCTCCCCCAAGCTCTCGGCTTCGCTCGAGCAGGGGGGACCCCCATCGTCCC
>NZ_JBIAVS010000039.1:0-69463 GCF_042894545.1 Streptomyces sp. NPDC001530
TGTTGGGCCCCGCCTGTGTGTTTTTTGGGGGCCGCCGTGGGAGCCGGGCCGGCGGCCGGGCGGGGGGGACCCCACAAACAAATTGGGGCGCGGGGGGGGGGGGGGGGGCCCCCCCCCCCCCCCCCCCCCCCCCCCCCCCACTCCCCTTCTCCGCCGATACGGCTTCTCCGCCGATACGGCGCCCGTCGTCACCAGTAGACGACGACCTTGTCGCCCCTGCGGACCTGCGCGAACAGCGCCGCGATCTTCCCTTTGTCCCGTACGTTGACGCAGCCGTGCGAGGCGCCGTAATAGCCGCGGGCCGCGAAGTCCGTGGAGTAGTGGACCGCCTGGCCGCCGCTGAAGAACATCGCGTACGGCATGGACGTGTGGTAGATCGTCGACACGTGGTAGCGCGACTTGAAGTAGACGCTGAACACACCTTCGCGGGTCGGCGTGTACTGCGAGCCGAACCGTACGTCCATCGTCGAGACCGTCTTCCCGTCGACCATCCAGCGCAGGGTGCGGCTCGTCTTGCTGACGCACAGCACGCGGCCCGTCATACAGCGCGGGTCCGGCTGCGCGGGCGGCTGCCCGCCGTAGGGGTACAGCTCCCAGTCGGCCGGCTTGTGCGTCATCCTCGTCAGCCGCTGCCAGGTGACGGTGTCCAGTACGCCGGTGCGCGGCAGTCCGCGCTTGCCCTGGAAGCCCTTCACGGCGTTGACCGTCGGGGAGTCGTACGTCCCCGTCGGCGCGGTGATCAGCCAGGCGACCTGGTGCAGCCGGGCCTGCAGTTCGCGGACGTCGGTGCCCTTGTCGCCGCGCGACCACAGGACCTTGGGGGCGGGGGCGTCCGGCTTGCCGTCCTCCGGCGTGGACGTGGCCGTCGGGGTGGGCGTGGCCGTACGGCCGGTCTTCACGGGCGGCGGGGTCTTCCCGTGCGCGCCCACGGCCTGTGCCGTACAGCCGCTCACCGCGACGAGAGCCGCGAGGGCGGCCAGTGATCTCTTCATACCTTTCGTCTTACCTGTTATGCGCATCCGGACCCCCGTTTTGCCGTTGTGTCACCTGAGATGCTCCCCGCGCGTGACCGGTTGCGAACTAGGCGGCATGGTGGAGAGCGGAACGGCGAGAACGGTGAAAGCGGTGAAAGCGGCGAGCACGGTGAAGGGTGAAACAGGTCCGTGAACCGGTCTGTGAGCAAGGTCCCAGCGTGGGCCACTCCACCGGGCGCACGGCCGCCGCTACAGTCCGTCGCGAGGGTCGGGTCCTACCAGTAAGTAGCTTCAGCGGGAGGCACAGCAAATGGCGCGCGAATCCGAGTCCGGTCTGCCCATCGAACCGGTGTACGGGCCGGAGACTCTGGAGGGCTGGGACCCGGCCGAGAGGCTGGGCGCGCCGGGTTCGTACCCCTTCACTCGTGGCGTGTACCCGTCGATGTACACGGGCCGTCCGTGGACGATGCGGCAGTACGCCGGGTTCGGCACCGCCGTGGAGTCCAACGCCCGCTACAAGCAGCTGATCGCCAACGGCACGATGGGTCTGTCGGTCGCCTTCGACCTGCCCACCCAGATGGGCCACGACTCGGATGCCGCCATCGCGCACGGCGAGGTCGGCAAGGTCGGTGTGGCGATCGACTCGGTCGAGGACATGCGGATCCTGTTCGGCGGCATTCCGCTGGACAAGGTCTCGACGTCCATGACGATCAACGCGCCCGCGGCGCTGCTCCTGCTGATGTACCAGCTGGTCGGCGAGGAGCAGGGGGTGCCGGCCGACCAGCTGACGGGCACGATCCAGAACGACGTGCTGAAGGAGTACATCGCGCGCGGGACGTACATCTTCCCGCCGAAGCCCTCCCTGCGCCTGATCGCGGACATCTTCAAGTACTGCAAGACCGAGATCCCGAAGTGGAACACGATCTCGATCTCCGGCTACCACATGGCGGAGGCGGGTGCCTCGCCCGCGCAGGAGATCGCGTTCACGCTGGCGGACGGCATCGAGTACGTGCGCACGGCGGTCGCGGCCGGCATGGACGTGGACGACTTCGCCCCGCGCCTGTCGTTCTTCTTCGTCGCCCGTACGACGATCCTGGAGGAGGTCGCCAAGTTCCGTGCGGCCAGGCGCATTTGGGCCCGGGTGATGCGGGACGAGTTCGGTGCGAAGAACCCCAAGTCGCTGATGCTGCGCTTCCACACGCAGACGGCGGGCGTGCAGCTGACGGCGCAGCAGCCGGAGGTGAACCTGGTCCGCGTCGCCGTCCAGGGCCTGGCCGCGGTGCTCGGCGGTACGCAGTCCCTGCACACGAACTCCTTCGACGAGGCGATCGCGCTCCCGACGGACAAGAGCGCGCGACTGGCCCTGCGTACGCAGCAGGTGCTCGCCTACGAGACGGACGTGACGGCGACCGTCGACCCCTTCGCGGGCTCGTACGTCATCGAGAAGATGACCGACGACGTGGAGGCCGCCGCCGTCGAACTCATGGCCAAGGTCGAGGACTTGGGCGGCGCGGTCAACGCCATCGAGCACGGCTTCCAGAAATCCGAGATCGAGCGCAGCGCGTACCGCATCGCCCAGGAGACCGACTCCGCTGAGCGGGTCGTGGTCGGCGTCAACCGCTTCCAGCTCGACGAGGAAGAGCCCTACGAGCCGCTGCGGGTGGATCCCGCGATCGAGGCCCAGCAGGCGGAGCGGCTGGCGAAGCTCCGCGCGGACCGCGACCAGGCGGCGGTGGACGCGGCGCTGGCCGACCTCAAGAAGGCCGCCGAGGGCACGGACAACGTCCTCTACCCGATGAAGGACGCCCTCCGCGCCCGCGCGACGGTCGGCGAGGTGTGCAACGCGCTGCGCGAGGTATGGGGGACGTATGTGCCGTCGGACGCCTTCTGAGCAGGGCTTTTGAGGGAACCCGGGGAGTGGGCCGGTGCGTCGTAAGGAGACATACCGGCCCGCTGTCTCGGGGAGGCTCAGATGAAGTTCGGATCGGAGTTCGGATCGGGCAGGCCGCGCGAGAACGTCCCACGGCCGAAGGTGGAGCCCAAGGCCGAGCCGCTGTGGCGAGAGACTCCCGAGCTCGATTTCGGGGATGACATCGGCTTCCCGTTCGACAAGGAGCCGCGGCTGGACCTCAAGGGACTGGCCGTCGACGTCGGTCCGCTCGCCAACGAGAAGAAGGTCCTCGACAACGCGCTGTCCGTGATCGAGGGCATGGAGCCCCCGCTGACCCTCGAGAAGGTCAACGAGAAGACCAAGCACCTCGCGATCACGTTCCACGAAGTCGGTGAGGACGAGGAGTCGGTCATTGCCCTCACATGTCCCCTGGAGCCCCTGGACCCCGAGGGCGCCACCGTCTACGACGCGGCGTCGGCGGTCATCACGGGCCTGCACGGCGACATCGACGCCGCCCTGCTGCAAGGGGTCCACGCCGAACTCAAGAGCGACGGCAGTCTGGCGGCCGGCGCGGCCCGGTGTGTGATCAGCGGCTTCCTCATCCACATGATGCCGACGTCGGTGATCGGCAAGACCGTCACGATGCTCAGCGACGCGGTGCGGGGCATGCGCGAGAAGGCCGAGCAGAAGGAGCTGGAGGCGGCCAAGGACTTCGCGCAGACGCAGGGGTTCGCGGAATGGCTGCGCCATCGGGAGGCCGGCGAGAGCCGGCCGACCGCGCCCGAGTTCGACTCGGCGCTCGACCCGATCGGGATCGATGACAGGACCGTCACGGCCGAATTCCCCGGGTCGTTCGAGCTCTTCGCCGGTCCGTCCGCGCTCGAGCTCGACCACGGGTCCAAGGAGCTCCCTGACGCGTCGATCGACCTTCCCGACGAGACGATCGACTTCCCTGGCCTCGGCGGTCCCTCCCTCGGTCTGTGAACCGCGCGGGTACCCGGAGACCGGCCGTCTCACCGGGCGAAACTCCGGGAGGGAGTGTCGTACCCGCGTGCGACACTCCCTGTCATGCTCGGTGTCACTGATCTCCCCACCTACCTCGCAGGTCTCGTTCTGATCGTCCTGCTACCCGGCCCGAACTCGCTGTACGTGCTCTCCGTCGCCGCCCGGCGTGGTGTACGGGCCGGGTACACCGCCGCCGCGGGTGTCTGGTGCGGGGACACCGTGTTGATGACGTTGTCGGCGGCCGGGGTTGCCTCGCTGTTGCAGGCGAACGCCGTGCTGTTCGGGATCGTGAAGTACGCGGGCGCCGGGTATCTGACGTGGCTCGCGGTCGGGATGCTGCGGGCCGCGTGGGGGATGTGGCGGACCCGGCGGGAGCGGGCCGCCGAGGCCGAGGCGCCCGCGGTCGCCACCGAGGAGCGGCCCTTCCGGCGGGCGCTGGTGATCAGCCTCTTCAACCCGAAGGCGATCCTGTTCTTCGTCGCCTTCTTCGTGCAGTTCGTGGACCCGGGGTACGCCTACCCGGCCCTCTCCTTCGTCGTCCTCGGCGCCTTCGCCCAGCTCGCGAGCTTCCTCTACCTCACCGCGCTGATATTCAGCGGTACGAAGCTGGCGGCGGCCTTCCGCCGGCGCAAGCGGCTCTCCGCGGGCGCCACGAGCGCCGCCGGCGCCCTCTTCCTCGGCTTCGCCGTGAAGCTCACGCTCGCCAGCGCCTAGGAGAGGCCCACGAGGGTGGCGTACTCCGCCAGCCCCTGCGACGTACTGCCCGCCCAGCCGACGTAACCGTCGGGCCGGACGAGGAAGACCCCGGCTCCGTACGCCTCGTAGGAGGGGATCCGCACCGTGCGGACGGCGGGGAGCGGCGGCAGCGTCGTGTTCGTGGCGACGGTCAACAGCGTCCAGTGCGGCCCCCGGAACGCGTCGAAGAGGCGTACGCCGTCCCGGATGCCGTCCGGGGCGCGGTCGCCCGCGTGCAGGGCGTCGTCGGGCAGGTCCGTGCGGCTCTCAACCGCGAGCGAGCGGCCCCTGTAGCCGAGCCCGAGCTGCCGCGTGGCCGCGCCGCGCCGGACCTCGCCCCGGTGCACCCGGGTGGACAGGCCGAGCATGTCGGCGGCGACGGGCAGCCGCTCCTCCTCGTAGGAGTCGAGGAGCGCGACCGGCGCGCCCCCGCGCAGCACCGCGCCCAGCTTCCAGCCCAGGTTGTACGCGTCCTGGACGCTGGTGTTGAGGCCCTGGCCCCCGGCGGGGGAGTGGACGTGCGCCGCGTCCCCGGCGAGGAACACCCGCCCGGCGCGGAAGCGGTCCGCCATCGCGGCGCGCGGCCGGAAGTCCGAGGCCCAGCGCACCTCGGTCACGTCGCCGGGGGACAGGTGCGAGCGGGCGTCGACGACCTTGCGGATGCCGTCGAGGGAGAGGTCGACGTCCGTGCCCTCAGGGAACTGCGCCACGACCTGGAAGTCCTCCGTCCCCGTCAGCGGGCAGATCGCGAGGAAGCCGTCGTCGTCCCCGCGCGGCGGGAAGACATGCCAGTTGTCGCGGTCCAGCCCGGTGATCCGGACGTCCGCCACCAGCATGGGGTTCGGGTCCACGGTCTCCCCGGCCATGCCGATCCCGAGCGCGCGGCGCACCGCCGAACGTCCGCCGTCGGCGGCGACGGCGTACCGGGCGCGGACCGGGGCGCCGGAGGCGAACTCCACTGTCACGCCGTCCTCGTCCTGTGTGAGACCGGTGACCTCCCGCCCGAACGCGACCTTCCCGCCCAGTTCCGCCAGCCGCGCGAACAGGATCTCCTGGGTGCGCCACTGCGGCACCAGCCACGGCTCGGTGTACGGCGAGTCGCCGCTCGCCTCGGCCGGGTCGAACATCTGGTGCTCACCCACCCGCTTGCCGTCCTGCCAGATCATTCCGACCGGGTACGTGCCGCCCGCCGCGCGGATCGCGTCCAGTACGCCGAGGTCGTCGAAGACCTCCATCGTGCGCGGCTGGATCCCCTTGCCGCGCGAGCCGGGGAACAGCCCGTCGGCCCGCTCCACGACGAGCGCGTCCACTCCGCGCCGGGCGAGGTCGACGGCGAGGGCGAGTCCGGTGGGGCCGGCGCCGACGACGAGTACGTCCGTGTTGCCGATTCCGTCTGTGCCGATGATTCCGTCCGCGTTCATGACAGCCTCCTTAACGCTGTTAAGTTGCACGCTCGGAGCATGCCCTTAACGGCGTTAAACTGTCAAGCGTGGTTACCCAGAGATCCCCCAAGCTGGATAAGAAGCAGGTCGTCGAGACCGCCCTGCGCCTGCTGAACGAGGTCGGTCTCGACGGCCTCACGCTCCGGGCGATCGCCAAGGAGCTGAACGTCCAGGCGCCCGCGCTCTACTGGCACTTCAAGAACAAGCAGGAGCTGCTGGACGAGATGGCGACGGAGATGTACCGCCGGATGGTCGCGGGCGCCGGGCTCGCCCCTGACGCCACCTGGCAGGAGCGCCTCCTGACCGCCAACCGCGGACTGCGCGCCGCCCTGCTGAGCTACCGCGACGGCGCGAAGGTCTTCAGCGGCTCGCGTTTCACCGGCACCCTGCACGCCGTCGAGATGGAGCGGACCCTGCGGCTGTTCACGGAGGCCGGTTTCACCCTCGCCCAGGCCGTCCGCGCGACGTCGACCACCTACCTGTACACGCTCGGCTTCGTCACCGAGGAACAGGGCGTCCAGCCCCTGCCGGACGAGCGCCGCGAGGGCTACGACGTCGAAGAACGCGCCCGCCGGATGGCCGACTTCCCGCTGTCGGCCGCGGCGGGCGCGGAGATCTTCGAGGACTACGACCACCACTTCGAGGAAGGGCTGGCCCTGGTGATCGCGGGGATCGAGACGCGGTACGGGATCGGCTGAGCCGACCGCGGTCGAGCGCGACGTCGCCCCGTCGACCGTTGCACGGCCGACCGCCCCGCCCGTCGACCCCCGTATGTCAGCGCGCCCCCGAGTCCCTGCTCGGGCGGGCGCCGCGGATCGCGCGGGTGAGGACGGGCGGCAGCAGGTCGACGGCGATGCGACGGGTGCGGCTGCGGCGCCGGGCGGCGGACGTGTCCGGCCTGGTGGGGGCCCGGTTCGCGGTGGGATCGGGCTCGTTCGCGTACCGGGACGGCGCGAACGACGGTGCCTGCATGCCCTTCTTGGACTTGAGGCGGACGATACGGTGTCCGGCTGCCTGCTGGACGCTCAGGTGGCAATCCTCGCGTTCGCGCACCGCCGCCAGCAGCTCCTCCTGTACGGCGCCGGGATCGTCCCAGGTCCCGTACAGCTTCTGCGTGCTCAGACAGATCGGGCGCAGACCTCTGGTGAGCACCGCCTCCCAGGCGGCCACGGAGACGCCGGGTGTGTGTTCCGAGCGGAAGTCGTCCAGGACGACGACTCCGCCGGGCAGCAGCGCGTCGCGGGCGGCGCCGATGTCGTCGTACACATGCTCGTAGAGATGCGAGGCGTCGATGTGGACGAACCGGCAGGAGCCGGGGGCGACTTCCGCCGGGACCACACTGCTGGGGCCCTGCAGGACGCGGGGCAGCGTGTCGTGGAAGGAGAGGTAGTTCTCCTCGAAGGTCCGTCGGGTGAGCGCGCCGTACGACTTCGTCGACTCCGCCCGGTTGGCGTCGTCCGGCGCGCTGCCCTCGAAGAGGTCGCACACCGTGTACCGCTCGCCATCCTGGAGATGACGGCCGAGGAAGATCGCGCTCTTGCCCATGTACACCCCGACTTCCAGCAGGTCACCCCGCATTCCTGCGGACTCGTGCCGGTCCAGGAACCAGTCGAAGAGCATCTGGTCGAGGACGGGGAACCAGCCGGGTACGTCGTCGAGTACGCGGGGCGGTCGGGTCGTGCCTGATACGAAGGTCATCTGGAGAGAGCACTTCCTTGTACGGACGGGCCTGTACGGACGCTTGCGTGGACGAGCCTGTGCGGAACTCCTCGGTGTCTGCCCGGCGACGCGTGCCCAAACGGGCGGCCAGGTGAACGGCAGACCAATTCCTGTGCGTCACTTGTGCGGAGTGCCCGTCGGCTCGGGCGCCGTCCGTGCCGGGCCCACCGACAGGAAGGTGTTACGGCTGACCAGCCGGCCGTCCTCTGCGCCGCCGATGGCGTAGACACCGGTTTCCAGCAGGAGCGCGCTCTTCGGATCGATGACGAGGCGCCCGCGCCGGTCCTCGCCGTCGAGCTCCACCGCCGTACCGATACGCCCGGCGCCGTCCTTGGCCCGGCCCCGCAGCCGGATGCCCGGGATCTCGGCGAGCAGCTCGTAGAGCGCGCCGCGCAGCTCCGGGCCGGACGGTGCGCGGGACAGCAGGGCGTCGATGCCGTTGAAGAGGGCCTCCCAGACGGTCGGCTGCGGGTTGCTGCCGACGAGGCGGGCCTTGAGCGCCGCCGGGGTGGTGGGCAGCGTACGCAGATCGTCCCAGGTGATCCCCTTGTTCGCGACGCTCCAGCTCATCTGGTCCTTGCTCGGCAGGTGGGTGACCTCGCCGGAGTCCGACTGTTCCGTCAGCCCGTCGCGGCTCAGCCAGGAGACGTAGTGATTGCGGATGACTTCGGCCGGCAGGAACGTGGGGGCGCCGGGCCTCGGGGTCACGCCGTGCCTGATCTTCACCGCGGGGATGTGGTATTCCGCGGCGATCTCCACCCTCCAGTAGCGTGCCGTGGGCTTCGAGCCGCCTACCGCCACGAACGCGACCTGCTGGAGGAACTCGGGCGCGGTCTTGGCGGTGGCCGGTGGCCGGTCGTCGGTCTCACGGGACCCGGCCCTGGGCAGGAACACCGCCCCGGCCGCCACCGCGGCCGCCGCACCGGCCGTCCACAGGATCCGCCGTCGGCTGTGCAGGGGCCGAGGATCCGCGACGGGTTCGTGACGGACCTCCTCGGCCGCGGCCTCGCGCACCACGGCCAACGCCGCGGCCACCACCGCGGGTTCCGGCGGCGCGACCCGCCCGGCCGCCACCAGCCGGTCGGCGCCCGCGAAGTCCGGCGTGAACTCGTCGTCGTACTGCGTGTCGTTCTGGGTGTCGTCGTACTTGGTCATGCCGGATCTCCCGCCCTGAGTTCCGCCGTTGCGTCCGTCTCCCGCGAGGTCCCGAGGGCCTCTCGCAGTCGTGACCGGGCCCGGTGCAGCCGGGAGCGGGCCGTTCCCGGCGGGACCCCGACCGCGGTCGCGGCCTCGGCGGGCGTGAGCTGATCCCATACGACGAGCAGCAGCAGTTGGCGCTCGACCTCGGGCATACCGGCCAGCACACGGCGGATCAGTGGAGCCACCGCGGCGGCGTCCAGCCGCTGGTCGACGGCGTGCCAGGGGTCGGTGCTGGCCTCGCTCTGCGACGGGACCCCCTGGTCCTGCGCGGCGCCTCGCCAATACCCGGCCACCACGACCCGGGCGACCCCGAACAGCCAGCCGCGCGCGGTGCCGCGACCGGGGTCGAAGCCGGCACGGCCGCGGAACGCCTGCAGCCAGGTCTCCGACAGCAGGTCGTCCGCCGCGCCCGGCACCCGCAGCACGAGAAAGCCGTGCAGCGCGGTCGAGTGCCGGGCGACCAGCGGTTCGAACGCCACCGGGTCGCGCACCGACCGGGTGAGCAGCTCCTCGTCCGTCGCCGAGTCCGTTTCCGAGTCCGTTTCCACCGGACCTCCCCTCCCGCGGCCGTGAGAACGACGACCGCACCCGGTGATTGGCGGCCCGGTGCGGGCGCGTTCGGCGGAGGGGCGATTTCCGGCCAGGCGAACGGGTGGCTTCAGAGGCGTCTTACGGAGCGGTCAGCGCCTCGGCGTCGACAGGGCCGACCGTAGCTTCGGCGTCAGCCATTCCTCCACGTACCGGTTCAGCAGCCAGGCCAGGAGCAGCATGGTGGCGACCGTGGCCAGGAAGGTGCCGTACGACGGGATGTGCAGCGTCCGGTGGTAGTACTCGATGGCGACCCAGCCCAGGTGCTCGTGGACCAGGTAGAAGGGGTACGTGAGCGCCCCCGCGACCGACAGCCAGCGCCAGTTGGCCCAGTTCAGCCAGCCGAGCGCGATGGCCATCACCGCCAGGTAGCCGAACGTGACGACCAGGACGATGCCGAACGAGGAGCGGTAGGAGAAGAACTCCGGGTTCGGGGCGTGCCACAGCTTCGCCACGGCGTAGTGCTGGCCGATCAGCCAGCTCACGCCCACGATGCCCCAGGCGTACGCGTCCCGCCGGTCCCGGTGGATCAGGTAGAGGCCGACGCCGCCGATGAAGTACGAGGCGTACTCCGGCATCAGGACGATGTTCAGGAGCGGCTCGTTCGCGGCCTGCGCGATGGCCGCCGCCAGTGTCCAGCCCGCGCAGAAGAGGATCACCCGCTGCCGGTTGGCGCCCGGCAGGACGATGCACAGCGCGAAGAGGGCGTAGAAGCGGACCTCCGCCCACAGCGTCCAGCAGACGCCCAGCACCCGGTCCACGCCCAGGGGTTGCTGGAGCATCGTCAGGTTCACCAGCGCGTCGCTCGGCGACACCGCGTGGAACGCGACGACGGGCAGAGCGAACACCGCGGTCACGAGGATCACCGCCGCCCAGTAGGCGGGCAGCAGCCGGGAGGCGCGGGAGGCGAAGAACGAGCGCAGGGACCTGCCCCAGCCGCTCATGCAGATCACGAACCCGCTGATCACGAAGAAGATCTGGACACCGAGGGGGCCGTATGCGAACCACTCGTGCAACATCGGGAATTGGTGGCTGGGGGAAGTGCCCCAGGCCCGCGCGACCTCCCCGTCGCGGCCGCCGTAGTGGTAGCACGCGACCATCAGCGCGGCGACGAGCCGCAGCCCGTCGAGCGCACGCAGGCGTGGCGCGTGCGCCCGGGGCAGTATCCGGGGCGGGACGCCGTCCGCACCGCCTTCCGGCGCGGACTTCGGGAGCGAGGCGTCCGCAGGGGCGGACACGGATGCGGAGGCCGACGCGGCGGCGGAGGCGGTCATCCGAGCGTCGCCCGCTTCAACGACCGTGCGCGGCGCGCCACTCGGCGTACCGTCGCGTTGCGCGGGATGAAGGCGAGCTGTGACGGGACCGCGCCGGGCAGCGCCAGTGAGGTGAGGCGTCGACGCTTGAAGTACCGCCAGGTGTGCTGATTCAGATGGTGCGTCAGATACTCCTCGGCGGCCTTGCGCAGGTCGGGGTAGATCTTCGGCTGCATGGCGAATCCCACGGCTCGTACGAGTCCGGTCAGGGCGGTGACGTCCAGGCCGCGCCGCTGCTCGGTGACCGCCGCCCTGTCCGTCAGCTCGGGCAGCAGGGCGTCCACGATGGTGACGGGGACGCGATTGCTGTTCTCGTACGGCGTGAGGCGGTCGAGGAGCGGCTCGGTGCCGACGCGGGCGACCGGCAGGCCGTACAGCGCGGACGCCGTGAGCAGCGCGGTGGAGAAGCAGCCGACGACCAGGGCCGGGCGCATCCGCTGGTAGAGCACCTCGGCGAGGACCGGGGTGTCGAGCACGGTGAGGTCGGCGCCGAGCTTCTCGGCCTCCTTCTCCAGCATGCGCGACCAGCGGGCCGGGGCCGAGGGGTGCGGCTTGAACACCACGCGGGTGTGGCCGAGTGCGAGGGCGCCCTTCAGCATCTGCACGTGGAGGTTCTCCTCCTCCTCGGCGGTGAGGATGTCCAGCGCGGAGAGGTACTGGCCGAGCAGCAGGGCCGGTTCGTCGATGGAGGGCAACTCGTCGCCGGTGTCGCCGAGTTCGGCGAGCACCTTCACGAAGGCGTCCGTCGGGACGATCTCCGGCTCGACATCGAACTCCGTGAGGAGCAGCGGCTTGAGGCCGGGGACCAGGTCCAGGTGGAGCAGCCGGGTCACGCGCGTGCCGACCAGCGGGTCGATCTTGTTGCGGGTGGGGCCGTAGCTCATCAGGCCGTCCGCGTACACGGTGACGGGCGCGCCGGTGAAGATCTGCGAGACGCCGAGCGCCGGGTTCACCTGGATCGACTCGACGGCCAGCTCGATGTCGTCGTCGCCGAGGTTCCAGGCGAGCCGCAGATGCCGCTCCCACAGGGGCACGTCGTCGAGCCGCGGAGCCCAACCACCGGGGTGGAAGGGGGAGATGGTCTCGTTCCACGAGATCACGTCGTCGAAGCGGCCGCGCAGCCGCTCGAAGCCGGGCATCTCGTCCACGCCCGACGTCGTCTCGGGAGTCGCCGCGTTGTTGGAGACGAGCAGGATGCGACGGTCGGCCGGCGCGAAACACTCGGTGTCCAGCGCCGCGGCCAGCGTGGCCGTGCCGTACAGCGTGGACGCCATGAAGATCTGCGTGGTCACGCGGCCACCCCCGCGGCGGGAGCGGGCCGGCGGCGCAGCCGGCGCAGTCGCGTCGCGCGCTGCACGTCCATCGAGTCGAGGGCGTCGTCGAGCACGTCCTGCGGCATGCGCCGCAGCGCGACCGCGCTCATCGACTTGAGTTTCCGTGCCACCGCTGGCTCGAACCTTTCGATGGATCCCAGGTGATGGGAAATAATCGCGCAATACGTGCGCACGGCTTTGGGCAGGAGTTTTTCCGCCTCGCGGTCCTCGGCGGTTTCGGCCACCACCTGATCGAACGCGCGAATGAAATCGAGCTGACGTACGTCCCCGATCTGGGTCAGTGAGGAGGCTACGCCACGCCGGTAGAACACGCCCAGCAGCCCCACCGTGGCGAAGGATTCCGCCTCCCGGTGCAGCTTCCAGATCCACGGCCGGTCCTCGGCCGTGCGCAGTCCGTCGGTGAAGTGCAGCAGCCCACGGTCGACCAGCCGGCGGTGGTAGATGCCCGCCCAGGCGTAGGCGTAGTCGACGGAGGTGGAGCGGTCGGCGGGCAGGATCGCGTCGCGCGGACGCATCACCACGCCCCGCCGGCCGTGCGGAACGCGGTGGATGGTGCGGGCGCGCGCGGTGCACTGGACATGGTCCGTACGGACGAAGTCGCAGCCCAAGTCCTCGATGGAGGCGAGGAGTTGCTCGTAATAGCCGGGGGCGAGCCAGTCGTCCCCGTCGAGGAACGTGAGGTAGTCGCCGCGCGCCTTGTCGATCCCGGTGTTGCGCGCGGTGGCCAGTCCTCCGTTCTTCTCGTGTCTGACATACACCGCACCCGGGAGCTCGCGCTCCGCGCGCGCGAGAATGTCCGGTGTCTCGTCGCGCGAGCAGTCGTCGACGAGAATGAATTCGAAGTCTGCGCGGGCGTTCGCACGCAGGCTCTTCAGGGTGTCGGGTGCGTATTGCTGCACGTTGTAGAACGGCACGATGACGGAGAGCTTGACCACCCACGTGACGTTAGGCGGCGGCCCGTCATTCGTCTTGACCGGCGGCTTGATGTCAGGTGAACGGCGCGTGGCGAAGCTGTGAACCGGGCTTTTTTCCTGTGCCCAAGCGGCCCGATTCGCCATTCGTCGATGTGCTGTTAACCCTTTGTTGCATTCGGGTTGGGCCGCAACTCGAAATAGCTTCCTAGCGTCTTGGACGTGCCAGCAAGTACCACGAAGTCCCTGCGGGTCGCCGTCCTCGCGGATTCCGATACTAGGTGGAAATGGGGCTCGCTCACCGCGAACCGTATTTCTCCTAACGAATCGGACATTCGCCTCGACGGATTCCTCCTGCGCGGCCGTGCCACTCCCACCGCCCGCCAGCTCGAAGAAGTCGGCGTCCGCGCGGATTCCCTCCGTGAGGTCACCGCCGTCGAATTCCTGCGCGAGATGGCGAAGGAGCAGTACGACGTCCTGGTCCTCGCCCTGGTCGGCGGCGCCGTCCAGGCGATGCTGCACGGCCTGGCACACGCCTGGCAGGGGCGCGAGAAGCGGCCCGTGGTCGTCACCGGCTATGTCGGTGTCGTCTACGAGAAGCTCGCCGACGGCCTGCTGCTGCGGCACGGCGCGGACCTCGTCCTCGCCAACTCCCGCCAGGACGCGGACCGTTTCCGGGCCGTGTACGAGGGAGTCGGCGCCGACGCCTCCTCGGTCACGGAGGTGGCGCTGCCGTTCCTCGGCGGTGCCGCCTATGAGAAGAACGACCCGTACACGGTCGTCTTCGCCGCGCAGCCCTCCGTACCGGAGAGCCGCAAGGACCGTACGTACCTGCTGAACCGGCTGATCCAGCACGCACGGCTGCACCCGGACCGCGAGGTCCTGCTGAAGCTGCGCTCCAAGCCGGGCGAACACACCACGCACATCGAGGAGTTGCCCTACCAGAAGCTGGCGCAGAAGGCCGATCCGCCCGCCAACTTCCGCCTGGTCTACGGGCACATGGGCGAAGTCCTCGACCGCACCGACCTGCTGGTCACCATCAGCTCCACCGCCGCCCTGGAGTCCCTGCACCGCCGCATCCCCACCGTCGTGCTCACCGACCTCGGGGTGCGTGAGGCGCTCGGCAACCACCACTTCGTGGGCTCCGGCTGCCTCGCCTCCTGGGACCAACTCGACGACGGGCACCTGCCGTTGCCGGATCCCGCCTGGGTCGCCCGGCAGGGTGTCGCCGCCGACGGCTCGTACGAGACGGCCTTCGACGTGGCGCGGTTCCGCATCACCGAGCTGCTGGAAGCGTCCGAACTCCCGCCCCTCGCCCCCTACTACACGCCCGTCACCGCGCCCGGCTATCTGCCCGGCATCCTCGCCCGCCACCACCTCGGCCCGGACGGCAGCCCGCTGCCCGGCGCGCCCGCCGCGGACAAGGAACCCAGCCCCGTACGGCAGATCGTGCGCCGGGCGGCCCGCGGCGCCTACCGCCACGGAGTGCAGCGCGTGGCTCCCGTCATCCGGCGGATGGGCGAGCTGTGAGCGCCACGATCCCCTCCCAAGGAGTACAGACCATGTCCAACCCGGAAGCGGGCCAAGCGACGCCGGTACGTCGCGTGCTCGCGGTGATCCCCGCGCGGGGCGGCTCCAAGGGCGTCCCCGCGAAGAACCTCCTCCCGGTCGGCGGCGTCCCGCTGGTGGCCCGCGCCGTGCGCGAGTGCCGCGCCACCCGGCTGGTGACGGACGTCGTGGTCTCCACCGACGACCACGCGATCGCCGCCGCCGCCCGCGAGGCCGGCGCCGAGGTCGTGCTGCGCCCCGCCGCCATCGCCGGTGACACCGCCACCTCCGAGGCCGCCGTGCTGCACGCCATGGACGCCCACGAGGCGCTGCACGGCGCGGCCGTCGACGTGGTCCTGCTGGTCCAGTGCACCAGCCCGTTCATCGTCCGCGAGGACGTGGACGGGGTCGTGAACGCGATCGTGGAGAAGGGTGCGGACACCGCGCTGACCGTGGCCCCCTTCCACGGCTTCGTGTGGCGCGACGGCGACGACGAGCCCACGGTCCCGGTGGCCGTCGACACCGAGCGCACGGCGGCCGTGGGCGGTACCGACACCCTGGTCACCGGCACGGCGACCAGCGGCGGCTACGGCATCAACCACGACAAGTCCTTCCGCCCGCGCCGCCAGGACCGCCCCCAGGACCTCCTGGAGACCGGCGCCGTCTACGGCATGGACGCGGCCGGCTTCCGCGAGGCCAAGCACCGCTTCTTCGGCCGTACGGAACTCGTGCGCACCGACCCGGCCCGCGTGCTGGAGATCGACGACCCGCACGACCTCGCCCGGGCAAGGGCGCTCGCGCCCCTCTTCGACGCTTCACGTCCGGGCGCCCTCCCGACCGCCGACGACATCGACGCGGTCGTCCTCGACTTCGACGGCACCCAGACCGACGACAGGGTGCTGATCGACTCCGACGGACGGGAATTCGTCTCCGTGCACCGCGGAGACGGCCTCGGTATCGCCGCCCTTCGCAAGAGCGGGCTGACGATGCTGATCCTGTCCACGGAACAGAACCCGGTCGTCGCCGCCAGAGCCCGGAAGCTGCAGATCCCGGTCCTCCACGGCATCGACCGGAAAGACCTCGCACTGAAGCAGTGGTGCGAGGAGCAGGGCATCGCGCCTGAGCGCGTGCTCTACGTCGGCAACGACGTCAACGACCTCCCGTGCTTCGCCCTCGTCGGCTGGCCCGTGGCGGTCGCGAGCGCCCACGACGTCGTGCGCGGCGCCGCACGCGCGGTCACCACCGTCCCCGGTGGCGACGGCGCGATCCGAGAGATCGCCAGCTGGATCCTCGGCCCCTCTCTCGACTCCCTCGACAAGTAAGGAACTTCTCCGCCATGAGCACCAACTCCCGCCTGCGCCAGTTCGGTTCGAAGACCGCCGGCCCGGGTCACCCCGTCTACGTCGTCGGCGAGATCGGCATCAACCACAACGGCGAGCTCGAGAACGCCTTCAAGCTGATCGACGCGGCCGCCGAGGCCGGCTGCGACGCCGTGAAGTTCCAGAAGCGCACCCCGGAGATCTGCACCCCGCGCGACCAGTGGGACATCGAGCGCGACACCCCCTGGGGCCGCATGACCTACATCGACTACCGCCACCGCGTGGAGTTCGGTGAGGACGAGTACCGCCAGATCGACGAGTACGCCAAGAGCAAGAACATCGACTGGTTCGCCTCCCCCTGGGACACCGAGGCCGTCGCCTTCCTGGAGAAGTTCGACGTCCCGGCCCACAAGGTCGCGTCCGCGTCCCTGACCGACGACGAGCTGCTCCGCGCCCTGCGCGCCACCGGCCGCACGGTCATCCTCTCCACCGGTATGTCCACCCCGAAGCAGATCCGCCACGCGGTCGAGGTCCTCGGCTCGGACAACATCCTGCTCTGCCACGCCACGTCGACCTACCCGGCGAAGGCCGAGGAGCTCAACCTGCGCGTCATCAACACCCTCCAGGCCGAGTACCCGAACGTCCCGATCGGCTACTCCGGCCACGAGACCGGCCTGCAGACCACGCTCGCCGCGGTCGCCCTCGGCGCCACCTTCGTCGAGCGCCACATCACCCTCGACCGCGCCATGTGGGGCTCCGACCAGGCCGCCTCCGTCGAGCCGCAGGGCCTCACCCGCCTCGTCCGCGACATCCGCACCATCGAGGCCTCCCTCGGCGACGGCGTCAAGAAGGTCTACGAGTCCGAGCTCGGCCCCATGAAGAAGCTGCGCCGTGTCACGGGCGTCGTCGCCGAGGCGGAGATCGCCGCGGCCGCGGGCGAGCCGGTCGCGGTCTGAGCGCCTTACGACGGGACGGTCGTACGACGATGAGCCCCCGCGCCGGTTCCGCCGGCTCCCACACTCTCGCCTTCGTCGAGAGTCCGGTACAGCTCCTGAACGTGCTGGAGTGGGCACACACCCATGCCCACAGCGCCACGGCGCCCGGCGCGGGGGCCTCCGAGGCGACCGGGCCGGTGTCCGGCGCGGGGGCCTCCGGGATGGCCGAGCCGGTGTCCGGCGCGGGGTTCACCCTCGTCGTCCTGTCTCCCAACGACCCGATGACCCGCGGCCAGCTGCGCCGCATGGCCGAGCTGGCCCGCGACGAGGGCCACGAGGTCCGCTGGGAGGAGGCACGCGGCGGCACCACGGCCCCCTTCCACACGATCGGCGGCCTGGCCCCCCTCCTCCGCAAGGCCCAGCGCATCGTCATGGGAGACCCCTTCTCCCGCTACGTACAGCTGCTGCTGACGATCACTCGCGCCCAGGACCTGGTCGTGGTCGACGACGGCACGGCGACGATGGAGTTCGTCGCCCAGCTCGCCCGCGGCGAACGCCTGGTGCGCTGGCACCGGCGCGGTGGCCGCCCGGGCGCCCGCGACGTCCTCTTCGCGCCGGTCTCGGCCTCGGCGCGCCGCCGCCTCACCCCGAACGACCGCCGTACGGTCGAGGTCTTCTCCTCCATGCCGATCGACTCGGCACCGGACGGCGTCCGCATCACCGCCAACGACTTCTCCTGGACCCGCGCCCGCTTCGGCCCGCCCCGCATCACCAAGGGCGCGGACCTCGTCGGCACGTCCCTGGTCGAGACGGGCGTGGTGGACCCGGACCGCTACCTGACGGCGGTGAAGAGCCTGGCGGGGGCGCACGGCGCGACCCGCTACTTCGCCCACCGCCGTGAGAGCACCGACAAGCTGCACCGCCTGGCCGCCGAGACGGGCCTCGAAATCGTCCGCCCCGACCTCCCGCTCGAGCTGATCGCCCGCCGCGGCCCGATCGGCCGTACGATCCTGAGCTTCCCGTCGACGGTCGTCCACACCCTCCCGCTGGCCCTGGCCGGCACCGAGGTCCGCGTCGCCGTCTGCGACATCGACCCGACCTGGCTGACGGAGACCGCGTCCCCCCGGGCGCAGGGGTTCCTGTCGGGGGTCACGGGGACGGCGCGGGACGTACACCGGCTGTCCTCGGTGGCGGCGGTGTAGAGACACGCTCGAACGCTCGACTCGCAGAACCTCCACGGGGCTCGACTCGCAGAACCTCCACAGGTAACGCACCGAACAGACATACGTTGTTCGCGATCCAGCCACGGATCACGCGTGGGACCGACACGATTCGGCCATTGAATCTCCCCGCGCGGTGCCATCCGGCCGCCGCGCTCTGATTCCGTTTCCGGAATGGGGGGACCGCAGTGGCGTCCGCGCAAGAGGAGTCCGACAGACCGGAGTCCGACAGACCGGAGTCCGACAGACCGAGGACGGGCATACCGGTCTTCGGCACTCTGGTCCCCGGCACACTGGTTTTCGACAAGCCCGCTCCCCGGCGTCCGTACGCGGCCCGAGGGCTCGGTGACCGCATCTTCCGGTACCAGTTGACGGCCACCGGTGTCGCCGTCCTCGCCGTCATGGCGGGGGTCGGGCTCTTCCTGCTTCTGAGGGCAGGTCAGGCGCTGCGCGCCAGGGGCTTCGCCTTCCTCACCACCGCCGAATGGCAGCCGGACGTCCACCGGTTCGGCATCGCGGCCGTCCTCACCGGCACCGTACTGATCGCCGCCGTCGCGGTGACGATCTCCGTTCCGCTGGCCGTCGGGACCGCGCTGTTCATCTCCGACGTGGCCCCGCGCAAGCTGCGCCGCACCCTGGTGACGATGGTCGACCTGATGGCGGCCGTACCGTCGGTGGTGTACGGGCTGTGGGGGCTGTTCTTCCTCCAGCAGCACGTGATCGGTCTGTCGCGGTGGCTGTCCGAATGGCTCGGCTGGATCCCCCTGTTCAAGGTGGACGGCACCCAGCCGGGCGAGCCGCTCGCCTCGGAGAGCGTCTTCACGGCCTCCACCTTCGTCGCCGGGATCGTGGTCGCGCTGATGGTCGCGCCGATCCAGTGCTCGGTGATGCGCGAGGTCTTCTCGCAGGCCCCGGCGGGCGAACGGGAGGGCGCGTACGCGCTCGGCGCCACCCGCTGGGGAATGATCCGCGCGGTCGTCCTGCCGTACGGCAAGGGCGGCATCATCGGCGGCACGATGCTGGGGCTCGGCCGGGCGCTCGGCGAGACGATCGCGGTCTACCTGATCATCTCGCCGGTCTTCACCATCCAGCCGCACATCCTGCAGACCGGCTCGAACTCGGTCTCCTCGCTGATCGCCCTGCACTACGGAGACGCCTCCACCTTCGGCATGTCGGCGCTGATGGCAGCGGGCCTGGCGCTGTTCCTGCTCACCCTGGCGGTCAACTTCACCGCCTCCTCCGTGGTGGCCCGCTCCCGTTCCGGCGCACAGAGCGAGGCATGAGATGAGCGTCGTAGAAACCGTCGTGAATACCGCCGTGGATACCGCCGTAGAAGAGACGCCCGTCCCGATCGCCGCGGCCGCGCCCCCCGGGCCTTCGTCCGGCGCGCCGGAGCGAGTCCCGCCGCCCGACCGTCCGCGCCGCATCGGTGGCGTCAGCCGCTCCGGGGTGCTGTCCCTGTGCGGCGCCGCCGCCTCCGGACTCTGTGTCACGGTGCTGCTTTTCGGCCAACTCGCCCCGTTTTCCGGCGGGTTGGGCTTCACCGTCACCGCCTACCTCGCCTTCCTGACGATCTACGCGGTGCTCATCGGCCTGGAGGAGGACGGTCAGGCCGTACGCGACCGGGTGATGACGGTCGTGCTGTGGACGGCGGCCACGCTGCTGTTCTCGGGGCTCTTCCTCGTCGTCGGCTTCACGGCCTGGCGCGGCCGGGAGGCGCTGCCGCACGGCAACTTCTTCACCCAGGACATGCAGTCCTCCGGCCCGCTCGACCCGCTCACCCACGGCGGCATCGCCCACGCGATGCTCGGCACGCTCACCATGATCGCCATCGCGCTCGCGATCACGGTCCCGCTGGGCCTCGCCTGCGCGGTCTACCTGAACCAGATCCCGGGCCGCTTCTCCCGGTTCGTGCGCACCATCGTCGAGGCGATGACCGCGCTGCCGTCGATCGTCGCCGGACTCATGGTGTACGCCACGTGGATCCTCGGCCTCGGCATGCAGAAGTCGGGCCTCGCGGCCGGCTTCGCGATCAGCGTGATGATGCTCCCGATCGTCATCCGCGCCTCCGACGTGGTGCTGCGGCTGGTGCCGGGCACACTCACAGAGGCGGCGGAGGCACTCGGCGCGCCGCGCTGGCGCACGGTGTGGCACGTCGTCCTGCCCACCGCCCGCTCCGGCCTCGCCACGGCCGTCATCCTCGGCACCGCGCGCGGCATCGGCGAGACCTCGCCCGTGCTGCTCACCGCCGGCTTCACGGCGGCGCTCAACGCCGACCCGACGAGCGGGCCGATGGTGTCGCTGCCGCTCGCCGTCTTCAACTTCGTCAAGTCGCCCGAGCCCACGATGATCGCCCGCGGTTTCGGCGCGGCGGCCGTCCTGATGGCCCTGGTCCTGGTGCTGTTCGTGATCGCCCGGGTGATCGGCGGCCGCGGCCCCGGCCACCAGACCAAACGCCAGGCACGCCGCACGGCCCGCGCCTCGCGGCGCGACGTCGCCCGCTTCGACGAACTGCACGCTCCCGGGCTGTCCCTGTTCGAGAAGCCCGGCCCCGACGCCGGCCCCATCCCCGCACCCGCCACCGCCACTGGAGAGAACGACTGATGCGCAGCCACCTCCATAGCGCCCTTCGGCGCCTGCGTGCCCTTGGGACCCTCGGCGCGCTGCTCGGCGTGATCGCCGGGCTGCTGGCCGGACCCGCCGCCGCCCCGGCCGCGGCCGAGAGCTACACACCGATTGCCGGGGCGGGTTCCACCTGGGCGGAGAACGCCGTCGACGAGTGGCGCCGCGCCGTCAACCAGTACGGCATGCGGATCAGCTACGCCGGCACCGGATCTTCCGACGGCCGCCGTCAATTCCTCAGCGGAACCGTCGACTTCGCGGTCTCGGACATTCCGTTCCAGACCCACCCGACCGACGGCTCGGCCGCCGAACGGCCCGCGTCCGGGTCGTACGCCTACATGCCGATCGTGGCCGGCGGCACCGTCTTCATGTACCACCTGACGGTCAACGGCAAGCGGGTCACCAACCTGCGGCTCTCCGGCGACGTGGTCACCAAGATCTTCACCGGCGTGATCAAGACCTGGGACGACCCGGTGATCAAGGCCGACAACCCTGGACTGCAGCTCCCGCACCGCACCATCGTCCCTGTCGTCCGCTCCGACGGCTCGGGCTCCACCGCCCAGTTCACGATGTGGATGGCCAACCAGCACACGTCGCTGTGGCAGGCCTACTGCCGCAAGGTCGGCCGCTCCGGGGCCTGCGGGCAGACCTCGTACTACCCGACCGTGTCCGGCATGATCGCCCAGTCCGGCGACCTGGGCGTGGCGGGTTACGTCGCCCAGAACTACGGCGAGGGCGCGATCGGGTACGTCAACTACTCGTACGCGCTCAACGCCCACTATCCGGTCGCCAAGGTCCTCAACCACGCGGGCTACTACACCGAGCCGACCCCGCAGAACGTCGCGGTCTCGCTGCTCAAGGCGAAGATCAACACGGACAAGAGCTCGGCGGACTACCTCACGCAGAAGCTCGACGGCGTCTACAACGACACCGATCGGCGCAACTACCCGCTGTCCAGCTACTCGTACATGATCCTCCCCCTGAAGGTGCAGGGCACCTTCACCAAGACCAAGGGCAAGACGCTCGGTGCGTTCTCGTACTACTTCATGTGCCAGGGCCAGCAGCAGGCGCCCTCGCTCGGCTATTCGCCGCTGCCGATCAACCTGGTGAAGGCGGGCTTCGAGCAGATCCGCCGGATCCCGGGAGTGCAGGCGCAGAACATCAACATCAAGGGCTGCAACAACCCGACCTTCTCCCCCGACGGGCGCAACAAGCTCGCCGAGACCGCGCCCTACCCGGCCGCCTGCGACAAGAAGGGCGCCCCGCCCTGCACCACGGGCAGCGGTGGCGCCAAGGCGGGCGGCAGCTCCGGGGGATCGGGGTCCACGGGCGGTACGAGCGGCGGCGCCGGCACCTCGGGCGGTTCCGCGAACGGCGTTACGACCGGCGGGAGTTCGGGGGGAAGCGGGGGAGCCGCGGGCGGGGGCGGCACCGGCGGCAGCGCCGAGCCCGTCGTCGACCCGGACACCGGGCAAACCCTGTCGCCCGGCTCCGGCGGCAGCTCCGGTTCGGGTTCCGGTTCCGGCTCGACAGGGGGCGGCGGCAGCGGCACGGACGGCACGATCGCCCTCGCCCAGCCGGTCGCGGTGGCCGGCAGCCACGGCTGGACCAGCACCCAGACGCTGATGCTGCTCGCCGCGTTCATGGTGCTCGGGCTCGTGCTGCTGCCGGCCGCCGTCTCCCGGGCGATGACCGGGCGCGGCGGCAACAACGACGGGAACGGCAACGGCAACGGCAACAAGGACGTCACGGACGGGAGTTCGCGATGAACCGCCGAGGAACGGCAGGCGGGCCGAACCGCCGAGTGGCGATGGGCGGGACGAATCGCCGAGAAACGACGGGCGCGTCGAACCGCCCGGGGAGCCGGGGGAGCAGGGGGAGCAGGGGCAGCATGAACCGCGTACGACGCCTGGTGCTGCGTGTCGTCGCCGGAGCCGCCGTAGGCGCCCTCGCGGGCCTCGGCGTCGCGCAGGCCGCCGGGCCCGCGACCGCCGCGACCGCCGCGGACGCCACGGCCTCCGCCGTCACTGTCTCCGGACGCGGCGAGTTCAAGGACATGAAGTTCACGGTCGGCCAGACCACCCACCTCACCAGCCAGGCGGTCACGGTCTCCTGGTCCGGCGGCACCCCGACCACGTTCGCGGGCACGCTGTTCAACACCGACTTCGTGCAGATCATGCAGTGCTGGGGCGACGACGACGGCACCGTGCCGGCCAACCCGGGACCCTCGCGCACCCAGTGCCAGTACGGCGCTTCCCCGATCACCGACCGGGGCAGCTGGCCGGGCAACGACTACGACGACACCCGCAAGATCTTCTACAGCGCCGATCCCACCAACTACGGCCAGGACGACCGGTACGGGGCGGCCAACCCCAACGCCCCGGGCGAGGTGCCCTTCAAGTCCGTCGACGGCACGGTGATCACCTCCGGCACCCAGAACAACCCGTTCTTCAACCGCAACACGACCAATGAGGTCGACTTCGCCCGCACCGGCGCCGACGGCACCGGCAAGGAGTTCTTCGAGGTGCAGACCGCCAACGAGGCCCCGCACCTGGGCTGCGGCACCCCGGTCACGGAGAACGGCAGCACCGCGCCCCGCTCCTGCTGGCTGGTGATCGTCCCGCAGGGCCACCTCGACCTGGACGGGAGGCCGTACGCGGACACCAGCCAGGTCAACGCGGGCTCTCCGGTCTCCTCCACCAACTGGAAGAACCGCATCGCCGTCAAGCTCGACTTCAACCCGGTCGGCACCAGCTGCGCCCTCGGCGCCGACGAGCGCGCCACCACCGGGAGCGAACTCGCCGCCGACGCCATGACCAGCTGGCAGGCGGCCCTGTGCCCGACCGGCACGGTGTACGGCTACACCGAGCTCGGCGAGCCCGACACCCGGGCCCGGCTCAGCAACGACGGCTCCTCCGGGCTCGCCTTCACCACCCGGGCGCTCGGCGCCGACGCGGGCACGACGGCACCCTCCGACACGACCGTGTACGCGCCGGTCGCGCTCTCCGGAGCCGTCATCGGCTTCACCGTCGAACGCAGACCCAAGGCGGGCGCCCCCGACTCGGTCCGCAAACTCGCCGGAACCAAGGTCGAGTCCATCGACCTCACCCCGCGCCTGGCCGCCAAGCTGCTCACCGAGTCGTACCGCAACTCGCCCTGGGGAGCGGTGCTCGGCGACAACGCCGCCACCGGCTACGGCTGGGCGAAGAGCAACCCGGCGGGCCTGGCGAGCGACCCCGAATTCATCGCCCTCAACCCGGAGTTCGCCGATCTGTCGGTCTCCGAGACCCCAGCCACCGACACCGACCTGATCACCTCGCTCGGCCACAGCGACTCGGCCCGCGCCCTGTGGCAGTGGATCCTCGCCGACAAGGAGGCCCGCGGGTTCCTCGCCGGTGCCTCCGACGACTGGGGCATGCACGTCAACCCGTACTACAGCACCAACGCGGACCTGAACCCGACCGGCGCCCCCTTCGACCCGGCCACCGCCGACGACTACCCCAAGAGCGACCCCTGGTGCACGATCCCGCCGGGCACCGACGCCACCGTCAAGCAGTGCATGACCGACTTCCACCCGTACGTGGAGGACATGCACTCCGGCGCCCTGCACACCCGGCGCGCCGACACCCTGTGGAAGTCGAGCTGGGACGCGCTCGCCAACCCGCCCGCCTTCAAGAGCCCAGGGCCGCAGACGGTCGGCTCCCGGTTCGTGATCACCGTGACCGACGCGGCCTCCGCCGAGCGATACGGCCTGCAAACCGCCCGGCTGCGCAACACCGCCGGAAAATTCGTGGCACCGAGCACGGCGTCGCTGACCGCGGCCGCCGCGAGCGCCACCGGCACCGGCGCCCCCGAGATCACTCCGGCCAAGGCCACCGCGAAGGGCGCCTACCCGCTCGCCCAACTCGTCTACGCCGCCGTACGCCCGGCCAAGATCGACGCGGCGGCCCGCAAGGACTACGCCGCCCTGCTGCGGTACGCGGCCGGTGCCGGGCAGACCAGCGGCGCCGACCCGGGCCTCCTCCCGGCCGGATACGCCCCGCTGTCCACGGCCCTGCGCGGCAAGGCGACCGACGCCGCCGACGCGCTCGTCCACTACACCGCGCCTTCCTCTTCCTCTTCCTCGTCCGCTCCCTCCTCCGACGGCGGCGGCTCCGACGGCGGATCGACCGGCGGCGGCACGGGCGGCAGCGGCGGCAGCGACTCCCTCGGCTCCGGTGACGGATCGGGCGGCAGCGTTTCCGGTGGCTCCACGGGCGGCTCCGCCGGTGGCGACAGCGGCGCGACGCCGAGCGCCGACGCGAGCCCGACGCCGAGCGACAAGCCCTCCTACGACGGCGGCAAGGCCGTACAGACCACCGCGCGGGGCACCACACCCGACGACCCGGCCAACTCACTGCGGTACGCGGTCCCGGTCGGTGCCGCGCTCGGCGCCGTGGCCGGCATCGGGGCGCCCTTCGCGGGCGGCAGCAGACTCCGGCTGCCGCTGCGGATCCCGCTCCCGGGCGGCCGCGGTCTGACCATCCCCGCGCTCACCCTGCCGGAGCGGCTGCGCAGGCTGCTGCCACCCGGCCGGGGCTGAGCCCCGGAGCGCGGGCCCCGTCGGGCCGGCGCTCCCCACAGACGGCCGCCCGCCCCGAAAGGCAGTCGGGGCGGACGGCCCGTACCACCCTGCCAGATTCACCCGACGTCACGTCGCACACCCTCTGGAGACTCTCAATGCGCACAACGCGCTGCACCGCGGCGATGGTCGCCGCCGCCGTGGTGTCCGGCACGCTGGCTCTGGCGAGCCCGGCGTCCGCCGACCCCACCCCCGCCGGGACCTTCCGCCAGCTCGTCGGCGTGGGCTCCGACACCACCCAGGACGTGCTCAACGCCCTCGCCGGCGACACCGTCAACGGCAAGAGCTACTCCGCCACGGCCGTGAAGTCGGCGTCCGGCGCGGGCCTGGCCTCATACGACGCGATCGAGCCCGGCACCGGCTCCACCACGTCCACCATCCAGACCCGCACCGGCGGCCCGACCTTCCTGCGCCCCAACGGCTCCGGCAAGGGCCGTCTCGCCCTGAGCATGTCGCTGACCGGCGACAAGTTCCCCGACAGCTCCGGTGTCTCCATCAAGGGCCAGGTCGACTTCGCCCGCTCCTCCAGCGGCCCGAGCACCTCCGGCACCGCCTTCACCTACATCCCGTTCGCGCGTGACGCGGTCGGCGTGGCGGTCCGCGGCTCGGCCCTGAACTCGCTGACGGTCGACCAGCTGCACGACATCTACTCGGGCTCGCTGACCGTGGTGAACGGCCAGACCGTGCACCCGCAGATCCCGCAGAGCGGCTCCGGCACCCGCAAGTTCTTCCTCGCGGCGATCGGCCTCACCGACGCCACGCTCTCCCCGAACGTCCCGATCGTCCAGGAGAACCAGGCCAACGGCGCGCTCACCGAGAACGGCGCGCTCGTCCCCTTCTCCGTGGGCAGCTGGATCGCCCAGAACAACGGCGTCGCCCCCGACTACAGCACCACCGCGGCCGCCGCCGGCGCCCACCTGGCCAGCGTCCAGCTGCCCGGCGACACCGGCGCCACCAGCCCGGTGACGACGGTGAACGGCAAGCTCACCCCGGTCGGCGGCTACTACGAGAACGCCACCTTCGGCCGCGACGTCTACAACGTCGTCCCGAGCCGGGCGATCGATCCCTCCAGCATCTTCTTCGACAAGGCGCTGTATGACGTCTTCGTCACCAGCGGCACCCACGAGGCGGGCCTCGCCTCCGACAACGCCGAGAAGGTCATCGCCGACTTCGGCTTCATGAACGAGTCGTACAACGGCTCGGTCAACCCGGCCAAGCACGCCAAGCTCGGCGGCCTGGAGGAGTCGGGCATCGACACGTCGACGCCCGCCGCGCCCGTCCTGAAGGCCACCCGCGGCGACGCGAGCGTCAAGCTCAGCTGGACCGCCCCGGCCGCGACCGCGCTTCCGGTCACCGACTACCGCGTGACGCTGATGCGTTCGGACGGTTCCGTCGCGGCCACCAAGGACGTCTCGGCCGGCACCAGGTCGTACACCTTCAGCGGTCTGGCCCTGGGCACCTACACGGCCACGGTCAGCGCCGCCAACCTCAACGGCAGCGGCCCCGCCGCCTCCTGGACCGGCATCATCAAGTACACCACCGCGACGAAGGCCACCGCCGCGACGACCGCGTACGGCAAGACCCCGAAGGTCGTCGTCACGGTCAGCGACACGCACGGCGTCGTCCCGAGCGGCACGGTCACCGTGAAGGAGGGCACCACCACCCTGGGCACTGGCACCCTGGACAGCACCGGCAAGGTCACCGTCAGCCTGTCCAACCACCTCAAGGTCGCCACGCACACCCTCACGGTGTCGTACGGGGGCAACGGCAAGCTCCTCACGTCCCACACGACCGCCAGCCTGACGATCACCAAGGCGACGCCGACCGTCACCGTCACCGCGCCCGCCACGATCAGCCACACCAGCCAGGCCAAGGTCACCATCAAGGTCTCCGCGACCGGCACCACGCCGACCGGCACGGTCCGCATCTACGAGGGCTCCGTCGTGCGCGCCACCGGCACGCTGAGCGGCGGCCAGGTGACCATCACGCTGCCCAAGCTGAGCACCGGCACGCACACCATGCACGCGTGGTACATGGGTTCCTCGGCGGTGTACTCGAAGAACAGCGCGAACTTCACCATCAAGTCCACCTGACACGTGGTGAGTTGAGTCATCCGACTGCCGGGGAGGACCCGCCTCCCCGGCACCGGCGCACCGGTGAGAAAGCCTCCTCGGTACCCGCAAGAGAGCAAGAGAGAAGGAGACGGGTCGACGTGACGGTCGCCGTACAGACCACGCTCGCAA
The DNA here is from genome assembly GCF_042894545.1 of Streptomyces sp. NPDC001530. NCBI lineage: Bacteria > Bacillati > Actinomycetota > Actinomycetes > Kitasatosporales > Streptomycetaceae > Streptomyces > Streptomyces sp. NPDC001530. The sequence goes on from NZ_JBIAVS010000039.1 coordinate 27,621, forward strand.
CGCCCGCGCCGCGGCCACGCGTTCTGGGCGTCACCGCCGTCCGGCACCTCGCCCGGGGCGGCCTGCTCACCCTGGCCGCCCTGCTGCTCGGCCTCACCGCACAGCTGCTGCTCGTCAGCGGCCTCCAGGAACGGGCCGCCCAGCACGCCGCGTTCGACCAACTGCGCGCCCAACTCGCCCTGGGTACCGCCCCGGTGGCCCAGACCGACCAGCAGGGCGATCTGCTCGCGCCCGGCACCCCGGTCGCGCTCATCGACATCCCCGCCGTCCATGTGCACCAGGTGGTCCTGGAGGGCACCGACTCCGCCGTCCTCACCGACGGCCCCGGCCACCGTCGGGACACCCCGCTGCCCGGTCAGGCCGGCACCAGCGTGCTGATGGGCCGCGCCGCCGCGTACGGCGGTCCGTTCGGGCGCCTCGACGAGCTCGCCGCGGGCGACACGTTCACCGTGACCACCGGCCAGGGGAGGGCGAAGTACCAGGTCTTCGGCGTACGCCGGGCCGGTGACCCGGCGCCCGCCACGGTGGCCTCCGGCAAGGGCCGGCTGGTCCTGGTCACGGCCACCGGGCCGCGCTTCATGCCCGGCGGCGTTCTGCGCGTCGACGCCGACCTGGTCTCCGCCCCCGTCCAGACCCCCGCAGCCGTCATCCGCTCCGGCACGCTCCCGGAGTCCGAGCAGCCACTGGCGGGCCCCTCCGGTGTGCCATGGCCGCTGGTCATGTGGCTCCAGGCGCTGGTGGCCGTCGCGGTCGCCGCGGTGTGGACCTGGCACCGCTGGGGCCGCCACCAGACCTGGATCGTCTTCGCCCCCGTCATCGCGGTCCTGGGCCTCCAGGTCGCGACTCGCACTACCGAACTCCTGCCCAACTTGACGTGACCGCCGCACCCGGCCACACCTCGTGCGCGTACCCCGTCCGCGTGCCCGGTGCGGTGACACGCCCGAAGCTCTGACGGACGCCGCGACCGAAGCCCGGCCCGAAGCGCCGACGGACGCCGCGATGGAAGCCGCAACGGAAGCCGTGACGGAAGTCGTGACGGAAGTCGCGATGGAAGGCGTGACGGAAGCCGCCACCGAAGCCCCGACGGAAGCCCTGATCGGAGCACCGCCGGAGCCGCCGATCGAAGCCCCGACGGAAGCCCTGATCGGAGCACCGCCGGAGCCGCCGATCGAAGCCCCGACGGAAGCCCTGATCGGAGCACCGCCGGAGCCGCCGATCGAAGCCCCGACGGAAGCCCTGATCGGAGCACCGACCGAGCCGCCGATCGAAGCCCCGATCCAGGCCCGCCCCGATCCAGGCCCGCCCCGCTCCATGCCCCCGCTCCAGATCCACCCCGCTCCAGATCCACCCCCGCTCCAGACCCGCACCTGATCCCGATCCACCCCCGCCCCAGACACGCCCCTGCTGAGACCCGACCCCGCCATGAGGTGCCTGACGTGACCGATGCGACCGCCGCGCGCGACAGCGCCGCGACCGAGACCGCCCCGACGACCGACACCGCCGTCGTCCACACGGGGACCGCGACCGCCCTGGCCGACACCGTCGTCCTGCCGCCCGTCCCGGCCGGTGCGCCCACGGCGTCCGGCCCGACCGCCCCCGCGACGCTCGAAGCGCGCGCCGTCTCGGCCTGGTTCGGCAGCCACCAGGTGCTGGAGCGCGTCTCCCTGACCATGCCCGCCGGGCAGGTCACCGCCCTGATCGGCCCCTCCGGGTGCGGCAAGTCGACCTTCCTGCGCACGCTCAACCGCATGCACGAGCTGATCCCCTCGGCAGCACTCGCGGGCGAGGTGCTCTTCGAGGGCGAGGACATCTACGCTCCCCAGCGCCGCCTGACCGACGCCCGGCGCCGGATCGGCATGGTCTTCCAGAAGCCCAACCCGTTCCCGGCCATGTCGATCTACGACAACGTCGTGGCGGGCCTGCGCCTGACCGGCACGCGAGTGAGCCGCCGCGAGAAGGACGAACTGGTCGAGGAGAGCCTGACCCGGGCCGGCCTGTGGAAGGAGGTGCGGGACCGGCTGCGGCAGCCCGGCGGCGCACTCTCCGGCGGCCAGCAGCAGCGTCTGTGCATCGCCCGGGCGCTCGCCGTACGCCCCCGGGTGCTGCTCATGGACGAGCCCTGCTCGGCGCTCGACCCCACGTCCACCCGCCGGGTCGAGGAAACCATCCACGAACTCGCCGGTGAGGTGACCGTCGTGATCGTCACCCACAATATGCAGCAGGCGGCCCGCGTCTCCCAGCAGTGCGCCTTCTTCCTCGCCGAGCAGGGCACACCCGGCGGCATCGTCGAGCACGGCCCCACCGAGCACATCTTCGGCACCCCCGAGGACCAGCGCACGGCGGACTACGTGGCGGGCCGCTTCGGCTGAGTACCGGGCACGGTCCGTGTGGAAAGCGCCGCGTGGCGGTGACGCTTCCGGAATCCGCGGAGCGAGATCTGTGGGACTGTGGGGTACGGGAATGGGCTCGGGCACCCCGAGTGTTTCCCAGTCGGAGTCCGTGGGTAACCCCAGGCGGATTCGGATCATGGGATGCCCGACCGGGCTGGTTCAAGATCCAATAGCCCGGAAAGCCGGGCGAGTTTACCCATCCCCGCAGATACCTATGCGCCGTGCGGCCAGATTTTCTTACCCTAACGGGCTGAAGTTTTGTTGATCGTGGGTCAGTTGGCCGCCCCGTCGCCCTACCCTTCAGAGGGTGAACCAACTGATGTCCCGAGATTCCGAGGCCGATCTCCCCGGGGACCCACAGCTCCCCGGCGCGCTGCCCGAGGCGCTGCGCGCCGAACTCGTCGCGTTCCGCCGCGATTTGCACATGCACCCCGAGCTCGGCAACCAGGAGTTCCGCACCACGGCGGCGCTCAAGGCGCGCCTGGAGCGGGCGGGCCTGAAGCCGCGGGTGCTCGCCATTGGGACCGGGCTCATCTGTGACATCGGCGACTGGGACGGCGTACAGCCCGTGCTCGCGCTGCGTGCCGACATCGACGCGCTGCCCATTCCGGACACGAAGGCCGACTGCGCGTACCGCTCGACCGTGCCCGACCGCGCCCATGCCTGCGGCCACGACGTCCATACGGCGGTCGTGCTCGGCGCCGGGCTCGTCCTCGCCGAACTGCACCGCGAGGGGCTCCTGCCCCGTCCCGTGCGGCTGATCTTCCAGCCGGCGGAGGAGGTGCTGCCCGGCGGCGCCCCCGACGCGATCGAGTCGGGCGTCCTCGACGGCGTCGGGCGGATCATCGGCGTGCACTGCGATCCGAAGGTCGACGCGGGGCGTATCGGACTGCGGCACGGCGCCATCACCTCGGCGTGCGACCGGCTCGAGGTCTCGCTCGACGGCGCGGGCGGTCACACCGCGCGCCCTCATCTCACCACCGACCTCGTCACCGCCGCCGCCCGCGTCGTGACGGACGTACCGTCACTCGTCGCCCGGCGCGTGGACGCCCGCAGCGGACTCGCCGTGACCTGGGGGCGGATCGAGTCCGGGCACGCCTGCAATGTCGTCCCGCAGCACGCCGAGCTCTCCGGGACCGTACGCTGCCTGGACCTCGACACCTGGCGGGCCGCGCCCGACCTGGTCCACGCCGCCATCGACGAGATCGCGAACCTGTACCGCGCCAAGTCCGAGATCAACTACATCCGGGGCGTCCCGCCGGTCGTCAACGACGCGGCCGTCACGGAACTCCTCCGCGACGCCATGACCGCCCGGCGCGGGGCGCACTCGATCGAGGACACGGAACAGAGCCTCGGCGGCGAGGACTTCTCCTGGTACCTGCAGCACGTGCCCGGCGCGATGGCCCGCCTCGGCGTGCGGACACCCGGCGACCGCACCACCCGTGACCTGCACCGGGGCGACTTCGACGCGGACGAGTCGGCCATCACGGTGGGGGTCGAGCTGTTCACGGCGGCGGCCCTCCTCGACGCCGAGGCGTGACGGAGGGGCGCGGCGGCTGTTCCGGTCGCGCCCCCCACTCCTCCGGAGTAGCGTCCTCCACAGGCGTCCACAGGCGTCCACAGGCGTCCGCAGCCTTTCGCACCGTCACGCGTACATCGCGACGCGCGCACGGAACGTGACGATCACGGTGGGTGCTATGTCTCCTTATGCGTCTTTCGGTCCCATGGTTCACAGGGACGTAACCGGCCATCGGCACGAATGGATAACGGCCAGGCGCAACCCCGTTCCCTGAAGTGTCTACGCGCGTTAATGTGCGCCGAACTGAGCACCCACTGCGGGGCTTTGGAGAATGGGGAACTTCAGATGCGTCGGATATCCAGCCTGACCCGCGTCGCGGTGGGGGTCGCGTCGCTCGCGCTCGCAGCCACGGCCTGTGGCGGCACCAGTAGTGACAAGGGCAACGACAGCGGCGAGAGCAAGAGCGGCAAGGGTCTTGCCATCGCGTACGACGTCGGCGGCAAGGGCGACCAGTCCTTCAACGACGCCGCGTACTCGGGCCTGGAGAAGGCGAAGAAGGAGTTCGGCTACCAGACGGCCGACATCGAGCCCACCGACGGCGAGACCGACGCGGACAAGGAGCAGCGTCTGGCCTCGTTGGCGAAGCAGGGCTACAACCCGGTCATCGGCATCGGGTTCGCCTACGGCCCCGCGCTGGAGGCCGTGGCCAAGAAGTACCCGAAGACCAGCTTCGGCATCGTGGACTCGGTCGTCGAGGGCAAGAACGTGGCGTCCCTGGTCTTCGCCGAGCAGGAGTCTTCCTACCTCGCCGGTGTCGCCGCCGCCAAGGCCACCAAGAGCAACACCGTCGGCTTCGTGGGCGGCGTGGACATCCCGCTGATCCACAAGTTCGAGGCGGGCTACACGCAGGGCGTCAAGGACACCAAGCCCGGTGTCAAGGTCCTGTCGCAGTACCTGACGCAGACCGCCCAGGAGGGCGGCTTCTCCAGCCCCGACAAGGGCAAGGCTGCCGCCGAGGGCCAGCTGGAGAAGGGTGCGGACGTCATCTACCAGGCCGCCGGCCTGTCCGGCCAGGGCGTGATCGAGGCCGCCGCCAAGAAGAAGGTCTGGGCGATCGGTGTCGACTCCGACCAGTACAAGCAGGAGGCGCTGGCCGCGTACAAGGACTACATCCTGACCTCCGCCCTCAAGGATGTCGGCGGTGCGGTGTACTCGCTCGCCAAGTCGGTCAAGGACGGCAAGCCGCTGACCGGTACGCAGACCTTCGACCTGAAGGTGGACGGCGTCGGTCTCGCCGACAGCAACCCGAAGATGGCGTCGATCTCCGGCCTCACGGACGCCGTGGCCAAGGCCAAGGCGGGCATCATCGACGGTTCCATCAAGGTCAAGACCGAGTAGTCGCCGCGGCGGATCGTCGCGAGACCGCCTGAAACAGGCGAACGCGGTCAAAATCACACACAGCGGGCGGGCACTCCGGTGCCCGCCCGCTCTCGTGTCCCCATCGCAGGTCACCCACCGCCACCGGACCTTTGCGGTCGGCAAGCCTCTGCCGGGCGAGGACGTGGCGTCGGGCACAGCCGCATAACAAGGTGGACAGAAGGGGTTTTCTAGTTGGTCTACGCGCGTTAATCTGCGGCGAAGCCAGCGCCGAAGCCCTTCCGTCAGGCGCTTGTACGACAGGAGCACAACTCATGCGCCGGGTTCCCCGCATCGCGCTCGCAGGCGCTGCGACCGCCTCTCTCGCCCTCGTTCTGTCCGCCTGCGGCGGCACCTCGACCTCCTCCAGCTCGTCGGAGTCGAAGGGCGACAAGGGGCTCGCCATCGCGTACGACGTCGGCGGCAAGGGCGACCAGTCCTTCAACGACGCGGCGTACGAGGGTCTGAAGCAGGCGAAGAAGGAGTTCGGCTACGAGACCGCCGACCTCGAGCCGACCGACGGCGAGACCGACGCGGACAAGGAGCAGCGCCTGGTCTCGCTGGCGAAGCAGGGCTACAACCCGGTCGTCGGCATCGGCTACGCCTACGCGCCGGCCGTCAAGGCGGCCGCCGAGAAGTACCCCGACACCACCTTCGGCATCGTCGACGACTCCACGATCACGGCGAAGAACGTCGCGGACCTGGTCTTCTCCGAACAGGAGGCCTCGTACCTCGCCGGTGTCGCCGCCGCCAAGGCCACCAAGACCAACACCGTCGGCTTCGTCGGCGGCGTGGACATCCCGCTGATCCACAAGTTCGAGGCGGGTTACGAGCAGGGCGTCAAGGACACCAAGCCCGGTGTCAAGGTCCTGTCGCAGTACCTGACGCAGACCGCCCAGGAGGGCGGCTTCTCCAGCCCCGACAAGGGCAAGACGGCCGCCGAGGGCCAGATCGAGAAGAAGGCGGACGTCGTTTACGCGGCGGCCGGTCTGTCCGGTCAGGGTGTCATCGAGGCCGCGGCCGCCAACAAGGTGTGGGCGATCGGTGTCGACTCCGACCAGTACAAGCAGGAAGCCCTCGCCAAGTACAAGGACAACATCCTGACCTCCGCGACGAAGGACGTCGCGAAGGCGGTCTACAACCTTGCGAAGTCGGTCGAGGACGGCAAGCCCGAGAGCGGTATCGTTCGGGGCGACCTGAAGTCCGGTGAGGTCGGCCTGGCCGACTCCAACCCGGAGTTCAAGAGCAACACCGCGATCCAGGACGCCGTCAAGGCGGCCGAGGAGAAGATCATCAGCGGCGAGATCAAGGTCAAGACCAGCTGACGAGCAAGACCTCAGGAGCAGCTAGTAACCCCGGGGTTACGTCCGCTCAACGGGGTACGGGGAGCCTGGCTCCCTGTGCCCCGTTCTCGCGACGCGTCGCCCCTTCTGTTGCCGTAGGGGCGCTACGCGCGTAGACGACCCCCTTTCCCTCAGGAGAGTGCGCCATCAACGCGTCCAGCAGCCCTCCGGCCGGCGCGGTCAACGGTCAGGTGACCGCAGTCGAACTCGCCGGGATCACCAAGCGATTCCCGGGTGTCGTGGCCAACCACGACATCCACCTCAGCGTCCGCAAGGGCACCGTGCACGCCCTCGTCGGCGAGAACGGCGCCGGCAAGTCGACGCTGATGAAGATCCTCTACGGCATGCAGAAGCCGGACGAGGGCACCATCGCCGTCGACGGCGTGCAGGTCAGCTTCTCGTCGCCCGCCGACGCCATCACACGCGGCATCGGCATGGTCCACCAGCACTTCATGCTCGCCGACAACCTCACGGTCCTGGAGAACGTGGTGCTCGGCAGCGAGAAGCTGTACGGCATCGGCGGCGGCGCCCGTAAGAAGATCAAGGAGATCTCCGACCGCTACGGGCTGAACGTACGCCCGGACGTGCTCGTCGAGAACCTCGGCGTCGCCGACCGCCAGCGCGTGGAGATCCTCAAGGTCCTCTACCGCGGCGCCCGCACGCTGATCCTGGACGAGCCCACCGCGGTGCTCGTGCCGCAGGAGGTCGAGGCGCTCTTCAGCAACCTGCGCGAGCTCAAGTCCGAGGGCCTCGCCGTCATCTTCATCTCGCACAAGCTGGGCGAGGTGCTGTCGGTCGCCGACGAGATCACTGTCATCCGCCGGGGTACGACGGTGGGTACGGCCGTCCCCGCCGAGACCACCCCGCGTCAGCTCGCCGAGATGATGGTCGGCAGCGAACTGCCGACCCCGGAGACCGCCGAGTCGACGGTCACGGACAAGCCCGTGATCGAGGTCAAGGCCCTCACCGTCTACGCGAGCGGCGGCGCCTCCCTCGGCGAGCTCGCCGAGCCGACGGCCACCGGTCTGCTCACGGAGGACACGGCCGAGACCGCGGGCGGGATGAAGCGCGTCCTCGACGACGTCACCTTCACCATCCACGCGGGCGAGGTGATGGGCATCGCCGGTGTCGAGGGCAACGGCCAGACCGAGCTCATCGACGCGCTGATCGGTCTGAAGAACGCCGACTCCGGCTCGATCCAGTTCCTGGGCGAGGACATCACGCCGTGGGCCACCCGCAAGCGGCGTGAGCAGGGCATCGGCTACATCCCCGAGGACCGCCACCGCCACGGCCTCCTCCTGGAAGCCCCGCTCTGGGAGAACCGCATCCTCGGTCACGTCACCGAGAAGCCCAACGCGAAGGGCTTCTGGCTCGACATCAAGGGCGCCCAGGACGACACGCGCCGGATCGTCAAGGAGTACGACGTCCGTACGCCCGGCATCGACGTCACCGCAGCCTCCCTGTCCGGCGGCAACCAGCAGAAGCTGATCGTCGGCCGCGAGATGAGCCATCGGCCGAAGTTCCTGATCGCCGCCCACCCCACCCGCGGTGTGGACGTCGGCGCGCAGGCCCAGATCTGGGACCAGATCCGCGAGGCCCGCCGCGAGGGACTCGCCGTCCTGCTGATCTCCGCCGACCTGGACGAGCTGATCGGCCTGTCCGACACTCTGCGGGTGATCTACAACGGCAAGCTGGTCGCGGACGCCGACCCGGCCACCATCACCCCGGAGGAGCTCGGCTCGGCCATGACCGGCGCCGCCTCCGGTCACCTCGAGAACGAAGAGCTCGCCGAGCAGGTGCAGCTCGAAGAGCACGCCGATACCCCGGACGCCCCGGAAGACGAGGCCCGCTGATGAAGAAGTTCGACAAGGAGCGCGTGCTCCTCGCGGTGGCCGGACCGGTCATCGCGCTCGTCGTGGCCGTGGCGCTGACCTCGGTCGTGTTGATCGCCTCGGGGAAGAACCCGATCGAGCCGTACACGATCATGTTCGAGCAGGCGACGTTCTCCGACATCCAGGTCCTGATCATCAACCAGGCCTCGATGTACTACATCGCCGCGCTCGCGGTGGCCATCGGCTTCCGCATGAACCTGTTCAACATCGGCGTGGACGGCCAGTACCAGCTCGCCGCCATGATGGCCGCGGTCGTCGGCGCGCATGTCGCGCTGCCGGCGGTCCTCCAGGTTCCGCTACTGATCCTGACCGCGGTCCTCACCGGCGCGTTCTGGTCCGGTATCGCCGGTGTCCTCAAGGTCACCCGCGGTGTCAGCGAAGTCGTCGCGACGATCATGCTCAACGCGATCGCGACCTCCGTCATCGCCTACCTGTGGCTGCCCAGCGTCTTCGGCGTCAAGGTCGGCAACAACAACACCACCGGCGAGATGCACAAGTCCGGCTGGATCCCCGGCTTCGACATGGGCGAGGCCGGCGAGATCTACGGGCTCGTGATCCTCGCGGTCCTGCTCGGCATCGGCTACTGGATCGTCCTCAACCGCACCCGCTTCGGCTTCGACCTGCGCGCCTCGGGCGCCTCGGAGAGCGCCGCCTCGGCCAGTGGTGTGGACCCCAAGCGCATGGTGCTCACCGCCATGCTGCTCTCCGGCGGGCTGGCCGGCCTCGCGGGCCTGCCGATCCTGCTCGGCGACTCGCACACCTACAGCCTGAACTTCCCGACGGGCATCGGCTTCCTGGGCATCGGCATCGCCCTGCTCGGCCGCAACAGCCCGACCGGCATCGCCTTCGCGGCCCTGCTGTGGGCCTGGCTCGACAAGGCGTCGCCCGAGCTCGACTACCAGGGCTACGACAAGGAGATCGCGGTCATCATGCAGGGCCTGATCGTCCTCGCGGTCGTGGTCTCGTACGAGGCCGTACGCGAGTGGGGTCTGCGCCGCCAGCAGCGCCGCGTCGGCGCGGAACTCGCCGCAGGACACGTCCTCGGCGCCTCCTCTGACAACAACACCGAGAAGGAGGCGGCTGGCCGATGAGCACCGCAACCGACGTCAACCAGCCCAAGGTGCGGCCGGCCGCCCCCGGCGGCCGCCGGCTCTCGCTCCCCGTCCTCCTGCTGGTCATCGCGGGCGGCCTGGCGCTGACCTCGATCGTCCGCATCATCACCGGCGCCGACGGCATCACCAACGTCAGCCAGATGTCCACCGCGCTCCAGCTGGCCGTCCCGATCGGCCTCGCCGGTCTCGGCGGTCTGTGGGCCGAGCGCGCGGGCGTCGTCAACATCGGCCTCGAGGGCATGATGATCCTCGGCACCTGGTTCGGCGCCTGGGCCGGCTACCAGTGGGGCCCGTGGACCGGCGTCCTCATCGGGATCATCGGCGGCTGCGTCGGCGGTCTGCTGCACGCGATCGTCACGGTCACCTTCAACGTCAACCACATCGTCTCCGGTGTGGCCATCAACATCCTCGCGCTCGGCGCCACCCGCTACCTCGCTCCGCTCGCCTTCGAAGGCGTCCAGGGCGGCTCGGCCAAGCAGTCCCCGCCGGTCGAGTCGCTCGGCAACTTCACGGTGCCGGGACTCTCCGACTGGCTCAGCACCCTCAACTCCAAGGGCTGGTTCTTCCTCTCGGACATCGCGGGCCTGCTCGGCGGCCTGGTCACCAACGTCTCCTGGCTGACCCTGATCGCCGTCGCACTGATCCCCGCCACCTGGTGGATCCTGTGGCGCACCTCCTTCGGGCTGCGCCTGCGGTCCTGCGGCGAGAACCCGATCGCGGCCGAGTCGCTCGGCGTCAACGTCTACAAGTACAAGTACCTCGCTGTGATCATCTCCGGCGGCCTGGCCGGCCTGGGCGGAGTCTTCCTGTCGATCGTCGCCAACCCCTTCTACCTGGAGGGCCAGACCAGCGGCCGCGGCTACATCGGTCTCGCCGCGATGATCTTCGGCAACTGGATGCCGGGTGGCCTCGCCGTGGGCGCCGGCCTGTTCGGCTACACCGACAGCCTCAACCTGCGCGGCGGCTCTTCCAACGTCCACGCGCTGCTGCTGCTCGGCGCCCTCCTGCTGGCCATCGGCGCGATCTGGCTGCTCATCAAGAAGAAGTACGTGCCCGCCGTGATCACCCTGGCCGTCGGCGTGCTGGTGTTCCTCTGGTACGCCCTCACCAACGAGGTGCCGAACCAGGTCGTCTCCGCCACGCCGTACGTCATCACGCTGCTCGTCCTCTCGCTGTCCGCGCAGCGGCTGCGGATGCCCAAGGCGGACGGCCTGCCGTACCGGAAGGGACAGGGCAAGTGACGTCCGCCGACGCGGGTTCCGCGACCGTCGACTGGGAGGCCCTGCGGGAGGTCGCGCGGGACGCCATGACCCGGGCGTACGCCCCGTACTCGGGCTACCGGGTCGGTGTCGCGGCCCGCGTCGACGACGGCCGGATCATCTCCGGCTGCAACGTCGAGAACGCCTCGTACGGGATCTCGCTGTGCGCCGAGTGCGGTCTCGTCTCCCAGCTGCACAACTCCGGGGGCGGCCGCCTGACGCACTTCACCTGCGTCGACGGGCGGGGCGAGATCCTCGTCCCCTGCGGGCGCTGTCGCCAGCTGCTGTTCGAGTTCGGCGGGCCCGACCTGCTCCTGGAGACCCCGGCCGGAATCCTGCCGCTCTCCGAGATGCTGCCGCAGGCCTTCGGGCCGGGCCATCTCACCCAGTAATTCCCACGCGGCCCCTCCGAACCATCTGGAGGGGCCGCTGCCTTCGGAAGGAAAGCCATGGCCATGGACGCCGTCTCCGTCATCCGCACCAAGCGGGACCGCGCCGAGCTCAGCGACGCGCAGATCGACTGGGTCATCGACGCGTACACCCGCGGCGAGGTCGCCGACTACCAGATGGCCGCCCTCAACATGGCGATCCTGCTCAACGGCATGAACCGCCGTGAGATCGCCCGCTGGACGGCTGCGATGATCGCGTCGGGAGAGCGCATGGACTTCTCCATGCTGTCCCGCCCGACCGCCGACAAGCACTCCACGGGTGGCGTCGGCGACAAGATCACGCTTCCGCTGGCGCCGCTGGTGGCGGCGTGCGGCGCCGCGGTCCCGCAGCTGTCCGGGCGCGGCCTCGGCCACACCGGCGGCACGCTGGACAAGCTGGAGTCGATCCCGGGCTGGCGCGCGCTCCTGTCGAACGAGGAGATGCTGCACGTCCTCGACACCACGGGCGCCGTGATCTGCGCGGCGGGCGACGGCCTGGCTCCCGCCGACAAGAAGCTGTACGCCCTCCGTGACGTGACCGGCACGGTCGAGGCGATCCCGCTGATCGCGTCCTCGATCATGTCGAAGAAGATCGCCGAGGGCACGGGCTCGCTCGTCCTGGACGTGAAGGTCGGCTCCGGCGCCTTCATGAAGACCATCGAGGACGCGCGAGAGCTGGCGTCCACGATGGTGGGTCTCGGCACCGACCACGGTGTGAAGACGGTCGCGCTCCTGACGGACATGTCGACCCCGCTCGGCCTGACCGCGGGCAACGCCCTCGAGGTCCGCGAGTCGGTCGAGGTCCTCGCGGGCGGCGGCCCGGCCGACGTCGTCGACCTCACCATCGCCCTGGCCCGCGAGATGCTGGACGCGGCCGGTGTGAAGGACGCGGACCCGGCGAAGGCCCTGGCCGACGGCTCCGCGATGGACGTGTGGCGCCGCATGATCGCCGCGCAGGGCGGCGACCCGGACGCCGAGCTGCCCGTCGCGCGCGAGCAGCACGTGGTGAACGCCCCGGCCTCCGGTGTGCTGACCCGCCTCGACGCGTACGACATCGGCATCGCCGCCTGGCGTCTCGGCGCCGGACGCGCCCGCAAGGAAGACCCGGTGCAGGCCGGCGCGGGCGTCGAACTGCACGCCAAGCCCGGCGACACCGTGACGGCGGGCCAGCCCCTCCTCACCCTCCACACGGACACCCCCGAGCGCTTCGAGTACGCCCTCCAGGCGGTCGACGGTTCGTACGACATCGCCGCCGCGGGCACCGACTTCACGGCGTCGCCGGTGGTACTGGAGCGCATCGCCTGACCTGCGGTTTTCGCCCACTCCCGTCCTTGGGGGCTCCGCCCCCAAACCCCCGCTGTCGCGCTGACGCGCTCGTCCTCAAACGCCGGACGGGCTGAAAATTCAGCCCCTCCGGCGTTTGAGGAGCCGGGTCTGGGGCGGAGCCCCAGGGACGATGGGGGTCCCCCCTGCTCGAGCGAAGCCGAGAGCTTGGGGGAGGGTAGGGGCGGAGGGGGCGAAAAAAGTCTGCCTGTGTGGGGGCGCGATGAGTTCCGGGCCCCCGCGCGGTCTACTCGTCGTGAATGCCACGACACCCGCCGTACTCGTGCTGCCCGGCCCCGTCACCCGTGACGAGGTGCCGGGGCTCTGCGACGACGTACGGGCGCGGCTGGAGGCGACCGGGGCCAGGGTCATCGTCTGCGATGTCGCGGGGCTCGGTCCGCCCGGCCTCACCACCGTCGACGTACTGGCGAGACTGGAGCTGGCCGCGCGGCGGGCCGGGGGCCGGATACGACTGCGGAACGCGGACCCGGCCCTACGCGCCCTACTGGACCTCGTCGGCCTCCGCTTCGAGTCCGTCGACGCCGCCGACGCCATCTATGCCTTCGACGCCTTCGAGGCCGGAGACTCCACCGGCTTCGTCGAGTCGGAGGGGGAGTCCGAAGAGCGGGAACCAGCGGGCGGTGTCCAGGAAGCAGTGGAACCCGGTGATGCGCCCCTTTGAGACCTCCAGCACCTGCACGGCCCAGGGCGTGTAGCCACCCGCCTCCGGATCCGGCTTGTAGTGCGCGAACCCCGGCAGACCATTGACCTCGACCGGCACCAGGCGCGAGCCCGCGCAGCCGGCGCCCATCGTCGTCATGAAGCCGGTGATGTCCTCCGGGCCGCGCAGCCACAGGTCGAACGGCGGCATCGTCATGATCGCGTCCTCGTGGAGCAGCGCGGTCAGCGCCGTCATGTCGTACCCCTCGAACGCCGCGACATAGCGCTCCAGGAGCTTCTGCTGCTCCTCGTCGAGCGGATCTGAGGTGGCGGCGTCCGCGTCGGCGCCGTCGCTCTCGGCGAGGGTGGCGCGGGCCCGCTGCAATGCGCTGTTGACCGACGCCACGGAGGTGCCGAGCAGCTCGGCGACCTCGCTCGCCTTCCATGCGAGGACCTCGCGCAGGATGAGTACCGCCCGCTGCTTCGGCGGCAGTTGCTGCAGGGCCGCCATGAAGGCGAGGCGCACCGACTCCTTCGCCACCGCCGCCTCGGCCGGGTCGCTGACCGTCGGCAGGACGCGGGCGTCGGGCATCGGCTCCAGCCAGGTGTTGTCCGGGCGGGGAGTGAGCGCCGCCTGGGCCAGGGGTGAGGGGGCGGTGAGGTCCATGGGGCGAGCCCTCTTGTTGCCCGCGTTCAGCATGTCCAGGCAGACGTTCGTCGCGATCCGGTACAGCCAGGAACGCATCGAGGAGCGGCCCTCGAACTTGTCGTAGCTGCGCCAGGCGCGGACCATCGTGTCCTGTACCGCGTCCTCGGCCTCGAAGGAGGAGCCGAGCATCCGGTAGCAGTACCCGGTCAGCTCGACTCGGTGCTTCTCCAGGCGAACGTCCAGGTCTGTCGTCGTCGCCGTACCGTCGCTCATAGCCAACCCACCCCTGTGGCTGTGTTCCGTCCCGCGCGTCGTTGCGCCAGCACTTCGGAAGCTACCGCAGCCCACTGACAATGGCGTGCGGAGCGGAACAATGCGCAGGTCGGGAGGGGCGCGGGGGATACCCCCCGTATCGCGCTGGCGCGCTCGTCCTCAAACGCCGGAGGGGCTGAAAGGTTCAGCCCCTCCGGCGTTTGAGGAGCGGGGGTTTGGGGGCGGAGCCCCCAAGGGACGGGAATGGGTAGGGGCGGCGGGGGCGAAGAAACTTCTTCAGTGGGCCAGTGCCGGCTTGCGGCGGGACTGGGCGCGCGCCGCATGGGAGCCGAAGACCGTGATGGTCACGACGCCGAGGACGGCCAGCAGTCCGAGCGTCACCGTGCCACCCCAACCGCCCGCGTGGAAGGCGACGGCCCCCAGCGTGCTGCCGGCACTGGAGCCGACGTAGTACGCGGACTGATAGAGCGCCGAGGCCTGGGCCCGGCCACGCGTGGCGGTGTGGCTCACCGACGACGACGCCACCGCATGCCCCGCGAAGAATCCCGCGGTGATGAGGACCAGACCGAGCAGGACCAGCACCAGCGAGTCGGCCAGGGAGAGGAGCAGACCGGAGGTCGTCGTACCACCCGCCAGATAGAGCGCGCCGCGGCGGCCCAGCCGCCCGACGAGCCTGCCCGCCGTCGACGCCGACACCGTACCGACCAGATAGACCAGGAAGATCGAGCCGATGATGCCCTGGGGGAGCGAGAACGGCGCGTCGGTCAGGCGGTAGCCGATGACCGTGTAGACCCCGCCGAAGACCATCATGAACAGCGCACCGATCGCGTACAGCCGGCACAGCAGCGGGTTCGCGAGGTGGTCGCGCACCGTGCGCGCCAGGACCCGCGGCCGCAGCGAACCCGGCGTGAAGTGCCGAGGCGCCGGAAGCAGCAGCCGGAAGGCGACCGCGCACGCCACCGCGATCACACCGATCGTGGCGACGGCCACCCGCCAGCCCCACTCCTGCGCGACCCAGCCGGTGATGACCCGGCCGCTCATCCCGCCGACGCTGTTGCCCGCGACGAAGAGGCCGATCGCCGTGATCAGGGCCTTGGGGCGGACCTCCTCCGCCAGATACGCCGTCGCCGACGCCGGAAGTCCGGCGAGCGCCGCGCCCTGCACCGCCCGCAGGGCGACCAGCGCGCCGATCGACGGGGCGAACGGCACCAGCAGCCCGACCGTCACCGCCACCGCCAGCGACGCCGTCATCAACGTACGCCGCCCGAAACGCTCCGACAGTGCGCTCATGGGGAGGACGAAGAGCGCCAGCGCACCTGTCGCGGCCGACACCGTCCAGCTCGCCTCGCTCGCAGTGACCCCGAAGTCCGTGGAGACGAGCGGGAGGAGGGCCTGCGTGGAGTAGAGGAGCGCGAAGGTCGCGACACCCGCGAGGAAGAGGGCGAAGCTCATCCGGCGATAGCCGGGCCCGCCCGGGGCCATACGGGAGTCGACGGACGAAGGGGCGGAAGGGGCGGAAGGGGCGGAAGCGGCGGCGGTGGCGGTGGCGGCGCCCACGGTCGTGGACGCCCCGGTACTGGCGGAAGGCATGCTTCGAACCTAAAGACCCGCCACTCATCCGTCCAATGCATGGAAACCCCATAATCGTTCCCATGGCGCATCAGCAGAGGTCAGAAGCTCACCTGTCACCGTCCAGTGACACAGAAGACATCGTCGCGGTGCTCGCCCCACGCCTCGCGTACTTCGCTGGAGTCGCCCGTACCGAGCACGTCACCCGCGCCGCGCAGGAGATGCAGGTCCCGCAGTCGACCCTGTCGCGGGCCATGGTCCGGCTCGAACAGGACCTGGGCGTCGACCTGTTCGCGCGCAGGGGGCGGACCGTCTCCCTCACGGCCGCCGGGCGTACGTTCCTCAGCTCCGTCGAGCGTGCCCTCGCCGAGATCGAGCGCGCCGCCGACCAGGTGCGCGCCGACGCGGACCCGGCCACCGGCAAGGTCGCCTTCGGCTTCCTGCACACCATGGGGTCCGAGACCGTTCCGGGGCTGATCCGCGCCTTCCGCGCCGATCATCCCCGCGTCCGTTTCAGCCTCGTCCAGAACTACGGCGAGGCGATGCTTGAGCGGCTGCGCTCGGGCGAGTTGGATCTGTGTCTCACCTCGCCTGTGCCGGACGCGCCCGACCTGGTGGGCCGCCGCCTCGACGAGCAGAAACTCCGGCTCGTCGTGCCGGCCGACCACCACCTCGCCGCCCGTAAGCGCATCCGCCTCGCCGAGGCCGCCGACGAGACCTTCGTGACCCTGGAACCCGGCTACGGCATGCGCCGTATCACCGACGACCTCTGCAAGGAGGCGGGCTTCAAGCCGCGCATCGCCTTCGAGGGCGAGGAGGCGGAGACGCTACGAGGCCTCGTGGCGGCGGGGCTGGGCGTCGCCCTCCTCCCACCACCGGCCGTCCCCCGCCCGGGAGTTGTGGAGCTGACGGTGACCGCCCCACGCGCGGTACGCGAAATCGGGGTGGCCTGGCTGGACGGCCACCCCGACACCCCACCCGTCGCCGCCTTCAAAAAGTTCCTGCTGTCACGACGGGGGCAATTGCTCCCCGACTGACAGCAGGCTTCAGGGGCGCGGGCTGTGACATCTTGCGGCTCCGCCGCGTGGGCGCGACAAGCGCCCGCAGCCCGCAGCCCGCAGCCCGCAGAGGAACACAACCTAGCGACGCAAGGCCTTCCCGAACCCGGAAGCAAGCGGCATCCGCAACCCCAACGGCGGCGGAGCCGCAAACGCATCCTCCAGCGGACGGGACAGCGTCCGGCCGAACAGCGACCCCATGACGAAGTCCTCCGCCAGCGCATGGACTTCGGCCCGGTGCTGATACAACCCGTGCCCGTCGGAGTGCACCTCGAACCGGCAGATGTCCCGGTTCGCCTTCTTCGCACGCGCCGCGAGCCGGAAGGACAGCTCCGGGTCGGTGCGCTCGTCGTTCGTGCCGTGCACGATCAGCACACGGCGTCCGGCCAGCTGCTTCACCGGTTCGGGTGGCGCCGCCACGTCCTCCTCGGGCAGCCAAGGGGCGAGCGCCAGTACGGAGTTGACGGCCGTGTGCCCGCCCGCGCGCAGTGCCGCCCGGCCGCCCATGTCCACGCCGGCCAGGCACACCGGGACGTCTCCGTAGCGGCGTACGACCTCGTCGGCGGCCCAGGACGCGTCGTTCGCCAGATGCGCCTCGCTGCCGTTCCAGCCGCGAAACCGATAGTGCACCACGTGGGTGACCAGGCCTTCCGCGTGTCCGGCGCGGGTGAGGCGGCGTCCCAACGCGCGTACGGAGGCGGTCGCCATCATGGGGGACGGTCTGCGGGCGGAGCTCTCCTCGCCGCCCGGGAGCAGCAGAACCACTCCGCTGACCGCCGTCGGCTCCGGGCCGAGCGCCCTCCCCAGCCGGGCCCTGCGAACCGGCGTCGCTTGCTGTGCCATGACAGAACAGTGTCAGAAGCGATGGTGTACGCCACCCGTCCGCACGGTCACCGTTACGTATCGACGGATCCGTACAACAGGAGATCTACGCGCGTAGGGTCTACAGTGCGAAAATGACGAGCCAGATCCAGAACACCCCGAGCTCGGAACAGATCCGCCGGGCGCCCAAGGTCCTGCTGCACGATCACCTCGACGGGGGCCTGCGCCCCGGGACGATCGTCGAACTCGCCCAAGAGACCGGCTACTCCAGCCTCCCCGAGACCGACCCCGGCAAGCTCGGCGTCTGGTTCCGCGAGGCCGCGGACTCCGGTTCCCTGGAGCGGTACCTGGAGACCTTCGCCCATACCTGTGCCGTCATGCAGACCCGCGAGGCCCTCGTCCGGGTCGCCGCCGAGTGCGCCGAGGACCTCGCCGAGGACGGTGTCGTGTACGCCGAGGTCCGGTACGCGCCCGAGCAGCACCTGGAGGCGGGGCTCACCCTCGAAGAGGTCGTCGAGGCGGTCAACGAGGGCTTCCGGAAGGGGGAGCGGCTGGCCCGGGCGAACGGTCACCGGATCCGCGTGGGCGCGCTGCTGACCGCCATGCGGCACGCGGCCCGCGCCCTGGAGATCGCCGAACTGGCCAATCGCTACCGGGACCTGGGTGTCGTCGGCTTCGACATCGCCGGTGCCGAGGCCGGCTTCCCGCCCACCCGGCACCTCGACGCCTTCGAGTACCTCAAGCGGGAGAACAACCACTTCACCATCCATGCCGGTGAGGCCTTCGGTCTGCCGTCCATCTGGCAGGCGCTGCAGTGGTGCGGCGCCGACCGGCTCGGGCACGGCGTACGGATCATCGACGACATCCAGGTCGCGGCGGACGGCTCGATCAAGCTCGGGAGGCTGGCGTCCTACGTCCGCGACAAGCGCATCCCGCTGGAGATGTGCCCCAGCTCCAACCTCCAGACCGGCGCCGCCGACTCGTACGCCGCCCATCCGATCGGGCTGCTGCGACGGCTGCATTTCCGGACCACCGTGAATACGGACAACCGTCTCATGTCGGGAACCAGTATGAGCCGGGAATTCGAGCACCTTGTCGAGGCATTCGGCTATACGCTCGATGATATGCAGTGGTTCTCAGTCAATGCTATGAAGTCAGCATTCATTCCTTTCGATGAACGACTGGCTATGATCAATGACGTGATCAAGCCCGGTTATGCGGAACTGAAGTCCGAATGGCTGTTCCAGCAGACAGCTTCCACCAGCGGTTCTGCGAGGAATCAGGCCTGATCAGAGGGATGGTTGAGCGGCCGGGTCTTCACTTCTTCTCCATGACTCGGCCGCTTTTCGATGTTTGCCGCGGGCGGCTTTGCGTGTTTACGGTTTTGGACCGCTCACCATCCCCGTCTCACGGATCCAAGGACGCATTCACAATGAAGCAGTCTGCTGCCAAGACCCTCGGTGTCGCCGCTCTCGGTGCCGCCTTCGCCGCCGCCGGCGCGGGTGCCGCGAACGCCGCGCCGGCCGTGCCCGACGCCTCCTCGGCGCTGGACTCCGTCACCCAGACGCTGCCGGCGGAGAACGTCACCAAGGCGCTGCCCGGTGCCGGCGAGGCGCTCACCCAGGGGCAGGGCGCGCTCGGCGGGGGCCTGGCCGCGGCCCAGCCCGCCGCCGCCAAGCTGCTCGCCGACGGGCCGGCCGCGCCCGTGGCCGGGCTGCTCGGGGGGCTGCCGCTGCACGGGCTGCCCACGCACGGTCTGCCGGTGAACGGGATTCCGCTCGGCTGAGGCCTTCCGCTCCCGCGAACGCCGGTGAGGCGCACCCTGGTTGGGTGCGCCCCACCGGCGCGTGTGCGAGGGCTGCTGGGGCTCACCAGGCCGTGCGCGCGGCCTTGTCCTCCGACGGGAGCAGGATCCACAGCGCTATGTACAGCAGGAACTGCGGGCCCGGGAGCAGGCAGGAGAGCACGAAGATCACGCGCATCGTGGTCGCGGAGATGCCGAAGCGCCGTGCCAGCGCTGCGCACACTCCGCCGATCATGCGGCCGTTGGTGGGGCGGGCAAGGGCGGTCATGGTGGCTCCTTCGCGAACCGTGGTTGAGTGCCGGCGTCCGGCTTCGATGTCTTCAACGCTACGGGGACGAAGGGGGTCAAGCGTCGCTCTACGGTGCGATCCCGACCCTGGGAATCGTCGGGGTCCGACCCTGAGCCGTGTCCTCCCGGGGGAGGGCCGCGCGGCGTCGGGTCTCGGCCCGGCGGCGGAGCCTGGCCCTGGCGGCGGGCACGATCGCGAGGTGCGCGAGGGCGACGCCGACCGTGTTGAGCAGGATCGAGTCGATGTCCACGACCTGGCCGGGGACGCCTGTCTGCAGGAGCTCGATGCCCAGCGAGAGCAGGGCGCCGGCGGCGACCGTACGGATGAGGGAGCCGAGGGGGGAGACGGCGAGCTTGCCGCCCGCCATGGGGAGCAGGACGCCCAGCGGGGCGAGCAGGGCCAGGCCCTCCGCGATGCGGCGGGCCGCGACCTGGGGGCCCAGTGCGAGGTCGGCTCTGATGCCGGCGAACGGCCGCAGGTTGGCGGCGCTCACCCAGGGGACGTCCAGGGGGCGCAGGGTGATCCAGGCGACGAGGGCGAGGTGTGCGACGAGGAGGACACCTCCTGCCACACGGACGCGGGTCACGGCGCTGCCGCCGTCTGAACCTTGACGCTGCACGCCCCCCAAGACGCGGGGTCCGGCACGATCGGTTCCGGGGGTGGGTTTTTCGTCCCCTCCGCCCCTACCCTCCCCCAAGCTCTCGGCTTCTCCCCCAGTGCCTTAAGGGCCTGGGAGGGACCCCCAGAGCAGGGGGGACCCGCATCGTCCCTGGGGCCCGCGGCGGAGCCGCTGATGGATGCAGCGCCCCCAGACCCCCGTATCGCGCTGACGCGCTCGTCCTCAAACGCCGGACGGGCCAAGACTCTCCAGCCCCGGCCGGGACATCACGACCCCCCGACCTCCGTCGACGGTGGTGACACCGTGTCGGGGTCGGAGCGGACCTCGGCAGTGCACTCGTAGCTGCGGAGGGGCGCCGGGGCCGGCCCGCCGAGGATGACGGAGCCGTCGTCCTGGGCGGCGGCGGAGTCGGAGAAGGTGCAGATGATCTGAGCCAGGGCGGACGACGTGAGGTCCTCGGGCGGCGTGCTCAGCCGGAGGGTGTCCTCGGGATCCCTGTCACGGGGCCCGCTGACCGTCATGCCACCGCGCACGTCCGTCGTGTACCCGGCCTGCCGCTCCGCCGTGGAGGGCGTCTCGGCGAGTTCGTCGAGCAGCCCCTGGGCCACCAGCACCCGCCGCTCCGCCTCCGCCGTACCGTCCGGAATGCGCACCGACCGGTCGACCGTCACCAGTTGCGCCGAGCAGAGCAGGAACACCTGGACCGGGACGCCCCGGGAGGACTGGGTGGAGATGTCCGGGCCGGACAGAGCACACGGCACCCGCGACGGCGCCGCGCCGAAGTCCGTCGGCACCTGAGTGGGGCGAATGCCACAGCCCACGAGCAGCACGGCGAGCAGAGGGACGCCCAGCCAGGCACGCGCGCCCCGGAGACGCGAGCGGCGTACGAGGCGTTCGGCATGCGGGTGCGGGAGTCGTGCGGTTGTCATCCGGTGGTGCCCTTCGTGCCGTTCCCGCTCCCGCTCCCGTGGCCGTTCCCGTTGTGCGGGTCGTCGGTGAGCAGTTCCGACGTGTCCTGCGGGAGGCGCAGGGTGAAGACCGCGCCCCCCTTGGGCCCGTTCGCCGCGGTGATCTCGCCGCCGTGGATGTGTGCGTTCTCCAGGGCGATGGAGAGGCCCAGGCCGCTGCCCTCGGAACGCGGGCGGGACGCGCTCGCCTTGTAGAAGCGGTCGAAGACGTGGGGGAGGACGTCCTCGGGGATGCCGGGACCGTGGTCCTGGACCTCGATGACCAGCTCCTCGCCCTCCACGCGCACGGACACCCGTACCGGCGAGCCCCCGTGCTTGAGCGCATTGCCGATCAGGTTGGCCAGTATCACGTCGAGGCGGCGCGGATCGAGGCGGGCCGTGATGCCGCGCTCGGCGTCCAGGTCGACCGCGTCCAGCCAGGCGCGCGCGTCGATGCACGCGGTGATCTGGTCGGCGATGTCCACGTCGTCGAGGACGAGCCGGGCGGTGCCCGCGTCGAAGCGGGTGACCTCCATGAGGTTCTCGACCAGGTCGCCCAGGCGGCGGGTCTCGCTGACGACCAGGCGTACCGCCGGTTCGATCATCGGGTCCACGCTGCCCGTCTCGGCGTCCAGTTCCTCTTCGAGGACCTCGGTGACGGCCGTGATGGCGGTGAGGGGCGTACGGAGTTCATGGGACATGTCCGCCACGAAGCGGCGGGAGGCCTCGTCCCGCGCGCTCATGTCGGCCACCCGTTTCTCCAGGGCTTCGGCCGTGCGGTTGAACGTCCTGGAGAGATCGGCCAGTTCGTCCGTACCCGACACACGGAGTCGCGTGTCCAGCTTGCCCTCGCCCAGGCGGCGGGCCGCGATGCCCAGGCGGTGCACCGGCTTGAGGACCGTGGTCGCCGCCGCCTGCGCGAGCAGCGCCGAGCCGATCAGGGCCAGGCCCGTGGCGATGCCGAGGGACCAGGCCAGCGAATTGAGGTCCTTCGCCTCGGGTTCCAGGGACTTGAGCATGTAGCCGGTGGTCGTGCCGCCGATCACCTTCGCGCCGCCCACGAGGTAGGGCTTGTCGTCGTCGGTGACGCGCTGCCAGTACAGGTGGTAGGCGGACTTGTTGTTCGAGGTGAGCGGCTGCTCTTTGTTCACCGCCTTCTGGAGGGACTTGGGTACGTCCTCCAGCGTGAAGGTGTCCAGCGCGGAGTTGCCGACGACGGTCTTGCCGTTCGCGTCCTGGGCGACCAGCAGCACGCTGAAGCGCTGGCTGCTGTTCGCCATCTGCCCGGCCGTGCGCTGCAGTTCGTCCTGCGCGGGGTGCACCGGCAGCAGGCTCGCGTGGTTGCGCATCTCCTGCTGGAAGTCGCGCAGCACCGCGTCCTGCGTACGCGTCAGCACGGCCTCGCGGTTGAGCCAGTACGCGATGCCCGACGCCGATACGGCGGCCGTGAGCGCGACGAGTCCGAACACCACGACCAGCCGCAGTCGCAGGCTGGTGAAGCGCACGCCGGACAGGATCGCCTTGCGTGCCGCGGCCCAGCCGCGGAGCTTGTCCTGCGGTTTGGTCACCGTGTCCGACCGTTCGCTTCTCCGCCCGTGCGGCGCAGAGGTGCGGCTTTCGTACCCGAGTGCGGCCCGGCGGCCGCACGTGCGTCGCTCACGACGGGGTGTCCAGCCGGTAGCCGACGCCACGTACGGTGCGGATCAGGGTGGGCGAGGACGGCACGTCCTCGACCTTCGCGCGCAGGCGCTGCACGCAGGCGTCCACCAGGCGCGAGTCGCCCAGGTAGTCGTGCTCCCACACCAGACGCAGCAACTGCTGGCGGGACAGCGCCTGTCCGGGGCGGCGGCTCAGCTCCAGGAGCAACCGCAGCTCGGTGGGCGTCAGTTGCAGATCCTCGCCGTTCTTGGTGACCGTCATCGCGGCGCGGTCGATGACCAGCGAACCGAACGTCGCCGAGTCGGTCGCCTCGCGCTCACCGCGCCGCAGCACGGCACGGATCCGGGCGTCGAGCACCCGGCCCTGCACGGGCTTGACGACATAGTCGTCGGCGCCGGACTCCAGGCCGACCACGACGTCGATGTCGTCGCTGCGCGCGGTCAGCAGAATGATCGGCAGCTGGTCGGTGCGCCGGATGCGCCGGCACACCTCGAATCCGTCGATGCCGGGCAGCATCACGTCCAGCACGATCAGATCCGGCCGCTGCTCACGCAGCAGTTTCAGACCGTCCTCGCCGGTGGCAGCGGTGGCCACACGGTGTCCCTGGCGCGTCAAAGAGAGCTCCAGGGCCGTACGGATGGCGTCGTCGTCCTCGATCAGCAACAGGGAAGGCACGAACGTCATTCTGGCCCATGTCATGGCCGGGTATCGACCGTTGGAGCGCTCCCATCCATCTCCCGCACAGAAGGAGGGCCCTCCTGGACGGCGGAGAGACCCCGAGTGGTCATCTGCGTAGTCGTACCGTTCTTCTCTGTGATCGTGCTGTGACGCGCCTGCGGATGGGCCCTGTGACAGGTCTGTGACAGTCGGCGGACACGGCCATGAAGTGGCCCGGGCAAGCTTTTCGACACAAGCAAGGAAGCACGACGGAACGAACCGAAGAGCCGGGACTCCACGACGGGGGGCGCGAGATGAACACGCTGCACAGCACCAGCACTAGCGCAGTTGTCACGCGTCTGCACGACGTCGCCCGGGCTACGGAGAAGTCCGGCGCCGTGAGCGGGCGGGGGTGCGCTCGCGGCGCCGGGCGTCAGCACACCGCGTACATGACGGTGGTTGACGCGTTCACGGGGGAGAGCCCCGCGGCGACCGCCGCTGTGGGCACGGTCGGGGGGAAGGCTCACGGGGGAGCCGCGTACGGGGAGGCCACGGGGGAGCGTCGTTCGGTGTCGGAGGCGGAGTTCACCGCCTACGTCCAGGAGCGCCGCGCCTCCCTGTACGCAACCGCCTACCACCTGACCGGTGACCGGTTCGAGGCCGAGGACCTGCTGCAGAGCGCGCTGTTCTCGACGTACAAGGCCTGGGACCGGATCAGCGACAAGGCGGCCGTCGGGGGATACCTGCGACGGACGATGACCAACCTGCACATCAGCGCGTGGCGCCGCCGCAAGCTGAACGAGTACCCGACCGAGGAGCTGCCGGAGACGCCCGGTGACACGGACGCGATGCGCGGCACCGAGCTGCGCGCCGTGCTGTGGCAGGCGCTGGCCCGGCTGCCCGAACTCCAGCGCACGATGCTGGTCCTGCGTTACTACGAGGGCCGCACCGACCCGGAGATCGCGGAGATCCTCGACATCAGTGTCGGCACGGTGAAGTCCAGCATCTGGCGGTCGCTCCGCCGGCTGCGTGAGGACGAGGTCCTCAGCTTCGGCCGTGACGAGGAGGAGTCCTTCGGGGAGCTTGTCGCCTGAAGGTCTGGGGGGAAGCAAGGGGAAGGTAGTACGGGGGAGCAGTACCGGGGGGAACCAACGGGGTCACGGGGGACCACGGGGGATCACGGGGGAAAGAGAAAGGTCCAGGCGGACGGGGGGTCCGCCTGGGCCTCTTTTCGTTGTCCGCATTCGTTGTCCGCGCCTTGCCGTGTGCGCTATCGCGCCGCCTTGTCGTTCGCCACGATCGACTCCGCCTTGTCGACCATGCGCCGCTTGCGTTCCTTCACCGCCGCGAGCGTGTCCGCGTGCTCCTTGATGAGCTGCTTCTGGAGGCCGGACTCGATGGCCTGGCGTGTCACGACGTAGTCGGTGGCGCTCTTGCAGCGCACATCGGCCTCGGCCGTGCGGATCTCCCGGGCGGAGGGCGCGGGGAAGTTCGGGTGCGGGCCGTTCGGGCTCGTCTTCTGGGTGCGCCAGGTCGAGTCGTCGACCGCGGAGAGCGGGTCCGGGTAGTCCAGGCCGGACTTGCGCATGCAGGCGCTCCAACGCTTGTCGAGCGCGACGGTCGCGGGGTCCTCACGGGTGGTGCCGGATGCCTGGCCGAACAGGTTCTGGACCGTCATCAGGTCGTCGCCGGCCCGGTCGGCCAGGGCCTGCCGCTGGGCCTGCCCGTGGCAGCCGCCCTTGGGGACACCGGCCGGGACCGCGGCCGCGGCCGTGCCGTTCTCCTTGTCGGCCTGCTGCGCGGTGCCGGTGTAGACGGCCTGTGCCGCGGGGGTGATCGTCTTCTCCCGCGCCAGCTCCCGCTGCTGCGCGGTCACGGCCTCCCGCTTGGTGACGCCGTCGGGCAGTGGCGGCTTGTAGCCGTAGACGCGGACCGACGCCAGGTCGGTCGGCCCGTACTTGCGGGCGTTGGTCGGAATGCTGCCCGGGGGCGCCTGGTACGCGGGCCGGGTCACCCCGAACTTCTTCATGCAGGAACGGGTCAGGACGTCGACCGCGCGGTTGACCGTCTCGGTCTCCTCCGTGGTCGGCTTGTAGGCGTCCAGGGGGTACGCCTTGGGCGCGTGGGCGAAGGACGTGGCGACGACCGGTGTGGTGTCCTCGCCGTCCTGCCCGTGCCGCTTGCCCTGGTCCGTCTGCCCGGAGGAGCAGGCCGTGGCGAGGAGTGCGACGGCGGTTGCCAGGGTGATCGTCGCGCCGGTGCGGGTCACCGGGCTCGTCCTGTTACGCATGTTTCAGGTGATCATTCGTGATGCGTACCGTCAAGTGCCCTGAGACGAAAGGCAGTTCGAGTGTGCGCTTTCCGGACATGGTCAAGGATCTTTCGGCCATCACAGGAAGGTGATCATGTACGGCGCCGGTTGATGTGCCAGGGTCACGTGCGCAGTACGGCGCTCTCCGCCCGCAAGGGCGGGGGGCCTCACAGCGCCGGAAGGAAGGGTACGAAATGAAGAGAGCACGCGGTCTCGTGGCGGCATCGGTGATGTCCGTCGCGGCCGTCTTCGCTGCGATGACCCCCGCTCAGGCGGCCAGCAACGACGGCACCTGCAACACGGGCGAAGCCTGCATCTACCGCCTCCTGGACTACTCGGGCGGCATCTACGACACGCTGTCCAGCAAGAAGAGCTACAGCGGCCTCGTCTTCCACGGCACGTCGACCACCATCGACAACAAGGCGAGCTCGGCCAGGAACAAGGACGCCGACCACAACCTGTGGTTCTACCAGCTGAACAACTGGGCCGGTGACACCTGGGGTCTGCCGGCCGGCGCCTCCACGAACTTCAGCGGCTCGGACGACAACAAGTGGTCCTCGCACTGCTGGACCGGATCGACCATCGGCTGCCCGGGCGGCTGACGGAGACCCGCGCGGTCGGGACGCGTGACTACGCCGCCGTCGGACGCGCAGTCGCGCGGCGCCCGGCGGCCGCGGCGGTCAGGCGGCCCAGGGCCTCGTCCTTGTCACAGGGGTGGGCGCCCAGGGCGGCCTGACGGGCCACGATCGAGCGCTCGGCGCGCATCAGGCGCCAGCCGCGGCGCAGCAGGAAGGGCACCGACTTGCGGCCCTCCTTCAGATCCCGCACGAAGCGGCGGCGGAACGTGGTGACCGGGCCCCGCGACAGACACAGCGCGTCGGCCAGCACGCCCAGCTCCCGGCAGCGCTCGACGATCTCCGCGGCGAAGATTCCCTCCGCGATGAACAGCGGAGTCCGCTCGATGTGCAGCGTCTCCGTGCCGGTGCGGGCGCTCAGCGAGATGTCGTACACGGGGATGGTCGTACGTCCCGTACGGCACAGCTCCTCGATCGCGGCGACCGCGGTGTCCGCGTCCCAGGACAGCGGGTGGTCCCAGTCGATGTCCTCGCTGCCCTCCACCTGCGGCAGCGTCGGGTCCGTGCCCTCCTTGTAGAAGTCGTCGAGGCGCAGCACGGGGAGCCCGGAGTCGGCCGCGAGAAGGGACTTTCCAGAGCCGGAGGGGCCGCAGAGCAGCACCACGCGGGTGGGTATCGGGGGATGGGAACCCAATTCTCCGTACCTTCTGTGAATTGACTTGGTTTCGCCGCGCATCGGACGCCTCCAGGACATTATCCCCTCCCCCGAGACCCGTCCGGGCCCCGGCTGCGGTCAGTCGGACGAGGGCTCCGTCACGAAGCGGACCGACGCGTCCAGCTTGCGGGCCAGGGCTGGATCGAGATCGCCTTCGCCGCGCACGGGGTGACGCTGACGCACACGGTGCACTGGCGCTGACACACGCGGGTGGACTGGCGCTGATATGCCTGTTGACCCTCACAGGCGAATGAGAAGCCCGGACCGCCCGCAACGCGTGTCGGGTCAACTACTCTTCGCGTCTGACCAGTTGCTCTCCGCTCCCCGAAGAGGAAACCTGATGGCGCGACACGCAGCCCAGCAGACCACCATGCCCCGCACGACCGCGCGTATCGCCGCCGCAGCGGTCGGCGTGGTCGCTGCAAGTGCGGCCGCGGCCAGTCCGGCCGTCGCGGACACGGACCCCGTGCTGGACGTCATGCGCACCCGGCCCACCTCGCTAGGCAACGTCGACCCGCAGGCGGGCGTGGCGGCCCTGACCGGATCGGTGGGGTACGTCACCGGCCCCGTCGCGGGCCTCAAGCCCAACCCGCTGGCGGGCACCGGGGTCGACCCGCTCGACAACGGGATCGGCACCCAACTCGCCGACTTCAAGCCGCTGTCCTCGCACACCCTGACCAGGCCGGTCGCCCAGGCGCAGTCGGTCGGCAGCATTCCGGTGCTGGGGCAGGTGACAGGGCTGCTGCACTGACGGTGATCTGCCGTTGACATAGGAGAGCCGCGCTCCCCCTGGACGGAGGGGAAGCGCGGCTCTCCCGTGCACGGGGCCCCAGGGACACGGATCGGGGCCCCGAGACCTCGGTACGCCTTGGCTCGTACGCCCTCAGTACGACGAACCGGAGGCGCCCAGTGACCCCGTCGGATGCCAGACCGTCTTCGTCTCCAGGAAGGCGGTCAGGCGCTCGATGCCGGGAGTCTCCGAATAATCCACAGCCTGTGGACGAAGAACGCGCTTCAGGTTGTCCGCGGCCGCGATCTCCAGCTCCTTGGCGAGTACGTCGT
Source organism: Streptomyces sp. NPDC001530 (assembly GCF_042894545.1). NCBI lineage: Bacteria > Bacillati > Actinomycetota > Actinomycetes > Kitasatosporales > Streptomycetaceae > Streptomyces > Streptomyces sp. NPDC001530. The sequence continues at coordinate 55,972 of NZ_JBIAVS010000039.1, forward strand.
CCGCGCCCGCGAGGTCGATCGCGTTGACGTCCTGGTGCGCGGCGAGCGGCGTGGCGATCTCCGCCGTCTTGCCGGAGAGCACGTTGACCACACCGCCGGGCAGGTCGGAGGTGGCCAGGACCTCGCCCAGCGACAGCGCCGGAAGCGGCGACTTCTCGGAGGCGACGACGATGACCGTGTTGCCGGTCGCGATCACCGGGGCGATCACCGAGACCAGGCCAAGGAACGAGGACTCCTGAGGGGCCAGGACGGTGACCACGCCCGTCGGCTCCGGGGTGGAGAGGTTGAAGAACGGGCCCGCGACGGGGTTGCCGCCCCCGACCACCTGGGCGATCTTGTCCGTCCAGCCCGCGTACCAGACCCAACGGTCGATCGCCGCGTCGACGACAGCGGCGGCCTTCGACTTCGACAGGCCCTCGGCGTCCGCGACCTCGCGTACGAACTGCTCCTTGCGGCCCTCCAGCATCTCGGCGATGCGGTAGAGAATCTGGCCGCGGTTGTACGCCGTCGCGCCCGACCAGCCGCCGAACGCCTTGCGGGCGGCGACGACCGCGTCACGGGCGTCCTTGCGGGAGGAGAGGGGCGCGTTGGCCAGCCACTTGCCCTTGGAGTCCGTCACCTCGTACACCCGGCCGCTCTCGGAACGCGGGAACTTCCCGCCCACGTACAGCTTGTAGGTCTTGAAGACGCTCAGACGCCGCTGCTCGGACTTCTCAACTGCGCTCATCTTTATCGCTGGCCCTCCGGGCTCGACGGGGCGAGGTACGCCTCCAGGCCGTGACGACCGCCCTCGCGGCCGAAGCCCGACTCCTTGTAACCGCCGAACGGCGAGGTCGGGTCGAACTTGTTGAACGTGTTGGACCAGATGACACCCGCGCGGAGCTTGCTCGCGACGGCCAGGATCCGGGAGCCCTTCTCGGTCCAGATGCCCGCCGAGAGGCCGTACTGGCTGTTGTTGGCCTTGGCGACCGCCTCGTCCGGGGTGCGGAAGGTGAGGACGGACAGGACCGGGCCGAAGATCTCGTCGCGGGCGATGGTGTGCGCCTGGGTGACGTTCGTGAAGAGCGTCGGGGCGAACCAGTAGCCGCTGTCGGGCAGTTCGCAGGCCGGGGACCAGCGCTCGGCGCCCTCGGCCTCGCCCTGCTCGACGAGCGAGGTGATGCGCGCGAGCTGTTCGGCGGAGTTGATGGCGCCGATATCGGTGTTCTTGTCGAGCGGGTCGCCGAGGCGGAGCGTGGACAGCCGCCGCTTGAGCGAGTCCAGCAGCTCGTCCTGGATCGACTCCTGGACGAGCAGCCGGCTGCCCGCGCAGCACACCTGGCCCTGGTTGAAGAAGATGCCGGTGACGATGCCCTCGACGGCCTGGTCGATGGGGGCGTCGTCGAAGACGATGTTCGCGCCCTTGCCGCCGAGTTCGAGCGTGACCTTCTTGTCCGTGCCGGCGACCTGGCGGGCGATCGCCTTGCCGACGGCGGTGGAACCGGTGAAGGCGACCTTGTTGACGTCGGGGTGCTCGACGAGGGCGGCGCCCGTGTCGCCGTACCCCGAAAGGATGTTGACGACGCCCTTGGGGAGGCCCGCCTGACGGCAGATGTCCGCGAAGAAGAGGGCGGAGAGGGGCGTGGTCTCGGCGGGCTTGAGGACGACCGTGTTGCCGGTCGCGAGCGCCGGGGCGATCTTCCAGGCCAGCATCAGGAGCGGGAAGTTCCAGGGGATGACCTGGCCGGCCACGCCCAGCGGCCGCGGGTTCGCGCCGAAGCCGGCGTGGTCGAGCTTGTCGGCCCAGCCCGCGTAGTAGAAGAAGTGCGCGGCGACCAGGGGGAGGTCGGCGTCGCGGGTCTCCTTGATCGGCTTGCCGTTGTCCAGCGTCTCCAGGACGGCCAGCTCGCGGGAGCGCTCCTGGATGATCCGGGCGATGCGGAAGAGGTACTTGGCGCGCTCGGAGCCGGGCAGCGCCGACCACTTCTCGAAGGCCTTGCGGGCGGCCTTCACCGCGCGGTCGACGTCCTCGGCACCGGCCTGGGCGACCTCGGAGAGGACCTCTTCGGTGCTCGGGGAGACGGTCTTGAAGACCTTGCCGTCGGCGGCCTCGGTGAACTCGCCGTCGATGAACAGGCCGTAGGAGGGCGCGATGTCGACGACGGAGCGGGACTCGGGCGCGGGCGCGTATGCGAATGCGGATGCCATGGTGATCAGTCCACCGTCACGTAGTCGGGGCCGGAGTAGCGGCCGGTGGCCAGCTTCTGACGCTGCATCAGCAGGTCGTTCAGGAGCGAGGACGCGCCGAAGCGGAACCAGTGGTTGTCCAGCCAGTCCTCGCCCGCCGTCTCGTTCACCAGGACCAGGAACTTGATGGCGTCCTTGGTGGTGCGGATGCCTCCGGCGGGCTTCACGCCGACCTGGATGCCGGTCTGCGCGCGGAAGTCGCGGACGGCTTCCAGCATGAGCAGGGTGTTGGCCGGGGTCGCGTTGACGGCGACCTTCCCGGTCGAGGTCTTGATGAAGTCGGCGCCCGCCAGCATGCCGAGCCAGCTCGCGCGCCGGATGTTGTCGTACGTCGAGAGCTCGCCGGTCTCGAAGATGACCTTCAGGCGGGCCGCGCCCGAGGCCTCCTTCACGGCGACGATCTCGTCGTACACCTTCATGTAGTGGCCCGCGAGGAACGCCCCGCGGTCGATGACCATGTCGATCTCGTCGGCGCCCGCGGCGACGGCGTCGCGCACGTCGGCCAGCTTGACGTCGAGCGCGGCGCGGCCGGCGGGGAAGGCGGTGGCGACGGAGGCCACCTTCACTCCCGAACCCGCGACGGCTTCCTTGGCGACGGCCACCATGTCGGGGTAGACGCAGACCGCGGCCGTGGTGGGTGTCGTACGGTCGGTCGGGTCCGGGTGGACCGCCTTGGCGCCGAGCGCCCGGACCTTGCCCGGGGTGTCCGCGCCTTCCAGCGTCGTCAGGTCGACCATCGAGATGGCGAGGTCGATGGCGTACGCCTTCGCGGTGGTCTTGATGGAACGGGTGCCGAGCGAGGCGGCGCGCGCCTCCAGGCCGACCGCGTCGACGCCGGGCAGCCCGTGGAGGAAGCGGCGCAGCGTGCTGTCCGACGCGGCTACGTCGCCGAGTGCGTGTGCGGGTGCGTTGGTGGGCATGGTCACCAGCCGAGCATATCTACGCGCGTAGCGGCTGTACACCCCCAGGGGCGGAGTAGGGATGTGGGCTGCGCCCCGTCAGGGGCGTGGGGAACTGCGCGACCAGCACCCATGAACCGGCAGCCGAAGAATCACCCGGGGGGCTGGGGGCGGAGCCCCCAGCTACGGGACGGGATGGGCTGGAGGGGGCGAAGAAACCCCCACCACGCGCAAGCCCCCTCCCAGACGTCCGGCACAATCGGGGCCATGACCACCCCCGATCACCAGCCCCCCGTACCGGACGCCTCGCGACCCGAGTCGAAGGACCGGATCTACCGGTCGCCCGCCGGTATCGCGGGCGGCGCCCTGCTCCTGCTCATCGCGGGCTGGCTCGGCATCGACGCGCTGATCTCGGGCCACGGCAGCACCCCCTGGCTGGCCCTCGCCGCACTGATCCTCGTCGTCCCGCTGGTGTCGGCGTTCACCCTGCGCCCCGCGGTCTACGCGAACGAGAACCGGCTCCGCATCCGCAACCCGTTCCGCGTCATCGTGCTGCCCTGGGGCAAGGTCGCCTCCCTGCGCTCGGGCTACTCCAACGAGGTGCTCGATACCTCCGGCAAGAAGTACCAGCTCTGGGCGATCCCCGTCTCGCTGCGCGCCCGCAAGAAGGCGGCCAAGCAGCAGGCCCGGGGCGCGGCGGCGGGCAGCGGCGGCGGCCGTACGTCCTCGATCGGCCGTATGTCTTCGATGGGCCGTACGTCCCCGGCCCCCACCGAGCCGAACCGCGCCCAGACCGACCAGATCATGGACGACCTGCGCGAGCTCTGCGAGGCCAGGGCGGCGGAGGAGGCCGCGCAGGGCGAGGTCAGCGTGCGCTGGGCCTACGAGGTGATGGGGCCGGCCATCGCGGGCGCGATCCTGCTGGCGATCCTGCTGGCGGTGGGCTGACCGGCCGCTCGTCGGGACGCCGTCCTCTACGGAGCCCCCTACGACGGCGCCGAGATCCTCCTCGTCAGTGCCGCCGCAGAGCCCGGCGAGCCACCGCTCGTGGCCTGGCCGACTGGACCGGTGCGGGCCTCCTCGGAGGGCCCTGCACGGCGTCGTATCGCCGCGGAGAAGGCCGCCGCGCGCGCCGCGGCGGCTGCCGCGGCAGCGGCGAGCGGCGGCGCCGGGTCCGTACGACGGTGGCGCGCGGGCTGGCCCGACTGGCTGACCGCCGCCGGCCTCGTCGTATGGGGCCGCCGGCTGTTCTGGGGCGGCACCGGAGTGTGGCGGTACGGTACGGCGGCCGCGCTCGGCAGCATCGGCGTACTGGCGCTGCCCCGCAGGTTCGCCTGGCGCATCACGGGCGACCGGCGAGAGCGGGGAGGGGGCGCTGGGGCGGCCGTTGTGGCCGCCCCAGCGCCCGCTCCCCGCAGTCCCTGCTCCTGTTGCTCAGGGCGCGCTCGGCCACACCAGCGTCATGTACGCGCTGCAGTAGGCCGAGCCCAGGATCGCGACCGTCAGGCCCAGGGCCCGGAAGCGGGGCGAGGCGCGGGCGAGGTGCAGGGCCGGCGGGAGGAGGAGCGGGAAGCCGGGGAGGAGGAAGCGGGCGCGCGGGAAGTAGACGCCGCCGCTGCCGAGGACGATCAGCAGCAGGACCCCGGTGAAGACCAGCAGGGGGAGCGGCTGGCGGTCCCACGCGGAGAGGACGTACAGCGCCATCGACGCGAGCAGCGTCAGGGTCACCATCACCAGGAACAGCTCGGGCGTCGAGTCGTGCCCCAGAACCTCCCGCAGCCGGCGCAGGGTCTCCACGCCGCCGTCCCACTCGTTGTGCCACAGCCGCTGTACGGCGAAGTAGCCGTCCCAGCGGCCCAGGCGCAGGCCCACCCAGCCGACGTACGCGAGCCAGCCGGCGGGGGCGAGGGCGGCGGCCGCGAGCGCGCGGGCCGAGAACCCGCGGCGGAGCGAGAGCAGGGCCGTCACGGTGACCGCCGCCGCCACCGCGATGCCCGTCGGACGGGTCAGCCCCGCCAGCGCCGCCAGCGCACCCGCCCACAGCCAGCGGCCGGTGAGCACCGCGTACAGCGACCACGCGGCGAACGCCGTGAACAGCGACTCCGTGTAGCCCATCCACTCGACCAGGCCCACCGGGAGGGCCGCCCACAGGACGGTCAGCAGCACGCCCACGCGGCGGTCGTGCAGATGGCTGCCCACCGAATGGATCCCCCAGGCGGCGAGGAAGGAGCACGCGACCGCGATCACCAGCCCCGTCGTCGCGCGCGTGCCCGGCGTCAGTACCGCGACGGCCTTGACCAGGACGGGGTAGAGCGGGAAGAAGGCGAGGTTGTTCGCGTCGTACGCGGTGCCCAGGTGGTGCGTGTAGCCGTGGTCGGCGATGCCCAGGTACCAGTCCGCGTCCCACTGTGCCGCCAGGATCGGCCAGACGCCGTGGTGCCGGCGGTGGGCCCACAGGGCGAGCACGAGCAGGCAGGTGAGGCGTACGGCCGCGTAGGCGAGGAGGGCGGGGGCCGCGCGGCGCAGATGGGCGCGGACTCTGGCTGCCGGGACGGTGTCCCGCAAGGGGCGCCGGGTGTGCGGGACGAGTCCGGTCGGGGCGTTCCGGGGTGGGGTGGATGTCGGCCGGGAAGCGGTCGAGGGCACGCGGCAGCTCCTGGGACTCGGTGGTGCGCTACCGGTAACCGTTCCTCGGTCTTCCGGCGGCGCACGGGAGCGCTGCGTCAACTGCCCTGCGGAAATCACCCATAAGGGGCGCGAGGGGATCGCCGCGACAGGGGGAACGCTCTGTCGCGATCGCGAGAGGGGAGATTCGCTCTGTGTGCTCTGTGTGCTCTGTGTGGGTCCATCTGCTCGATGGACCCACACGGTGGTGTCGGGCTATTGGGCGGCTGTCCGACTGGCTGGACTGTCCGACTGGCGGGACTGTCCCACTGGCCGGACTGTCGGACTCAGATGCCGGCCGCGGCCGACAGGTCCCGCTTGATCGCCGACAGCAGTTCGGCGGCCTTCGCGTGGGCCGCCGGGAGGTTGTCCCGGGTGCCGACGGGCACCACGACCTCCAGGTAGCACTTCAGCTTCGGCTCCGTGCCGCTCGGGCGGACGATGACGCGGGCGCCGTCCAGGGTGTAGCGCAGGCCGTCCGTGGGCGGCAGCTTGTCCGTGCCCTTGGTGAGGTCCTCGGACTTGGTGATCGCCAGACCCGCGAGCCGCGTGGGCGGCTGTTCGCGCAGCCGCCGCATGGCGTTCGCGATGATCGACAGGTCCTCGACGCGGACCGAGAGCTGGTCGGTGGCGTGCAGGCCGTACTCGACGGCGATGTCGTCGAGGAGGTCGAGCAGCGTACGGCTCTGCTCCTTGAGCTCGGAGGCGAGCTCGGTGATGAGGAGGGCGGCGGTGATGCCGTCCTTGTCGCGTACGCCGTCCGGGTCGACGCAGTAGCCGAGCGCCTCCTCGTAGCCGTACCGCAGTCCCTCCACGCGGGCGATCCACTTGAAGCCCGTCAGGGTCTCCTCGTACGGCAGCCCCGCCTTTTCGGCGATCCGGCCGAGGAGGGCGGAGGAGACGATCGACTCGGCGAACGTGCCGCGCGCACCTCGGTTCACGAGGTGCTGGGCGAGCAGCGCGCCGACCTCGTCGCCGCGCAGCATCCGCCAGTCCGCGCCGTCCTTGACGGCCACCGCGCAGCGGTCGGCGTCGGGGTCGTTCGCGATGATCAGGTCGGGGTCGGTCTCGCGGGCCTTGGCGAAGGCGAGGTCCATGGCGCCGGGCTCTTCCGGGTTGGGGAAGGCGACGGTGGGGAAGTCGGGGTCGGGCTCGGCCTGTTCGGCGACGAGGACCGGGGCCGGGAAGCCCGCCCGGGCGAACGCCGCGAGCAGTACGTCCTTGCCGACGCCGTGCATCGCCGTGTAGACGGTGCGGGCGGTGCGGGGCGACCCCTCGGCCAGTACGGCGTCCGTACGGGCCAGGTAGGCGTCCAGGACGCCCTCGTCGAGGGTTTCCCAGCCGGAGTCGGGGCGCGGGACCGTGCTGAGGGTGGTGATGGCGGCGATCTCGGCGGCGATCTCCGCGTCCGCCGGGGGGACGATCTGCGAACCGTCGCCCAGGTAGACCTTGTAGCCGTTGTCGCGGGGCGGGTTGTGGCTGGCGGTGACCTCCACGCCCGCCGCCGCGCCGAGGTGCCTTATGGCGTAGGCGAGGACGGGGGTGGGGAGGGGGCGGGGCAGTACGGCGGCGCGCAGCCCCGCGCCCGTCATCACGGCCGCGGTGTCGCGGGCGAAGTCCGCGGACTTGTGGCGGGCGTCGTAGCCGATGACCACGAGGCCGTCGGTCTGGCCCTTCGCCTTCAGGTAGGCGGCGAGGCCCGCGGCGGCACGGATGACGACCGAGCGGTTCATGCGCATGGGGCCGGCGCCGAGTTCGCCTCTGAGGCCGGCGGTGCCGAACTGGAGGGTGCCGCTGAAGCGGGCGGCGAGCTCTGTGACGTCCTCGGTGGCGATGAGCTTGGCGAGTTCGTCGCGGGTTTCCGCGTCGGGGTCCTCGGCCAGCCACGCCTTGGCCCGTGCGATGAGTTCGTCCTGCACCTCGGGTGCACCTCTCTCTTCGTTCGTACGTCGCTGTGTGCGCCGGGTTTCTTCCGCCCCCGCCGCCCCTACCCATTCCCGTCCCCCGGGGCTCCGCCCCAGACCCCGCCAAGGGGCTCCGCCCCCTGGACCCCCTATCGGCCTCAACGGCCTCGTCCTCAAACGCCGGACGGGCTGAAGAGCACGGGCCTGGGCTGAAGGGTTTCAGCCCGGCCGGGGGTTGAGGAGCGGGCGTGCAGGGGGAGCCCCCTTGGCGGGTTCGGGGGCGGAGGGCGGAGCTCCAGGGGGTTCAGGGGGTGGAGCTTCTGACGGGGGCGAGGGGTGGAGCCCCCAGGGGGTCAGGGGGCAGAACTCCTGATGGGGTTCAGGGGCGGAGCCCCGGGCGGTTCGGGGGGTGGAGCTTCTGACGGGGGCGAGGGGTGGAGCCCCCCGGGGGTCAGGGGGCAAAGTCCCTGAGGGGGTCGAGGGGCGGGCCCGGGCGGTTCAGGGGGCAGAACTCCTGATGGGGTTCAGGGGCGGAGCCCCGGGCGGTTCGGGGGGCGGAGCTCCTGACGGGGTCGAGGGGCGGAGCCCCCGGGGGTCAGGGGGCAAAGTCCCTGAGGGGGTCGAGGGGCGGGCCCGGGCGGTTCAGGGGGCAGAACTCCTGACGGGGTCCTGGGGCGGAGCCCCGGCGGGGTCCAGGGGCAGAGCCCCGGGTTGGGGCCGGGGGCTCCCCCCTGACGGTGCCCCTAGGGACGGCGCCGCCTCGGCGGGGTCTGGGGCGGAGCCCCAGGGGACGGGAATGGGTAGGGGCGGCGGGGGCGAAAAAAGCCCACCGCCTACAGGCGGTCCAGCACCTGGGTCAGGAGTTCGCCCATGCGGGCGGCGGAGTCGCGGCCTGCCTGGAGGACCTCCTCGTGGTTGAGGGGCTCGCCCGTCATGCCGGCGGCGAGGTTGGTGACCAGTGAGATGCCGAGGACCTCGGCGCCGGCCTCCCGGGCGGCGATGGCCTCGAGCGTCGTCGACATGCCGACGAGGTCCGCACCGATGACCCGAGCCATCCGGATCTCGGCCGGCGTCTCGTAGTGCGGCCCGGGGAACTGCGCGTAGACGCCCTCCTCCAGGCTGGGGTCGACCTCCTTGCACAGGGCCCGCAGACGGGGCGAGTACAGGTCGGTGAGGTCCACGAAGTTCGCCCCGACGATCGGCGACGTCGCCGTCAGGTTGATGTGGTCGCTGATCAGCACCGGCTGGCCGGGCCGCATGCCCTCGCGCAGACCACCGCAGCCGTTGGTGAGCACGATGGTCTTGCAGCCGGCGGCGACGGCGGTCCGCACGCCGTGCGCGACGGCGGCGACCCCGCGGCCCTCGTAGTAGTGGGTGCGGCCCAGGAAGACCAGGGCCCGCTTGTCGCCGATCCGGTACGAGCGGATCTTGCCGCCGTGACCCTCGACCGCCGGCGGGGGGAACCCGGGCAGCTCGGTGACCTGGAACTCGGCCTCGGGAGAGCCGAGCGCGTCCACGGCCGGCGCCCAGCCGGAGCCCATCACGAGGGCGACGTCATGGGTCTCGGCGCCCGTGAGCTCCCGCAGGCGCGCGGCGGCGGCGTCGGCGGCGGCGTAGGGGTCGCCCTGGATGTCGTCCGGAAGAAGAGATGCGTTCACGCGCATGAGGGTAGCTGGTCCAGGCCTACGCGCGTAGATGACAGAGCTCACGGTCTTGCGATCGTTGTCTTGTCGTTTCCAACAAGAGCGGGGGCAAAGAGGGGCAACGACCGCCCTTTCGGACGAGACTCCACAGGGTGCTCCCCGAGCTCGACGACGTGGCGCGACAGACGCACCCGCCCAGTGCAATGACGTCGCGACGACGTAGCGGGGCAAGGGCGTCGGCACAGCTCAATGGCGCAGCTCAGCACGGCCGCTTGCGCAGCTCGGAAACGCAGTTCAGCAAGTCGGCTCGCCCGGCTCGACGGCGCCGCTCAGCACGGCCGCTTGCGCAGCTCCATCACATAGTCGTGCGGCGCCCCCGCCGACTCCGCCGCGTCGGCGATCTCGCCCAGGTACCGCGCCGAGGGGAGTCCCCCCTCGTACCCGTTCAGTACGTACACCCACGCCGGCTCCTCCCCCTCCAGCGTGTGCACGCGTACGCGCATCCGGCGGTAGATGTCGAGGCCCACGCCCTCCCAGCGGTCCATGGAGTCCTCGTCCAGGGGTGCGATGTCGTACAGCGCCACGAAGACCTGGGACCGCGGTGCCTCGACGATCGTCGCGAGCGCGCCCTCCCAGCCCATGTGCTCGCCCCCGAAGGTCAGCCGCCAGCCGTTCAGCCAGCCGGTGGCGCGCAGCGGCGAATGGGGAGCGCGGCGCGTCATGAGCCGCGGGTCGAGATTGCCGGCGTACGCGGCGTAGAGCGACATGGGGTCGAGGGTACGGCAGCGAACACCCGCGTCCCTCGCGTAACAGAAGGAGCTCGAATACCACCGACTCCGGCCCCAGGGCGGAAGCACCTGGAGGCGTGCGGGACAATGGAGTACGTGACTCGGATCGTGATCATTGGTGGCGGACCCGGCGGATATGAAGCGGCGCTGGTAGCAGCGCAGCTCGGCGCGGAGGTGACCGTCGTCGACTGCGACGGTCTGGGCGGGGCGTCGGTGCTCACCGACTGCGTGCCGTCGAAGACCCTTATCGCTACGGCCGAGGTGATGACCACCTTCGACTCCTCGTACGAGGAGCTGGGGATCATCGTCGCCGACGACACGCCCCCCATGGAGCAGGCGGCCCGCGTCGTCGGCGTGGACCTCGGCAAAGTCAACCGCCGTGTGAAGCGCCTCGCGCTCGCGCAGTCGCACGACATCACGGCCTCCGTGACGCGCGCCGGCGCGCGCGTCCTGCGCGGTCGCGGGCGGCTCGAAGGCATGCAGGCCCTGGACGGCTCGCGCAAGGTCGTCGTCCGGGCCGTGGACGGCACCGAGGAGACGCTCACCGCCGACGCCGTACTCATCGCCACCGGTGGTCACCCGCGTGAGCTCCCCGACGCCCAGCCCGACGGCGAGCGGATCCTGAACTGGACCCAGGTCTACGACCTCGACGAGCTCCCCGGGGAACTCATAGTCGTCGGCTCCGGTGTCACCGGAGCCGAGTTCGCCGGCGCCTACCAGGCGCTCGGGTCGAAGGTGACCCTCGTCTCCTCCCGCGACCGCGTGCTGCCCGGCGAGGACCCGGACGCCGCGGCCGTCCTGGAGGACGTCTTCCGCCGCCGCGGCATGAACGTGATGGCCCGCTCCCGCGCCGAGTCCGCCAAGCGGGTCGGCGACCGCGTCGAGGTCACGCTCTCCGACGGCCGGGTCATCAGCGGCTCGCACTGCCTGATGGCCGTCGGTGCCATTCCGAACAGCAGCGGGATGGGCCTGGAGGAGGCCGGGGTGAAGGTCAGGGAGTCCGGGCACATCTGGACCGACAAGGTGTCCCGTACCAGCGCCCCCGGCGTGTACGCGGCCGGTGACGTGACCGGCGTCTTCGCCCTCGCGTCCGTCGCCGCCATGCAGGGACGTATCGCCATGTACCACTTCCTGGGCGACGCGGTGGCCCCGCTGAACCTGAAGACGGTCTCGTCCAACGTCTTCACCGACCCCGAGATCGCCACCGTCGGCTACACGCAGGCCGACGTCGACGCCGGCAAGATCGACGCCCGTGTCGTGAAGCTCCCCCTCCTGCGCAACCCGCGCGCGAAGATGCAGGGCATCCGCGACGGCTTCGTCAAGATCTTCTGCCGCCCCGGCACCGGCATCGTGGTGGGCGGTGTGGTCGTGGCGCCGCGCGCCTCGGAACTGATCCATCCGATCTCGATCGCGGTCGACAACAACCTGACCGTCGAACAGATCGCGAACGCGTTCACCGTGTACCCCTCCCTGTCGGGCTCGATCGCCGAGGTGGCACGGCAGTTGCACACCCGGAAGGCCACGGGCGAGAGCTGAGCCCTTCGGGCGACTCCCCGCCGGGTCCGCGCTGGTCACGGGGAGTCGTCGACCATTCGTACGGCATAGGCGGCGCGAGTAGGCGCCTATACCACTTCGCGCCCTGCCATGCGAACAACTTCTGTTATTCGGCGCAAACTGCTGAAAGCAGACGGTCGTTGGGGTTACTGTCAGTTTCGTGTTCGCTGCAGAACGTCGCCAATTGATCCTCGAAATGGTGCGAGCGAATGGAGCCGTGTCGCTCCGTGAGCTCGCCCGCGTCGTCCAGACCTCCGAAGTGACCGTACGGCGGGACGTGCGCGCACTGGAGGCAGAAGGACTCCTCGACCGCCGGCACGGCGGTGCGGTATTGCCGGGCGGGTTTACGCGGGAGTCCGGCTTTCCGCAGAAATCGCATCTCGCGACCGCCGAGAAGACGGCCATCGCCGATCTCGCCGCGGGTCTCGTCGAAGAGGGCGAGGCCATTGTGGTGGGAGCGGGGACCACCACGCAGGAGCTGGCGCGCCGGCTCGCGCGGGTCCCCGGGCTGACCGTCGTCACCAACTCCCTCTTGGTGGCTCAGGCGTTGGCCCACGCCAACCGCGTCGAGGTCGTGATGACCGGCGGCACCCTGCGCGGTTCCAACTACGCCCTGGTCGGCTCCGGCGCCGAGCAGTCCCTCCAGGGGCTGCGCGTCTCCCGGGCCTTCCTCTCCGGGAGCGGGCTCACGGCCGAGCGCGGTCTGTCCACGTCCAACATGCTGTCGGCCTCGGTCGACCGCGCGCTGGTCCAGGCCGCCGCCGAGGTCGTCGTCCTCGCCGACCACACCAAGCTCGGTACCGACACGATGTTCCAGACCGTGCCGACCGACTTGATCACCCGCCTGGTCACGGATGAGCCTCCAGGGCACGACGACCGCGCGGTCACCGAGCTGCAGGCCCTGGCGGACCAGGGCGTACAGATCGCGGTGGCCGGGTCATCCGCTTCGGGCGGCGCGGGAGGCGATCCCGTCCCGGCGGGGCGCCAGCCACGCCGGGACGTACCCCTCCCCGGCCCACGCCGCGGCGTACCGGGCACAGCCCCCCAACTACGCAGCGCCACGGTCCTGGGCGACCAGCCCCAGTCGGAGCGCGCAAGGGTGGCAGACCTCCGCCGCCGCTGATCTCTGGTCGGCAGGAGGGAGGGATTGGCCGATTTGGGCCACCATGTGCCCGGAATGTTCCGGTTCGCGTGGCCCGGAATTGCCAATCGCCGCCTCGCGCCTTCCGGACCGGCAGCCTTCTGCGCGCGAAGCGCCCGGCGGGCTGTTTCAGCCCGCCGGGCGCTTCGTGTCGTGCGAGTGCCTCTTGAGGGCTCTTTTAGGGGTCTTGAGGGCCTCTGTCAGGGGCTCAGTCCTTGATTTCGCAGATCGCGGCGCCTGAGGTGATGGAGGCGCCGACCTCTGCGCTGAGGCCCTTGATGGTGCCGGAGCGGTGGGCGTTGAGGGGCTGTTCCATCTTCATGGCTTCCAGGACGACGACCAGGTCGCCCTCCTTGACCTCCTGGCCCTCCTCGACCGCCACCTTGACGATGGTGCCCTGCATGGGGGAGGCGAGGGTGTCGCCGGAGGCGACGGGGCCGGACTTCTTGGCGGCGCGGCGCTTGGGCTTGGCGCCGGCGGCCAGCCCGGTGCGGGCCAGGCTCATGCCGAGCGAGGAGGGGAGGGAGACCTCCAGGCGCTTGCCGCCGACCTCGACGACGACGGTCTCGCGGCCCGGTTCCTCGTCGGTCTCGGTGTCGGCCGGGGCGGTGAAGGCGGGGATCTCGTTGACGAACTCGGTCTCGATCCAGCGGGTGTGGACCGTGAACGGGGA
>NZ_JBIAVS010000040.1:0-50499 GCF_042894545.1 Streptomyces sp. NPDC001530
AGGAGACCCTCCGGCGCACAGCGGAACAACCGCATCCAGCCCCAGCACTCACTCACACTCACCAGAAGTCACTCCTGCTCACTATCCCGGCAGCAACTCCCAACCCCCACGAACTGGAACGGCTGCGGTGGGGAAATGCCCAGCTACGCCCTGGCGCGCAGGCCGCGAAGGAACGCGAGGCCTACGCCAACGAGCTGGACGACTCCCGCGCCCTGATCGCGGTGTCCGCCGCCTCCAACCGGACCACATCCGACCACGACCCCGTCCACATGGCTACCGCCGTACGCCGGCTACCGGTGTCAGTACGTCACCGACTGGGTCGCCGACAAGACCCGCTACCGGCTGGCCATCGACCCCGCAGAGCAGGGGCGGCAGCCCGCCGTCGTCGTCGGTGCGCCGGCGCAGGCGGCCCGCCGCGTCGCGGTAGTAGTTGTGCCATGATCTGCCGCAGGGCCTGGACCCGGGGGCCGAACGCGCGGCCTGCCCCGTGCCCGCGAAGATGCTCCAGCAGCCGTAAGGCGTCGTCGCCGGTGGTGTTGATCCTGGTCTTGGGCCGGGTGGGGTTCTTGCCCAGGCGTACCGGACGGCCGTAGCGGCGTCCCCACTCCTCGGCCACCAGGCCGGCCAGCAGGTGTGGGACGGTGCCGGCGAGCTCTTCCAGCGCGGCCCGCACCGCCTCGGTGATCAACTCCAGCCGGGTCAGGTCGCGCACCGCGGCCAGAACATGGGTGGAATCGGTGCGCTGCGTGCTGCGTTCGCGCACCAGCCCGGCGTCCTTGAGACGGGCCAGTGCGAGGTCGAGGAGGCGGTCGGCGCGATCGCCCTGGGCGAGGCGCTCACGGAAGTCGGCCAGGACACTGTGATGGAAGCCGGGATCGTCCAGCTCCATGGATAGGGCGTACTTGAAATCGATGCGGCAGCGCATCGCCTTGGCCACCTGACGGTCCGACAGGTCGAGCAGGAACTGCAGCACACAGACGGTGGCCAACTGGGCGGGCGAGAGGCCGGGGCGCCCGTCGCGTGGGTACCAGCAGGCGAAGTCCTCGTCGCACCACAGCCCGTCCAGCCGGTCTCTCACCCACATCGCTGTCGTACCGCCCGGATTACTCGCCCGCGCGACCTGCGCAGTCAGAGACGGGACCTGCTCAAAGGATGAGAAACGCTCAGCCATGCCGACGGACCCTAGTGATGAGTTTTCGCGCCCGCACCCGTCACACCTACGACGGGACACGACGAGGCGGAAGGATGACGTGATGAGTGCGGACACGCGGCTGGAGGAGCTGGGCGTGAGCGGGCTGGGCGAGGTCGACGAGCCGGCGTTCTCGGGGCTGGCGGAGCGGCACCGGCGGGAGCTACATGTGCACTGCTACCGGATGCTCGGGTCGTTCGAGGACGCCGAGGACACCGTGCAGGAAACGTTCCTCCGTGCCTGGCGGCGGCGGGAGACCTTCGAGGGGCGGTCGACGTTCCGGGCCTGGCTGTACCGGATCGCCACCAACGCCTGCCTGGACCTGCTCGCCAAGTGCCGCCCGGAGCCTGCGACCGGCGGCGAGGTGCTGTGGCTGCAGCCCTACCCGGACCGGCTGCTCGACGAGCTGCCCGCGGGCGACGCGGACGAGCCGGAGACCGTCGCCGTCGCGCGGGAGACGATCGAGCTGGCCTACCTGGTCGCAGTCCAGCACCTCGCGCCGCGCCCGCGGGCCGTGCTGATCCTGCGGGACGTGCTCGGCTGGCCGGCGAAGGACGTCGCGGAGCTCCTCGGGGACTCCGTCAACTCCGTGAACAGCGCGCTGCAGCGGGCCCGCGCCGGCATGCGGGAGCGCCTGCCCGCCGAGCGGCAGGACTGGACCGGCGGCGAACAGGACGCCGGGACGCGCGAGCTGGTGCGCCGCTTCACCGAAGCCAGCGTCGCGACCGACGTCGACGGGATCGCGGCCATGCTGCGGGACGACGTCCGGTGCTCGATGCCGCCCACGCCGGGCCTGAACGTCGGCCGCGACGCGGTGGTGAACGACTGGGTCGAGAGCGGATTCGAGGGTATGAAGGGCCTGCGCGCCGTCCTCACCTCCGTGAACCGGCAGCCCGCCATTGCCTTCTACCTCTGGCGGAAGCGGGAGGGCGCGTACCTGCCGCTGACGATCGACGTCCTGCGGATCACCGGTGGGGCGATCACCGAGATCGTCATCTTCCACGACGACCAGTTCCCGCGGCTCGGGCTGCCGGAGCGCCTGCCGGCGGACGGCACGGAGTAGTCCCGGTGTGGACGCTCGCGCTGCGCGGTGGCGTGCGTGTCGCGGTGGTCGCGGCGGAGTGGTGCGACGCGTTCGGCGTCGTCACCCGCGGGCGGGTGCAGCTGGAGCTGCGCGACGGCGAGCCCGGGCCGGTCCTCGGACGCGACGCCGGGTTCTGGCTCCGCGGCACCGGCGTCCGCGCCCTGCGGAGCCCCGGCCGTCGCACGGCGAGGGTGCGCATCGTCACCCCCAGGGCCAGGACCGTCACATGCCAGTCAACACCCCGTACGCCAGTTACCGAATGATGGAGGAACGACATGAACAGCATGAATGACACCGGGTTCGTCGCAGGCCCGGCATCGGGCCAGACCAGCCACACCCACCGACTCCGCGGGCTCGCCGGCACCGGCTTCATTGCCACGCTCGCAGCGATGGTGGCCACCACCCTCGCCGCGGCGCTTGCCCAGGCCGTTGGGGTCGACTTCGAGGTCCCCGATGGTGGCGAGACGATCCCGTTGTCCGGGTTCGCCGTGGTGACCGGCTTCTTCTCGGTCGTGGGCATCGTCATTGCCGTCGCTCTTCTTCGTTGGAGCGCTCGCCCCGCCGAGCGATTCGTGTGGACGGCAGTGTCGCTGACCGCGATCTCGTTGGTCCCGCCTCTCCTCTCCGGGGCAAACACCGCCACCACCACCGCCCTCCTCGGGCTACACCTCGTCCCTGCGACGGTGATGATCCCCACCCTGGCGCGGAGCCTCCGCACCCGGACCGATTGACGATCCCGCAACGGGACAATGCGCGGCGCAAGGGCGTGCGCGAGCGCACTACAGTAACTAACGTGGCTCCCGGTGCTGCCACCCTCCACTCCAGGTTCCTTTTCTTGGTCAATTCGAAAGCTGAGTCGCGTGTGCGAAGAAGCACAGGGCACCGTGCGGGATGAAGACCAAACGCCACCCGCTTCTGTCGGGGCGTACCGGGTACCCCGGTCGCGTTTCACCCTGGCCGACCCCGCCGTCGCGCGCCTCCCACGTGGACTCGGCTCCTGCGCGGCGGCTTGAGCCGGGATCTGCCCTCTCTCGGGTCGACGTCAGGCTCAAGCCGCGCCAGGACGCGCTCGCAGCCGAGCCCTGACACCTACGCCTGCGGGAGGCTTCCACGCCGTAGCCGGCGGGGCAGGGAACGCTGTTTGTGACGTGGGAGGTTGTAGGGTCGGGGGCTGGCGCGGTGGCGGAGTACGTCCGCTCCGTTTCCAGCCCCCGCCGCATCGAACCGTGCATGCGGTTCTCCCGCACACGGCTCACCGACGCCGTTCACCGGCCGCATTCGGCCTTTCCCGCCAGGGCTTGCCGGCCCTGGGTGCAACGACGGTTCCATACGGGCTGACCAGTCCGAGTTCGTTCGGGGGATGCGACGGCCAGCACCCACCAGCCGAACGCCCGGCTGCGCCGGTGCTTCCTGCTGATGAAGTGCGCGACGCGTTCCCTCGCGAATCTGCCGATCTTGCTGAAGCATCGGGCGGAATGGCCGTACCTGAAGTACGCCATCCACCCGCGGAGGAACAAGTTGAGGTCCTCCACGATCGCTTGCGGCTGCAGCGGAAGCCGGCGCCGAGCAGTGAGCTCCCGGATCCGGTCACGGGCATGCTGCATCGCCCTGTTCGAGGGCCAGCGGGCGAGGAACTCGACGCGTCGACGTCCGTGCAGCCCCCGGGACCGGACCTGGCGGTGGTGAAATCCAAGAAAGTCAAAGCCTTCCCCTCCCACCTCCAGGTGCACGATCCGGGTCTTGGCTGCCTTGGGCTTCAACCCGAGTTCGCCCTGCAGCCAGACCAGTTGGGCAAGCGCCCGCTCGTCCTGACTGCGGGAGAAACACATCACAACCAGGTCGTCGGCATAGCGGACCAGAATCCCGTCGTGCTCGTCCCATGCCCGGTCCAGCCGATGCAGATAGACGTTGCACATCAACGGTGAAATCACACCGCCCTGTGGGGTCCCGGTCATCGGCCGCCGCACCCGTCCGTCGTCCATCACCCCGGCGCGCAGGATCTGCCGCAAGAGCTTGAGGACAGACTGGTCACAGATGCGTTCTTCGATCGCGTGCATCAACTCTTCATGCGGGATCGCCGAGAAGCACTCGGCGATGTCCGTCTCCACCACCCACCGTCTGCCCCGATGGTGCTCGTCGATGAGCACCTGCAGGGCGTCGTGGGCCGAGCGTTTCGGGCGGAACCCGAAGCTGCACGGCAGCATGTCGGCCTCGAAGACCGGCTCGAGCACGATCTTCATTGCGGCCTGCACGACGCGGTCACGAACCGTCGGGATGGACAGCGGCCTGCGCTCGTCCTTCACCCCCGGCTTGGGAATGAGCACCCGGCGGGCGGGCAAGGGACGGTATTGCCCTCGCCTCAACTCGTTAGCCAACTCGCCGAGAAGACGGTCGATGCCGTACTCCTCGACCGCAGCCAGGGTGATGCGGTCGATGCCCGGTGCGCCGTTATTGGCACGCACCATGGCCCACGCGCGCCGGAGAACATCCCTGCGGTGGATCTTGTCTCCCAGTGCGTGGAACCGTCGTCCGGGATCGGCCTTGGCCGGGCACTCACCGGGCCCCTCCTTCACTTCATGACGCACCGACGAAGTAGTGGCCCTTCACCGGGAGTTGTGTTGTCTCCCGGCTGCAACCGGTACTACGGCCACCTCCGACGCCTACCCGGCCCGCGCCCACTTCCCGGGATCACCGGTTATAGGACGCGCCGCTTCCGATGACATCTATCCGCAGGTCATCGGGCCAGGGAAGGCCTCCCCAGTTCCCGCCGCCACCTTCGATACGTTCCGCGCCCCATACGCCGGGGAGTCCTTCACGGCTGCCCGTCCAGGATCTTCACCGCTTCCATGGCCTTCACCCCGATTCCGAAGGGCTCGGCACTCCCTCGTTCCACCCGAAAGGATGGCTGAGTAACGACGCCGCAGGCTTCGCGTGATGCTACGGACCGTATCGTCGCTCCCCCTTGCAGGGCCTTTGACACTGGGCTTCGACGCCGGACGTTTCCCTCCGACGCCGCCAGCCTGCTACCGGGCCTCCTGGCAGCTACCCGGACCGGACTTCCACCGGCAGGCGACGACGAGCTTCCGAACAGCAAGAACACCGCTACGTCACGGTGCCACCTCCTATTCTGCTGGGCGCACGGAAATGGCTCAGTGATCGGGGTGGCGATGAAGCTGGCGAGCGCGTCGAGCCGGCGGGGCCACGGCCTCATGGCCTTTGATGCCGCGAGCCCCGTATTTGCCGAACTCGATATTCCTCTCCGGCACCTTCGTCTCCTCAGCCTGCCCGTAATTGACGGAACCTCAAGCGCATGTACCTCTACGTGAGTCAAGAATACCGGATTCTGAGGTTCGGAAGTGCAGCGTCGCCATTTCTGGAGTCGGCGGGGTCAGTAGAATTTCACCACTCGCGGTCACAATGTCGCCCCATTCCATGAAACTGCACAACCACTCGCTCAACTTGCGGGATCCGACCCCGCCGTACCTTTGTCGGTGCTGCGCTGGAGGCGAGCAGCAACTTCAGCGGAAGCGGTGACCATGAGCAGCACTCCCCCGGTGTCGCCGGATAGGCATCCCCAGGACCTCTGCGGTGAACCTGTCCACTTCCTCAGGGCGGCTGTCGAGGGTGGGCCTGCTGGTGAAGCCGGTCCTGATGCTGGGTGAGCGGGTGCACCCGGAAACCGGCTGGCAGGTGGCCTACGTGGCGTGCCGACTGCTGGCTGGCACGGCCCGAGTGGCGAGCCCGCGGGAGGTTGCGGAGGTTCGCTGGGTGCGGCTCGGAGAGATTCCGGGGCAGGTGCCGGGCGGGCTGTTCGCACCGGTGCAGGCCTATCTGAATGAGCAACTGGCCGAACTGTAGGCCGTCTGGCCGAACGCCCCTGCCGGCTGTGGTGGGGGCGTTTTAGCGTGGTTTCCCCGACTGGAGGAGCGAGTATGCCGGAGGAGCCGACGCCGGGCCGGTTGGGCATGGAGGCGCGGAGTGTGAAGTTCCCGGATGGCAGCCGCGGGATCATCTTGGTGAAGGCGGGGACGCCGCAGGATGAGGCGGATCTGATTGCGGCGCAGGTGTGGGCGGAACTGCCGGAGCCGGGCGGGCCGGACGCGTAGTCGGGCTGCCGCCTCATCGTCTGAGCTGACCGAGGTCTGACTCGCGTAGCGCCCCCGTGGCTTCGTATGCAGGGGGCGCCGTCCTGTCTAGACGGCCTGTCCGGCCGCTGCTATCGCGGCTGGTGGGCTTGTCGGGTTCGCGCCGAGCTTCTCGTGTGGGGCTGAGCCTGACCTGCCCCGCGCCTCCCGTCCGGTTCGTGCGGTGCGCTTGCAGCTCCGCACGCTCGGTGTATGGGGGTTGTCGAGGAGGGGCCGGTCCGGATTAGCGCCGGGCAGGTTTTCACGTGCCCGTGCTGCGGCCTACCGCAGGATCGGGTGCCGACGCTGGAGCAGGACTGGGTGCTGCTGGAGCCGGGGGTGGATGTGCTGGCACATCTGGTGCCGGCGGAGCATCGGTGGATTGTTCTGTCGGACGGCCGGGTGACGGTGTACGGAGTGTGTCCGCCGGATGCGCAGCAGCGGTGCCGGGTTGAGCACCGTCTGGCATGTGCGGGGCAGGAACTGCCGGATCTATGGCCGTGGCTGACGGCGATGCGGGAGGAGAACGCGCGCCGGTCGGAGCGGGAGGCGAACACATGGGCTGAGGGCAGAGCCGCTGCTGCTGGGCGAGGTGGAGTTGCCGGACGCCGGGGCATCGGCGGCGTCCCCACCGAGAACGACACCCCGCTTGTCACCCTCAGCATGCGCGAGGCCGCCTATCACCTTCCCGAGGCCCCGGACGCTCCCGCCCAGCTGGTCGCCGCCACCACCGACGCCCTGGTTGACGTGCTCGGCGAGGACATCCGCAGGCAGGTCATCGTGACGCTTGTCGGCGTCCCGGACGGCCGCACCGGAGTCGCTGGCACGCCGGCCTGACGAAAAGGCGTGGGGCGGGGCAGGGGGACCGCCTGCCCCCCCAGGCACATCGACTTCGACAAGCGGGACGGGTTTGACTTGGGCGCACGACGAATGGCGCCCCACGCCGGAAACGTACGGCAGCTCGGGGAAGTTTGAGATCGTACGACCTCGCCCTTCCGGACGATGTTCGGTTATCGGAGTGCGTGTACCGTAAACGCTGAGCACACGGCGCTGCGAAGGACGGAGCGCGCAGCGATGCGGGGGTGCAGCGGTGGCCCGACCGACCAAGCCGATCCTCAGCCGGGGCGGCATCTGCGCCGCGGCGCTCGCCATCGTGGACCGTGAGGGGCTTGCCGAGCTGTCGATGCGAAAGCTCGCCGGGGAGCTCGGAGTTCAGGTCTCCTCCCTCTACGAGCACGTCAAGACCAAGGACGACGTCCTCCACGAGATCACCAACACCATCATGGAAAGCGTGGACGTCTCCGGCTTCGAGACCGGCGACTGGCGGCACGGCGTGGCGTCCTGGGCCCGGTCCTACCGCGCCGCCCTCGCCGCCCACCCCCATATCGTTCCGTTCCTGGCCCACGGCCCGGCCCGCCGCGAGGCCTCGCTGCGGCGCGCCGACACCGTGCACGGCGGCCTCGTCGGCGCCGGCTGGCCCCCGCGCTACGCCACGATGATCGGAGCCTCGACCAAGTACCTGGTCATCGGGTCGGCGATGAGCTCCTTCGCCCGAGGGTTCGACGACGACGTACAGGTCTACGTCGAGCGGTATGCGCACCTGGCCGATGCCCACCGCCTGAGCGACCACGCGGCCACCATCGACCGGGACAGCTTCGAACTGGCCCTGGAGATGTTCCTCGACGGCCTCAGCGTGCTGCACGCGCGCGTGACGGATCCCAAGGCGTCCGTGTCGGGCTCCTGATCCGCCCCGCCCGCCGACCCGGCGGCGGGCTCCCGATCCACCGCACGCCGACCCAGCGGTGGCTCCAGCTCCGCACAGCGGCCCATTCCCGATCCGCACAGCGGCCGCCGATCGCCCATGACGGACTCGGCGATCCGCACGACCCGGCCGCTGATCGCCCCCGGCGGACCCCTCCCCGCGCCCGGCCCCGGCCGCGGCGCCGGGCAGCGGTGGCACCCCGCGCCCAAGGTCACAGCGCGGTGACACCTCGACCTGCCGTGGTCCCACACCTTGTCGGGCGTAGGAGCCCACTCTAAGCTCCCGAACCGAACGGCGTTCGGTTGTGGTGTCAGGCTATCCCTGCTCAAACACGGCCTCGCGTCACCGCTCGCAGCAAGGAGTTGATGCCGTGTACGGGCCCCATGAGCCGCACTATGGCTTCCACGAGCCGCGCCGGCAACCGTCGCCGTACGGGCAACCGTCGCCGTACATCCGTGAGGCTCCTGAGGAGTCCCGCGAGGCTCCTGCGGAGTGGGGCACCCCGCCCGAGGTGATGACGTCCCTCGCCCGGCTGCGTGCCGAGCGCCGCTCCAGAATCTTTCCCGTCGCCGCCGCTGTCATCAGCCTGTACCTGGTCAATGCCCTCATGGCGAGCTGGGCGCCCGATGTGATGGCGATCAGACTCATCGGCCATCTGAACGTCGGCCTGGCGCTGGCGCTGCTGCAGTGCGGCACCACGCTCGCGGTCTGCCGGTGGTACGCGCGCTACGCGCGCACCCACCTGGATCCGCTCGTCGACCGGGTGCGCGCAGGACTGGGATACCGAGGGGAGGAGCAATGACCATCTCTCCCGTGCTCGCGTCTCCCGTGCTCACGCAGACGAGCCACACCGGGGTTGTCATCACCGTCTTCGCGGTCTTCGTCGTCGGCGTCGTGCTCATCTCCCTGCTGGACGCATCGGAATCGGACACACCCCGGCGCTTCTTCGCGGGCGGTCGCCGACTGTCCTCCCCCCGCAACGGCATCGCCCTGTTCGGCGATTTCATCTCCGCCGCGACGCTGCTGGGGACCCCCGGTCTCATCGCGCTGGCCGGGTTCGACGGCATCCCCTACCTGCTGGGTCCCGTGGTCGCCTGGGCAGTGATCCTCCTGCTGGTCGCCGAGCCGTTCCACAACGCCGGGCAGTACACGGTCGGCGATGTGCTGGCGCAGTATCTGCGGCCGCGCCCCGTCCACCTGGCCATGGGCGTCGCCACGCTGGTGATCTCGCTGTTCTACCTGACGGCTCAGCTGGTGGGTGCCGGTGCCCTCGCCGCCCCTCTGCTCGGCATCACCGGAGTCCCGGCCCAGAACTTCCTGATGCTGTTCCTCGGCATCCTGATGATCATCTACGTGGCCATCAGCGGCATGTACGGCGCGACGCTGGTGCAGTGCTTCAAGGCCGCCTTCCTGCTGGTTGCCAGCATGTACCTGGGCCTGCTGGTGCTGGGGAAGTTCGGCTGGAACCCCAGTCACCTGCTGGGGGTCGCGGCCGAACGCAGCGGCGTCGGCGAGGCGTTCCTCGCGCCCGGAGCACGGTCCCAGGGCACTGGCACCGACAAGCTGGACGCGCTGAGCCTGCAACTGGGAGCGGTGCTCGGAGCAGCCGGCCTTCCGCACCTCCTGCTGCGCCTGCGCGCGGTGCCCAACCCACGCTCCGCCCGGCGCTCCGTCCAATGGACAGCCGCATTGACGTGCGCCTTCTGCGTGACCGCAGGGGTCCTCGGGTTCGGCGCGGCGGGCCTGCTGGGCCCCCAGAAGGTCGTGAGCAGCAATGCCTCGGGGAACACGGCGACGCTGCTGCTGGGGGGCTCGCTTGGCGGGTCGCTGCTGCTCACCGTGATGTCGTGTGTGGCGTTCGCGACCATCCTGGCCGTCGTGGCGGGCATCGCCCTCGCCGCCGCGACCTCTATGGCGCACGATGTCTATGGTGCGGTGATCATGAAGGGGCGCGCCACCGCGTCCCAGGAAGTTCTGGTGGCCCGCGCGTCGGTGGTGGTGATCGGCGCCGGGGCGACGACCATCGCCCTCTTCTCCTCACGCCTCAACGTCTCCTTCGCCGCCGGGCTGGCGTTCGCCGTCGCGGCCTCGGCGATCCTCCCCTCGTTGCTGTTCGGCCTGTACTGGCGGGGCTTCACCACCACCGGAGCACTGTGGAGCGTCTATGGCGGCCTGATCTGCTCGGTGTCCCTGGCCGTACTCTCTCCCGCCGTCTCCGGAAATCCGGCCGCACTGTTCCCCGGTATGGACTTCGACGTCTTCCCGCTGAAGTACCCGAGCATCGTCTCGGTCCCCCTGGCCTTCCTGCTCGGATGGCTGGGCTCCGTGATGGGTAAGGAGAGGACCCATCCGGCCACCCGGTCCGCCTTCGAGCTGCGCATGCTCGTGGGCAGCGACTCCTCATAATGGCGACTCCTCACAAAAGCAGGGGGAGCCCTCGACAGCGGCGCCGGGGGCTCCCCCGTGATCAGGCGAGGCTCCGCGGCCCGACACAGCGTCAGAAGGTGCCCACGCGCTGCAGCTTGGAGGGCGCGCCGACGGACTGCGCGCCCTCCTCGCCAACGCCCGCATGTGCAACTCCGTTTGGCCTGGGGGCTATACAACAACCCGCCACAGAGCCACACCCCCCTGAGAGCGAGTCCCAGGGCGTCAACGAAGCCATCCCGTACGACGTCACACCACGCCCGCCGAGCCCCCAGAGAAGGGGCCTTCTCCGGGGGAAAGCTGTGGTGCGAACTGAAGGACGACCATCGGGCCACGAGTGGGTTAGTAGTCAGGCTGAAGGCATACAGCCGTTCCGAGAGCGATGAGCGAGGCCAGCGTAGAAAGGCCGGCCAGCAGTCCGAACAGTTGTGGGTATCCGCCCAGTGGTGCGGACAGGGCGGCGCCAGCGAACGGGGCAAGGGCGGAAGCCGCAGTAGCGGGCGCGGCGAGGAGTCCAGACAGCCGGCCGTAGTGGGTTGTTCCCCAGCGGTCGGTGATGGCGGTGGCCTGCAGGAGGGTGATGTTCACGGACCATGCCAGCCGCGAGCGACAAGGCGACCAGCAGGCCGTAGGGGCCCGGGACGAGCGCCAGAGCAGCTGTGGTGAGGCCGCCCAGCCCGATGAGCGTGACTGTGCGGGCAGTTGGCCGGGTGCGGCGGGCCAGGGTTGCGTACAGGGTGCGGCCGAGGGTCTGACCGGCTCCGCCGAGGCCCAGGGCCCAGGCAGCCTGGCTGGTGGTGAAGCCGCGTTCAAGCAGGAGCGGGACGAGGGCGACGACGACGGCGTAAATACTGAACGCGGAAAGGGTCAGGGCGGCCGCCAGCAGCCAGAACGGCCGGCTGCGGGCCACCGCGTCCGCGCCACCGGTGACGTGAGCGGGAGCTTGCGGCGCTGGGGGCCAGGGGGCGTTCAGCGCGAGGGAGTGGGCCGGGATCGTCACGGCAGCGAGGACCAGGGCCAGGACGGCATACGTCGCGCGCCAGGACATGTGGTCGGCGAGGGCCGCGGTGACGGGCGCGAAGACGGTGGAGGCGAGGCCGCCGGCCAGAGTGAGACGGTGAGCGCGCGGATGTGGTCGGGGGCCCACCAGCGGGTCAGCGCGGCGAAGGCGGGTCGGTAGAAGGTGGCCGCCAGCGACATTCCGGCGAGCAGCCAGCCGGCAGTGAAGATGGCCAGGTTCGGGGCGGCGGCCACGATGAGGATGCTGAGTACGCCGAGGACCGAGCCGGCGGTCATCACGGCGCGTGGGCCCCTGCGGTCGATGATCCGGCCGACCCGTATGCCAGTGAACGCGGAGACGAGCAGGGCGGCGGAGAAGGCTGCCGTGGTCGCCCCGACCGGCCAGCCGGTGTCCTTGTTGATCTGCGGGTTGAGCACCGGGAAGGCGTAGTAGACGATGCCCCAGCTGGTGATCTGGGTGGCGCACAGGGCGGGCAGGGCGGCGCGAGGCCGCGACCGGTCCCCGGCGCCGGTCGCGGCCTCGCTGGTGTGAAGGTTGGCCATCTCGCGGTCAGCAGCAGCCGCTGGCCGCGGCCGGTTGGGCCGTGGTGGCGCAACAGGTGCTGTCCTTCTGCTTGGCCAGGATGTCGGCGTCGGCCTTGACGACGTAGACCTCCCACGATTCCTGGCCGGGTCCGTGGACCCACACCTTGTCCTGCAGGGCGTAGCAGCAGGTGGTGTCGTTCTCCACGTCTGTTGCCAGACCCTGGCCTGCCAGGCGGGTGGTCGCGGCGTGGACGGCTTCGGAGGATTCGACTTCGACGCCGAGGTGGTCCATCCGCGTGTCCTCGCCCGGCGCGCCCTGGATCAGGACGAGCTTTAGCGGGGGTTCGGCGATGGCGAAGTTGGCGTAGCCGTCGCGGAGTTTGGCCCGGTTCGGCGCCGAACAGTTTGCTGTAGAAGGCGACCGAGGCCTCAAGATCGGGGACGCGAAGGGCGAGTTGCACGCGGGACATGACCGATGCTCCTGCCGCAGGGGTGGAAGTGCCCTGGCCCACGGCCGGCTGGGGCACCTGTGGTTCCGGCTCAGCAGCCGCTGGACGAGGGCGCCTGGGCGGCAGCGGCTGTGGTGGGGGCGCCGATGCCGATCTGTACGAGTTGGGGTGCTGGGGCGCAGCAGCCGCCGGCGTCGGCCTGTCCGGCTGCCGGGTCGTCGAAGAGACCCGCGCCACCGCATACCCCCGTTTCGGGGAGGGTTAGTTCGACGCGGTCCGCGGACTCGAGGTCGCCGGCGATGGCGGCGGTGACGGAGCGGACCTGCTCGTAGCCGGTCATGGCGAGGAAGGTAGGGGCGCGGCCGTAGGACTTCATGCCGACCAGGTAGATGCCCTGCTCGGGGTGGGACAGTTCGCGGTGGCCGTGCGGGTAGACAGTGCCGCAGGAGTGCTGGTTGGGATCGATGAGCGGCGCCAGCTCGACGGGCGCCTGGAGACGCTCGTCCAGGCCGAGACGGATCTCGGAGAGGAACGACAAGTCTGGGCGGAAGCCGGTGAGCACGATGACCTCGTCGACCGGGTCGAGGCGTCGGCCGTCCTCACCGACCAGGACCAGCCTCCCGTCGTCAGCCCGCTCGATCGCCTCGGTGCGGAAGCCAGTGGCGGCGTCGGCGTAGCCGTTGTCGACGGCGGCCTTCGCCGCCAGGCCCAGGGCGCCACGGGCGGGCAACTGGTCGGCTTCGCCGCCGCCGAACGTGGAGCCGCTGATCCCGCGACGCAGCACCCACACCGCGTGCGTGCCGGACTCGCCCTGGGCGACGTCCGCGAGGGTGGCGAGCGCTGTGAACGCGGAGGCCCCGGAGCCGATGACGGCGGAGCGCTTGCCGGCGTAGCGGGCGCGAACCGCCGGGTCCTTGAGGTCGGGCACGCGGTAGGTGATGCGGTCGGCAGCGGCCTTCTCGCCGAGGGCGGGCAGGCCGCTGGCGCCGGCCGGGCTGGGTGCGGTCCAGGTGCCCGAGGCGTCGATGACGGCGTGCGCGAACAGGCGCTCCTCGCGGCCGTCGGCGGTGGTGAGGTGCAAGACGAAGGGCTGGGTTGCGCGGTCGGCGTCGACGATGCGGTCGCGTCCGGTGCGGGAGACGCCGGTGACGCGCGCGCCGTAGCGGACGCGGTCACCCAGGGCGTCTGCAAGCGGCTGCAGGTAGAGCTCGGCCCAGTCGCCGCCGCTCGGGTATGTGGTGGTGTCCGGCTTGGTCCAGCCGGTGGGAGCGAGCAGCTTTTCGGCCGCTGGGTCGGTGAGCTCGCCCCAAGTGGAAAACAGGCGCACGTGGCTCCACTCACGCACCGCAGAGGCGGCGGCCGGCCCGGCTTCCAGGACCAGGGGCTCGATGCCGCGCTCGACAAGGTGGGCGGCCGCGGCCAGGCCGGCGGGTCCGGCTCCGATGACGACGACGGGAAGCTGCTGCTCGCTCATGGTGGTCGATCTCCCTGAGTGGTTGGACGGAATTCAGCGGGCAAAGGAGAGTGCGGACTGGGTGTGCCGCTGGTGGGCCGAGGCCCGGCAGGAGGCGTCGCCGACCTGTGCACAGCCGTCGCAGAAGCTGACCCGGGCCAGGTGACGAGCCGTGCGGCGGGCCCGGGCGGCAGTGAAAGCGGTGCGGATCCGAGTGGTCACGACGACTTCTTGTTTCGATGCCTGTCGATGTCTGGAGCTTGCCACCCGTATCGACGAGTGTCAACATAGACGCATGTCGAAGTCAGAGGTTGTCGAGCTGCCTGTCCTGGACACCGGGGCGGTGCCGTGCTGCCCGCCGATCACCGCCGGGGAACTGTCGCAGGCCGACGCGGAGAAGATGGCCGCGATGTTCAAGGCGCTGTCCGACCCCGTCCGGCTGCGCCTGTTCTCCAAGGTCGCCTCGTACGCGGGCGGCGAGGCGTGCGTGTGCGACATCTCCGACGTCGGCGTGTCCCAGCCGACCGTCTCCCACCACCTGAAGAAGCTGCGCGAAGCCGGACTGCTCACTTCCGAGCGGCGCGGGACCTGGGTCTACTACCGGGTCGCCCCGTCCGTGGTCGCCGCGATGTCCGCCATGCTCGACTTGCGCACCTGACCGGTCGCGGTGTCTGGCGCTGCTGGTTGGGCGCAGTCGGCGGGCAGCAGCGCACCAGGTACTCCTGCAGCGCACCCAGTCGCTCAGCCATGCCCGCGCCGTCGGCGCGGTAGAAGACCTGACGGGCAGCGGCGCCCTGAACGCCGTCGGCCGGCCACAGCACCGCCGCGCCCGGGCTGGGGTTCGTCGGCAAGGAGTTCCAGTGCAGCTTCTCCTCCAAGACCTTGTGCGGGGTCGGCCGGGACGCCGCGCACGTCCTGTCCCGGCTCAGCCAGAACTTCCCCGGCTTCCCCGAGGGCATCGACGGCCCGGTCCTCATGGAGAACATGCGCGCCCCCAACGGCGCGGCCGCAGCAGAGTCATCAGGCGCGGGCGGAGGGACGGGCCCGGTGGGTGGAGCCTGGCCGGTTTCATTGACCGTGCCGGGCAAAGCCAGCTCCGCCAGCGCACGGTCATACACAGCGGGATCTACCCGGGCATGCCTGGGCCGAGTGGTCTCCAAGACCCGGCCGGCCTGCTGTTGTTGGCGCACCACCCGATGCAGCGTCGCCAACGACGGCACCGATCCCATGGACTCCCCCGCCGGATCGCCCCCGCCCGACGGCTCAGCTGACGGTGTAGCGCCGCCACGTTCCCACCCAGACCGGAAAGCTGGGCCACAACTCATCAGTGACCGTTCCCCGCGCCGCCTGCCACGGGGCCCAGTCTCGTGATGCCGGATTTTCACTCCGGCCATATAAGATCCACCCACTTTGATCACCAAGTCTGGAGCCTGGGGGGACCGGATCGTGAACTCGCATGTCATCAAAGGGGCTTTCGCGCTCGTGCTGAGCGGGAGCCTGGTGGGGGCGCTGTCCGCGGAGGCGGCGTCCGCGCCGGCCGCGGGCACCGCGGACGGGGCGACGGTGGGGACGGCCACGGTGGTCACCGACCCTGTACAGCCCGGCGTCTGGGGCACGGCCACCGAGCTCGCCTCCACCGCCCAGCACCGCGTCCTGGGCCTGCAGGCCCGCGCCGACGGCGCCCTCATCGCCCTGCGTGACCAGCCACAGGACCCCACACAGACCGCGGAGGTCCGCCGGCTCACCGTCCAGGTCCGCCCGGCAGGCACCACCACCTGGGCCGCGCCCCAGACGCTGTCCACCGCCGCCGACTACTACCCCGACGCCAGCACCCTCGCCCCGCAGGCCGACGGCTCCTTCGTCGCCTACTGGCGCGAACGCCTCCCAGAGGGCAAAAGCCTCCTGAAGGCCGCCACTTTGGCCCCCGGCGCCACCAGCTGGTCCGCCCCGACGACCGTCGCCACCCTCTCCTCCTGGGCCGAGTACCCCCTGGTCTTCGGCAGCGCCACCGGCCGCCTCACCGCCGTCTGGGCCGTCCAGATCCCCGGCGGCCGCGAACTGCGCATGTCCGAGCGGCCGGCCCCCGGCGACGCCTGGTCCGAGCCCACCGTGTTCGACACCGTCACGAGCGACGCCGAAGACGGGGAGTGGGTCCTGACCGGGCTGCACGCCGCCCTCGACAAGGCGGGCAACGCGGCCATCGCCTGGAACCTCGACGACCGCCCACGCGACGGCGACGGCGCCACCTCCCCGGACGGGCCCTCGTACCACTCCCGGATCATGGAGCGCAAGGCCGGCGCGACCGCGTGGGGCGATGCCGAGGACCTGACCCCCCTCACCGGCACCCAGCCCGGTGCCCTCCGCCTCGACGCCGACCCGGCCGGCGGCCTCAGCCTCCTGTGGGCGACCGTCGGCGGCCCCGTCCACTTCGCCCGCAAGAGCGCCCCCGGTGAAGCGTGGAGCGCCACCGAGCAGACCGGGCTCACCGGCTGGTACGCCCCCCGCGCCCTGCCCCGTCCGCTGACCGCCCCGAACGGCGACGTCACCCTCGTCGGAGCCGCGGACAAGGCGGTGATCTCCACCACCCGCTCCGCCCGCTCCGGCGTCTGGGGCGCCGTCGAGCAGGCCGACGACCGCCGCCCCCTCGGCTCGGCCGGCTACGCCGTCAGCTCCAACGTCGCCTCCGACGGCACCGTGCACGCGGGCTGGACCGTGTCCATCGGCAACGGCAAGTACCGGTTCGTCTCCGGCTTCCGCACCCGCGGCGGCTGGTCGGCCCCCAGGACACTGGCCACCACCACCGACAACCGGACCGTCGGCGGCGCCGTCACGGTCGCGGGCACCCGCCCCACCGCGCTCTGGTACGACAGCTCCGCCCTCGGCGGCCCGCTGCACGCCGTCTCCGGCACCACCCGCCCGCTGCCCCGCGCCCGGGACTACGGCGACGACCGCCGCGCCGACGTGCTCGCCCTGACCGGCACCACCCTGACCCGGTACGACGGCGACGCCGCCGGCCACCTCGCCGCGGGCTCCGTGCACAGCGGCGCGGTCACCACCGGCTGGCCCGCCGGCACCCGGTTCACCGGCTTCGGCGACCTGAACGGGGACCGCCTCAACGACGTCCTCGCCGTGCTGCCCACGGGCGAGGCCCGCATGTACGAGACCCCGGCGGGCCGGCTGCCCGCGCCGGGGTCCCCGTACCGGAAGACCGGCACCGACTGGCGCGGCTACGACGTCCTCACCACCCCCGGCGACCTGACCGGCGACGGCCGCACCGACCTTCTGGCCCGCTCCGCCTCGACCGGTGACATCTACCTGTACGCGGGCAACGGCAGCGCCGGATTCGCCTCGCGCGTCAAGATCCGGTCCGGCTGGAAGGCGTACACCCGGGTGATCGGCGCCGGGGACCTCAACGGCGACGGGCATGGGGACGTGCTGGCCCTCGACGGCTCCGGCGAGCTGTGGCGTTACAACGGCACCGGCACCGGCAAGCTCGCCGACCGCGTGCTGGTCTTCCGCGACTGGGGCAAGACCTACCGCCAGGTGCTCGGCGCCGCCGACCTGAACGGCGACGCGAGGGCCGACCTGCTCTCGGTCGACTCCGACGGCGTGGCCTGGCTCAACCCGGGCACCGGCCGCGGCACCTTCGGCAGCCGGGTCCGCGTCGGCTCGGGCTGGGGCGGCCGCACCCTTTCCTGACCGGCGGCCCGCACCGGAGGGGCACCCCCTGGTGCGGGCCCACACCCTCTGGCCCGGCCCCCGCCAAGGCCCGGGCACGTCCAACCGTTTCTCCAGGGGGCGTTGCGGAGCGGCTACCGAGTGCGGATCGTTCCCCTCGGGCAGCTCGCCGAGTCGGTACGCCACCGTACTGGGCTGGTGGCTGTGAGTGCTGTCCAGTCTCTCAACGGTGCGGTTGCCGACTTGGACGCAATCGCGGAAGCCGCAGCCGCGCACGGCGCGGGGAACGCTTATCGACGTGACGCGGGCCGCCGGATGGTTTCCCCTTTGATGCAAACCGTTTCGACTACCTCGTGTGCTCGAGCTACAAGTGGCCGTCCCGGTAGAACGCGTGTTGGCCCCCGTCCTCGAGGACGGGGGCCAACACGCGTTCTCAACCGCGGACTCGTCAGGGTGCGTTCGGTCCAGTGACAATCGGGCCGTTGTGGTGGGCGTCCACAGGACCGGCCACGGGGGTCGCGGTAACCAGGGCCAACATGACACAGCAGACAGCCAGAACAGGAAGAAGCACACGGGGGCGCCACGACGAGGTTCGAACGGGACGCTCGATCAGTCGGTAGCCGGCCGCGGAGAGCAGGACGGACACGCAGATGGCTACGGACACCTTCGTTGCCTGGCTCCACTCCGGGTGGCTGACACCGAGGCAGACCCATACGGGCCAGTGCCATAGGTAGAGCCCGTAACTGCGGTGCCCGAGCCATAGGAGCGGGCGAAACGACAGCGTCTTTCGAAACCGCTCTCCGTGCGCGGCGGTATCGATCAACGTGACTGCTGTAATCCCTGCCAGAGGCAGCTGCCAGGCGTAGAAGGCGGCCGAGTCGATGTCTGCGGTGCACCACAGCCAGCCAAGGACCGCTACCGCCGGCCAGGAGAACCGGGAGAACAGACCCGGGCGGAACGCGATGACGGCCCCCAGCAACAGCGCCCCGGCCCGGGTATCAGTGCCTAGATAGGCGCGCTCCTGGGCGCCGGGGAGGTAGAGAAGGTGCGCCAGCAGGTAGCAGAGCGCAGCAGCCGCGAGGAGAAGCCGGTGGGGATGGCGGATCCGTCCGGTACCCCAGGTGGTGAGCCCGATCAGCAGGAGGGGCCAGAGGAGATAGAACTGCTCCTCGACGGCCAGGGACCACAGGTGGTTCAGTGGGGCCTGCTCCTGGGCCACGTCCCAGTAGTCGACGTGTCCAAGGACCGCGTACCAGTTGGATGTATACGTGAGGGCGGCCAGTGTCTGGGCGTTCACGGTGGGACGCAGTCCCGGAGGATCCTGCAGGAGCATCCACGCCTGGACGGCTCCGACCACAAGCAGGACAGCGGGGAGGAGTCGTTTGACCCGCCGGAACCAGAAGCTCCCCAGTGAAGGGCGGGGGGTTCGGGCTCGTTCCGTCAGGAGCAACCGGGTGATGACGAACCCCGAGATGACGAAGAACAGATCGACGCCGAGGAATCCGCCGTCCAGCCCGGTCCCGTAGTGGAACGCCATGACTGCGGCAACGGCGACGGCCCGCAGGCCGTCGATCGAATCGATTCTCCCGCGGAAAGTCTCTTTAGCTGTGGCCGGACGGTGTTCAAGGGCCAGCGACACCTCAGGCACCGTCCTTGGCGAACAATGCGTTCAGAGCCCAGTTGGCCAACCGTGCGCGGGCAGGTTTGGTGGGGTGGTCAGTGGGATCGTAGACCTGTGTTCCTGCGAGGACTTGGGGACACCCGTCGTCATTGCACAATTGGCCGCGCAGATCCAGCAGTCGCACACCGGGATGTCTCGCTGAGGCTTCCCGGAGGACCCGGTTCATCACCAGGGCGGAGGAACGGTACTTCGGATTACCGACCTGCTGCGAAGTCATCAGGTACAACGGGGTGTTCCGGCTGGTCAGAATAGAGATCGCCTGGTTCAGCCGGTCCCGGAAGGCCGTCTCGTGGGTCGGCGAGGTGAGATCGAGGGCTTCTTCGTCGCCTGCCAGCCGCTGCGGGATGACATCCCAGAAACCGACTGTCAACAAGGTGGCATCGGGCTTGTACTTCTCCAGATAGGAGGGCCATTGGGTGGGCCACGTGCGACATGTCTGCGGGGTCTCCTTGCCTACGGGCAGCAGGATTCCGCAGCCGCCGAGTCCCGCGTTCACGACGGTGTTGTGAGCGGCCCCGACTTCGCTCATACCCAAACCGATGCTGGCGGACCAGGAGTCCCCTACCACCAGCACGGTCTTCCCGGTCACTGCGGGTGAGAGAGAAGGGGAGCCGAGAGGGGGAACTGCTGCCCCGTAGTGTGGTTCACCGGCATGGGCCGGGGCTGCTTCGGAATGTGTCGTCGTGTTCTTCTCCACATGTTGTGAAGTGCAACCGCACGCCAGCACAGTGACCACTCCGGCGACGCCGAGTCGGCGAATCCTTCCTCGCACCATGATTACCCACCTGGATTCTCGGGAGTCCATAATCGTCGGACGGCATTTGCGGAGTCCGCGTGCGGAAGCGCTGTAATCAGGCGGAACGACACCCCGCGCCGACTCGGAAGCAATCAGATTGCCGAGCAGGAGATTAGCTGTCCGGCCGCTACCGCCAAGTTCTGGCGCGCCCGTTGGTGCATCATCGGAAGGCAGTCTTCCGGCCGACTTGGGCCGATCCGGTGAAATATCGTACAGCCGAGTCGTGTCGGGCGGTTGCCCCACTGCCCCCTGGTACGTTCTGAGGCCGTTATCCGAGTTCTCGGAACCTGCCGATGAATTGCGTGCCGCCTTTCTCCGGAGGGACTGGTGATAATGCCTGTAAGTCAGGTATTGAAAGGTGTTTCCCTGTGCCTGGCGGGCAGTATTTCGGGTTGGCCGAGTGGGGTCCCAGGGGTTATTCAAGAACTCGATCCGGTGCGCTCGGATATTCCCTGCCATGCCGCTCCGTGCTCATTCCCTGAAACCTCTCCATCCTTGCGCAATACCGGCCTCCCCCCATGGGGGGCTCCTACCCTGCTGCCGGGTGCGGAAGGGAAGAAGGTGCTGGTCGTCGGAGATTCCTGGGCGCGGGATGCGGCTTCCGGGATTGCTGCGGCCTTTCACGGAAAAGGGCAAGTCAAGGATGCCTCGGCACTCGCCTGCGGGATCCGCAAGCCGATCAATCCGATGCCGAACCCACATTGTCCGAACTGGGAGGTCGAGTGGCCTGCCCTGATGGACAAGGTGCGTCCGGACGCGGTTCTGCTGAGCGTCCAGTGGGATGTGGCCGAGCAGCAGATCGACCCGGGTGGGAAGCGGGTGACGATTCGCGACGACGAGGCGCGGAGGAGGTTTGTCACCAATCTTGACCGGGCCATCCGGATCCTCTCCCGAAGGGGAACTGAGGTCTACGTCTTCGGGTCTACCTTTCAGCATTCCCCGGGCTCGGTGGCGGTCTTGCTGTCCGGGATTCTTCTGGAATTCAGCAAGAAATATCCTGGAGTGCATTACCTGGATATCTTCCACCAGCTCTGCAATGATCTGAATGAATGCCCGAAGAAGATTTCCGGGGTGCCCGTCTACGGCACTGACGTGCACTGCAGCAAGGAAACCAAAGTACGCCTTGGAAATTGGATTCTCAATTCGATGTTTCATCGGTAGACGGCATGAAACCCGGCGGAGCCCCCGCCAGAAAGGCTGGAGTCTGTGAAAATGATTGGTGTGAAAGTCGTGCGAGCGGCCGGCCCGGGACTACTGGCGGCCGCTCTGCTGGCGCTGCCGGTGTCCGCGCACGCAGCTGACGGGGACTTCTACTGGAGTACCTCCGGACTGGGCGGGCAGGACGGAGTGCTGTCCTCCCCGGAGTCGGGCCGCTGTTACTCCCTGAGGGGGGACAACCCTCCGCTCTATGCGTCGAACTACACCGGCCGGACGGTGCGTTCGTATCAGTCCAGAGGCTGCAGGGGCGAAGTCCAGAGCACCATCGAGCCTGGCGGCGTGGGACACGTCTACAAGTATGTGAAGTTTGGGTAGTGCTGGGGCTTTGGCGCCATACCTCTTGAGCGCCGCGTAGCCGAGGGAGTCTCACCCCTCGGCTACGCGGCGCCCTTCACGGGCCGACGGCCCGTTCACGGAACTGAAGACGCCGTGAACGAACTTCGTCTAGAGCCGGTGATACGAATGCAGGCGCTCAGGTGCGCCGTGCATCTCCGCAGGTCCGCTTCATTGGGGTTCGGCGTGTTCTTGGAGCCGTGTGAAGGCGAAAGCGCGGATCGCCGGCTGATCACCGCTGGGGTGTCACGAACTCGCGCGCTTCCTCCCTCCTCGTCCTCGTCGGTGTCAGCGGTGGCCGGGTCGCGCAGCGGGCGCAGGCCACCGGCCGGGACGGTGGCGCGGAAGCCGTAGCGGCCCAGGCAGTTGAGGTTCGCGTGGCGCAGCGGGGAGAGCCGGGCGACGTCCTCGTCCAGGACGTCGTGCTCGCGCTGGTCGGCGGGCAGTGTCCGCAGGGTCGTGACGGCGGCGTCCGAGTAGCGGGTGGTCCACAGCACGGCGGCGCCCCGGACCAGGCCGAGCGCGCCGAGCTGGTCCTCCTGGCCCTCGCGGTACACGCCTGCATGATCTGCCCCCGCTTGCCGTGGCAGATGTCGCGGGCGAGCTTGTGGCGGGACTCCTGCACAGACCGCGCCCACGAGCGTGTGGCCTTGCTGCCGGCACCAGGTGCAAATCATCTTCTCCTGGACTGCCAGGCCGAAGCCGTCCTCCACCTGCCGGTCGGTACTGACGCGGATATACCCGACGAGCTTCATGCGGGCATGGTGCCGCAGGGGACTGACATCCCCAGCGGCATAACTGTGACACCGGAGAGTGCCCCGCTGCCCCGGCTGTCACCCCTGGAGGCCCGGGTCTGTGCATCACTGGGCGGCTCCGGTTGAAGGCAGTCCGCGGCGAACTCGGTGGTGCGCGAGGTGTTGCCGGTCGACCCGGTGTTCCGCAATCGTGCGGCGATCCCTGCGGGCGAATGTCCGCTGCTTCGGCATGACCGCCGGTCGCGCCCTGGAGGCGGATGCCGCAGGCGTGTCTCGTCGTGCATGGGCTTCACCAGGTTCGTGACTGCGGTGCTTCGTACGACGCGCTGTACCGGGAGAGGGTGCAGACGGGTTCGGCGTCCCGCGGGTGGCACCAGGCTTCGAGGCAGGGCGGTCGCCCCGGTGAGCGCGCTGTCCGAGCTCACAGGTTGGGATCATCGAACTGTTCCAGGAGAACGTCGATCGGCGTGTGGCCCGTGGCGGCGGATGCGCCGTCGTGAAGAAGCTGTTCCGCCCAGATGACCTTGCCGCGGGTTGTGTACCGCGTTCCCCATCGCTGGGCGAACTGCGCCACCAGGAACAGCCCCCGCCCGCCTTCGTCCGTGGTCGCCGCCCGCCGCAGGCGCGGCGAGGTGCCGCTGCCGTCCGACACCTCGCAGATCAGACAGCGTCCGTGCAGCAGCCGCACCGTGACCGGCGGCGATCCGTACCGGATCGCGTTCGTGACCAATTCGCTGAGGATCAGTTCCGTGGTGAACCCGGTCTCCTCCAGCCCCCACTCCAGCAACGTCTTTCTGCAGCGCGCCCGCACCGAGGGAACCGCCGCCGGGTCCGGCGGCACGTCCCACTCGGCCACGCACGAGGGCGGGAGGATCCGGGTACGCGCCGCCAGCAGCGCGATGTCGTCGCAGGGGTGTGCCGGCTTCAGCGCGTCGATCACCGCCTGACACGTCTCCTCCGGAGTGCGGCCCCCGGACCCGCCCAACGCCCGGCGCAGCCTCTCCAGCCCGACGTCGATGTCGAGGGTGCGGTCCTCCACCAGGCCGTCGGTGTACAGCACCAGTTGTGAACCCTCCGGCAGGGACAGCTCGGCGGTCTCGAAGGGGTAGCCTCCCAGGCCGAGCGGCGCCGAGGCCGGCACGCCAGGACAGGTGACCGTCCCGTCCGGGCGCACCACCACCGGTTCCGGGTGTCCCGCACGGGCCATCGTGCAGGCCCCCGCCACCGGGTCGTAGACCGCGTACAGACACGTCGCTCCGGTCACCCCCTCCCCCTCGGGGCCTTCCGCGGCATCGCCCGTGTTCTCCTCGTTGTCCATACGGACGACCAGGTCGTCCATGTTCCCGAGCACCTCGTCCACGGGCAGGTCCAGGGAGGAGAAGTTGTGCACTGCGGTGCGCAGCCGGCCCATCGTCGCCGCCGCGTGCAGCCCGTGACCGACGACGTCACCCATCACCAGCGCCACTCGTGCGCCCGGAAGCGGGATGACGTCGAACCAGTCCCCGCCCACCCCCGTCTCCGCGGGCAGATACCGCCAGGCCACCTCCAGTGCGTCCTGCTCCGGCTGCCCCCGCGGCAGCAGGCTGCGCTGCAGTGTCACCGCCATCGCGTGCTCCCGGGTGAACCTGCGGGCGTTGTCGATGGCCACCGCCGCCCGCGCGGCCAGTTCCTCCGCGAAGGACAGGTCCTCCGGCTCGAACGCCGGGGAATCCCCTCTCCGGTAGAAGTTCGCCACGCCCAGCGGCACGCCCCGCGCCCGCAGCGGCACGGTCACCAGCGAATGCAACCCGCGCTCCAGGGCCTTCCGGGCGCGCTCGGGATCCTGTTCCTGCCAGCCGCGCGCCTGCCTCAGGTCCGCCTCCAGCACGCCCCGCCCCTCCTGCAGCGTGCGCATCTGCGGGGTCCGGGGCGAGAACGTGATCACTTCGCCCAGCGCATACACCGGCATCATCTGCTGATCGCCGCTGATCGCCGCCCGGCGCAGATGCCGCCATCCCTCCGCCGTCGGCTCCCGCCCCCGCAGCACCGTGTCCAGCAGATCCACCGTCACGACGTCGGCGAACTCCGGCGCCGCCACTTCGGCCAGTTCCTCGGCCGTACGCCCCACATCCAGCGTCGTCCCGATCCGCATCCCGGCCTCGTACAGCAGCTTCAGCCGCTCCCGCGCGACCTCGGCCCGCCCCGAGACCGCCGTCAGCTCCGTGGTGTCCCGCAGGGTCACCACGCTGCCTCCCCGGCCGGGCTGCGGGTACGTGGGCCGCTTGTTCACCGCCAGCAACCGGTCCTGCGCGAGATGCACCTCATCGGTGACCACCTCCCGCGACGTCAGCAGGCGCGTGATCTGCTCCGGCAGTCCCAGCTCCCGCACCGGGCGCCCCTGCACGTCCGCCGGCAGTCCCAGCAGCCGCGTCGCCTCGTCGTTGGCCAGCAGCAGTCGTCCGTCGGCGTCGGTGATCAGCACTCCTTCCCGCACCGCGTGCAGGACCGCGTCGTGGTGCTCGTACAACTGCGCCAGCTCCGCCGGGGCCAGGCCGCGCGTCTGGCGCCGCAGCCGCCGGGACACCAGCGTCGTCCCGGTCATGGCCAGCGCCAGCGCTACCACGCCGGCACCGACGGTGATCGGCAGCTGCGGCATCCACAGTCTCGCCACGTTCTTGACCGTGATCCCGGCGGAGACCAGGCCGACGACCTCGCCGCGCGAGTCGGTCACGGGGACCACCGCCTGCACGGCCGTCCCTTTGCCGGCGGGCAGAGGCGGCCCGCCGGCCTGCTCGACGACGGTACGGCCCTGCAGCGCCGGTTCGATGGCGCCGACGAACTTCTTCCCGATCTCCCGCGGGTAGGGGTACGTGTAACGCATTCCCTCTGTGCTCATGACGACGACGAAATCCACGCCCGCGCGCTTGCGTGCCGCCTCGGCTCGCGGCTGGAGCACCGCTGTCGGGTCCTGGCTGCGCAGCGCCTCGACCACGCCAGGGGCACTCGCGAACGACTGGGCCGCGACGACCGACTCCCGACGCCCCTGCTGCACAGCGTCACGCGCCGCCTGGAGCACCACGGCCGCCACCGCGGCCACGACCAGCAGCACCACGATCACGACCTGGAGAAGGAACACCTGCCCGGCCGCACTGTGCAGGTCCAGCAGGGAGGCGCGACGTTCCCGCGAGCGTCCGGCGGGCGGATGACGCGCCGGGCCTCGAGGGTGCCCGGAAAATGCCTCCATGCACCCTTCATAACACCGCTGTGCTTCGTCCGGGGTTCGGCAGGGGACGGGGTGTTCTGACCTGGGCAAAGTGATTGATTGCGGCAGCTCCGGACGGCGTCGGACGGGGTGAATGACACCAAAACTGGGACCAGAGAGCGTCACGTCGTCTCTGGCCGGAGATGGTCCGGGGGAGGCCGCTCACCATCTGCTGGCGGTGCGCGGGGCGGGGAGACAAGGGCCGTCCCACGAGACATATCCGGCTCGCCAGATGCGTTGCCTGAAGAGCGGGTTTTTGCACCGCAAGACTCGACGGCTTCCCGGGACAGACGGCGTTGACGAGCAGGTCAGGTGGTGGCCAGCAGCAGATCCTCTCCGCTTGACGGGCGGAGGCCGTCGGTGCGATCGGCGAAGTAGCGCTCGGCGAGCAAAGCTCCCGGCACGTGGTGGGCGTCTTTGAAGCCGGCTTCGCGGGCCAGTGCCAGCATCTCCTGTGGGGTGTAGAAGCTGATGAACGGTGTTCCAGATGCTCGCGCGCCTTCCTCACTCGCCCGGAGGCCGGGGCGATCGGCGTCGTCGACAAGTTCGGTCGGCAGCAGGAACGTCATGGCGAGCGTCGAGCCGGGCGCGAGCCCGGCGATCTGGCGCAGGGTGGCGGCGGTGGCGTCTTGGGTGAGGTACATGGTGACGCCGGTGGAGACGATGACTGCCGGTTGGCCGGGATCGAAGCCGGTAGCGGCCAGTTGCTCCCGCCAGGGCGCGTTCGCCTCGAAGTCGACCGGCACCAGATGTAGCCATTCCGGGATGCCGTAGCCGAGTTCGACCAGGCGGTGGCGCTTCCAGGCTTGGGGGCCGGGCTGGTCGACCTCGAAGATCCGCAGGCGGGAGGCGATCTCGGGCCTGCGCTGGGCGAAGGTGTCCAGGCCGGCTCCCAGGACGACGTACTGGGTGACGCCGCGGTCGGCCTGCTCGGCGATCAGGTCCTCGATGAAACGAGCGCGGGCCACCATGGCCGCCCGGAACCCGCTGGTGGCGTGCGGGTCCATGTCCGGGCGGTCGCGCCAGTCATCGCCGGGGGCCGCCAGATACAGGCCGATCTCGTCCTCGACTACGTGCGGGGGCGGGTCGACCTGGACGTGCATCGCCCGCCAGAGGGCGGTCCGCACCGCGGTGCTGTCCGGCGTCTCGATCTGCTCGTCTGCCATGGTGTTCCCCTTCGCCGTGGTCAGTTCTTGGCGGGAGCCTGGAGGCTCCACAGGCGCCCGTCGGGGTCGCGGACCGTCATCTCCCTGGTCCCGTAATGGGTGTCCTCGAACGGCGAGACCACCTCGACGGCCGGATCGGGACGGAACGCGTCTGCGTCAGGCACCTTCAGCACGATCCGCGTCTGGGGCTCTTGGTCCTCGGGGACCTCGGCGATGAACACGCAGGGACCGTCGCCGTTGCGGAGCTGGCCGGAGTTGTGGTCCGTCGCGAACTCCAGCTCGTAGCCCAGCGTCTGGAAGAACTTCGCCGCCTGACCCCAGTTGTGAGTCGTCAGGAACACGGCCTCGATTCCCTCGGTCGCCATGTCAGGTCTCCTGCTCAGTCGATTGCTGTTTGTGCCCATGGGCGTCGTCGAGGTAGGCGCGCAGCGCGTCAGCGACCAACGCCGACAACGACATGCCCGACTCGATGGCGCGGTACTTGACCTGCTTGATCAGCCCGATCGGCAGGTACACGTTGAACTGCTTGACTTCCTCATCACCCACAAGCCGATGCTAGCATCCTAGCAAGCTAGGACACCATGCGCCGATACGGCGAACCAACCCGAGCCGGTTCAGGACGTCGGTGTCGACTTCTTCGCCAGCACCGCTTCTTCGTCCAGCACGGCGCCGCGTGCCTGCGGGTCGGGCGCCGGGTCATCACGGTGATCAGTGCCCAGGTCAGGTGAGGCCTCGGAGTGCTGAGGCAGCCGCTCGTAGTCGCGTGCGTTGCGATGCTCGGTCCGCTGCTGCCGCGATCCGGGATGGGCCGACCACGGACGGAGGCGGCCGAGCCGCTGGCTGGTCTCGGCCGACTAGGGCCTCTACGGTCGCAGTTGACCGCGAATCGCAGGCAGCACCGGGGGGCCTGCCCGCGCCCACCAGCACGCCTCCGGCGCGCCTGGGACGTCCCCGCTCGCGGCCCGTCGGGGGGAGACGGAGCCGCGGTCTGCGTGCCGCCGACGAACGAAAGGGGGGACGACGGCCGGCGCGACGGACGCAAGAGCTTCTCCTGGCGCGGCCACCGGGACCTGCTGATCACCGCCCACCAGCAGCTCGGCGGCCCGATCGTGCTCATCTGGGGGTGGCGTCCCGCCGCGTGGTGCAGGCATGCGGACCGCGCGGCTCCGCCCGTCGCGACAGCGCAGGACGCAGGCCGGTGAGGCTGTCCAGGGACAGGGGCGCCGGTGACGCACCCTCAACACCCCGAGCGGGTCCGGACATTGACCGCCGGCCCCGGACAGGCGCCCGATACCGTCTGGCCCACGACGAACCGGACCGAGTGCCTGCGTCGGCACGCCGGCAGGGATCCCAGAGCGGTGCAGCGGGATGCCGTGATGCCGGATGGCCCCGATGAGGAAGACGCGTTGTCGAAGAACCGGCCCTTTGTGCATCCCCCAGCGCCCGGTCCCGGACGTCCTTCTCCCCGACCAGGTCGGCGGCCTGCTACAGCCAGCCCCGGCGGGCCGCCTGCCACGCCAGTTGCATACGGGTCGCCGCGCCGGCGAGCGTCATCAGCTGCTGGATGTGGCGCTGGACCGTGCGCCGGCTCAGGCCCATCTGGGAGGCGATCGCCTTGTCCGCGACACCCGCGACAAGCAGCGAGAGCAGCCGCCGGTCCGTCACCGAGAGGGGGTCGCTGTCGGTGACGCCGTCGGTGCCGCTGACCGCTCCGGAGTCGTCGACGTGCAGCGGGACGGCGTCGTCCCAGTAGCGTTCGAAGAGTGCGATGAGGGCGGCCAGCAGGCTGCTGTCGCGCACCAGCGCCGTGGTGGGTTCCTCGGGGCTGCCGTGGGGGCCTCCCGGTACGAGGGGGCAGATGGCGATGGCGCGGTCGGAGACGGCCAGGCGCAGCGGCAAGTGGGGTACGGCGCGGGCGACTTCGCCTGCCCGTACTCCTTCGATAACGTTGTCCACGGCGCCTTCGTCGTCGAAGAAGGCCTTCTCGTACAGGACGCGGTAGCGCACGCCGCGGGCCAGGGCGTCGAACTCCGCGCTGTTGCTGCCCGAGGGCATCGCCACGTACTGCGCCTTGCAGAACCAGAGCATCTCGTCGCGGGTGTCCGCCTGGATGCGGCGCAGGTGCTGGCGCAGTGCGTCCGCCCCGGTGATCACCTCGATGAGCCCTCCGGCGTCCCGGCGGCGCAGCGTGTCCCGGTAGATCTCCAGCAGACCGGTGGCCGTCGCGCGGGCATGCTCGAGAGCCTCGGTCTGCTGCGTGAGCCTCGGCATCAGGGCCACATCGGGGGGCGTGGCCCGGTAGAGCCTGGGTGCCGCGTCGGTATGGCTGGCCAGCCCCTTGGCGGTGAGGGTCTCAAGTGTCCGTTCGGCGTCGGTGGTGTCGAGGCCGGCGCGCAGCGCGAAGTCCTGTGCCGAGGCTGTGCCCATCGTCACCAGGGTCCGGTAGGCGGACTCCTCGGCATCACTGACCCCGACGGCGTCCAGTGTCACGGCGTTCTCCTCGATGCCACCCGACCCAACGGTTGAAGACCGTACTACAGGCTTCGGGTGGGACGGCGGGTGCCGGGGACGCCGTCAACGCCCGGGCACCCGCCGTTCCTTGGAGTACTGCCGTGGCTACCCTCGGTGCAGGTAGGCGCGCTTCACGGTCTGCCGGACAC
The DNA here is from genome assembly GCF_042894545.1 of Streptomyces sp. NPDC001530. Taxonomy (NCBI): domain Bacteria; kingdom Bacillati; phylum Actinomycetota; class Actinomycetes; order Kitasatosporales; family Streptomycetaceae; genus Streptomyces; species Streptomyces sp. NPDC001530. Next base: position 29,559 of record NZ_JBIAVS010000040.1, read on the forward strand.
GGGTGCCGAGGCTGTCCTGTGCCGTGACCCGCAGTGTCACGTACGTGTCGTGATGGCCGAAGGGGGTGACGACGGTGGCCCCGAAGCTGTTGTGCCCGCGTTCCTTCACCGCGGCGCGGCTGAAGTGCTTGCCGTCGTCGTAGGACACCTCCACGCGCAGGGACACTCCGCGTGGCGCGGGCAGCCCGTCCTGGGCGCGGACGGCCAGGCCCACGGTGTGGGTGCGGCCGGCGCGCACCGCGTTGTACGCGTCGACGGGTACGTCGTAGTCGAGCTGGAGCAGGGGCAGCGGCATCGCCTTGTCCGTGCTGCCGGAGCGGAAGGACCAGGAGGTTTCGGTGCCGGTGCCCAGAGCCCACTCGCCGTCCACGCGGGACGTCGTCAGGTCGAGCCGGTAGTCGGACATGCCCGCTGCCACCTCGAAGTCACTCCAGGCCCCTTCCGCTTGTCCGACCTTCACGCCGTCGCGGTAGAGCGTCGCGGCGGCCGTGTCACCCTGGGGCGCATCGCCCTGCGGTGCCTCGAAGCCGCCCACCCCGCCGCCGCCCACGAGCAGCCGTGACCAGTGGCCCGCTGTGGAGTCGGTGAACTCCGGGATCCGGAAGGCCAGTACGTTGCCGGTGCGGACGGAGGGCGTCTGGGTGCCCTCGGGGATGGAGGGGCGGACCACGGCGCCCTGCCACCGTTCCGCAAGCCGCTCCCCCGCCCGGTAGGTGCGGGGCGTGTCGCTCATGCCCACGCTCAGCGGCATGTCGACGTCGAAGGTCGTCGCGTGGTGCACCCGGTGCTGCCAGGTCGTGCCGTTCGCGCTGACGTACTCGGTGCGGGCGAAGCCCGTCGGCACGTAGCGGGTGTACTGCAGCCAGGCGGTGTTCTGGTAGGGCCGCCGGGCGAACCGCTGCTCGCTGGCCCAGACAGCGCCGCCGTTGTCCGCGTACGTCGACGTGAGTACGGCGCTGTTGCGCGCCGACACGGTGTGCACCACGTGCTGGGGTATCCGCTGGGCGGACACCTGCATGACGTCGTACAGGTACGGGCTCTTGGCCGTGCCGGTGAACCTGATGGAGGTGGGGTGCTTCTTCAGGCTCTCGAGCAGGGCGGTGCCCGCCTTCGCGCCGACGCGGACGGTGGGCACGGCGTTGCGTGCGCCGTCGGGGCTCCAGCGCGTCCAGGCGATGTCGCTGAAGTGGACCTGCAGCAGAGCCCGTACGCCGGCGTCGGCCGCCTGCCGCGCCAACTCCCGTTCGTCCGTTCCCGATTCATTGCGGACGATCGCGAGTTTGCCGCGGGCCCGGCTGAAGTCGGGTGCCTCGAAGGTGCCCGCGTCGACGGCGGTCAGGGTGGCGCCCTTGGGGTCGAACAGCGGGGAGTTCGGCATGTAGTACGGGTTCAGCGCGAGCTCGCCGCCCGCCACCTCGGCCTCGATCAGCGGGGCGAGGAGCTGCCAGCGCGAGGCGAACTCGAAGGTGCCGTCGGTGACAGCCGCGGTGGGGCTGATGTACAGCCGCTTGGCGAGGTCGAAGTACATGGTGCCCTGGAGCAGGCTGTGTCCGTCGATCGTGCGATAGGTCTGGTAGTTGAGGACGCCGCGCTGTTCGGCGGGCCGGGGCGTGCGGATGTCGACGCGGGTGGTCTTGCGCGCGTCGAGGGTGACGGCGGTGTCCTTGGTGACCTTCACCTCGGGCACGACGACATGGCGCAGTTCCTGGCCGTCGTCGGCGTTGTCCAGGCTGGAGTAGTCGAGTTGGTAGGTGCCCTCCTCGACTTCGGCGACGGCGGGTTCGGTGCTGGTGTAGTCGACGAAGCCGTCGGCTCCCCAGATCGACGGCAGGGCCTGGATCCGGTTGCCTTCGTGGTCGTAGGTGGTCACGGTGAGCTGGTGCGTGGGTCCGTGCAGCACGAGGCTCACCGTGGTGTGGACCGTGACCTTGCCGTCGGCGGATACGGCGGTGACATAGCCGTAGTAGTCGCCGCGGGCGGCCCGGGCGGGGTTCGCGGTCAGCGGTACGTCGGCGCTGGCGCCGGCGGCTATACGCACCGACGTGGAGCCGAGCCTGAGTGCGCCGTCGGCCAGTTCCCGTCCGCCGGTGGTGGCGAGGCGGGCGGTCAGGCCGAGGGTGACCTCCCTCTGGGAGGTGTTGGTGTAGCGGACGGTGGCGGTGCGGTCCTCGGTGCTGCTCTGGTCGCCGCCGGTCCGCAACGGGCCCAGGGCGAGGGTGCCGGTGGCGGTGACCGGGCCGAGAGCGGCGGCGCCCACGTCGATGCGCCCGCCGCCCTGTTCGGTGGGCTGCTGGCCGTCGACCGTGTGTGCCGTGCTGATCAGTGCGTCCTTGAGCTGCTGTGCGTCCCAGGCCGGGTGCGCCTGGGCGAGCAGGGCGGCAGCGCCCGTCACGTGCGGGGTGGCCATCGACGTACCGGAGGCCGCGACGTAGTACTGGTCCACCGGATCGCCCATGGTGGTGCCGGCCGCGCGGGCCGCGACGATCCCGACTCCCGGTGCGGTGACGTCGGGCTTGACGGCTCGGTCGCCGTGCCGCGGGCCGCGGCTGGAGAACGCGGCAAGCGCGTCGCCGCGGTCCACCGCGCCCACCGTCAGCGCGGCGTCCGCGGCGCCGGGTGAGCCGACGGTCTGCGGGCCCAGCTCGCCGCTGTTGCCCGCGGCGACGACGAACAGGGCGCCGCTGCTCGCGGTCAGTTCGTCGAGTGCGAGGCTCATCGGGTCGGTGCCGTCGGTCTCGACGTCCGCTCCCAGGCTCATGTTGACGACCCTGGCGCCCTTCGCCGCGGCCCACTCCATGCCGTCGATGACCTGGGACTGGCTTCCGTAGCCGTCGTCCCCGAGGACCTTGCCGATGAGCAGGTCGGCTGCCGGGGCCACTCCCTTGCGGCTGCCGCCGGACGCCGCGCCGCTTCCGCCGATCGTGGAGGCGACGTGGGTGCCGTGGCCGAAGACGTCGCCGGTCCCCGAGCTGCCGGAGAAGTCCTTCGCCTCGCTGATCCGGCCGGCCAGGTCCGGATGGCTCTGGTCGGCGCCGGTGTCGAGGACCGCCACCTTGACGGCCTTGCCGTCGTATCCGGCCTGCCACACCGCGGGCGCGTTGATCTGGCCGGTGCTGCGGTCCAGGGCCGCGTCCACCCGTGCGTCCAGCCAGACCCTGGGCGTCGCTTCGATGCGTGCCGCGCTCACCGGCTGCTGGGCGGGGGCCAGTTGCTTCCAGAACGTGCCCAGGTCGTCCCCGGACACGTGGATGGCCTGGGCGTCGATGCTGTCCAGACGCCGGGCCGACGCGGTGTCCCCGGCGACGGTGGTGAGCCTGCGCACCACGGAGGAAGAGACTCCCTCGCCCTGACCGATGATCAGGGGGAGGGCGTCGGTGTGGGCCTCGTCGTACTTCTGCTTGATGAGCGCGCTCACATTGAACAACTGCCGGTCCAGGCGGCCGGAGTTGACCAGGTCGAGCGCGTCGGAGGGCAGGACCGTCAGATCGCCGTCCTGCTCCACGGTCCTGAACAGCACGTCCCGTCGGCCGCTGCCCGGCTCGACGGCGGCGGTCCGCTTGCCGCCGGCATGCATGGTGACGGTCACTCGGTCACCCGTCACCAGGCGCACGGTGACGCCGTCGACGGGCGAGGGCTTCGCGGCCGCGGTGGCCGGCGCGCCCGGCGTGGCCGATGCGGCCGTGTCTGCGGCGACCGGTGGCACGCTAGCGACGGCAAGCGCCAGCCCGGCCGTCAGCACCGCCGCAAGACGGATCCGTCTCATCTGGTCAGCCCCTCTCGATAAATGCACAGCAAACGTTCATGGGTGCTGCACAGAATCCGGTGGGGCCGGACACGATGTCACCGTTTCCCGGTGGCGCAGGTGGGACATGTCGCAACCGCGACACGGCACGTGCCGCGCCACACGCGACACCGTGATCCGCATCGCGGACGCGACCGGGGTACCGCTGCGCGAGCTCGTGGGCTGACGGGCGGCCGCAGCGACAGGTACAAAGGGCGGCCGCCCTTCTCGCGGCCGGAGGAGCCGACGGCGAGAGTTCCAATCCCCCTTGCTCATAAGCAGTTCGCGCTGCGGTACGCCTCCCACAATGATTCGGCGGTCGTGCACTGTGTCGCGTCCACCGCGCACGTGCCGCCATGCTCTACGCGGCGGGTGTCCTGCCTCGTCGGGCGGTGAGCGTCAGGCGCGCCGAGTCGGCTTGCGTACCGGGCGTCCCTGTGGGCCGGGCCCCAGCCGGTGGCCCAGGCCGCGGACCGCGTCGATCATGCAGCACCTGCCGGCCTCGTGGCGCAGGGGTGCCGGGCCCCGACCCGCAGCTCCGTCGTGGCAGACGACGGTTTCACGCCCACGGCGGCCGAAGCGTGCAGCCACCTTCGGCCTAAGCCCCGTCAGGCTCGTCCAGTGCTGTGGCCGCGTAGGTTTGCCAGATTGGGTCAGGCTGCAGCTTTTGAGAGGGCGCCCGCCGAATGCCTTTCTCGCTGCGGATGCGGGCGCGTTTCCTCGCGTTCGCCCGCAGGCGATCGAGCGCCGGCTGGTAGATCGCCTCGCGGAGCTGCAGCGCGGATGTGAAGGTCGCGACATCGGCGGTCACCTGGTCGGGGAGCTCGTCGCATTCGAGGACCCGCTGCTCAAGGTCGGCGGGGGCGACCAGGAGGTCGACGGGCTTGTCTCGACGGGACCCCACGGTAGCGGCCAGGGCCCAGAGCTGGGTTGCCACTCACGCACGCGAATCTCACGTCACCATCTTGACTGGTGACGTGAGGTCGAGCAACAATCGTCACCCGCTGAACGGTGACGCGACTGGGGCTGGCGCACCGGATTGCCCGCACACACAGGGCGTTGAACACGCACGGAAACCGGGCAACCCTCCCCACTGTCCAGTCCACGTGTCAGCCCGGCCCACGTCGCGCCCGACCACCATAAACAGGAGACCGGATGGCCAAGGCATGCGACATCGAGGTCGTCGTCTTCGACGTCCTCGGAACGATGGTCGACGAGCCAGGCGGACTTCGAGCGGCCATTCGCGACGCGGTGCCCGCACCCGACGATGCGTCCGTCGACCAGCTGCTCACCGTGTGGCAAGAGCATGTCGAGCACGAGCAGCAACGCATCGAGGAAGAAAGCCGGGCATACGCCAACACCGAGATCATCGACCGCGAGGCAGCTCAACGCGTAGCCGACTGCGCCGGGCTCACCGACCCGGTGGCCATCGAGCGACTGGCCACCGCAGGTCAGCGCCTAAAACCCTGGGACGACTCCCCCGCCGGACTCACCCGCCTCGCGCGGCGATTTCCCGTACTGGGGCTCTCCAATGCCAGTCGCGCGACTCTGCTCCGCCTCAACGCATACGCCGGGCTGCGCTGGCACCAAGCCTGTTCCGCCGAAGATGCCCAGGCCTACAAGCCCGCACCGGAGGTCTACCAGCTCGCGGTCGACGCGGCAGGATGTCCAGCAGAGCGCGTGCTGATGGTCGCCGCCCACGCCTGGGACCTTCGCGGAGCTCAGGCGGTGGGAATGCGAACCGCCTACGTTCGGCGACCAGTCGGGGATCCACCGAAGAGGACCGACACCTTCAATTGGCGGTCAAACAGCCTGGATGAGTTGGTCGCCGCGCTGACGGCGCCGCAGAAGCGCCGATCCGATCAATGAGCTCTATTCAGCGTTGCCGCTCCAAGGTGAGGACGGCCGCGACGACACGAGTGAGCGTTGTGACTCCATAAGCCGGGCCCCGGGGATGCCGTGGCAGATCCCCCCCCGGGGCCCCGCTGCGTTGTGCGGCCAGGGTGCTACTGCGCGAACGCTGCGAGGGCCTGCTCTGCCATCTGGATGCCGACCGTGGCGGCCATGGTGGTCCCCGCTTCCAGCAGCTTGTCCTTGACCTGGACCGCGAACTGCCGCAACCGGCCCGGCTCGGGGTTCGCTGACGTCGCTTCGTCGTGGAGTTCCTGGGCGACGCGCTCCAGTTCCGCGCGGTCCGCTTCGGCCAGGCCCAGCGTGCCGCTGATCTGGCCCACGTAACCGGCCAGCTGGACGAACGCGCTCGGGTCGATGCCGGCGGTGTTGTTCTGGGTGACGTTCTGCTGCTCGCCGATGATGACGCCCTGCGCGTTCGGCAGGAAGTTGTTGTAGGTGGTGCCGGTGCGCGGCTGGTTGGTGTGGTCTTGCACGCTTCCTCCTGACAGGGCGCAGCTGACGCCTTCGGGGGTGATGGCGACCGTGAAGGGGTTGTGAACTGCTGCCGATGAACTGAGCGTTAGTGACTTTTGGTGAGTGTGAGTGAGTGCCGGAGCTGGGTTCGGGTCTGGCGGTACGGGCCGGTCGTCTTTGCGTGTGGCGGGCTCGGGGCCCCGCCGCGGGAGGGGAACGGGAGTGTGCGGGCCGAATGGGTGACCTCTGCGAGTGGTGCTCGTTGAGTGCCGTGACGGGGTCTTCTGGGCGGGCGGGGGTGAACGGGTGGGCGGGCTGCGGGAGTTGGCGGCGTCGTTCGTGGTGCCCGGTCCCACGGGAGTGGCCATCCGGGACCGGCTGCGGGTGTCGGAGGCGGACGCGGCGGTGCTGGCCGAGGTCGGCGTCTTCCTCGGCTCGCTGGCCGCGGGTGATCTCGCGGAACGGTCCCGGCAGGGCCTGGGGCACGATGCGGCCTCATGGGCGGTGCGCAAGCGAGGGCTGACGGGCAGGTCGTCGGCACGCTGGGCGGGCAGCATCACCAAGGCCACCCACGAACAGTGGGCGCTGGCCCGGCGCGGCCAGGCGGCGTATCTGGACTGGCTGCGGGGGCAGATCGCGTCGATCGAGGCGCGGCTGGCCCGGCCGCTGGGCGCCAAGGCCAGCAAACGTGAGGGGCTGGTACGCGGGTATGCCTCGCGCGGCGAGTGGCATGCCAAGTGCCGCCGCCTGCAGACCCTCAAGGACCGGCTTGCGGGGGTGGAGGCGGACTGGGCGGCGGGCCGGGTGCGGGTGGTGCGCGGCGGCAAGCACCTTGCCAACACGCGCCACCACCTGGCGGCGGCCGGGCTGGACGAGCGGGCGTGGCGACAGCGGTGGGAGGCGGAGCGGATGTTCCTGGCCGCCGACGGGGAGTCCGGCAAACGCTTCGGCAACGAGACGATCCGCATCACCGACACCGGTCACATCTCCCTCAAGCTCCCGGCCCCGCTGACCCACTTGGCCAACGCGCCGCACGGCCGGTATCTACTGGACGCGACGGTGATGTTCCAGCACCGGGGCCAGGAGTGGCGCGACCGGATCACCGCGAACCGGGCGGTGGCCTACCGCATCCACCACGACACGGCGCGCGGCCGCTGGTATGTCACCGCGTCCTGGCAGCGTGCCGCCGCCCAGGTGCTGCCACTCGATGCCGCCCTGGCCCGGGGCGTGGTCGGGGTGGACATGAACGACGACCACCTGGCGGCCTGGCGCCTGGATGTGCATGGCAACCCGGTCGGTGAGCCGCGGCGCTTCTTCTACGACCTGTCCGGCTCCGCCGCGCACCGGGACGCGCAGCTGCGGCACGCGCTGAGCCGGCTGCTGCACTACACCCACGGCTGCGGGGCCGCCGCGATCGCCGTCGAGGACCTCCACTTCAGCGACGGCAGGAGCCGGGAGCGGCACGGCCGCAACAAGCGCTTCCGGCGGCTGCTCTCCCGCTTCCCGACGGCGAAGCTCCGTGCCCGGCTGGTCTCGATGGCCGCCGAGCAGCACCTCGCCATCATCGCAGTGGACCCTGCGTACACCTCCCGGTGGGGTGCCCAGCACTGGCAGCAACCGCTGACCACCCCGGCTCGCAAGATTTCCCGGCACGATGCGGCGAGCATCGCGGTCGGGCGACGCGCCCTTGGATATCCGATCAGGCGACGGACGGCACCGCCCCACGACGACCGGAGTGATCGTGGTGGGCATCGGACCGTACAGGCCCGACTGGAGACCCGACGGCGTGAGGAAACCCGCCCCCACCCGCCCGGACCGCGCACCGGATGCGCGCCGCCGGGCCGTGGAGCGAAAGCGGGGGACCAGCGTGCCCAACACCGTTCGGAGCACGCGGCTGAGCAGGAGTTCTGGCAACAGGACTCACTCCCGCTCAGTCCTTAGGAACGGTACGGAGGGGGTACCGACAACGGGCACCGGCCACCCGGGCCTGGTGCGGCGGGAACGGCGGCCAGACACTCCATCGGCCAGGGCGAGTTCGCCCCCGGTGCGCTGCCGCCAGGCCTGGTCCAGCGGTTCTCGGCCGCGGCGATTGACATGGGTACAAGACCCACACCTGCTCACTTAATCGGAACGGTTTCGGCGGTGACACGGGCCCGGGCTCCTTCGATCTCGTTGATGTGGGCTTCCGTCCATTGCCGGAGCGCGGTGATGGGCTCAGCAAGGCTCTGGCCGAGCTTGGTCAGGTCGTACTCGACCCGGGGCGGGATGGTCGGGTGCACCGTGCGGGTGATGAAGCCGTCAGCTTCGAGGCTGCGCAGTGTCTGGGTGAGCATCTTCTGCGAGACGCCCTCGATCCGTCGGCTCAAGTCGGTGTAGCGCATGGTGCCTTCGAGGAGGGCGTCGACGACCAGGATCGTCCACTTGCCGGCGATGTGGTCGAGGACCTGGCGCGTCGGGCACTTCGCGGAGTAGGCGTCGGCTGGTAGTCCGGAGGATTCCACTACGGTCTTCATGCCGGGAGAGTAGCGCACCAAAAGGTGCCCTCTTCCCTATGGAGAGTCCCTCTCCAATAGTGAGTGTCATGACGCATCACATGCTCTCTGTCGCGGACGCGATCCGCACGCGCCGCACCGTGCGCCACTATCAGCCCGATCCGATCCCGGAAGCCGTCCTCTCATCGTTGCTCGAACTCGCCGTCGAAGCGCCTACCAGCTGGAATCTGCAAGACCGGTCGATCGTCGTGGTCGCCAGCGACGAGGGCCGTGAAAGGCTCGCCTGGGCCACCGGTGGACAGCCGCAGCCGCAGGAAGCCCCCGTCGTGCTGGTCTTCGTCGCGGAGCCGCAGTCCTGGCGTGACGACCACAGCGACATCTACGACCGGGCCCGGCGCGAAGGAGCATGGAACGACGACTTCATCGCCATGTTCTCCGCGGCATCAACAGCGTTCCAGGAAGACCTCGACAAGCGCGGCCTGCTCCGCGAGTACGCCATCAAGGACGCAATGATCGCGGCCTCGTTCGTGATGCTCGCCGCGACCGAGACGGGCCTGGCAACGTCGCCGATGAACGGCTGGGACGAGGACAAGGTGAAGAAGGTGATCGGGATCGACGACCGCGACGACCTGGCCATCGCACTGCTCGTGTCCGTCGGCTACCCGGCGGAGGAACGGCGCCATCCCGGCCGGCGTCCCCTGGAACGCAACGTCTTCTACGAACGGCACACTGCACAACAGAGCACCGCACACCAGGAATAGGCATCCTGCCCAACTCCGCATCCGGGGACGGCAAGCAGGGTGAGACCAAGCAAGGCAGGCCGGCAAAACCGCAGCCCGAACGACCGCCACCGGATGCGGCCGAGCCATAACCAACCCAGCCAGGCCCTGCGGCCCGGGATGGGGCCAAGGGGCGTGCCGTTGGTGTAGGGCGCAGGCGGGGCCGGGCTACGCGGTGTCGCCCTCCCAGTCGAAGTACCGCCAGTCCCCGGGGCGTTGCCCGTACAGGGCGCGGCCGCCGGGACCGTAGCGGCCGATCTCCGTGGGCAGGGCGGCGCCGTCGGCGCGCTGCTGGGTACTCCAGTCGGTGACGTCCAGGAGCAGGCCGTCCAACGGGCCCCCCACCAGCTGCGCGTACACGCGCCCCGGGCGGGGTGCGGCGTCGTCGTGGTCGGCCCCGTAGACCCGGCCCCGCATGAACTCCAACTCATCCATGACCAGCAGGCTCGCACCCGGCGCTGACAGCGAGCCCCTTTCCTGTCTCCAGGGCCCACACGCCGGGCCGCTCACTGCCCGTCCCGTTGCCCGGAGAGACGAACACCCCGAGCAAGTCCTGCCTCCAGCAGGACGCCGTAAGGCGAACGCGACAGCCGTGCCGGTGCAGCCGGCGGGCCGCGCAGCGCGGCCTTGGCATCCTCGCCCCCGTCGTCGGCCGCGCCGGGGGCGTGCGCGGTGCCGGCGCCGGCAGGCTCCGGGTGCCGGCTCGATCTGCCAGGCGGCGAGGACGGCCTGCAGCGGGCCGGAGAGTGGTCGCAGTGGCGGCACGGCCGGTCGCGAGGCGAGCGGGTTGACGTCCCCCAGCGCTTTGCACGGGTCCGCGCCGTCTCAGCGGCGCGGCGTGCCGGCCGTGCGGCAGGGTCTGTTTCGGCGGCTCGGGTGCGTGCGTTGCCCGCCGCCGAGACCGTCCGCACCCAGCTGAGCGTGGTGGCCGACCTGCCCGGCCGGCAGCGGCGGGAAGTCCGCGCATGCAGTGATGTCTGTGGCGGCGTCCAGCAGCATGGTCTTGGCCTGGGGAAACGGCCCGCTGGAAGAAGGTCTGGAGCACCGAGGCGACCGCTGCTCACCCATTTGGAGTAATCCGGCTGTGCTCCAAGTCGCGTGTCACCCGTTTGGAGTCGTCAATGGAGTGTGGCCTGACACGTGACCTGCGTTTCATCGCCCCGAGGGGTTGATGCCATGGGAACCATCGGCTCCACTGATGCCCTCACGGATGTTCACGCCGGCGACCCGTACCCCGTCTATGCGTGGCTGCGTGAGAGCGAACCGGTGTACCGGTGCCGGACCGGCGCCTACCTGCTGACCCGGTACACGGACTGCCGGCGTGTCCTGACCGAGCGCGCGTGCTTCCTCGCCCCGGGCCCTCTCCGGCCGTCCGCGGGGACGGCCGGGGCGTGCGCGCCGGTGCTGTCCCGCGTCATGAGCGCGCAGAATCCGCCCCGGCACACCAGAATGCGCGCCGCGGTCGCCCGGCGTTTCGTCGAGCACGTGCGAGGTCAGCAGCCGTGGGTCAGCAGGCTCTGCGACCGCCTGCTCGACGGCGTGGTGGAGAGGCTGCGCTACGGCGTCGCCGACATGAGCCCGCTGGCCGAGGCGTTTGCCCGCGACACGATCATGCACGTGCTGGGACTGCCGCAGGGCGATCGAGAGCGCCTGTGCGCACTCGTCAGCGACATCTTCCCCACCTCCGGTCCGCTGCCCGGACAGGAGTGCGACGGCGCGGTGGCGATGCGGCAGCTCACCGACTACCTGCACGGGCAAGTGGCACGACGGCGCCGCGCGCCGGGCGACGATCTGATGTCCGAACTCGTCGAGGCGCACACCGCCTGCCCCGAGGCCTTGCCGCACGAGGAACTGGTCAGCATCCTCACGGGACTCACGGTCGCCGGGTACCCGCAGATCGCCGCGGGGATCGAGACCGGGATCGTCCTGATGATCCGTCACCCAAAGTGGGCGGTCTTCCTGGACGATGCCGCCGGTGCCCGGATGTTCGTCGAGGAGGTGCTCCGCTACGACGCGCCGGTGCAGTTCACGCCCGCCCCCCGCATTCCCGCCAGGACGGTGGTCCTGAGCGGCGTGACGATCCCGGCGGGAGCGCATCTCTGGCCGGTGCTGGGTGCCGCCAACCGGGATCCCGGTGTGTTCACCCGGCCCGATGCGTTCTGGCCGGGGCGCGGCGGGGCACGTCACCTGAGCTTCGGCGGCGGCGCCCACTACTGCCTGGGCGCCGAACTGGTGTACCTGGAAATGGTGATGCTGCTGCGCCGGCTGCGGCAGCGTCTTCCCGATCTCGCGCAGGCACGGCCGCCCGCCCAGCGGGTGGGGCGGCTGCGCGGGTTCACGTCCGTTGCTGTCAGGCGAGCGGAGGCTGATCGTCATGACCGGTAGTGGTCCCCGCGCATGCGCGGACGGCGTGCACGTCTTTTTGGAGAGCGCCGCCTGCTCCACGTTCCTCGACGCCGCTCTTGGTGTCTACGCATCGATCAGGCCGGGTTTTCCCTACGCCTGCTTCGGGGTGCTGGTCGGTCGTGTGCAGGGCGACAGCGCCCGCATCGAGCGCGTCGAGTTCGGCCGCAACGTCCGGGCCACCGACGGCGCGGCCCTGGGGGAATTCTCACAATCCATCGTTCCGTGTTTCGGGACGGCCTATGAGAACCCGCATCGCGGGTACTGGTGCGATTCCACCGACCTGCTGCGCATCCTGCGGGACGCCGAGCTGGACGGGCTGGACATTTTGGGGTCGATACACCTGCACCCCGACTGGCACAACATCGACTCACCGGGCGGCGGCGGGTCACCGCTGAGCGAGCACCCGACCCGCATGGACACCTACGTCTTCGCCGGCACCGGGTGGCCGATCAATCTCATCTGCTACCTGGAACGCCGGAAGGGCAGCATGTACCACTCGTGGGGCGCCTGGACCCCGCATACCGGCGACCCCTCGAACCCCCGTTGCGAGGCGCTGCCGGTGCGCCTGGCCCTGCCAGCCCCTGCAGGGGCTGGCCGGACCGGGACGGCCGTGCGCTCCATGGAGGACCCGTGAACGCACAAGAGGCCCGCGACGCCGTCGCCTGTCCCCTGCCGCCGGGGCACCGGGACGGCGGCGTTCGCACTGATCTGGTGGACGCGAGGGGCTACGTCGACGCCCCCCATCAACTGCTCGCACAGTTGCGGGCCGAACAGCCCGTACGGCGTGTGGTGTTCGCCGGCGTCCCGGTCTGGCTCGTCACGCGCCATGAGGACATCCGCGCCGCGAGCAGGGATCCACGGCTGAGCAACGATCCGCGGCGCGGCAACAAGGCCGTGCAGATGGCTCCGTGGGTCTTCGCCACCGAGACCTACACCGTCACCCGCAATATGCTCCGCTGCGACCCTCCGGAGCACACCAGACTGCGGGAACTGGTGGCAGGTGAGTTCACCCCCGGCCGCATCGAGGCGCTGCGTCCACGCATCCAGCAGATCACCGATGAGCTCCTGTCCCCGCTCCTTCCCCTGGGGCACCTGGACGTCATCACCGACTTCGCCAAGCGTCTGCCGCTCACGGTCATCTCGGACGTCCTGGGGGTGCCTGCCCCAGGACGGGACACCTTCGCGCGACTCGCCGGCGTCTACGTCGAGATGAGCGCAGGCGACGGCGGCCGCATGCCCCGGGCCGCCCGCGAGATGCGGGACTACCTCACCCAACTGGTGAAGGCCAAGAGGCAGCCGACCGCCCGTGCCGAGGACCTGCTGGGGCGACTCCTGGCAGCCGATCACCAGGAGGACGAGGTGATCGGCATGGCCTTCCTCCTCCTCGTGGCCGGTTTCGAGACCACCGCCCATCTCATCGGCAGCGGAGTGCTGGCCCTGCTGGAGCACCCCGGACAACTGGAGCTGCTCCGCAGCAAGCCCCACCTCATGGGGCAGGCGATCGAGGAGATCCTGCGCTGGAACGGCCCCATCAAGATGGCGCCCGTCCTGCGGTTCACGACCTGCGACGTGGGCATCGGCGACGTCACCGTTCCCGGTGGCGGAGAGGCCGTCCTGCTGTCCTACGGGGCCGGCAACCGGGATCCCGCCCGCTTCGCCGAGCCCGACCGGTTCGACATCCTCCGCGACAGCCGAGGGCACCTCGCCTTCGGACACGGGATCCACCACTGTCTGGGCGCGCCGCTGGGCAAAGCGGAAGCCCAGATCGCGCTGCGCGCCCTCCTGGAACGCTGCGACCAACTGGCGCTCGCCAGCGATCCCGGCGAACTGGCCTGGGGACACAGCCGGTTCATGCGGGGACTGACCAGCCTGCCGGTCACCTTTAGGCCCGTTCCACCAGGGAGCACACCATGACCACTCCACGACCGCGCGCCCTGGTGACAGGAGCCTCCCGGGGCATCGGAGCGGCCATCGCCCGCGCACTGGCACCCACACACGATCTGCTCCTCGGCGGCCGCGACGCCCGCACGCTCACGGCGCTCGCCCGCGACCTGCCGGGCACGGCCGGCCCCTGGGCGGTCGATCTGGCAGATCCCGGGAGCCTGGCCCGGGCCACCACGGACATCGACCGCCTCGACGTGCTCGTGCACAACGCCGCCGTCGCGGAGCCCGGCACGATCGCCGACACCCCCCTGGAGGCGTGGCAGCGCATCTTCGCGGTCAACCTCTTCTCCGCCGCCGAACTCACCCGCCTGCTCCTGCCGTCCCTGCGCCGCTGCCAAGGACAGGTGGTCCTGATCAACGCGGGCTCCGGACTGCGGATCAAGGCGCACCGCGGTCCCTACGCCGCCAGCAAATACGCGCTGCGCGCGTTCGCGGAGGCACTGCAGGCCGAAGAGGCACCCAACGGAGTGAGGGTGACCTCGATCCACCCGGGTCCGACCGACACCGAGATGCAACGCAAGGCGGCCGAACGGGCCGGCCGCGCGTACCGCCCGGATCAGTTCCTGCGGCCCGAGTCGGTGGCCGCCGTCGTGCTCCACGCGGTACGGGCGCCCGCGGACGCGACGGTGACCCGTACCGTCATCGACTGAGGACCGCCCTGCGACCACTGAAAGAGTGCTTTGTCCCGGCAGGGGTGTTTGGTATTGGGGGTTCTGCCATGGGGTTGTGGCTGCTCAGCGGGTTCAATGTGAGCGTGGATGATTCGTTGTGGAGCAGGTTGTCGGCCGAGGCGCGAGCAGAGGTGGACGCTCTCATCTCCGCTGGTCGCACCGTGCAGGCCATCGCGGTGATGCGCGAGCGCGTCGGCCTGCCGCGGCCTGGTCTCCATGAGTGCGTTGATCTCCTGGCTCAGCGTTTTCACTGCCCTGCGGGAGTAGACGGTGACATGGGCTGGTGCTGCGCGGTTGATCAGGTGTCTCGCCAGTTCGGGGTGGATTCGCGGGTGAGTCGTCGGCTTACAGGCCATTTTCTTTTGGAGAGTCAGACTCGGCCCGGTGGGCAAGAGCTGGGCTCATTCTTCTCGAGGAGGCACGTGGGATGGCTGTACGTCCTCACGCGTCGGACGGCTTCCCCGCGTGCTCACGAAGGGCACGGGAGGCGGCCATCGGGAGCAGGCCGTTCGCTGGGGAACCCGTAGACGTCCTGTGCGAGGTGGTCTCCCGCTGCTGTGCCGCGCCGGCCTGGTGTCCCAGCTCCTGAGGATCGGGGGCGTAGCGCCCCGCTCGGGCAGGAGGCGTAGTGCGTTGCCGACGGCGCAGTCACGGTCAGATGACCGCCGTGGTCGGGCTTCTGCCACGGTCCGGGGGCCCGTCGTCGGGCCGGTGCTGCCGGCGGATGCCGCTGGTGGCAGGCCGGTGACGGCTGGGGCGGTGCCTGTGCGCCGCCCCAGCCGTCACGGGACAAGACGATCAGGCGGTGGTGCGGAACGGTCCGGTGACCTCGTAGGTGATGCCGCCGGAGGAGCTGCCGGACGTGCCGCGCTGGCTGGAGAAGTAGAGCCGGCTGCCGTCGGGGGAGAAGGCCGGGCCGGTGATTTCCGAGCTGGACTGGCCGGTGATGCGCAGGAAGGGGGCCACGATGTCGTCGGGGGTGATGATGCAGATCTCCATGTTGCCGCCGTCCTCGGCGACGAACAGGTCGCCCGAGGAGCTGCCGGTGACGTTGTCCACGCCGGTCAGCGGTGCGGTGCCGTTGGTGACCAGGCTGTCGTCGTAGGCCAGTTCGTAGGTGCTGGTCGGCAGGTTGAGCTGCCAGACGCGGTTGTCGCCCTTGGTGGTGAACCAGACGGTGTCGCTCGCGTAGTGGCAGCCCTCGCCGCCGTTGAAGATCTTGGCGCCGGAGACCTGGTCGCGGGTGTAGGTCGGGGAGCCGTCCGGGTCGGGCACGTTCGTCCAGGTGAAGGAGCCGGAGGTGCCGGTGCCGGCGACCAGCACCTGCAGGGTGCCGGAAGACAGGGCGCCCCAGGTGGTGGGGATGAACCGGTAGAAGCAGCCGTCCGACTCGTCCTCGGTCAGGTAGATCACCTTGCGCACCGGGTCGGCTGCGGCCGCCTCGTGCTTGAAGCGGCCCAGCGCGTCGCGGCGCACGGCGGCCTGAACGCCCCACGGGTCGGTCTCGTAGACGTAGCCGCGGCTCACTTCCTCACAGGAGAGCCAGGTGTTCCAGGGGGTGGCGCCACCCGCGCAGTTGTTCCGCGTGTTGGACAGGATGCGGTAGGCACCGGTGATCGTGCCCGAGGAGTTGAACGTGACGGCGCCCGCGCCGCCACCGGTGCCGGTCTCCGAGTTGGAGACGTAGATCCAGCCCGTGCCGTCGGCGAAGCAGGCGCCGCCGTCGGGTGCGTTGTGCCAGGTGTACGAGGTGCCGGGGACCGTCTGGCTGGAACGGGCGATGACTCTGCTGGTGAAGCCGGACGGCAGCATGATGCCGTTGGCGTCGGCTGCCAGCAGGCCACCGTAGGGGCTCGTGCCGTTCTGGGCGGGGGCCGCGTAGGCGGCGCCGTGCATGAGGGTGCCGCCGAAAACGGCGGCCGAGGTGCCGATCACTGCACCGCGCAGGAAGTTGCGACGTTCCACAGCTACTCCTTCGTCAAAGAAGGGCGAACGATGACTGGTTGAGCGCCGCCGACTGGTCACAGGGAACGTAAAGCCCGATGGCAGGGGAGGGTAAGGCTCCCCTTGACCAACTCTTTACGACCGACTGGTGAGTAGATGCCGTGCAGAAACGATTAGCGCGCCACTAAATGAACGACCAGCGGATTCCCCACCAACTGCCGAATACCCGTCGTTCGAAGGTGAACCAAAAGGCCTCAATCCACTGCCCCGCCGGCCACCGGTGTTGTGGGGGTGCCCTGGGTGTGCGCCCTGCCTGCACCTCCCCCGCCAGGGCACGCTCATCGACTCCTCGCTCACGTACTCGAGGGCTGGGGCACGGGTTCTGACGGATGCTCAAGGTCTGCTGCGGTTCGGTCAGGAGCGCTTCCAGCGGCTTGGTGCTGTCCTCAAGAAATGCCGGCCGTGAAGAACACGTCACACGCGGGGCACTGGCGGGCTCGGGCCCTCACGGACGAATATGGAACGCATGAGTGAGCAACCCGCACGATGGAGCCGGGCGACCGT
Source organism: Streptomyces sp. NPDC001530 (assembly GCF_042894545.1). Lineage (NCBI taxonomy): Bacteria > Bacillati > Actinomycetota > Actinomycetes > Kitasatosporales > Streptomycetaceae > Streptomyces > Streptomyces sp. NPDC001530. The sequence goes on from NZ_JBIAVS010000040.1 coordinate 46,507, forward strand.
CTACCCCGACATGTGGGTTGACCCGGACGAGGACCCCCGCCACAGCGAAGGTGTCAGTCCGGACGGGGAGCTTGCGACGCTGCAGGACTTCCTGACGGGCTACCGCATAACCCTGCGGATGAAGTGCGAGGGCCTGGATGCGGAGCAACTGGCCCGTCGGTCGGTTCCGCCGTCGACGATGTCGCTGCTCGGCCTGCTGCGGCACCTCGTCGAGGTGGAACGGGACTGGCGCAACTGGATCAGCGACGGTGATCCGCTGCCGAAGCTGTACGGCGAGGGTGACGCGGACTTCGACGGAGCTGTCGCCGAGCAGGCCGAGGTCGACGCCGCGTACGTGGCTCTGGAGCGCGAGCAGGCCGCGATGGACGCCGCGCTGGCCGAGCACCCGGATCTGAGCGAGCGTCTGGGGAAGGACGGGATCGCCGTTCGGGAGCTGATGGTGCACAGGATCGAGGAGTATGCCCGTCACTGCGGGCACGCCGACCTGTTGCGCGAGTGCATCGACGGAAGGGTGGGCCAGTGACGAGGGCCGGGGTTGGCATCCGCCGCCGCAGGCGCATGCAGGATTGCGGTGAACGGCCATTCGGCTCGGACGCTCCCCGCAATCCGGCCGGACTCCCGCAGTAGGTGAAGCGCGAGCCGCTTTCGTCCACGCTCAGCGGAGTCTCGTCGGTCCTGGCTGAGATGCCTCACGCCGTCACTGACCTCCGCCGTGCCGGCAGAGCGGACCGCTCACGCCCGGTCTTGCCGCTGGTCGGGGCCGGACGATGTCCCCTCCCCCATCGCCCCAAAGCCGCCAACCCGCCAACTGTGAAGCGACTTAAGCACGCGGGGCACTAGTGGTGGAGGGCCGCCGTATCGTCTGGCACCGGCGTTGCCGCGCGCCCGGCGAACCGCATGGCGACGCACGCCCCCAGGTACAGCAGGGCGACGACCAGCAGCAGCGCCTGATAGCCCGTCACCAGGGCCAGATACTCGAGCGCGCCGCCGGTCAGTGCGCCCAGCAGATTCGCGCCGAACGCGGAGGTCGGGTCCGGGGCGAGCGCGAGGCGGTCGGAGAAGATGAGGTTGGCGCAGAAGATGGGGGCGAAGGCCAGGGCGATGGCGGCGGCGAGCCGTGCCGCGAAGGGCAGCGCGAGCACGGCGTGCGCCGGGACGAGCCAGGCGACCGCGAGGGTGGCGAAGAGCAGCAGCTGCAGCAGCAGCTGGTTGACCCGCCGCAGCCGGCGCCGGACCTCGACGCCGGCGAGGACGGCGAGCAGGACGCCGATGAAGACGAGGGCGTTGACCAGCCAGGTCGTACCGAAGTAGAGCGCGAAGTTGATCACGTTCTTCGTTTCGAGCAGCAGGAAGGCCGCGCCCAGCAGGAACATGTCGGTATAGCGGAGCGTGCTGCGGATCCGCACCCCGGTCAGGCGCACCGACAGGAGCGTCACGCCCAGGATCGCGCCCAGCACGCCCAGGTAGAGCGTGGGAATGTTGCGGTGGAGCAGGTAGGGGAAGGGGTGGTCATCGCTCGCGGCGGCCGGGACCGCGCCGCTGGGCTGCCAGATCTGCTCGCAGGACTGGTCGGCACGCGTCATCCCGGCCACCAGCACGGCCGCGTTCTGGCCGAACGTCGTCATACAGGGGGCGTGGCCGTAGATGTCGTCGAGGGTGCCGGCGAAGCGGTCGACCAGCCAGCTCTTGCGGTAGTAGTTGTACATGACGAACGCGCCGTGCGGCGCGAGGTGATCGCGCGCGGCCTCGAACGCCTGCCGGGTGAACAGGTAGCTCTCCAGACGCAGATTGCTCGCGCCGGCCACCAGCGTCAGCGAGTCCGGCAGCGCCAGGACGACGAGGTCGTACGTGGTGTCCGTCCGCTGAAGGAAGGCCCGTCCGTCGTCGATGTGGACGTGCACCCTGGGGTCGTCGTACGGCTTGGCGGGGTGCAGCTGTGCGCCGATCTGCTGCAGCCGGGGATCGATCTCGACCGCGTCCACGCGCTCCGCTCCCTGCGCCAGCGCGACCGCGACGTCATTGCCGTTGCCGGCCCCGATGACCAGCACGCGCTGGTGCGGGTTGTGGGGCGTGCGGTCGTAGGCCTGCCGGTAGAACGAATTCTCCTGCAACAGCGCCGGGAGCGGCGCGATGCTCTGGTGCGGGATGCCGTTGACGGAGATCGAGGGATGGAAAAGCTGGATCTTGTAGTAGGGCGACCAGGAGATGCCGGCCGTTGTCGTCTCCGCGAACAGCGCAGCGACCATCGCCGTGAGGGGGATGCCGTACCGCAGGGTGTTGCGCCGTCCGCCGAGGATCAGCAGGGCCGCGGCGGCGAGCACGCCCCACACAAGCGACGGGGCGCGGAGCCAGGACAGCAGGGCGAAGGACACCGAGCCGGTGAGGCTGCCGAGCAGGTCGTAGCGGTAGGCATCGAGCGCGGGGAGCCGGCGGAAGAAATCGGCGGTGATCTTGCCGATCGCCGTCATGATCACCGCGGTCAGCAGGAAGATGGCCGGCAGCGTCACCCACTCGGGAAGGCCGGTGGTCTCCACGGAGGTGAAGTAGATGACCTGGCTGCTGCCCTGACGCACCTGCACCGGATACTCGCGTACCAGGACGACGAGAAGCGCGAGCGGGATCGGCGCCCAGCGTTTGAGCCACTGCCCGCGCGCGGCGGGGATCAGGAACCCGAGGCCGATACCGAGGAACGACCCCAGCAGGATGAAGTTCGAGAAGTAACTGAGGTGGACGACGTTGGCGCCCGCCCATCTGATCAGCGCCAGCTCGACGAAGAGCATGGTGGCGCTGGCCAGCAGGAGCCTCCAGCGCACCGAGCCGTCGGTTTGTCCCGTTTCGCTCAGTTTCATGCGTGTTTACGGTGCCACCTTCGGCAACGGTGAGTCGAGATGCCTTGCCGGTTGCGTGGCGCGGATGGCAGGTCAGGGCAGGTTGCGGGCCATCACGATGCGCTGGACCTGATGCGTGCCCTCATAAAAACGGTGTCCCATGCGGTGAGGCGGAGCAGCCGCCTGGAGCAGCACAGGGCCGCGGCGAGGCCGAGAAAGGCCCGGCAGTTGCGGGGAGGGCGCTCGTGGCGGGGGCCGAGTCCGCGGTAGCCGGACCGCACCGTCTTCCGGTGCGATCAGCGGGCCTGCAGGAGGCTTCCGACCCAGCTGGTCGCTGCGCGGGGATCGAGTCCGGCGAGGTGGATCTCCGGCGTTTCGCCGCAGCGGTGGCGACGCCTCGCCAGTCCTCCATCCCGTCGATGGCGCGCCCGGCCGTGTTGCGGCCGCGGTGGCGGCCGGTGTCGTGGGTGACGGGCCGGCCGGCACGGCTGCCCTTCTGCCTGCGGCCTGCGCCCTGCTCCCTCTTCTCCAAGATGACCGCCTCGATGCGGCGTTTGCGGCGGACGCCGCCGCCAGTGGGCCGGCACACCTCTCTCCCTGCCGCGAGGCGCCTTTAACCCATCTCCACAAAACCGTCAAGTCCCGATTTCCCGGAACGTGACCCGTGCCGCACTGACTGGGCTTACTGGATGTGCGACCCCACCGGAAAGCAATTGAGGTCGCAGGGTACGGCGGAAATAATTCCGCCCCCCAGTGCCCCGAATTCCCGGAGCACGTTCAATATATTCCAATTCAGAAACGGAAAAAACATGAACCGTAATTCCAAGACGTCCGACTCCCGTCCCAAGCGTCGAGGTTTTCTCCTCGCGACAGCGGTCGCGTCCGCCGCGATCGCCGGGGGGATCATCATTCCGGCATCCTCCGCGATGGCGGCCCCCGCCACGTCGGTCGCGAGTGTCGTGGCGGGCCACGACGACCACGGCAACCACCACAAGAACAAGAACAAGAACAAGAACCAGAACCGCCCCGGCAACACGCAGGGCGGCACCCAGGGAGGCGGCACCGGGAACACCCAGGGCGGCACCCAGGGAGGCGGCACCGGCAACACCCAGGGCGGCACCCAGGGAGGCGGCACCGGCAACACCCAGGGCGGCACCCAGGGAGG
>NZ_JBIAVS010000040.1:50595-53781 GCF_042894545.1 Streptomyces sp. NPDC001530
CAACACCCAGGGCGGCACCCAGGGAGGCGGCACCGGCAACACCCAGGGCGGCACCCAGGGAGGCGGCACCGGCAACACCCAGGGCGGCACCCAGGGCGGCGGCACCGGCAACACCCAGGGCGGCACCCAGGGCTGATCAGCAGCTGAGTTCATCACCTCGCAGAGACAACCTCTGCGGGGTGATGGCGCGTTCTGGACCGCCTCGTGCTGTCACGAGATGGCCTGTCGGACAGGTGATCAGCCAAGCAGAAAGTGCCTCTGACGCGTCAATAGGTGCAGGTCAGGAGTGGTTTAGGGCATGGCTGGGCGCCCGGTGGCTGTGGAAGGCTGCCGGGCGTTCGGCGGTGGGGGCAGGCTGCGACCTCGATCGGGTTGCGGGTGACGGTGCAGCCGAGCTGGTTGAGGGCGGTGCGCGCGGCCGGGTGGCGCGTTCGGGGTCGCGCTGGGTGACGTAGCAACCGCCGAGCTGTCGAGCGTCGGCGTGCCGGGCGTCCGCCGCGAGTCCGGCAGCGACCGCCCCGCACAGCAGTGCCGGAGGGGACGATGACCGCCGGCCCGGCGGTCTCAGCCTGCTCGCCATGCCCTGCGCAGTACTGGAGGAGCAGGCGGCTCCGCGGGATCGAGGTTCCTTCGTCTCATTCGCCGGGCGTGTGGGGTCGCAAGACCTCACGGGCCAGCGTCTCTGCTCGCTCCGCGTTGGACATGACGTGAGACTGCTTCCTGGGCCACCACGTCAGTTCCACGAGAAAGAACGCGACCACCAGCCACGACACCAGTGCGTCCCGGGTCGATCCCGTGAACGTGTCGCTCAGCGCGAGGGCCACAGCCAGTCCGGCGAAGAGCAGGACCACCCAGCGGAAAACTCGATCTTGTTCTCGGGCTGTCCGCAGCGCGCCGGCGTAGTCGATGACGGCGGGCGCCAGTCGGGCATCACCGATGCCCTCACCACGTCGGGTGGCACGGACTACCGCCATCCGGTCGGCGGAGTCCAGGTCCCTGGCTCCGGGCCAGGCCCGGCTCATCCGACGGGCCACCCTGATTCCGTAGAAGGGGCTGAGGAACAGGGCCGCCAGAGCCGCACCCACCCACGATCCCGACTCGGCGAGCACGAAGGCACCGAAGAAGAGACCGGCCGCAAGGCCGATGCTCACGGCCCGGCGAACCGTGCCGCCGCGCCATGCCCAGCCCGGGACAACCACCACAGGATCATGCTGGCAGGCATCGGCAGGGGGAGCAATCAGCCAGACCGGCGCCGCCGGCGGGCGCACGGAGGATCACGCGGCAATCTCCCCACAGCTTGGCGGGATGTCCGCACAGCGGGAGCCGTGTTCCAGCAAGTCAGCACAGGTCGCCGGTTCACCAGGTCGAGCGGAACCCGCCGTCGCGGCGCTGCACGATCTCCACGGTGATGCCTGTGGCCTCCCGGGCCCCGGTGTGGACGTCGGCGCCGCGGTAGCCCTGGTCCGCCCACACGTGCCGCAGGCGCGGAAGGGCACCGGCGGCCCGGGCGAACAGCACCACGGCGCCATCGCGGTCGCCAAGGCAGGCCGGGCTCACGCAGGTGACCAGGGCGGTGGCGCGGGTATCGACGAGCAGGTGGCGCTTGGTGCCGCCGGCCTTCTTGCCGCCGTCATGGCCGTGCAGGCCACCGCGTTCACTGGCCCGGACGATGTGGCTGTCCACCATGGGCGGCACGGGGCGTGGGGTCCCGGCCGGGCTGCACGCGCTCGCGTTCGCGCAGCGCCGTCGGCATCCGCTCCCCCACGGCTTCCTTCTGCCACCTGCGCCAGGAGTGGTGGGCCGTCTGCCACGGCGGCAGGGCATGCGGCAGCAGTCTCCAGGCACAGCCGGCGCGCAGCCAGTACGCCGGCGCGTTGAGGATCTCCCGCCGGGTGTGTTGCGCCGGCCGTCCACCGGGCTTGACCGCCAAGACCAGCGGACGGAGGATCTCCCCCTCCGGATCGGACAGATCCGTCGAGTAGCGGGTACGCCGCCCGCACCCCAGCCCCCGAACGTGCGCCACCACCCCGCTGCCGGGCAACGTGCCGGGCAACACCGACACCGCGTGGCGGACGCCGTGGCTCCCTATCGCTGGTCGGCGGGAAGGAGAGCCGAGGGAGGATATCGCCGGCATCCCGTTTGTCAAGCCCCGAATCTCCGTCGCTTTCTCTCCGTGTCAAAAACCAGCAATCTGGTTGCAGGTAAAGCGCTCGGCCGTCATACGGAACTGAGACACCCGGCAAGTCGAAACCCCGGCTTGCGGTGAATTTCAGAATCTGGGCCGATTATTCGAGGGAGATTTACATGATGAGGAAGAAGCGCATTGCGCATATCGCCGGTCTGTCCTGCGCCGCTGCGATGCTCGCGGGAACGGCGGGGGTGGCGGTCGCCCAGACCTCCCAGACCTCCCAGGCTTCCGCTGCTCCGATCGCAGCCCCTGCCGCGGCATGCAGCCTGAAAAATGGGGTGATAAGTGGTAACGGCTTCGCTCCTCATCAGTCATATGACGTCACGCGTAACGGCAAAACCATTTCTGGTGTCTCTGCCGGATCGAAGGGCGACGTCAAGGTCGGCATTGCCGGCGGTGGTCCGGTTTCTGTAGGCACTGTTCAGTGCGCGTCTTCGGGATCGGCCTCGGGCTCGGCGCCGGGATCGGCCTCGGGCTCGGCGCCGGGATCGGCCTCGGGCTCGGCGCCGGGAACAGCCGGGGGCTCGGCGCCGGGAACAGCCTCGGGCTCAACGGCATCTGACGCCGCAGCAGCAACGGCAAGGGGGACAGCTGCGGCACAGCAGGCGGCGCGCGGTGGCGCTTCCGAGGCGCAGGCAGCCACGATAGGGCGACAGGCGGCGAAAGCAGAAGCGCAAAGGCTCGGGTTGCCGCCCTCTGTAGTGAACCAGGTAACGAACAATGTGACAAACATTGTCAACAACACGATAAATGGTGGTCAGGGCAACACTATTGGTGGCACTCAGATCGGCGGCCAAGGCAATACGCAGGGCGGTACCCAGGGCAGTGGCTCCGGGAACACGCAGGGCGGTACCCAGGGCGGTGGCACCGGGAACACGCAGGGCGGTACCCAGGGCGGTGGCACCGGGAACACGCAGGGCGGTACCCAGGGCGGTGGCACCGGGAACACCCAGGGCGGTACCCAGGGAGGCGGCACCGGGAACACCCAGGGCGGTACC
>NZ_JBIAVS010000041.1:0-53682 GCF_042894545.1 Streptomyces sp. NPDC001530
AGCGCGTGGCTGGCCAGGGTGGTCTTGTCGTCGACGGTCTTCAGGAAGGTGTCGGCCGTCTTGGACTCGATGTAGAGGTACTGGCCGGGCTCGACAGCCGGGTGGGACCCGTCGGCGGCCGCCAGCGAGATCTGGTCGAGCAGCTGCGGCACGCCCTTGGTGGTCGCCGTACCGACCTGAGTGGTCAGGGCCGGTCCGGTGGCGACACCGCCGCTCGCCTCGACCCCGCCGTCACCGCCGGACGTCGCCACCCCGGCGACGACTGCCGCGGCCAGGGCGGCGGCCATCGCCGGCAGCGCGATCGACGGGCGCGGCAGCCGGAAGCGCCGGGTCTTCGCCGACGCGGACACCGGGGCCGTGCCCGGCGTCGCCGCCGTACGCTCTTCCCGCTCGTTCTGCTGCATCTCGTGAATCTGGGCCATCAGGCGCTCCTTGTGGAACTGATGACGGCCCGTCGGCAGGTCACGCGCCGTCTGAGCGAAGAGCTGTGCGCCCTCTTCCCACTCGGCAGGGCTCTGCCGGGACGTGTTCGCGTTCATCGGTTTCCTTCCTGTGCGGGCCGGATCGCGTTTGTGTGATCGCCTCTTATCTGTCGGCCCGGGCGGCCGCCTTCCCGTTTTCCGCGATCTTTTTTGAGCGCCAACTCCCTTGCGTGGTGGGCCAGTTCGACGTCGGCGAGCGCCCGTAGCTTCTTGCGGGCCCGGGAGAGCCGGGAGGCGACCGTGCCCACCGGAATCCCGAGCGACTCCGCCGCGGCCTCGTAGTCCAGGCCCTCCCCCAGGCAGAGCGCGATGACCTCACGCTCCGGTCTGCGCAGCGCGGCGAGGGCGGTGAGCGCCGTCGCGAGGCGCCGCCGGTCGTCGACCCGGTCGGCCACCTCGTCGGCGTGGTCGGGCACCGACAGCTCGGCCGCGGCGGCCGCGTTGGCGGCCGCCCGGTAGCGCCGGTTGCTCCGGTACTGGTTGCGCGCGGTGTTGGTGGCGATGCCCAGCAGCCAGGGCCGCAGGGAGCCGCCCTCGGGGTCGACCTTGCCGCGCAGCCGCCACGCCTCCAGGAAGGTCGCGGCCATCACGTCCTCGGCCGTCGACCAGTCGACGGTCAGCCGGAAGGCATGGTTGTAGACCGCGCGGGCGTAGCTGTCGTAGAGCTCCGCGAACGCGCTCGATTCCCCGGCCCGTACCCGGGTTCGCATATGAGTGCTCACCTCAATGAGCTGTCCGGCACCCCACACCGACTTCCCGTGACCTGCGTCACATGCCACACGGCCCCTCCCCCGCGTCCGCTTTCTCCGTCGCGGCAACCTTTCCTCCACCGGCGGCGACCACCCAACGACCCTCCCCTCCACAGACGTTGAACGGGACGAACTCGTGAGTGACATACGCAGAGCACGCCACCGCAGGCGCAAGACCGCGCTGTACGTCGGTGTCCCCCTGGCCCTGACCGCCGCAGGAGCCATGGCCTACGGCGCCGTCTTCGGCATCTTCGGCGAGGACGCGAAGCCGAAGGCGTCTGCCGCGACCGCCGCCCCCGCGTGGGCCACGGCCGCCGCCGACGGGTTCGCGTCGGTCAACGCCCTGGGGCAGAACGGGACGTACGGCGGCCGCGACGGCAAGACCGTCACCGTGAAGACGCTCGCCGACCTGGAGAAGTACGCGACGGCGTCCGACCCGTACGTCATCGTCGTCGCCGCGACGATCAAGATGAACCCCGTCGGCAAGGAGATCAAGGTCCAGTCGAACAAGACCATCATCGGCTCCGGCACCGCCGGGCAGATCGACGGCGGCGGCTTCTTCCTCGGCCAGGGCGTGCACAACGTCATCATTCGCAACCTGACGATCCGGGACGCCTACCAGGGTGTCTGGAACGACAAGGAGCACGACTACGACGGCATCCAGATGGACGGCGCCCATCATGTGTGGATCGACCACAACGACATTCGCCACATGGCCGACGGGCTCATCGACAGCCGCAAGGACACCACCTACCTCACGGTGTCCTACAACAAGCTGAGCAATGAGAACAAAGCCTTCGGCATCGGCTGGACCGACAACACCACCGCCGACATCACGATCCACCACAACTGGATCCGCGAGACCGAGCAGCGCAACCCGTCCACCGACAACGTCGCCCACGCACACCTCTACAACAACTACCTCGAGGACGAGCCGGGCACCGCCATCAAGTCCTCGTACGGCAACTACGCGCGCGGCAACACCAAGATGGTCCTGGAGAACTCCTACTTCTCCGGCATGAACAACCCCGTCATCCGCGACAGCACGGCCACCCTCGTGCAGCGCGGCAGCGTCTTCTCCGGCACCAGCGGCCGCAACGAGAGCGGCGGCGGTACGGCGTTCGACCCGAAGACGTACTACGGCTACACGCTCGACAAGGCGGCGGACCTGCCCGCGCTACTCAAGACCGCCGCCGGGCCGCAGAGTTCACTCGGCACGGCGAGCACCACGGCAGCCGCCACCACCCTCACCGTGGCCAAGGACGGCACCGGCCAGTACAAGACCGTCCAGGCCGCCGTCGACGCCGTGCCCGCCAACAACACCTCGCGCGTGGTGATCTCCGTCAAGCCGGGAACGTACCGCGAGACGGTCAAGATCCCCGCCAACAAGCCGCACGTCACCCTCCAGGGCGCGGGCGGCAGCCGTAAGGACACGGTGATCGTCTTCGACAACGCGGCCGGTACGAAGAAGCCGGACGGCACGACGTACGGCACCCCGGGCAGCGCCACCGTCGCCGTCCAGGCCGATGACTTCCAGGCCCGCAACCTGACCATCTCCAACGACTTCGACGAAGCGAAGCACCAGGACATCGCCAACCAGGCGGTGGCGCTGCTCACCGCCGCCGACAAGGTCCTCCTCGACGGAGTGATCGTGACCGGTGACCAGGACACCCTGGAAATGGAGACCGCCGCCGCGGACAAGCTCGGGCGCGTCTACGTCACCAACTCCTACATCACGGGCAACGTCGACTTCATCTTCGGCCGCGCCACCGCCGTGGTCGACAAGTCGGTGATCACCCTGAAGAAGCGCTGGAACGGCACCTCGGCCGGCTACATCACCGCGCCGAGCACTCCCGCGGACCGCAAGGGCATCCTGATCAATCGCTCGGCGGTGACCGGCGACGTGGACGCGAAGAGCTTCTTCCTCGGCCGCAACTGGCACCCGAGCGGCAGCACCACGGTCGACCCGCAGGCCACCGTCCGCAACTCCACGCTCAGCGCCGCGATCAAGTCGACCCCGTGGTCCGACATGGGCGGCTTCTCGTGGAAGGACGACCGTTTCGCCGAGTACAAGAACACCGGCGCGGGCGCGGGCGCCGCGAGCAGCGACCGTCCGCAGCTGACCGACGCGCAGGCCGCCGGCCAGACGGTCTCGGCGTGGCTGGGCGACTGGACGCCCACCGCCTCATGACGCACGGCACCAAACGGCACCGGTGGGGAGGCTGGGCCCCCAGCCTCCCCACACCCGTCTCCAAGCCGCGCCACAGCCCCCGTGACACGTGGGTGGCATGGCGCGGAAGATCCTGCCGGCCGACGACGACGTGGCCGTACGTGAGGGGCTCGGCCGGCTGCTCAGGTCCGAGGGATACGAGACCGTCCTCGCCGGGGACGGGCACGAGGCCCTCGACCTGGTGGCCGGGCCGGACGAGCGCCCCGACCTGGTGCTGATGGACGTCACCATGTCCGGGCTCGACGGGCCGGCCGCCACCCGGCGAGTCCGGGCCTCCGGGTCCACCGTCCCGATCCTCGTGATCACCGGTCGGGACGCCGTCGGCGACCGTATCGTCGCGCTCGACAACGGCGCCGACGGCTACCTGATGAAACCGTTCGCGAGCGAGGAACTCCTCGCACGGGTACGGGCGTTGCCGCGCCGCAGTCGGCGGCGGGAGCCCACGGACGCGGCCCCGGCCCCCGGCGACCTGCTCTCCTTCGAGGACATCGCCATGGACCCGCGCACCCGGGCGGTCACCCGCGCCGGCCACCCCCTCGCCCTCGCCAGGCCGGGTGCCGCAGCAGGTATCCGCGCCGGAAGACGGAGAGCCACGGCGGACCGCGGCTCATCCACACCGTGCGGGGCCTCGGCTACACGCTCCGCGCCGCGACATAGTCGAGCTCGGGCGTCGCGAGGCGCGCGTACGCCCCGCCGTACGCCATCAGTTCGTCGTGCGTGCCCGCCTCCACCAGGCGTCCGCCGTCCACGACCAGGATGCGGTCGGCGTCGGGGGCCAGCGACAGATCGTGCGTGATCATGATGGTCGTACGGCCCGCCATCAGCCGGCGCAGCGGCTGCACCACCCGGCGCGCGGCGACCGAGTCGAGCCCGGCCGTCGGCTCGTCGAGGACGAGGACGGGGGCGCCGCGCAGCATGGCGCGGGCGATGGCGATCCGCTGGAGCTGACCGCCGGAGAGCGTGGCCGTGCCGGGCGCGATCTCGGTGTCGTACCCCTCCGGAAGCGCGCTGATGAACTCGTGCGCGACGGCGTCCCGCGCGGCCCGCTCGATGTCGCCCTGGGAAGCCCCCGGCCGTCCGCACTCGATGTTCTCGCGGATCGTGCCGCGCAGGATGAGGGTCTCCTGCGGCAGCAGCGCGACGTTCTCGCGCAGGAACTCCAGGGGTACGTCGGTGAGCGGGACGCCGTCGAGGCAGATCACGCCGGCCGTGGGGTCGTAGAAGCGGGTGAGGAGCTTGGCGAGCGTGGACTTTCCGGCGCCGCTGGGGCCGGTGACGATGACGAGTTCACCGGGGCCCGCCGTGAAGGTCACGTCGTGCAGACAGTCGCGCTCGGCGCCGCCCGGGTAGCGGAACGACGCGCCGTGGAAGCTGACCCAGCCGCGTACGGGCCACTCCCGCACCGGGTCGGCGGGGTCGGTGACGGCGGGCTCGGCGTCCAGGATCTCCTGGAGCCGCTCGGCGCCGGCGGTGGCGGCGGTGAGGGTGAGGCCGAGCTGTCCGAGGTTGCGGATCGGCGGATACAGATACCCGAGGAAGGCGGCGAAGGCGAGCAGCTGCCCCAGCGACATGCGCCCTTGAGAGATCTCCCAGGCGCCGAGGCCGATCACCGCGAGCACGCACACCGTCTCGACGACCTCGACGAACTGCTCGTACATCTCGCTCGCCCGCGCCCCGCGCACGGACGCCCGCATCCAGGCGCGCGCCTCCCGGTCGAGCCGCCTCTCCTCGGCCCGCCGACGGTTGTACGCCTGCGTCAGCACCACATTGCCGAGCGACTCCTCGACGACGGAGGTGATCGCGCCGTCGGCGGCCCGCTCCTCCTGGGAAGCGGTCCTGATCCGCCCGGAGAAACGCCGGGCGGCGACGAGGAAGAGGGGAGCGAGGACGAAGGTGACGAGGGCGAGATCCCAGCGCAGCCAGAGAGCGGCGGTGGCATAGAAGACCGCCGAGAAGGCGGCGGAGACCGTTCCGACGACCCCCGACACGACCATCTGCTCGATGGCCTCGACATCACCGGTGAGCCGTTCGACGAGATCACCTTGCCGGTGCTTCTGGAAGAAGTCGGGCGGCAGATCCTGAACGTGCCGGAACACTCCCGCGCGCAGCCGCAGCACGAATCTCTCCGCGGTCCAGACGGCGAGGGAGTTGCCGAGATACCCGACCAGCGCGCCGAGCACGGCGACGCCGAGCCAGGCCCCTGCGGGCCCCCAGAACGCGGAAAGCGACCCTGCTTTCAGGGCATGGTCGGTGAGTTCCGCGAAGAGCAGGATGGACGCCGTCTCGGCGAGCGCGGCGATGACCACGCAGCCGGTGATCAGCACGAGCCACTTACGGTCCCCGCGCGTGAGCGGCCAGAAGCGCGCGAACGCTTCCTTCACTTCCCGCATGTCAACTCCCTTTTCCCTCCGGAACACGGCCGAGGCGGGGCCACCGGAAGAATTCCGGGGCCCCGCCTCGCAGCGGCTGCTAAGCGGGGTCGCTTAGCGGCCCTGACGGCCCACCGGGCGCGGCTTCGGAGCGGCGGCCTTCTTGGCGGCGGGCTTGGGCGCGGGCTTGCCGAGGTGCTTGGGAGCGGCCTTGTGGTGCTTCTTGACGGGGGCGATCTTGTGGAAGCTCATGGGGTTCTCCTTCTTCCCAGTGGGTGAATTCCCTTTGTCGTTCGCACTGTTCGCTTTCGACATGGAAAACACTACGGGACTCCGGACCCGGAAATCGCCCATTCGGCTTAGACCTCAATGAATTGCGGCTGAAACCGAATTTCAGGCGATCCGGGGAACCAATCCACCGCTTACACAGAATTTATGACGGGCCTCACCTGGAAATTACCTAGGGAATTGCCAGCCTCATTCATGCTCAGCGCCCGATGGCCAGGGACGCCCCCGTCACCCGCACCCGGATCCCGTCCTTCTCCACCCGGACGTCGCGCAGCCGCAGCTCGCCGTCCTGCGGGTGCGGGAGGCGGAAGCCGAGGGAGAGCTGGTCCGCGAGGACGGGGCGGGTGAGGGAGGAGAGGCCTGCGAGGAGGGCCGGGTCGTAGCCGAGGAGCTTCAGGAGCTCCGGGTGGCCGGCCGCCAGGTCGATGAGGTTCAGGCGCATCGCCTGGCGGGCGAAGTCCGCGGAACCCGTCAGCGCCGCGAGCCTGGTGTCGTCACGCAGAGCCTCCTGGAGCGTGGCGTCCGGGACGCCGAGGCGCCGCACGATCGACGGGACGGACAGCAGAGCCTTCGCCTTGGCGGTTTCCTTCGTGAGGCGGGCAGCCCCCCGCTGGGTGAGGTGGAGCCCCTCGGAGGCACGGACGCCCGGGCGGTACGTCGCCACGTCTCCGATGTCCAGGCGCATTCCGCCGATCCGCGTCGAGATCCCACGCTCACCGTCGCGGCGGATCCGGGCATCGGCCCGCACCCTCACTTCGTGCCCGGCCACCGGCAACGTGCCGCGCGCCCGGACCCGATCATGGCCATGACCCGTGAACGTCACCTGGGACGCGCCGAGTTCGCGGTGCAGATCGTCGAAGGAGAGCAGCACCTCGCCGTGCAGCTCGGGGATACGGGCGCCGCGTAAGGCGGTCAGGCCGTCGCTGTCGAGCCGTATGCCCGTCGCCGTCGCCGACACCTTCGCCAGCGAGACCCGGTCGGCGGCCACGTCCGGCACGGTCACCTTCACGGAGTCCAGCCGGTCGTCCGCGAGTTGGGTGAGGAAGGGGAAGCCACCGATCTCGACCTCGGGAGCGGCGGTCAGGTGCAGCTGGTCCTTGAGCCGCTCCCCCGCCTGGTGCTCGGCGTACAGCAGCGCCCAGCGGTCGGCGAGGGTGACGAAGGCGGCGAGGGACAGGACGAGGACGGCCGCCTTCGTCGCGAACGGCAGTCCGGCGAAGCGTTTTCGGCGGCGCCGGCTGCCCCGGCGGTGGTTGGGCGGGGCCCACGCGTCGTCCTGCTCGTTCCCGGGCTCGTCGTCGTACTCGTCCTCGTCCTCGTCCTCGTGGAGGAACTCCTCCAGCGGACCGTCGTCCAGAGCGGCGAGTTCTTCATAGGGGTTTGTATAGGGATGCGTTGTTATGCGGTGGGGGGTACGCATCGTCTCATCCGACCATGCGTACCGCCCCTGTCCGCAACCGCTACCGCCCGTATGCGATCTACTTCACGATCGTGATCCGGTCCGCAGTCGGCACCGGATACGGCGTCGCAGCCGATGAGTTGGCCGTCAGGTAGGACTCGAAGGCCGCCAGGTCGTCGCCGCCGACGACCATGTTCGCGCCCTTGCCGAGTTCGGCGAAGCCGTCGCCGCCGCCCGCGAGGAAGGAGTTCATCGCGACGCGGTAGGTGGCGGTGGGGTCGATGGCCGTGCCGTTGAGCTTGACGGAGTCCGCCACGACTCGCGCGGCGCCCGTCTTCGTCAGGTCCAGGGTGTAGGTCAGGCCGCTCGAGATCTGGAGGATCTTCGGAGCCGCCTCGTTCGCGCCGCTGACCTGCTGCTGGAGGGCGGTGAGCAGCTGGGCACCGGTGAGGTTCACCAGGTTGACCGTGTTGGAGAAGGGCTGGACCGTGTACGCCTCGCCGTACGTCACCACGCCGTCGCCTTCACTGCCGCTCGCCGTGTAGGTGAGCCCGGCACGGATGCCGCCCGGGTTCATCACCGCGAGGTCGGCCTCGGGGTCCACGGACTTGGCGTACGCGAGCTGCGCGTCGGCGATCAGGTCGCCGAGCGGGGACTCGGTGCCGGTGTTGCCGATCTCGCCCGCGATGTGGCCGATGGGGCGCGAGGCGACCGGGGCGGCGAGGGTCTTCCACTTGGTGATCAGGGCCGTCATGTCGGCGGCCTTCGCGACGTCACGGGTGACGACGTGGTTCGCGGACTTCACCGCCGTACGGGCGATGTCGCCGGTCCAGCGGTCGTACGTCAGCGTCGTGTCCGTGTAGAGGCGGCCGAAGGACGAGGCCGAGGTGACCATGCGGGGGTTGCCCGCCGGGTCGGGGATGGTGCAGGCGTACGCCTGGTGGGTGTGGCCGGTGACCAGCGCGTCCACGGCCGGGGTGATGTTCTTGGCGATGTCGACGATCGGGCCGGAGATGCCGTCGCCGGCGCCGGGGCTGTCGCAGTCGTAGTTGTACGCCGTCGAGGCGGGGGCGCCGCCCTCGTGGATCAGCGCGACGATCGACTTCACGCCCTGGTACTGGAGCACCTTGGCGTACTTGTTGATCGTCTCGACCTCGTCGCCGAACTTCAGGCCCTTGACGCCGTCGGCGGAGACGATGTTCGGGGTGCCCTCCAGGGTCACGCCGATGAAGCCGACCTTGACGCCGTTCTTCTTCCACACCCAGTAGGGCTTGAGGATCGGCTTGCCGGTCTTCTCGTCGGTGACGTTCGCCGCGAGGTAGGGGAAATTGGCGCCGGTGAACTCTTCGCTGTCGTCGTAACAGCCGTCCGTCGGGTGGCAGCCGCCGTTCTGCAGGCGGGCCAGTTCCTTGGCACCCTCGTCGAACTCGTGGTTGCCGACCGAGGTGACATCGAGGTCGAGGGCGTTCAGCGCGTCGATCGTCGGCTCGTCGTGGAAGAGGCCGGAGATCAGCGGGGAGGCGCCGACCATGTCACCGGCGGCGGCCGTGATCGAGTACCCGTTGTCCTTGCGAGCCTCGCGCAGATGCGTGGCCAGGTACTCCACACCGCCCGCGTCGATGGTCTTCGTCGTGCCGTCCGCCTGCCGCTCCGTGACACGGCCCGAGGAGCCGGACGGCGGCTCCAGATTGCCGTGCAGGTCGTTGAAGGACAGCAGCTGTACGTCCTGGTAGCGGCCGCTGCCCTGGTGGTGCAGCGGCGTGGCCTTGTCCTGGCCCGCGCTCGCGGGCATCGCCGCGGCCAGCGCGCCGACGGTGGCAAGGCCGGCGGCGGCCGCGAGGAGGCGATGGGTACGTCTGTGCCGGGGAGTCGGCGACATGGGTTCCCCCCTGTGGGATCCGTGGAAGCTGGAAGAGCTGGAAGAGCTGATGAGCTGGAGACGCTGGAAGAGCCGTGGAAGCCCTCGGAGCCGTGGGACGACTGAAGGCTTGGCGCGCACTTTAGAATCAACGCGCGTAGCGCAACAGGGGGTTGAGGGTTACCAACAGGTTGCGGTCGAGGGCACTTCGCCATCAAACGGGCAGGCCTTACTCTCTAGCCATGACCAGCGACGACAGCGCCCTGCCCGCCCTCTCCCGCTCCATCGAGACCTACTCCGCGCTCTCCCCGGACCAGGCCGAGGACGTGATCCGGCTGCTCACGGAGGCCGCCCGGGCCGACGGGCAGCAGGCGGTGTCCGAGCAGGGGCGGCTCCAGCTGAAGGGCGGGGCCCGTGAAGGCGTACGGCATCTGCTGCTGACCGTCGGCGACCAGCTGGTCGGGTACGCGCAGCTGGAGGACACCGACCCGGTGGAGGCGCCGGCCGCCGAGCTGGTCGTGCACCCGGCGTACCGCGGGCACGGGCACGGGCGGGCGCTGGGCTCGGCGCTGCTCGCGGAGTCCGGGAAGCGGCTGCGGGTGTGGGCGCACGGCGGGCACTCGGCCGCCCGGCACCTCGCGCAGGTCCTCGGGCTCACCCTCTTCCGCGAACTGCGCCAGATGCGGCGGCCGTTGGCGGGCCTCGACCTGCCCCAGCCGAAGCTCCCGGACGGTGTGCACGTCCGCTCCTTCGTGCCGGGGCGGGACGACGCCGAATGGCTCGCGGTGAACGCCGAGGCGTTCGCCCATCACCCCGAGCAGGGCTCTCTCACCCAGCGCGATCTGGACGACCGGATGGCCGAGCCGTGGTTCGACCCGGCCGGGTTCTTCCTCGCCTTCCGCGGCGGCCGGCTCGTCGGCTTCCACTGGACCAAGGTCCACGCCGAGGAGCAGCTCGGCGAGGTGTACGTCCTGGGGGTGCACCCCGGCGCCCAGGGCGGCGGCCTCGGCAAGGCCCTCACCATGATCGGGCTCCATCACCTCGCCGCCCAGGGCCTGCCCACCGCGATGCTGTACGTCGACGCCGACAACAAGGCGGCGGTGACCGTGTACGAGCGGCTCGGCTTCATCACCCACGAGACGGACCTGATGTACCGGACGGAGTCGTAGCCCATCCCGGGCGGCGCCGGCGCGTGGGCTCCGTGAGGGCGTAGGCCCCCACCAGGGCCGCCGTGACCAGCAGCCCCGCCCACCGTTCGTGGGCGCCGTCCCAGCGCGGGTCGTCCGCCGTCACGAACAGCGCCCACCGGCCGGGCAGCAGCAGGGCCGAGGCGAACACCGTGCCCAGCAGCCCGGCCGACACCGCCGCCCCCGGCTCGGCCACGTCCGTGCACCGCACGGCCACGGCCGCGGCGGCCAGGGCCAGCACGGCGGTGGCGGCCGCCTCCAGGGTGATCGCGCCCACCGGGGGCCGGGCCTCCTCCGGTACGAGGAACAGGACGGCCGTCCACCAGAGCACGGCGAACGGGACGACGAGCGCCACCCGCAGACCGACGCGCACCGGGCGCCGGGTCGGCACCGCGGCCGTGGTGTGCCGGGCCGGGTCGTCCAGCAGGAAGGCCAGGCCCAGGCCGAGGGCGAGCGCGGCGGCACGCAGGAGGCCGAGGCAGAGCCGGGCGTCCGGGGCGCTGGACAGCATCCGCGGGATGCCGGTCAGCAGCAGCCCCAGCCCGGCACCCGCCACGAGGACCGACCAAGGCAGCGTGCGCCACATGGGCCGCAGCAGAGCCCGGATCACACGTGCCGTCACCCCTCGCACCTCTTGGCGTCCTCGGCGCCCGCGCGCGGCGCCGACGCTCCCAGCAGCTCGGCCACCCGGGCCGTCGACGTCTTCGGCGAGGTGAGTTCCGCCCAGTGGGCCTTCACCTTGGGGATCACGCTGTAACGGGGCTTGTGAAGCAACTCCCGTACGATCCTGGTCTGTTCGGCGGTCAGATAGACCGGGTTCGTGGGCGCGAGGGCGATCCCGGAGCCCTTGACGCTGTCGTCGAGGCGGACGTTGCGGAACACCGTCATCGGGTCGGACTCCGAGGCCAGGGCCAGCCACATGATGGTCACCGCGCGGGCGTCGCACCCTTCGTCACTGGATTCCTCGTCGCCCGCCACCAGCACCGAGGCGACGCCGACCGCGAACTCCGGGATCCGGTTGCCGCCCCACCGGGTGCCGACGGTCACCACGCCCGGCGTGGTGGACGGGTCGAGCGCGGCGTCGCCGTCCAGTCCGTAGCGGGCGTCGACCCGCTGCCGTACGGTCAGCCGCTCGCTCCCGGCGGCGCCGCCCGCGAGGGACTGGACGCGGTCGACGACCTCGGCCCAGTCGTCGGCCAGACCGGTCCACTCGGGGTAGGCGCAGTACGTCGACCTGCCGTGCGCGACGCACGACTGGACCTTCTCCGGGGTGTCGGACGCCTTCGCGCGGGCCACGGTCAGCCCGGCCGAGTCGCCCGGGGACTGCCCGGCGACACCGGCGACCGTCGCGGCGAGAGCGATCGCGGTCACCGCCTTGATGGTGCGCGTGCGGCCTCCGGCGCGCAGGACCGCGACGCCGAGCAGGAACACCACGAGCCCCACCAGATACATCGCGTGCCAGGCGGCCGGGCGGCCGATCAGGTCGGAGGGGAACGGGTCGGCCCCCTCCTCGGAGACGGCCGGGAACAGCCAGTGCACCCAGTGCGCGCCGTTCGTGGCCGTGTTCGCGAGGACGGTGACGACATAGGCGCCGACCACGAAGAGCGGGGCGAACAGCGAGGAGGGGACCAGCCGGGCGAGCAGGACGCCGAGGACTCCGGAGAGGAGGATCACCAGCGGGCCCACGGCCAGTTCGGCGGGTGAGCCGTGGCCGACCGCGCCCGGCTTCAGCGCCGCCCAGGTGAACTGGAAGGCGACGACCAGCGCGGTGAACATCGCGTACGGCACGACGGACAGCGCGTGTGCGACCGTGCGCCGCCACGGTTCCATGACCAGCACGTCGAAGTGCCGGTCGGTGCCGCGTCGGCGGGAGCGCAGGGCGGCCCGGTTGACGCAGACGAGCAGCGCGATGGCGAGGAGCAGGGGGCCGGTCTGGGTGGAGCGGTCGACGTCCTGGAGGGCCGGGTAGTCGTCCATGCCCTCGCGGCCGTTGAACAACTCCCAGCCGACGTAGGCGACGTACAGGACGAGGAAGGCGAACACTGATATCTGGAGGAGGAGTTCGCGTGCCTCGAAGCGGGCGAGTGCGAGGACGGCGGCCGTCCTGGTCTGCTGCCGGACCGGAGCGATCGGCCCCACCCCCGTGGGGGCCGCCTTCTCCGCAACCGTGCGGGTCACCACGTCGTTCATGCCGTCACCTCCGCGCTCTCACCGTCGAGGGTGAGCAAGTAGCCGTCTTCCAGGGTCGGTTCGAGGAGGTCGGCGCCCTGGGGTGGGTCGCCGACGTTGCGGAAGGAGCCCGTGCCCGTACGCCATCCCGCTCGCGCGCCCGGGTCGCGTTCCGTACTGCTCCACACCCGGCCCACCGCCCGCGCGGTCAGATCGGCGGGCGTGCCCTCGAAGCGGACGCTCCCGCGGGCCATGACGATCACGCGGTGGCAGAGCATCGCGACGTCCTCGGTCTGGTGGGTGGACAGGAGCACCGTCCGCCCTTCGCCCGCCTGGGCGATCAACTCCCGGAAGCGCATGCGCTGTTCGGGGTCGAGGCCGACGGTCGGCTCGTCGAGGACGAGGAAACCGGGGTCGCCGACGAGGGCGGCGGCCAGCGCGACCCGCTGGCGCATGCCGCCGGACAGCTTCTTGATGCGCTTGCTCCGTACGTCGGACAGGTCGACGGCGTCGAGCACGCGCCGCACCTCCCGGTGCCGGGCGGCGCGATCCGTCAGCTCCTTCAGGATCGCCACGTAGTCGACGAACTCGAAGGCCGAGAAGTCCGGGTGGAACCCGGGGGTCTGCGGCAGATAGCCGAGCGCGCGTCGCACGTTCAGGCGGCCGGCCGCGGTGGTCGGGTCGTGCCCGAGCACCGTGAAGGCCCCGCGGTCGGCGGGCACGGCGGTGGCGAGCACCCGCAACAGGGTGGTCTTGCCGGCCCCGTTGGGCCCGAGCAGCCCGGTGACGCCCTCGGTCAGCCGCAGCGAGACGTCGTCCAGGGCGACGGTTCCGCCGTAGCGGAGGGTCAGTCCGGAGGCGGAGACGGTGGGGGTCATGCGTGTGGTGCTCCTGTCGGAGAGGTGGACGGAGGGGTGGCCGGAGGGGTGGTGTGCCGCGCCTCCGTCCGGTGGGTGGGTCGAAGCCGTGTACCGGTACGTCCGCGCGTCGCCGCCGGACGGAGGGGTGCTGTGCCGCGCCTCGGCCGGTGGGTGGGTCGGGGCCGTGTGCCGGTACGTCCGCCCGTCGCCGCCGGACATACGGCCCGGTGCTGGTGGAGGTGGAGGTGTCCGGAGGGAGCCGTACGCGACGGGCATGTGACGTACCGGCACACGGCCCCTTCTGTGGGTGGGGACGTGGCGCCCGGTGGGGCGGAGGCGTCGGTCACTACCCCGCGCCCCGCTCGGAGAAGGGGTCATGAGTGGGTGAAGAGTCGAACCGGTCCCGTAGGAGATAGAGGAGCCCGGCGGCCAGTGCCGCGACGGCCCCGGCGACACCCTGTCCGGCCGCCGTGAACGGCGCGAGTGTCCCGCCGGTTCCGGTCCTCGCCTGCGCCGCCACCAGCAGCGCGATCCACGCCCCGCCGACGAGCGAGGGCGCGAGGACCGACCCCAGCCGGGGCATCAGCGCGAGTCCGGTCCCGGTGAGGGCGAGCGCGGGCAGCAGCCAGGCCAGCGCGCGCAGCCCGTACGAGGGGAGGGCGAGGGTCGCGAGTCCGTTCAGGCCCAGGCCTACGGTCAGTACGGCGACCGTGCGGATCATCAGCAGCCGGAAGCCGTGCATCGGCGAGACCACGGCCATCTCGTACGTCGGGTCGAGCGCGCGTCCGTACGACAGCGCGACCCCGGCGAGCGGGAGCAGCGGTGCGAGAGCCAGGAACAGGGTGGGGGTGGCCGCGGACCGCAGCGCGTTGGTCGCCACCACGGTCATCACGAGCACGGCGGTGACCGCGCCCAGCCAGGAGCGGCGCAGCACGGGGGTGGCCGCGAGGAGGCGTGCCGTGTGGTCGGCGACGCCGATGCGGGTGAGCAGCGACTCGACCGGCCCCCGGCGGGGGGCGTCCAGCTCGGCGTCGAGGCGCTCCCAGCCTGCGTCCAGTGCGGCCGGGTCGCTCACCGTGGCCAGGGTCTCGCGGCACTGTGCGCAGGAGGCGAGGTGGGTGTCTGCGGACCAGAGCCGGGGTGGGGTCAACTCGCCCTGTACGTAGGCTCGGAGGTCGGCTTCGTCCACGTGCCAGCGGCCGTCGGGGGTGACCGAACCTGCGGTTTTCGCCCCCTCCGCCCCTTCCCGTCCCGTCCTTGGGGGCTCCGCCCCCAAACCTCCGCTCCTCGAACGCCGGAGGGGCTGATTCCTCTCGCTCATGCCAACTCCTCCCGCAACTGCTTCCGGGCCCGCAGGGCCCGTGTCTTGACCGTGCCCGGCGGGATGCCGAGCAGGACGGCCGCTTCCCGGGTGGTGAGGCCGTCGATCACCGTGGCCTGGAGGACCGCGCGGAGTTCGGGCGAGAGCCGGGTCAGCGCGCCCGCGAGGTCGCCGTGCTCGACCCCGGCCAGCACGCGCTCCTCCGCCGACGCCTCATCGCGGTGCCGGAGGCGGGCCAGTGCCTGCCGGAGCCGGCCGCGGGCGCCGTCGCCGCGCAGGGTGTCGATCAGCCGTCGCGAGCCGATGCGCCACAGCCAGCCGGCCGCGTCGCCCTCCTCGCGGTAGCGGGCGGTGCCGCGCCACACGGCGAGGAAGGTCTCCTGCACGACGTCGTCGACGACCCCGGCGTCGGCGCACCGGCCGCGCAGCCGCGCGGTCAGCCACGGCGCGTACCGCCGGTACAGCTCCTCGAAGGCACGACGATCCCCGTCCGCCGCGATGGCCCGCAGCAGCTCCCCGTCGCTTCTCGTTTCCCTCACACCCCCTCATCGGACGGGCCCCGCCGATCGGTTCACGCATCCGCCCACGATTTTTTCGGTCTTGACTGCGGCCACCATGATGCACCACCCTTTCACTACTCAATTAGTGAAAGGGTGGTTGTCCGAGTGGTCGAGTACCGCATCGACCGGCGCAGCGGCGTCGCCACCTACGTCCAGATCGTCCAGCAGACCAAGCAGGCCCTTCGCCTGGGCCTGCTTGAACCGGGCGACAAGCTCCCCACGGCCCGCGAGGTCGTGGAAGCCACCGCCATCAACCCGAACACCGTCCTCAAGGCCTACCGCGAGCTGGAGCGCGAGGGTCTGGTCGAGGCCCGACGCGGCCTCGGCACCTTCGTGAAGCGCGCACTGGGCGCCGCCCCGGCCGACTCCCCGCTGCGCGCGGAGCTGGATGCCTGGGCCGCCAAGGCCCGCGAGGCCGGACTCGACCGCGACGACGTGGCGGCGCTCTTCACCGCCGTACTCGATGACCAGTTCACGCGACAGCCCCTCACGGGAGACAAGGGAGACCAGGAATGACCGACACCGCCATAGCGGCGGCCGCGTTGGGCAAGCGGTTCGGGCGCCGAGGGGGCTGGGCGCTGCGCGAGTGCGCCTTCCGGCTCCCGGCCGGACGGGTCTGCGCCGTCGTGGGTCCCAACGGCGCGGGCAAGTCGACCCTGCTGGCCCACGCGGCCGGACTGCTCGCCCCCACCGAGGGCTCCCTCACCGTGCTCGGCAGCCACCCGGCCGCCGCCCGCGAGCGCGTGGCGTACGTCGCCCAGGACAAGCCCCTGTATCCGCAGCTCACCGTCGCCGACACGCTGCGCCTGGGCCACGAGCTCAACCCGGCCCGCTGGGACGCCTCGGTCGCCGAGCGGATCACGTACGACGCCGGCGGCCTGGACCCGAAGGCGAGGATCCGTTCCCTCTCCGGAGGCCAGCGCACCCGTGTCGCGCTCGCTCTCGCGCTCGGCAAGCGGCCCGAACTCCTGCTCCTGGACGAGCCGATGGCCGACCTCGACCCGCTCGCCCGCCACGAGCTGATGGGCGTGCTGATGGCCGAGGCCGCGCAGTACGGCACCACGGTGGTGATGTCCTCGCACGTCATCGCCGAACTGGAGGGCTCCTGCGACTACTTGCTGCTGATCGGCGGCGGCCGGGTGCGCCTGGCGGGCGACCTGGACGACCTGCTGGCCGCGCACACCCTGACCACCGGTCCGGTCCGCGACCTCGCCCCGCACATGGTGGTCGAATCCCGCACCACAGGGCGGCAGTTGACCGCTCTGATCCGCCGTCAGGGCCCGCTCCCCGCGGACGGCGAGGACACCGCGCCCTCGCTGGAGGAACTGGTCCTCGCGCACCTGCGCAATCCCGAGGCCCCCGCGCTGCTCCTCGACCCCGCCCGCACCCCCGCCCAGGAGCCCGCCGTATGACCGCCCTCGCCACCACCGGCACCCCGGCGGCGCCCGCCCACCACCCTCCGTCGGCCACGCGCGGCCTGGTCCGTACGGTGCTGCGGCTGCACCGCCCGGCCCTGTACCTCGGCGTCGGCGTGTTCGTCGCGCTCGCGGCCGTGCTGCTGTGGCTGTACGGCCCGCTCACCGACGCGGCGGCCACGGCATGGCGGCAGTACGACCGCTGCCAGGCGGCCACCTGCGCGTACGACCAGGACGCGATCACCACGTACAAGTCGGTCTACCAGAACGCCACCCTCGTGTTGACCTACCTGCCGTTCGCCGTCGCCGCCTGGGCGGGCGCCGCCCTGGTCGGACGCGAAATGGAGAACGGCACCGCCGCGCTCGCCTGGACCCAGTCGGTCTCCCCGGCGCGCTGGCTGGCGGTCAAGCTGGCGGTCCCGGCCGTGCTGATCACCGCGGGGACGAGCGTGCTGGTGCTGCTGCACCGCCTGGTGTGGTTCAAGGGCCGCGGCAGGATCGACACCGCCAAGCCCTGGACCGACGTGTTCACCTTCCACACCAACGGCCCGACCACCGTCGCCTTCGCCCTGTTCGGGCTGGGCAGCGGCGCCCTCGTGGGCCTGGTGCTGCGCCGCTCGCTGGCCGCGCTGCTCCTCTCCGCGCTGGGGACGGCAGCCGCCTGGGCCGGCGTCACCCTGGCGCTGCCTTACCTGTGGCCGTCGGTGACGACCCTCACCGACCTCACCCACGCGGGCCCCAGGAGCCTCGGCTTCACCGCCGACGAGGGTGTGCTCACCTCCACCGGCGCCCGCATCCCCAACCCGAACTGCGGCACCAGCAACGCCCCCGCGTGCCGCGCCGTCTACGACGAGCTCGACGCGGTCAGCTACTACAGCGACTCCCATCCCTTCTCCCATTACGGGCCGCTCCAGCTCGTGGCGACCGCCCTGCTGCTCGCCGTCACCGCGCTCGCGGTCCTCGTCGCCTTCCGGCTGCTGGGGCACCGCACCGGCGCCGCCACGAAGGGAGCCGCCGCATGAGCACCCTCACCGTCAGAGACACGGTCGCCCGCAGGCGCAAGAGCGACGGCGGCGCGTTCGGCGGCCTCCCCTGGACCGTCCTGCGCCTGCACCGCACGGCCCTGCTGCTCTGGGCCGCCGTCCTGCTCGCCGGCGTGGGCGTCCTGATCTGGATGTACGCCATCGGCGCCGACGCCCAGGCGGGCCTCGGCCCCTGCGCCATGCCGGCCACCGACACCCTGCCGAGCTGCTCGACGCTCGAGGCGCTCAACGCCGACGAGACCTATGGAATCGGCCTCGGCCTCACCGGCATCGCCCTCTCGTGCCTGATGTTCCCGGTCGCCGCCTGGGCGGGCGCCGCGCTGATCGGCCGCGAGCTGGAGAGCGGGACCGCGCAGCTGGCCTGGACCCAGTCCGTCACTCCGATGCGCTGGCTCACCGCCAAGCTCGCCGTCCCGGCGGCCCTGCTCACCACCGGCGCCACCCTGCTGGTCCTCCTCAACGTCTGGGCCCGCCGGGACGACAACCCGAACCTGGTCGGCGACTGGTACAACTCCAGCGTCTTCGTCTCCACCGGCCCGGTCGCCGTCGCCTCGGTCCTCGCAGGCCTCGCCCTCGGCGCGCTCGCGGGCCTGGCCGTCAAAAAGACCCTGCCCGCGGCGGGCGTGGCCTTCGCGGCGACGCTGGTCCTCTACAACGTGCTCGACTGGTACCGGCCGAGCCTGTGGCCCGCCGACACCGTCACCGGACGGGCCGCACTGCACCTCCCACGCTCTTCCCTGGTCCTCGAGCACGGCGCCGTCACCGACACCGGCGAGCGCGTCGGCAACAACCTGGCCTGCATCGACTCCGACAGCGCCGCCGACATCAAGGCCTGCATGACCCGCTCAGGGCTGACCGACTTCTGGGCCACGCACCACCCGGAGTCCCACTTCTGGCCCCTCCAGCTCATGGAGAGCGGCGTGCTCCTCGCCGTCGCGGGCCTCGCGACCGTGATCGCCTTCCGGCTGCTGCGCCGCCGGACTCCTTAGGCCGCCGGGCACCCCCTGATACGTACGCACCTCACGGGGGTGGGCGCGTACGCGGCTCCCGGACATGTAGACGTCCGGGAGCCGCTCCCCGCTATCCCGCACGTCATGTCGTCTTAACCGTCGATTCAGGTGACCTTGCGACGCTCAAGCAATGAATCCCGCCGTGCCCGAGCCTTCGCCTCCGCCGGAGAACAAGTCCTCGCCGACGACGGGGAGTGAGCGTACGCCAGTGATGCGGAACGGGAATTTCCGCATCACCCCGCTGCCGCGCGCCCTCTCCGACGCGCCGGTCTCGCTCCCGGCGCGGAAGAATGGGTTTATGAACCAGCCCAGCGCCCAGGCACCGGTCCAGCACCCGCAGCCCTCCGTCGGCTCCATAGCCGCTCACCGCCCGCACACCGTGTCGGCGGCAGTCTCCGATCTCGAGCCGGACATCGACGCCGACCTCGACGCGTACGAGGACTCGGTGCAGGACGGCATCACCCTGCCCCAGGGACGCTTCCTCGACCGGGAGCGCAGCTGGCTCGGCTTCAACGAGCGGGTCCTGGAGCTTGCCGAGGACCCGAACACGCCCCTGCTGGAGCGCGCCAACTTCCTGGCGATCTTCGCCAGCAACCTGGACGAGTTCTTCATGGTCCGGGTGGCCGGCCTGAAGCGCCGTATCGCGACCGGCGTGGCCACCAAGTCCGCCTCCGGGCTGCAGCCCCGCGAGGTCCTGGAGATGATCTGGGCCCGCTCGCGCGAGCTCATGGCCCGGCACGCGGCCTGCTACCAGGAGGACGTCGCCCCCGCGCTCGCGGAGGAGGGCATCCACCTGGTCCGCTGGAGCGAGCTGACCGAGAAGGAGCAGGCCCGCCTCTTCACGCTCTTCCGGCACCAGATCTTCCCGGTCCTCACCCCGCTGGCGGTCGACCCCGCGCACCCCTTCCCGTACATCTCCGGCCTGTCCCTGAACCTGGCCGTCGTCGTACGGAACCCGGTCAGCGGCCACCGCCACTTCGCGCGCGTCAAGGTCCCGCCGCTGCTCTCCCGCTTCCTGGAAGCCTCCCCGAACCGCTACGTCCCCATCGAGGACGTGATCGCGGCCCACCTGGAGGAGCTCTTCCCGGGCATGGAGGTGTTGGAGCACCACACCTTCCGCCTCACCCGGAACGAGGACCTGGAGGTCGAGGAGGACGACGCCGAGAACCTGCTCCAGGCCCTGGAGAAGGAGCTCATGCGGCGCCGCTTCGGTCCGCCGGTGCGCCTGGAGGTCGAGGAGTCCATCGACCGGTACGTCCTCGATCTCCTCGTACGGGAGCTGAAGATCTCCGAGGCCGAGGTGTACCCGCTGCCAGGTCCGCTGGACCTCACGGGCCTCTTCGGCATCAGCGGCCTCGACCGGCCCGAGCTGAAGTACCCCAAGTTCATCGCGGGCGTCCACCGCGACCTCGCGGAGGTCGAGTCGGCGTCCGCGCCGGACATCTTCGCCGCCCTGCGCGAGCGCGACGTCCTGCTGCACCACCCGTACGACTCCTTCTCCACCTCCGTGCAGTCCTTCCTGGAGCAGGCCGCGGCCGATCCGGACGTGCTCGCCATCAAGCAGACGCTGTACCGGACCTCGGAGACCTCCCCGATAGTCGACGCGCTCATCGACGCCGCCGAATCCGGCAAGCAGGTCCTCGTCCTCGTCGAGATCAAGGCCCGCTTCGACGAGCAGGCCAACATCAAGTGGGCCCGCAAGCTGGAGGAGGCGGGCTGCCATGTCGTGTACGGCCTGGTCGGTCTGAAGACCCACTGCAAGCTGTCGCTCGTCGTCCGGCAGGAGGGCGAGACCCTGCGCCGCTACTCCCACGTCGGCACGGGCAACTACCACCCGAAGACGGCCCGCCTGTACGAGGACCTCGGACTGCTCACCTCCGACCCGCAGGTCGGCGCGGACCTCTCCGACCTCTTCAACCGGCTCTCGGGCTACTCGCGCCGCGAGACCTACCGCCGGCTGCTCGTCGCCCCCAAGTCCCTGCGCGACGGCCTGATCTCGCGGATCAACAAGGAAGTCCAGCACCACCTCTCCGGCCACCCCGCGTTCGTCCGCGTCAAGGTCAACTCGATGGTCGACGAGGCGATCATCGACGCGCTGTACCGGGCGTCGCAGGCCGGCGTGCCGGTCGACGTATGGGTGCGCGGCATCTGCGCGGTCCGGCCGGGCGTCACCGGCCTGTCCGAAAACATACGGGTCCGCTCGATCCTCGGCCGCTTCCTCGAACACTCCCGGATCTTCGCCTTCGGCAACGGCGGCGAGCCCGAGGTGTGGATCGGCAGCGCCGACATGATGCACCGCAACCTCGACCGGCGGATCGAGGCCCTCGTCAGGGTCACCGACCCGGCTCATCGTGCCGCGCTCAACCGGCTCCTCGAGACCGGCATGTCCGACACCACCTCCTCCTGGCACCTGGGCCCCGACGGCGAGTGGACGCGACAGGCGACCGACTCGGATGGCCAGCCCCTGCGGAACGTCCAGGAGATGCTCATAGACGCCCGGAGGCGCCGGCGTGGCACAGCAGCACCTTGATCCCCCGACCGACCCCGCGGCCGGGCCGGTCTCCTGCGATGCCCTCGCGGGCTATCTGCGGGCCCAGGCCACGGAGTTCCTCCGTTCGCTGCGCCAGCACCGGGAGACCGGCGGCGCGGCGAGCGGCTCGGCGGAGTCCGTCGACGCGGCGCGCGCCCTGCGCCGCTCGGCCCGCCGCATCAGCGGCAGCCTCCACACCTTCCGGCCCCTGCTCGACCCGGACTGGTCGGAGGGCATGCGCCCCGAACTGGCCTGGCTCTCGGGCACGTTGGCCCGTGAACACGCGTACGCGGCGCGCCTGGAACGCCTGTTGGGCGCCCTGAACCGCCTGTCGGGTTCGTCGGCGTTCCCCGCACAATCGGCGGGCGCGACCGTGGGCCAGTCGTCCGCCTCGGCTGCCGCTTCCGCTGTGGGCAGTCGTTCCGCTGGGGCGATGGGGGTCCCCCCTGAACCGGAGCCTGTCGGAGGTTCTCGGGGGAGGGTGGGCACTGGGGGCACCTCCCAGGCCTTTAAGGCACTGGGGGAGGAACCCGGCACCTCCGGCCCGCGCACCCAACCCACCGGCAACCTGACGGTGGGCGCGGCAAAGGCAGGCGCCCTCCTGGACCGCCAACTGACCCTCGCCCGCACCAGGGCCCACTCGGCCGCGCTCCAAGCATTGGGCTCGAGCCGCTTCCACGCGGTAGCCGACAGCGTCGCGGTCCTGGCCAGCGAGGTCCCGCTGACCCCCGCGGCCACCACCACCGACCTGCGCCCCCTGGCCGCCGCCGCGCAGGACCGCCTGACCGACGCCGTCAACGCGCTGCCGCTGGTCACCGCGGGCCACCCCTACAACGCGCAGGCGCTCGTGCACGGTCTCTCCGCCGACACCGCACCACAGCCGCAGGACGCCCCCTGGCACCAGGTCCGCCTGCTGCTGCGCCTGCACCGCTACGCCCGCGAGTGCCTGTACGGCGAGGAGTGCGCGGTGGACGTACGACTCCTCGGCGCGGGACAGGCCCTCAACCGGCACCGCGACGCGGCGGAGGCGGCCGCGGCCGCGGCATCGGCGGCGCGCACCCCGCGGATCGCCCCGGCGACGGCGTACGCGCTCGGTGTGCTCCACGCCGACCAGCGGCACGAGGTGGAGGCCGCACGGTTCGCGTTCCAGCAGGCATGGCAGAAGGAAGCGGTACGCACCCCCTGAGGGAGGCCCGATGGCTGACGACGAGGGAGGCCCCATGGCGGACGGCACCATCCAGGCGGCGGGCTGCGTCCTGTGGCGGCGCTCCCCGGTCGACGGCGAGCTGGAGATCTGCCTCGTCCATCGGCCGAAGTACGACGACTGGTCGCATCCGAAGGGCAAGCTGAAGCGCGGCGAGGACCCGCTGGCGGGGGCGTTGCGGGAGGTCGAGGAGGAGACGGGGTTCACCTCCGTCCCGGGTGCCGCCCTGCCCACGCTCCGGTACATCGCCGGCGGCCGCCCCAAGGAGGTCTGCTACTGGGCCGCCGAGGCGACGGACGGCCACTTCACCCCCAACCGCGAGGTCGACCGCGTCCGCTGGCTGCCCCCGGACGCGGCCCGCGACCGCCTCACCATGCCCCGCGACCGCGATCTGGTGGACGCACTGCTCAGCGCGCTGCACCTGGCGTAAGGGGATCTCGTACGACGAAGGGGGTCGCCCCGGCATCCGGAGCGGCCCCCTCGCCGTACTCGCCGCGGATCTCCGATCGATGGTGCGCGTGGGAAAGGAGTGGCGTACGGGACATGGGGGAGCCGTTAGTACCGCTGAAACGTGTGCGTACCCGTGTGATTACGTAGAGTTTCCCTTCCGACCCCCTGGTCCGGAATCTCCCTGTGTCCTCGACGTAAGCGTTCCGTGACCTCACCGCACCGTCCGCAGGGGTTCACCCCCCGTTCACTTACGGCCATCGGCGGCTTCACCTGATCTGCCTAATTTCGGCCTTACACGGTGCGAGGCGCGTCCTGGATGTCTCCTCCGCATTTCACAGACTCGCACGCCGCCACCAGACGGCGGCTCCTGGAAGGAACTCCCGAAAGTGAAGCTTCAGCGCATGAACCGGCGGGCCCTCACCCTCGGTGCTCTCGCCGTCTCCGGCGCCCTGGCCCTCACGGCGTGCGGCTCTGACGACACGAGCAGCGACACCAAGGCCACCACGGGTGCCACCGCCAAGGCCGGCAACATCGACTGCGGTGACGCCAAGGGCCAGCTCCTCGCCAACGGCTCGTCCGCGCAGGCCAACGCGATCCAGGCCTGGACCAAGGCCTACACGAGCGAGTGCAAGGACGTGCAGATCAACTACAAGCCCGAGGGTTCCGGTGCCGGTGTCACCGCGTTCCTCCAGGGCCAGGTCGCCTTCGCCGGCTCGGACTCCGCGCTGAAGCCCGAAGAGGTCACCCAGTCGAAGTCGGTCTGCAAGAACAGCCAGGCCATCGACCTCCCGATGGTCGGCGGCCCGATCGCGATCGGCTACAACCTCCCGGGTGTCGACAACCTCGTCCTGGACGCGTCCACCCTCGCGAAGATCTTCGACAGCAAGATCAAGACGTGGGACGACAAGGCGATCCAGAAGCTGAACCCCGACGCGAAGCTTCCGAGCACCAAGATCCAGCCCTTCCACCGCTCGGACGACTCCGGCACCACGGACAACTTCACCAAGTACCTGATCGCCGCCGCCCCGTCCGACTGGAAGTACTCGGGCGGCAAGGCCTGGCAGGCCAAGGACGGCCAGTCCGCCCAGGGCTCCTCCGGCCTGGCCCAGAACGTGAAGTCCACCCCGGGCGCCATCTCCTACTTCGAGCTCTCCTACGCCAAGGACGGCATCAGCACGGTCTCCCTGGACACGGGTGCCGCCGCGCCGGTCAAGGCCACGATCGACAACGCCACCAAGGCCATCGCCGCGGCCCAGGTCGTCGGCACCGGCAAGGACCTCTCCCTTAAGCTCGACTACACGACCAAGGCCGAGGGTGCCTACCCGATCACCCTGGTCACGTACGAGATCGTCTGCGAGAAGGGCAACAAGGCGGACACCCTGCCCGCCGTCAAGTCCTTCCTCACCTACACCGCGAGCCAGGACGGCCAGGACTCCCTGAAGGCCCTGGACTACGCGCCGATCCCGACCGAGATCAACGCCAAGGTCCGCGAGACCGTCGCGAACCTCAGCTGACCCAGCGTGCGGCCCACTCCCCCCTCGGGGGAGTGGGCCGCACCGTCCGGTGCACCGCCGCCTGGAGCCCGTATCCTCGATCGTGGCTCCGCAGACCGGAGAACCCCAATGGACATATCTACGCAATCATCCGCACCCCCCACCCCCTCCGACCGGCCGACCCCGGCGGAGCAGAAGCGCGCGGCCCGAGGCGCCACCCGCCCCGGTGACCGGATCTTCCTCGGACTCTCCCGAGGCTCCGGCATCCTGCTGCTGGTGATCATGGCCGCCATCGCGGCCTTCCTCACCTACCGCGCCTCACTCGTCCTGAGCAAGGACGAGGGCAACTTCCTCACGACGTTCGAGTGGAACGCCAACGCCACCCCGCCGGTCTTCGGCATCGCGGTCCTCGCCTTCGGCACGATCATCTCCTCGATCATCGCCATGGCCATCGCGGTCCCCGTCGCCGTCGGCATCGCGCTGTTCATCACTCACTACGCGCCGCGCAAGCTCGGCGGCCCCATCGCCTACGTCATCGACCTGCTGGCCGCCGTGCCGTCGATCGTGTACGGCCTGTGGGGCGCCCTCTTCCTGGTGCCGAACCTCACCGGCTTCTACAGCTGGCTCAACGACTACTTCGGGTGGACCGGCTTCCTCGAGTGGCAGGGCGGCGCCCCGCGCACCCTCCTCGCCGTCGGCATCCTGCTGGCGATCATGATCCTGCCGATCGTCACCAACGTGAGCCGCGAAGTCTTCCGCCAGGCGCCCCTGATGCACCAGGAGGCCGCCCTCGCGCTCGGCGCCACCCGCTGGGAAGTCATCCGCATGTCGGTGCTCCCCTTCGGCCGCTCCGGAGTCATCTCCGCCTCCATGCTGGGCCTGGGCCGCGCGCTCGGCGAGACGATGGCCGTCGCCACCGTCCTGTCCCCCAGCTTCGCGATCAACGCCAGCCTGCTCGACCCGGGCGGCGGCACCTTCGCCCAGAACATCGCCGCCAAGTTCAGCGAGGCGAGCGAGCAGGGCCGTGACGCGCTCATCGCCTCCGGTCTCGTTCTCTTCGTCATCACGCTGCTGGTGAACGGCGCGGCCCGCGCGATCATCGCCCGCCGCAAGGAGTACTCGGGGGCCAACGCATGAGCCACGCAGCCGCCACTGTCCAGCGCCCCAGCACCCTGCGCGGCGCCAGCCTGCCCAACTGGTCGCCCTGGGCGATCGCCGGGGGCTCGATCGCCGTCGCCGTCGGCATCGGCCTGGGCGCCGACCTCAGCAGCAAGATCCAGTGGGGCCTGATCGCCGCACTGCTCTTCGTCCTCGGTACGTACGTCATCGCCGCCCGCGTCGAGGGCCGGCGCCAGGCCAAGGACCGGGTCGCGACCAGCGTCGTCTGGGTCGCCTTCCTGCTCGCCGTGATCCCGCTGGCCTCCCTCGTCTGGGAGACCGTCAGCAAGGGCGTGAAGGTCCTCGACTTCTACTTCCTGAGCCACTCCATGGGCGTGGTCGCCGACCAGGAGACCGGCGGCGGTATCTACCACGCCATCATCGGCACCCTGGAGCAGGTCGGCCTCGCCACCGTGATCTCCGTGCCGATCGGCCTGCTCACCGCGATCTACCTGGTCGAGTACGGCCGGGGCCATCTCGCCAGGGCGGTCACCTTCTTCGTCGACGTCATGACGGGTGTCCCGTCGATCGTCGCGGGTCTGTTCATCCTCAGCTTCTGGATCCTGATCCTCGGCTTCAGCTACTCCGGCTTCGCCGGGGCGATGGCCCTGTCCATCCTGATGATCCCGGTCGTGGTCCGCTCCACCGAGGAGATGCTCAAGCTCGTCCCGAACGAGCTGCGCGAGGCATCGCTCGCGCTGGGCATCCCGAAGTGGCGCACCATCCTCAAGGTCGTCCTGCCGACATCGCTCGGCGGCATCACGACCGGTGTGATGCTGGCCGTCGCCCGTATCGCCGGTGAGACCGCGCCCGTGCTGCTCCTCGTCTGGGGCAACCCGCTCATCAACACGGACCCGTTCAACGGCCCGCAGTCCTCGCTCCCGCTGTACATCTACCAGCAGTACCAGAACAGCGGCGGCAGCCCGGCGGCGTACGACCGGGCCTGGGCGGCGGCGCTCGTGCTCATCGCCTTCATCATGATCCTCAACCTGGCGGCCCGCGGCATCGCCCGCTGGAAGGCCCCGAAGACCGGTCGCTGACGCGGCCATCAGCGACGTACGGAAGTGAACTAACCACCATGGCCAAGCGAATCGACGTAAGCGGTCTGACCGCCTACTACGGCGCCCACAAGGCGATCGAAGACATCTCCATGACGGTCGAGCCCCGCTCGGTG
Organism: Streptomyces sp. NPDC001530; assembly: GCF_042894545.1. Classification (NCBI taxonomy): domain Bacteria; kingdom Bacillati; phylum Actinomycetota; class Actinomycetes; order Kitasatosporales; family Streptomycetaceae; genus Streptomyces; species Streptomyces sp. NPDC001530. Next base: position 26,950 of record NZ_JBIAVS010000041.1, read on the forward strand.
ACGGCCTTCATCGGCCCCTCCGGCTGCGGCAAGTCGACCTTCCTGCGCACCCTCAACCGGATGCACGAGGTCACCCCCGGTGGCCGCGTCGAGGGCAAGGTGCTCCTTGACGACGAGGACCTGTACGGCAGCGGGATCGACCCCGTCGCCGTGCGCCGCACGATCGGCATGGTCTTCCAGCGCCCCAACCCCTTCCCCACGATGTCGATCTTCGACAACGTGGCGGCGGGTCTGAAGCTCAACGGCTCCTACAAGAAGTCGGAACTGAGCGACATCGTCGAGAAGTCCCTCAAGGGCGCGAACCTCTGGAACGAGGTCAAGGACCGCCTCAACAAGCCCGGTTCGGGCCTGTCGGGTGGCCAGCAGCAGCGCCTGTGCATCGCGCGGGCGATCGCGGTGGAGCCGCAGGTCCTCCTCATGGACGAGCCGTGCTCGGCCCTGGACCCCATCTCCACCCTGGCCATCGAGGACCTGATCGGCGAGCTGAAGGAGCGCTTCACGATCGTCATCGTGACGCACAACATGCAGCAGGCCGCCCGTGTCTCCGACCGCACCGCGTTCTTCAACCTGTCCGCGGTGGGCCAGCCCGGCCGCCTCATCGAGATCGACGACACGGAGCGCATCTTCTCCAACCCGTCGGTCCAGGCGACGGAGGACTACATCTCGGGCCGCTTCGGCTGAGCCGTCGCCCACAAGAACCCCTCGCGGTGCTGCATGGCGGTGCCACCGCGAGGACGAGAAGGGCCCGCCCCTGGCTCCCGGGGGCGGGCCCGCTCGTTTTATCTCAGCCCGTCCGGCGTTTGAGGACGAGGCCGTCAAGGCCGATGGGGGTCCAGGGGGCGGAGCCCCTTGGCGGGGTCTGGGGCGGAGCCCCGGGCACGGGACGGGTAGGGGCGGAGGGGGCGAAAAACCCTTCCCGCGCCCGCGCCCCCGGCCCCCCGCCCCCTACAGAAACGCCAGGTTCACGACCCAGAAGCTGCCCGCGGCCACCAGCGCAGCCGCCGGCATGGTGATGAACCAGCCAAGGACGATGTTCTTGGCGACCCCCCAGCGAACGGCGTTCACCCGCTTCGTCGCCCCGACACCCATGATCGCCGACGTGATGACATGAGTCGTGGAAATCGGCGCCTTGAAGAGGAACGCCGTGGCGAACATGATCGACGCCCCCGTCGTCTCCGCGGCAAACCCCTGCGGCGGATCCAACTCAATGATCTTCCGCCCGAGCGTCCGCATAATGCGCCACCCACCCGCGTACGTCCCCAGCGACAGCATCACCGCACAGGCGATCTTCACCCACACCGGAATCGCGTCATCGGGTCCCTGGACGCCACCGATGACCAGCGCCATCACCACGACACCCATCGTCTTCTGGGCGTCCTGAAGACCGTGCCCGAGCGCCATCCCGGCCGCCGACACGGTCTGAGCTATACGGAATCCCCGCTTGGCCTTGGACGGATTGGCCTTGCGGAAGATCCACATGATGGCGCACATGACCAGATAGCCGCCGATCAGACCGACGACCGGCGACAGGAACATCGGGATGATGATCTTGTCCACCACCCCGGACCACAGCACGGTCGTACCGCCCGCGAGCGCCGCCCCGACCAGCCCCCCGAACAACGCGTGCGACGAGGACGACGGAAGCCCGAAGTACCAGGTGACCAGGTTCCAGACGATCGCACCGATGAGCGCCGCGAAGAGGATTCCCATCCCCTTGCCGCCCTCGGGCGTCTCGATCAGCCCGCTGCTGACGGTGTGCGCGACCCCGCTGCCGAGGAACGCACCGGCGAGGTTCATCACCGCCGCCATGGCAAGCGCCGCCCGCGGAGTCAGCGCCCGCGTGGACACCGACGTGGCGATGGCGTTCGCCGAGTCGTGGAAACCGTTCGTATACGTGAATCCGAGCGCGACCCCAATGGTCACGACCAAAGCAAAGGTGTCCATGACCGGGTCAGGACTCCTTGACGGCGATGGTCTCCACCGTGTTCGCCACGTGCTCGAACGCGTCGGCCGCTTCCTCCAGCACATCCACGATCTGCTTGAGCTTCAGCACCTCGATGGCGTCGTACTTGCCATTGAAGAGATGAGCCAGCAGCTTGCGGTGGATCTGGTCGGCCTGGTTCTCGAGCCGGTTGACCTCGATCCAGTACTCGGTGAGGTTGTCCATCGTGCGGAGATTCGGCATCGCCTCCGCCGTCAGGTCGGCGGCCCGCGCCAGCACCTCGATCTGCTGCTCGACACCCTTGGGCAGTTCCTCGATGTTGTAGAGGACGACCAGGTCGACGGCCTCCTCCATGAAGTCCATGATGTCGTCGAGGGACGACGCGAGGGAGTAGATGTCCTCGCGGTCGAACGGCGTGATGAACGAGGAGTTCAGCTGGTGGAAGATCGCGTGCGTGGCATCGTCACCTGCGTGTTCCGCGGCCCGCATACGCTCTGCGATCTCGGCCCGGGCGGAAGCGTCCGCCCCGAGCAGTTCCATCAGGAGTTTCGAGCCCGTGACGATGTTGTCCGCGGATGCGGAGAACATGTCGTAGAAGCTCGTCTCCCTGGGGGTCAGACGAAAGCGCACGTTGGGGTCCTCGGGGTGCTTCGGTTCGGTCAGGCTGATGCTAGGCGCATCATCCGGCCACGGCTAATGGGCCGTCCACCAGTGTCGCCCATCGGGCACAGTGATCAGCACAGGGTCCGGTCCCGGTATCGGGCAAGGGCTCCATACCCAGCGAAGTTCGATACCATATACCCACCAGGGGTATCAGTTAGCGGGAGGACGCGATGACGACCACCGAGGCCGGCGCGACGACGCCCGCCGACGACGCGCAGGAGATCGTGACCGACCACGACCGCGGAATCCACGGCTACCACAAGCAGAAGGACGAGCACCTCAAGCGCCTGCGCCGCATCGAGGGCCAGATCCGCGGTCTGCAGCGGATGGTCGACGAGGACGTCTACTGCATCGACATACTCACCCAGGTCTCCGCCTCCACGAAGGCCCTGCAGTCCTTCGCCCTCCAGCTCCTCGAGGAGCACCTGCGCCACTGCGTCGCGGACGCGGCCCTCAAGGGCGGCGACGAGATCGACGCGAAGGTCGAAGAAGCGACGAAGGCGATCGGCCGACTGCTGCGTACGTGAGGTAAGGCGTCGGCGTCGTATGAGACAGGTGTCACGTGGGGCACAGCCGAGATACGGCGTCACGTGAGGTGAGGCGTGGCAGGGACCGGGCCACGCCCGGGTTCCAAGGGAGCGGGAGCAGACCTACTCCCCAGCACCCCGCTCATGCGCATCATCCGCATCATGGGTACGTTCTTCGGCCACTTTCAGCACCTCGTCGATGCTCTCAAGACTGAGCCGGTCCTCGTGGGCGGCCGAGGCCGCGATGATCAGGTCACCGCACAGCTCGATCTCGGCGAGGGCCACGTGGTCCTGAACTGCCGTACCGCCGACCGGAGCCACGTGCATCACCTCTTCCTGCCGTCACCGACTTCCTAGAGTAGGGAGCGGCCTACACACCGCGCATGGCACGGAAGGGCCATTTCCAGCCCTCCCGTGAAGCTACTGTTCCGCGATCTTCCCGGCGAAGATGTCCCCGGATTCCGGAAGCCGTACGTCGGCGGGGACCCCGAAGTCGTACAGCAGGGTCGTCGAGGCGACCGCGACGGTGCCCTTCCGCTGCCCGTTGACGAAGCTGAACCGGTGGCGGACCTTGCGCAGCCGCCCCTCGTCGTCGAGGTAGGCGTCGAACGGGACCTCGGCGGTGGCGAACCCTTTCGCCGCCGCCTTCAGCGCCGACCGCTGCCCCTTCGACGCACTGCCCGCGGCGACGTCCAGATCGGCGGTCCCGCGATAGTGCCGCACCGGGGTCCCGGCCACCTCGGTCTTCCCCACATACGTCGCTGTCCGCGCCCCGCGCAGCAGTTCGGCCGCCGCGTACGGATCGGTGGCGCCGCCCGTCACCAGATTCCCGTCGGAGAGGCCGGCCGTGTCGACGCGGACCCACTTGTCGGCGGGGACGCCGGCGCCGCGGTTCTTCATGAACAGGGCGCCCGGGGCGAGAAGTTCGGTGATCGGCCGGTGCTCGTCGGTGCCGGCCGGATCCTCCGGCAGCAGCACCTTCAGCCGCCCCATCTGGTCCTTGAAGTCGTACACGCCCTCACCGCGGATGGTGACCCGGGTCCCGCCGGTGGCCATCTCCATGGACGTACGAGCCTTCGCGCTGCCCGCGCGCTGCAGCGTGGCGGCGGCCTGGTGCAGCACCTCGACGGAGTCGTCACCGGCACGGGCGCTCTCGGCGGCGGCCCCACCGCCCGAGCACCCCGTGGCACCGACCATCAACCCCACCGCCCAGGCCGCCGCGCCCGCGACGACCGCCCAGCCGGCCCGCCCTTCCTCCTCCAGCGCCACCATCTCCTGCCGACCCCCAGCCGGTCCGTCCCAGGCCCTCCCTGTCGTTCCGGTTAACGACGAGTAGGAGCGCCCGTCACGCGGCGACGATCCATTCACTTGCCTTGGGTAACGTTGTCGGCGTGGCGCAGCAGGACGAGACCAACTCCTCCCCGGAACACCGCACGACTACGGTCGAACAGGGCCGCTTCTGCCTGGCCCGCTGCACCTGCGGCTGGAGAGGCCCGGCCCGCCGCGCCCGCAGCCTGGCCCGCGCGGACGCGCAGGCGCACGCCGACGGCATGCTCGCGTAGGTCTCGGCGCGGGTGGGGCCGGTGTTCCGCCCCGCACGGGCAGCGCGCATGCTGGGGATCGCGGTGCTGTAGCGGTTCTGTGGCATGCGCCCGTGGAACCCCTGGGCCCGGGGGCCCGTCTCGTTCCACGGAACCCACAGGAGGCGCACATGCAACGGCGTACGTTCATCGGCGGAGCGACCGCCGCACTCGCGGCGGCGGCGACGTCCGCGTGCGACGGCGGCGGCGACACGAAGTCCTCGGGCACCGCGACAGCGGCGCCGACGGACACCCCGATACGCACGGCCACCACCAGCACCCGCGCCGCCGCGAACTGGGCCGCTCTGTCCAGGGAACTGGACGGCGCGTTGGTCCGCCCCGGCGACCGCAGCTGGCCTGCCGCCCACCAGCTGTACAACACGCGCTTCGACAACCTGAAGCCCGCCGCCGTCGCGTACGTCGCCCACGCCGCCGACATCCGCACCACCATGGACTACGCCCGCGCGCACGGCATCAAGGTGTCGATCCGCAACGGCGGCCACTCCTACGCCGGTTGGTCCTCCGGCAACGGCCGTCTGGTCATCGACGTCTCCAAGCTGAACAAGATCCGGGCGAGCGCCAACGAAGCGGTGGTCGGCGCCGGTTCCAAACTGATCGACGTCTACCGCACCCTCGCCGCGAAGGGCGTGACCATCCCGGCCGGTTCCTGCCCGACCGTCGGCGTCTCCGGCCTGACCCTCGGCGGCGGCCACGGGGTCGTGTCACGGGCGTACGGGCTGACCTGCGACAGCCTCACGCAAGCCACGCTGATTACGGCGGACGGCAAGGTACTCACCGCGAACGCCACCGACCACAAGGACCTCTTCTGGGCGCTGCGCGGCGCCGGCAACGGCAACTTCGGTGTCGTCACCGAGCTGCGCTTCAAGACCCACCCCGCCCCGCAGGCCGTCTCGGCGTACATGACCTGGCCCTGGGCCAAGGCCGCGGCCGTGGTGAAGGCCTGGCAGGAGTGGGGCCCGGACCAGCCGGACGAGATCTGGTCGTCGTGCCACCTCGCGAACGCGGCCGGGGGCACCCCCACCGTCTCCATCGCGGCCTTCTCCCTCGGCACGTACGGCGAACTCCAGAACGCCGTGGACCGCCTGGCGGACAAAATCGGCTCCCCCGCGCGCAGCGTCTCCCTCAAGAAGCGCTCGTACGAGGACTCGATGGAGGTGTACGCGGGCTGCTCGTCCTTCCCGACGGACGCCCAGTGCCACCTCCCGGGCTCCACCCCGGGCCGCAGCCCGCAAGGCGCCCTCGGCCGCGAGACCTACGCGGCCCGCTCGGACTTCTTCGACCGCTCGATCTCGACGGCCGGCGTCCAGACGCTCCTCAACCAGATCTCCTCGGTCCGCGGCGGCGCGGGCAGCATCGCCCTGACGGCTCTCGGCGGCGCGATCAACCGCGTGGCCCCCACCTCCACGGCCTTCGTCCACCGCCGCTCCCGCATGCTCGCCCAGTACATCGCCTCCTGGCAGGCGGGCACCTCCGGCACCACCGCCCAGTCCTGGCTGACCACGGCCCACACGGCCATGTCCCGCCATGCCTCGGGCGCCGCCTACCAGAACTACACGGACCCCACCCTCGCCAACTGGCGCAAGGCGTACTACGGCGACGCGGCCACCCGCCTCACCACCCTGAAGAACCAGTACGACCCGAACCGCTTCTTCACGTTCCCCCAGGCGCTGTAGGGGGCTGATTCTCAGCCGGTCCGGCGTTTGAGGACGAGCGCGAACGCGATACGGGGGGTCTGGGGGCGGAGCCCCCATCACCCTCTCCCCCACCGCCTGGTCCGCCGTCCTCCCCTCACCAAGCCACCGGCAACTCAAGAGGAAACCGTCGGATCGTCTCGGTGTCCCACCGCACCTCCTCCGGCGGCACCGCCAACCGCAGCCCGGGGAAGCGCTCCAGGAGCCGTCCGACGGCCACCTCCAGCTCTGCCATGGCCAAGGGCACCGCGATGCAGCGATGGCCGCCCCAGCCGAAGGTCATGTGGGGCACCTGGGGCCGGTCGGGGTCGATGACGTGCGGGTCCTGGAAGCGTGCCGGGTCGCGGTTGGCCGTCAGGTACGACACGTGGACGAAGTCGCCGGCCCGGATCCGTGCGCCGTCCATCTCGACGTCCTCCAACGCCACCCGGGGAATGCCGACGCCCTTACGGAAGGGGATGTACCGGAGCATCTCGTGGAGGACGTCCGTCAACGTCTCCGGACGGCGCCGAAGATGCTCCACCAACTCCGGCCGGGTCAGCAGCAGATACGCGATGTTGCTGATCTGGCAGGTCGCCGTGTCCTGCCCGCTGAGCATCAGCGTCAGGGCCATGACCGCCAGTTCCTTGTCGTCGAACTGGTCCTCGCCGTCCCGCGCGGCGGCCAGCGCGCTGATGAGGTCCGTGCCGGGGGTGCGGCGGCGCTGTTCGACCAGGTCGGCGAAGTAGGCCGTCAGTTCGCTCTTCACCCTCGCCGCCGTCTCCTTGTTGTCCCGGCCGGTGACGAGGAGCTGGCGGACGTACTCAAGCACCCGAGGCCACTCGTCCCTGGGAATCCCGAGCAGGTCCTGGATCGTTTGCTGGGGAAACGGGTCCGACAGGTGCCGTACCAAATCCGCCGGCGGCCCCTGCTCGGCCATCTCATCCAGCAGCGAGTCCGCGAGCAGCGTGATCCGCGGCCGCATGCCGTCGACCTGCTGCTGGGTGAAGGCCTGGGAGGCCAGGTGCCGTACGCGGCTGCTGTGCGGGGGGTCCATGACGTTGATGGACTCGGGGGAGACGATGGGCTCGGGAGTCAGGCGGGGGTAGTCGTGGTCCATGATCCCCGCCCGGCTGAAGCGCTGGTCCGTGGTCACCTGCTGGATCAAGTCGAAGCCGGTGACGAGCCATGCATCGGCCTCGCCGTACGGCAACCGGATACGGGTGAGGGACTCGCGCTCCATGAGTGCGGCGAGCGTGGGATCGAACTCCAGGGCCTCACTGAAGCCGAACGGGCAGGTGATCGCATCGTTTTTCGTGGTCATCAGCCGCTCACTCCGGGCATCGGTACGACATTGGTGGCGTCCACGACGGGGCGCAGGCCCTTGGCGAGCCGCACGGCGTCGCCGACCGCCCAGTAGTGGACGAAGAACAGGCGGGGTTCGTCGGCCAGGTTGTGGTGGTGCACCTCGACGAGGTCGACCCCGCCGCGCCGCAGCCCAATGAGGACGTCCTGGACCTCCTTGGCGATCATGACGAAGTCGCCGTTGATCGCGGCCAGGCCGGCGCCGAGCGGCTGGAAGTTGATCGAGGTGGTCGATCCAAGGCCCTGGGGCAGGACCAGGTGGCCTTCGGTGATGGTCTCCTTGCGGACGAAGGTGCTCTTGTAGATCCCACCGTCGACCGAGCCCTTCACCCCGATCGCGGCGTCGATGCCGGCGGTGTCCAGGTCGACGGGTTTGGCGGAAGCCGTGGCCGGCTCCGGGAGCGGGGTGCCCGTGCGGTCGAGCGCGACGCGCAGGCCGCGGGCGACGGCCACCGGGTCGGTGCCGTGGGCGTGGAGGTGGACCCACCAGATGTCGGGCCTCTGGGCGAGCAGGTGCTTGTGGATCGCGGTCTGCCCGATCCCGTGCTCGTGCAGGGCGTCGCTGAACGGCTGGAGTTCGTGCTCGGTGACCACCGCGTCGCCCATGAGGAGCGAGCTGCCATCGGCGTACCGGACGAAGGACACGTGGGTGCCCAGGGCGAGCGCGGGCTTGACCCTGATGCCTCGGGAGAACACCACGAGGTCCCGGCGGGGCAGGCCCGTGTGGTACATGTACCGCCTCATGTCGCCCGGTGCGCCGAGGGCCGCGCCCACGTCTCCCCAGTCGGCCAGTGCGGTCTTCACGGGCTTGACCATCGCGGGGCGCGGCGCGTTCGTCGCGCCGCCGGTCCGGGCGTGGGCGGGGCTGGTCACCCCGGTCAGTACGGGCGCCAGTGCGGCGGTGGCCAGCACGCGGCGTCGGGACGTGGCGAGTCGGGCTTGGGTGTCCTGCCGTAGGTCATCAACCATTTCGTATGCCTCCTGGCGCGATGGAAGCACGGGAGATCTCGCGGACCCGTGATCTCCACCGGGATGCGGGGCCAGGTGGGCTAAGGAGGCTGGGCTGTCGGGTGAGCCCGACGGGAGGTACCGGCTGGAACGTCGGGAGGTACCGGCTGGACCGTAGGGAGAACCGGCGCCTCGCGCGCACGCTGGCGCGGATTGCCGCCACTGTAGGTGGCGCTGGAGCCGCGATTACGGGAGTGATCTCCACCAGGAACAGGCTCCAGGTGTATCGATCACGAGCGTTGTTGACACGGGCCGGGCTTTCTAGGCCGCCAGATCCCGGTCCTCCGGCCGCTCCGCCCGAGCCCCCGGGATCACCGCGTCCTGCGCCGCGGGAACCACCCCGCGCGCCCGAATCAGCCACCCGCCCCGAGGCGACCGCTCCACCGCCTTCATGACAGGTGTCAGCAGCGCCATGGCAAGCGGCGACAGCAGCAGGGCAACCGCCGTACCGAGCGCGAACCCCCCGACGACATCCGTCGGGTAGTGCACACCCATATAGACCCGGCAGAAGCCTTCAAGCAGTGCGAGCCCTATCCCCGCGAGCCCGAACTTCCGGTTCGCCACGAACAGCCCGACCCCCATCGCCATGGTGAGCGTCGCGTGGTCGCTCACAAACGAGAAGTCGGTCTTGCCGGACACCAGGACGTCCAGCTCTTGGTGGTCGACGAAGGGGCGGGGTCTCTCCACAAAGCCCCGTATCGGCACGTTCACCAGCACCGCGATGCCGGCGGCGAGCGGCGCCCACACCAACGCGGCCACGGAAGACGCGGCATCCCCGCCACCCCGCCGCCGCACACTCCACCAGCACCACACCACCAGCAGAACCATGGCGAGCAGCAGCCCGTACTCGCCCACGAACTCCATGCCCCGGTCGAACCAGTGCGGCGCGTCCTTGGCCAGGCCATTGATGTCGTAGAGCAGGTCGACGTCGGGGTTCGAACCGGATTCGGCGAGTCCAGCCATGGTGCTGCGGCCCCTTCGTCGTCTCTCCTGCGGGCACACCCTTTCGTGTGCCGCTCGATCCACCCCCGTGGTCGTAGAACCGCGTCACCGACCCGCGCTGCGTGCTACATCAAAGGAACGCACAGTCCTCTGTCATACGTTCCACCCTCCACGGAATGATCACTCAGACGTTATCGAAGAGAGACACATCGCCGCAGCTCAGGGGGTGGGTTCACACAGAGGTGGGCAATGCTTTCGCGCCATCTTCGGTCACGCGGGTCGCGCCGAAGTAGTCGGGGGTGTCGACGGGGTCGAAGCGAATCACGGCCCCCGGCTTCGGAGCGTCGATCATGTACCCGCCGCCCACATAGATCCCCACGTGCCGGATGGCCCGGGAGTTGGTGAGGTCGTCGGAGAAGAAGACCAGATCGCCCGGCAGCAGTTCTTCCCTCTTCGGATGCGGCCCGGCGTTGTACTGGTCGTTGGCGACCCGCGGCAGCCCGACCCCCACACTCTCGTACGCGGCCTTCGTCAGCCCCGAGCAGTCGAAGCGCCCGCCCTGGTCAGCGGTGCCGTTCCCGCCCCACAGGTAGGGCGTGCCGAGCTTCTTCTGCGCGTACGTGATCGCCGCCGCGGCCTGCTTGGAGGGATCCACCCGGGTCACCGGCGCGGCGAAGCTCTTCGAGAGCGTCGTGATCGTCTTCACGTAGTTCTGGGTCTCCTTGTACGGCGGCACGCCCCCGTACTTGATGACCGCGTAGGCCCCCGCGTTATAGGCGGCGAGCATGTTCTCCGTCACGTTCCCCGGTGCGTCCTTCACATACGACGCGAGCTGGCAGTCGTACGAAGCGGCCGACGGAATCGCGTCATTCGGATCCCAGACGTCGCGGTCGCCGTCCCCGTCGCCGTCGACTCCGTGCGTGGCCCACGTCCCCGGGATGAATTGCGCTATCCCTTCCGCTTTCGCCGGGCTCCTGGCATTCGGGTTGAACCCGCTCTCCTGATACAGCTGGGCCGCCAGCAGCGCGGGGTTGATGGCGCTGCACAGATTTCCCCATTTCTGTACGAGCGTCTGGTACGCGGCGGGTACGGCGCCCTTGGCGAGAGCGACCGACCCCCCGCCGATCCCGTTGGCGAGGTTCCCGGCGACCATGTAGACGCCGACGACGAGCAGCATCACAAAGCTGACCCCCGCCCCGACGGCAGCGGTCGCTACGATCCAGGCCTTACGCACCGTCAACCGCCCCTCGCCGCCCAGGAGTCCGCCGACCGTCAGTGTAGAGGCGGCCCTCGCGCGGCGGGACGATCACGCACAAGGAGAAACCGCACGTGGCGACCCCGCCCCCGCACCCGAACGCGCCCCAGGGCAACCCCTTTGCCCCGCAAGGCGGTTACGCGCCAAACGGGGCGCCGACGCATGACCGGAATCCGTACGCGCAGAGCCCGGCGGCCCCGCCCCAGAGCCCGGCGTACGGCCAGAGCACCGCGTACGGTCAGGCCCCCGCGCACGGCCAGAACCCCGCGCACGGCGAGAATCCGTACGCCCCCGCAGGCGCGTATGCCCCCGCGGGCGGTTACGCCCACGCGGCCGCCCCGCCGCCCCTCACGCCCCCCTGCCGCATATGCGCCGCGCAGCCGGCGGGCGACATGACCATCCGTCAGCACACGGGGCTGCTGGTCGCGATGCGCTTCTCCAAGATGGAGGGCCCGTTCTGCCGCTCCTGCGCCACCGCGATCCACCGGGAAATGACGACGAAGACCCTGGCGGGTGGCTGGTGGAGCCCGGTGTCACTGGTCCTCTTCACCCCCCTCACCCTGCTCTGGAACCTCTACGTCCGCACGAAGATCAGGAAGCTCCCGCAGCCGACGACGCCGTCCCCGACGGGGGTGGTCATGGACCAGGGCAAGCCGATCCTCCAGCGCCCGCTGGCGTACGTGTTCCTGCTTCTGCCGTTGCTGTGGCTCGCCGCGTACATCTCCAACGAGGTCACGAGCTCGTACTGAACACCGTGACCGCCTCGCGATAGAGCGCCGCGACCTCGCCCCCGAAGACGACGCTGTACGAGACGTCGTCGGTCTCCCCGCCCTGCTGGTGCCCGCCGATGACGCCGACGACCTCCCCGTCCCCGTTCACCCAGGGACTGCCGCTCGTCCCCCCGGCGAACTCGGGGCATTCGATGCGCTGTTGCGTACGGCTGTGGACGGTGGGCTTGTTGGTGCAGGTGATGGGCGTGTCGAGGGTGTTGGGATAGCCGGTGACGGTGACGGCCGTGGACCCGGTGGCACGCCCCGTCGCGAACGCGTTCCCGCCCCCGACGACATCCTCGACCCCCTTCCCGTCCTTGTCGGCGAGCACAGCGAAGGCGACATCGGTGTCCTCGTCCTGCTCGTCCGTCCACCCCTCGGGAACGAAGGTCCCCGCGACCTCCCAGAACCCGTACGGCGCCTTGCCGTCCCGGTATCCGGGCGCGAAGCGCATGGCCCCGCCCCCGTCCACACAGTGCGCGGCGGTCACGATCAGATCCCGCCCCGCGCTGTGCACGACGGACGCGGTACAGAAATGCCCGCCGCTCCCGTGGAACAGCGCGCCCACACGGGCGGTCTCCTTGGTCGCGGCGGCCTGGACGGTCACGCCGAACGGCCCGGGACCGGCGTCCGCGGCCGCCACGGAGGAGGACGTGACGGCTGCCACCAGCACGACCGCACCGAGCAGTGCGTGCCCGCGGGGGCCGGGGGGACGGGTGGTGCGCTTCATCACCCGTCACATTGCCGCGCCCGGGTGAGAAAAACCCTGGGGGCACGCTAAGAATCCGCTGTGAACCACTGGTGCGGCGTCAGCCCCCGTACACCGGGAATCCATCCGTGGCGACCTCGAACCCGAGCGGCTCGGGCAAGGGCACGGGCTCTCCGTACTTGCCGGGCAGCACGTCCTGGTAGGCCCCGTTGTCAGGGCGGGTGTGCAGCGCCCAAGTGCCCTTACGGGGGTCGACGACGAGGAGAACGGGCACGCCCGCGACGGCGTACCAGTCGGCCTTGTCTCTGATCTCCCTGGATTTCTCCGAGCTGGAAATCACCTCCAGCGCGAATGCCGCATCCTCAGGATCGGCCAGCCAGCCGTCGTCCTCCTCCCACTGCATGGGCAGAACGATCAGATCCGGCGTCACGTAGTCGTCCGGGTCTTCCGGCAACGCGATCGAGGACACTTCGTACGCTCGCAGTCCTTCCGGAAGCGCCTCGCAGAGCTGCTGACGCACCCTCACCACCACACCCGCGTGCTTACCACGCGGAGTCGGGGACATCACGAGCTTTCCTCCCACGATCTGCACCCGCAGACCCGTCGCTTTCTCGATCTTCTCGGCGACCTCACGCAGATTCCCCGGACGGGGGCGCGGATACATCCAGGAGCCCGGCGATACGGACATGGCTCGCTGCCTCCGTCCTTCCAGCTCTGCGGCTGCGCGAGCGGGGTCGTTGGGAGGTCCGACACCCCGCTCAGCGGTGAATCCACCGTACTGTGCGCTCTCCGCCCCCGCCTCGGCTTCACGGCCCGTACGTGTGCACGCAGCCCCCCTGAGACGCTGTTCAACCTCTGTCATGCCACCCCTCCATCACACTCCGGTCACACGACATCACCGTAAGCCACCCCACTGACATTCCGCCCAGAGCAGCTTCCCGCCCTTCGACGCCCCCAGCTCCCGCAGCACGGACACGCCCCACGCGTTCGCGCAGGCCCGCACGAGATGCAGCCCGCGACCGCGTTCGGCATCTTCCGGCGGTACGCCGACGGGGGCACCCTCCCTGAAACCGGGCGGGACTCTCGGGTCGGTGTCCCACACCCCGACCATGAGCCGATCCGGGTCGGAGGAGCGGATACGGAGGGCGTACGGACCTTGCGTGTGCAGGTGGGCGTTGGTGAGCAGCTCGGACGCCAACAGCTCGGCGGTGGGGGTGAGTTCGTCGAGGCCGTGCGCGGCCAGGACGGTACGGAGGGTGGCCCGGGCGATGCCCGGGGCGCGGGGATCGTGCGGGAGTTGGAGGGTGTAGGACCAGGGCGGGGATACGGTTGCCATGAGAAGTCTCCGATCACGGAGGGGAGTTGATTGGTGTCGAGTCGTTACGGTGTGTTGTGCGGTGTTGCGTTGCCCAGTGACCGCGGCCGCTCCGTCGAGCGGGGTGCTTCTGGGCGGGGCGCCTGAGGAGAAGCTAGCGTGAAGTTGTAAGTTGTTAGACCTAGATGGTCGAAGTTCTTCATCTTTCACGCGTGTGGGTGAGACGGCGGTGCCGAAGGAGACAGACGTTGGCCATGAGAAACAACCCCACCGGGCGTCAACTACGGCTGGGGGCCGAACTGCGCAAGCTGCGTGAGCGTGCAGGCCTGACGTCCACGCAGGCCGCACAGCTCCTCGGCATCAAGCAGAACCAGGTCAGCAACATGGAGGCCGGCCGCCACGGGGTGAGCCCCGATCGTCTGCGCACCATCGCCTGCCACTACGACTGCTCGGACAAGCCCCTTGTCGAAGCGCTCGCCGCCATGACCCCCGATCGCAAGCGAGGCTGGTGGGAGGAGTACCGCGAGATTCTGCCGACCGGGATGCTGGACCTCGCCGAGCTCGAACATCACGCTACGCGGCTGCGAACTGCCGTGACCGTTCACATCCCAGGCCTTTTCCAGACCACGGACTACGCTCGCGAGATCTTCCGCCAGGCCGTACCGGAGCTACCGGCCCCGGACGTGGAGCACCGGGTGTCATTCCGGGTCAGACGGCAGGCCATCCTCTTCCGAGATCCGCCGACCCCGCACCAGGTCATCGTCCACGAAGCCGCCCTGCGCATGAAGTTCGGTGGCCCTCGCGTGACCCGCGATCAGCTCAAGTACCTGCTCGACATGAACGAGCGAGAGCATGTCGCGATCCAGGTCATCCCATTCGACGCCAGCGTCTTCCCCGGCTCGGGTCAGTCGATCTACTACGCCGAGGGTTCCGTACCGCAGCTCGACACTGTGAACCTCGACCAGTCGCATGGTCCTGTGTTCCTCGACGCCGAGGCCCAGCTGAACAAATACCGCGTACTGCTCGACCGTATGGAGGCAGCGGCCCTCACCCCCGAGGAGTCGCAGAACTTCATCCACAACATCACCAAGGACCTGTGAAGGAGCCCGGGATGCCTACGCTCACCTGGCAGAAGTCGTCGTACTGCCCGGAAGGCAACTCCTGCGTAAACGTCGCCATAGACACCGCCGGAACGATCCATCTCATGGAAAGCAGCGACCCGCGCCGATCCATACTCGGGGCCACCCCCAAGGCCTTCGCCGCCCTCATCCACGTACTGAAGGAGAACGAGGCACACCGTGGCTGAAGTCCCCCCGAACCTCACCTGGGAACGCGCCGCCCCACCTGACGCCACAGGCCCCGGCCCCTGGATCGAGCTCGCCTTCGGTGACAACGACCTGGTCTACATCCGCGAGACCAGCGACCCCGAGAACGTCGTCACGACCACCCAGAAGAAGTGGGACGCGTTCGTACTGGGCGTACAGGCGGGAGAGTTCGACCACTTTGTAGAGGGCCTGGAGGACGAGGCCCCCTGAACGTCCCGCTAGGAGTGACCGTCGGGACCGCCCACTTCTTGGCCGGCGACACCTCGCCAAACAGAGCGCCTGGCACCCCCTCCCCCATGAGCCAAGTCAAGCCCCCGTCAGCTTCCGGCCATCGAGGGACCAATGAGCGGTAAGTCGATCACCTCGGTTCGGTAAGGCGGAGGTCAGGATTCCTGATCTCTCTTGTTGTCACGTACTCAACAACGCAATCGTTCTACGCGGGTCACACGACCCCGCCGCCGGGGACACCGCACCGACGGCGCGCAGCACCCGCACTGCCTCTGTCAACCACTCTCAGGAGGCTGTACGTTGCGTACCGCACCCCCCACATCACCCGAAACCGCCACCAACAGACCATCCCTGAGGACCAGTTGGCGGCGAATAGGGGCCTCGGCGTTCGCCACCGCCACCCTCGTGTTCGCCGGTCTCGGCACCGCCGTCCACGCGAGTGCCGCGCCCGCCACCACCGCGAAGGCCGCCAAGTCGACGTCGGCCAAGGTCACTTGGGCCCGCTCCTGTGCCACGCCCAAGAAGAAGGGGCAGATGGCCTGCAACGCGCTCCGCGTGACGGGCGGCATCACCGCCTTCCAGAAGGCCAACGCCCACGCGGACGCCGTCACCCCCAAGGCCGCCGACGCCAGCAGCCCCTCCGGCTACGGCCCGAGCGACCTGCAGAGCGCCTACGGCCTGGCCGACGCCGCCGCCTCCAACGGCTCCGGCGAGACCATCGCGATCGTCGACGCGTACGACGACCCGAACGCCGAGTCCGACCTCGCCACCTACCGCTCGTACTACGGCCTCTCGGACTGCACCACCGACAACGGCTGCTTCACCAAGGTCAGCCAGACCGGCTCGACGACCTCCCTCCCCACCGCCGACAGCGGCTGGGCCGGTGAGATCTCGCTCGACCTCGACATGGCCAGCGCCATCTGCCCGAACTGCAACATCACGCTGGTCGAGGCCAAATCCTCCTCCATGGCGAACCTCGGCAAGGCCGTCAACGAGGCCGTCAAGCTCGGCGCCCAGTACGTCTCCAACAGCTACGGCGGCTCCGAGTCCTCCTCCGACTCGACGTACGACACCTCGTACTTCAAGCACCCCGGCGTCGCCATCACCGTCTCCGCCGGCGACGAGGGCTACGGCGCCGAGTACCCGGCGGCCTCCCAGTACGTGACCTCCGTCGGCGGCACCGCCCTGTCCACCAGCTCCAACAGCCGTGGCTGGACCGAGAAGGTGTGGAACACCAGCAGCACCGAGGGCACCGGCTCCGGCTGCTCCTCGTACGACGTGAAGCCCTCCTGGCAGACCGACACGGGCTGCTCGAAGCGCATGATCGCGGACGTCTCGGCGGTCGCGGACCCGGCGACCGGCGTCTCGGTCTACGACACGTACGGCGACGGCACCGGCTGGGCCACCTACGGCGGCACCAGCGCCTCGGCACCCATCATCGCGGGCGTCTACGCCCTCGCCGGCACCCCGGGCTCCAGCGACTACCCGGCGAAGTACCCGTACGCGGCCGCCGGCACCTCGGCCCTCAACGACGTGACCAGCGGCAGCAACGGCTCCTGCACCACGAGCTACTTCTGCACCGCGAAGTCGGGCTACGACGGCCCGACCGGCTGGGGCACCCCGGAGGGGATCGACGCCTTCACCGGCTGACATCGGCCTCCGGGCGCACAGCGGATGTCGCTGGTCAGTGGAGTGTCAGTGGGGATCCACCGGCGGCGTCCGAAACGGGCCGCGGCAACCAGCCGCGGCCCGTTTCCATGCCGCGCAGTGCCGGGGTTAGCCTTCTGATCCGTGGTCAGCGTCCACATCCCGCAGACGCGGCGACCCGGAGAACATCGGCTCGACGGCCCGTCAGAAACGGGACGCTGGCACGGCGTACATACGAGGCGGGCGGGGCGTGCGCTTCGTAGAAGGGGTTAACGACGGAACCACACGACAGGTTCCGCATCGGCTTCATTGCCCGGCGTGACCGGCCGTGATACACAGAGTGACCGTGCGACTCTTTGTTCGCCGCCCCACACCTCCGTGAGGGTCCCGCACGGGCCGGTGGCAAGGTATTCGTACGAAACCCGCCAATCAATGACGTCAAGTCGACATACGACAGCGTCATTGTCGGCGAGAATGGGCCCGACCTCTGCGCGCAGTGGCAGGGGGTGCAGAACTACCCACTAGGGGCGGTGACTTACATGCTTTTCGCAGCCGATAAGGGCGACATCACCACGATCATCGGCGGGATCGCTCCGGACTGGGGTCCCTTCGGCAGCCTGGGCAACGAGGCGAAGGTGATGATCGAGGTCGTGATGGCGGTCGCCATCCTGCTCTGCCTCGGCATCGCGATCTGGGGCGCGGCCAAGCAACGCATCGGCGCGACCGCCCTCCGCGACACCTTCAGCGCCGAACAGGGCAAGGGCCTCATCATCGCGGGCCTCACCGGAGTCTTCATCATCGGATCCCTCGGCACGCTCTTCACCATCGTGTACGGCATGGCCGTCTAGGCCCGGCCGGGCGCGCACCCGGATCCTGTCCCCCCTCCGACCCACCCGTCCGTCGTGCCCACCGGCTGAGGTTGCGTTTCCCTGATGTCGAGTCACCACACCGCGCCCGCGCGGGAACCAGCACGGCTACCGTCGTACTACTTGGTTCAGCGAGAGGTTGAGGGGGCGTACGCGACATGAGTCTCGGTGACGAACCCGGCTACGGCGACGCCTCGCGCGGCGAGGACGGGGGGTACGGCGGCTCCGGCCAGACCCGCACCCGCCTCCCCGACCGCCCGGGCGACGTCTACGGCGGCGCCCGCCGCGGCCGTTCCTCCTCCCGGAGCCTGGTCACGGTCGTCGGCGTCGTCGTCCTCCTCATCGCCGCGATCGCCTTCGCGAACCGTGGCGGCGACGATCCCTCTTCGGGCAACGGGGACAGCGACAAGGCGAAGACCTCACCTACGGCGGCCTCGGGCTCACGACCGGTGGAGTCGAAGACGGCGGGGATTCCGTCAGGCTTCGGGCACAGTGAGCAGGGGGCGCAGAGCGCGGCGACCAACTATGGGGTCGCGCTGGGCTCGACCGGCATGTTCAGCACCGAGCAGCGTCACGCGATCGTCAACGCCGTGTACGCGCCCGACGTCGCCGCCGCGCGGCAGCCGGACCTGGACAAGGCGTACTCCAGCGAGAAGTTCCTGACCAACATCGGGCTGAACAAGGACGGCTCGGCGCCCGCCGGCCAGACCTTCATCTCGCGGATCATCCCCGTGGGCACCAAGGTCGCGGCCTCCACCGCTGACAGCGCCACGGTCGAGCTCTGGTACACGTCGCTCTTCGGCCTATCCGGTGACGGGTCCACGAACCCCGTCTCCGAGAGCTGGTACACGACCACGTACCAGATGAAGTGGATCAACGGGGACTGGAAGGTCACCGACTTCACGCAGAAGGACGGGCCGGTGCCCGTCGGCCGAGACCAGACGGCCTCCACCGCCGACGACATGACCAAGGCTGTCGAGGAGTACGGAGGGTTCACGTATGCCCGCTAACCATCGCGTACTCAAGCTGACCGCCGCCGTGGCCACGGTGCAGTCGGCTGCCGTCCTGCTCGCAACCAAGGCCGTCGCGGCCCCCAGCCCCTCCCCGAGCAGCGACCCGTGCTCACTCGTCCGTGGTCCCGCCAGGAAGTACTGCGAAAGCGGCACCAACAGCAACAAGGGAAGCGGAGGAGGATCCCTCGACCCCACCTCCACCCTCGACCCCCTCTCCTCCCTGGCCAAGGGCTGCGCCGACGCCGCCTCCTGGACCATCGACAAGCTGAGCGCGGCCGTGAAGGACACGGCGAACGTCGACTTCACGAACCCCAAGTTCCTGCAGCAGTACGCGGTCGTCTTCGCGGCGTCGACCATCCTGACCCTCCTGCTCTGGCTGCTGGCGGTGGCGAAGAGGGCGGTGCGGGGTGTCCCGCTCACCACCGCGCTGTCGGAGGCGATCGGGTTCCTGTGGCTGACGGTGCTGGCGTCGGCGTTCACCCCGCTGATCCTGTACACCGTCGTCTCGGCGACGGACGGCGTCACCGAGGTCCTCGCCAAGACCACCGGCAATCAGACCGACACGTTCTTCGGGACGTTCTCCGGCGCGCTGAGCAAGGGCGAGGACATCGGCGGCGGCCCGATCATGCTGATCGTCGTGTCGCTGGTGTCGATCCTGGCGGCGGGCATCCTGTGGCTGGAGCTCGTCATCCGCGCCGCCCTGCTCTACGTCGGCGCCCTCCTCGGCACCGTCGTCTACGCGGGCCTCGTCGACAAGAACCTGTGGGGCCACGTCCGCCGCTGGGCGGGCATCATGATCGCGGTGATCCTGGTCAAGCCGGTGATCGTGATCGTGCTGGGCCTGGCGGGCGCGCTGTCGACCGACAACGGCCCGGACGCATTCTCCGCCGTCGTCTCCGGCCTCGCGATCATCCTGCTCGCCATCTTCGCGAGCGCGATGATCTACCGCTTCGTCCCGGGCTTCGGCGATGAGATCGCGGGCTCCCGCAACAACCGCATCATGCAGGGCGCCGAGAGCAAGGCCGCGGCCGTGATCAGCTCCCCGGCGACCCTGGTCGCGCAGGGCATCAAGACCCACAGCTCCCGCGCCGACAACAACGGCGGCGGAGGCGGAGGCAACCAGCCCCGCCCCGCCAACCCCGCGTCCGGCGGTGTGGCCGCGCACAGCACCCGTACGTCGAACGGAGGCGGCGGATCCGTCCCCTCCGCGCCCCCACCGCGGACGAGCCCGGCCAACACCCCGCACGCGAGCAGCACCCGCAACAGCAGTACCAACCGCACGGGAGGTGAAGGGCGTTGACGACCGAGTCCCATGTGTCCCATCCGGTCACGCCCCGCCGTACATATCTGATCGGCCGCGCCCGGCCGAACGCGATCGTCGGCCGGAACCGCGAATCCGGTGAGATCGCGCTGATCATCGCCGGCGCGTTCCTCGGCATGATGTGCGGCCTGCTCGTCCCCGTCCTGTCCCTGCGGATCGTGCTGCTGATGGGCTTCCCGCTGCTGGCGCTGGCGGCGGTGTACGTCCCGTACAAGCGCCGTACGTTCTACAAGTGGTTCGAGATCAACCGCAGTTACAAGCGGACCCTGCGCCAGGGGACCACGTACCGGTCGAACGTCATGGAGGCCGGTACGCGCCTCGACGGCCGTGAGGTCGAGATCGGTCCGCCCCCCGGTATCGGCCGGATCTCCTGGCTCGCGGCGCCCTTCGGCCCCGACGAGATCGCCGTACTCCTGCACGCGGACCGCCGCACGGTGACGGCCGCGATCGAGATCGAGGGCCCCGGCGTCGGCCTGCGCGACAGCGAGGACCAGGAGGCCCTCGTCGACCGCTTCGGCACGCTCCTCAAGCACGTCGCGAACGGCGACGGCTTCGTGACCCGCCTGCAGATGCTCGCGCGCACCCTCCCCGCCGACCCGGACGCCCACGCCAAGGACGTCGCCGTACGAGGGGACGAGCGAGCCCCCGGCTGGCTGCAGCAGTCGTACGACCAGCTGCAGTCCATGGTGTCCACGAGCAGCGAGCAGCACCGGGCGTATCTCGTCGCGTGCATGCACTACTCGCGCGAACTGGCCGCCGAGGCACAGGCGATGGCGCGCGCGGCCCGCCCGCAGAGCGGCCGCAAGCTGGACCGCGACGCCGGCCTCGCCGTCGTCATGGCACGCGAGCTCACGGACATCTGCTCCCGTCTCCAGGAAGCCGACATCCGCGTACGACAGCCGCTGGGCCAGGGCCGACTGGCCTCCCTCGTGCACTCGATGTACGACCCCGACCACCCCATCGACCACATCCAGGCGATGACCAAGCGCAACGCCTGGCCCGCCGAGCTCGACGCCATGGAGCCCACCTACCTCCAGGCGAAGACCCGCGAGTCCTCCACCCGCGCGCCGTGGTGCCACGCCACGGCCTGGGTCAAGGAGTGGCCGATGACCCCGGTGGGCGTCAACTTCCTGGCGCCCCTCCTGGTCCACACCCCGGACGTCATCCGCACGGTCGCCGTCACGATGGACCTCGAACCCACCGAGGTCGCCATCGAGCGCATGCTCACCGAGAAGACGAACGACGAGGCCGAGGCCAGCCGCGCCGCCAAGATGAACCGGACCGTGGACCCGCGTGACATCGCCTCCCACAACCGCCTCGACCAGCGCGGCGAGGACCTCGCGAGCGGCGCGGCAGGTGTGAACCTCGTCGGCTACATCACCGTCTCCGCCCGCTCCCCCGAAGCCCTGGCGCGCGACAAGCGCACCATCCGCGCCTCGGCCGGCAAGTCGTATCTGAAGCTGGAGTGGTGCGACCGCGAGCACCACCGGGCCTTCGTCAACACACTGCCGTTCGCCACCGGAATCCGCAGGTAGGGGCTGATGCACTGATGCGGGATCCGCTGTCCGTCCTCACGGATGCCTTCACGTCCTTCCTCTTCGGCAAGGTCGAGACGACCCGCCTCCCCGTGCGCACGTCCACGGGCCAGGCCCAGGCGGTCTACCTGCCGACCGCCGCGCCCGGCCTCGGCGACTCGGGCGTCATCATCGGACGCGAGGTGTACTCCGGAAAGGGGTACATCTACGACCCCTTCCAGCTGTACGGGCAGCAGCTCCCGGCCCCGCACTGGCTGGTCCTCGGCGAGTCCGGCAACGGCAAGTCGGCGCTGGAAAAGACGTACGTGCTACGTCAGTTGAGGTTCCGCGACCGCCAGGTCGTCGTCCTCGACGCCCAGGGCGAGGACGGCGTCGGCGAATGGAACCTCATCGCGGAGGAGCTGGGAATAACTCCCATCCGCCTGGACCCGACAGCGGCCCTGGACATGGGAATCCGGCTCAACCCGCTCGACCCGGCGATCACCACGACGGGTCAACTGGCGCTGCTCCGGACCATCATCGAGGTCGCGATGGGCCACGGCCTCGACGAGCGCTCCGGCTTCGCGCTCAAGGTCGCCCACGCGTACGTGAACGAGACGATCGTCGAGCGCCAGCCGGTGCTGACCGACATCGTGGAGCAACTACGCCACCCCGAACCGGAGTCGGCCGAGGCGATGAACGTCGCCCTGGACGACGTACGGGCCTGGGGCCTGGACGTGGCCCTGGTCCTGGACCGCCTGGTCGACGGCGACCTGAGGGGCATGTTCGACGGTCCCACGACGGTGGGGATTGATTTGGACGCCCCCCTGATCGTCTTCGACCTGTCCCACATCGACCGCAACTCGATCGCCATGCCGATCCTGATGGCGATCGTGGGTGTGTGGCTGGAGCACACATGGATCCGCCCCGACCGGAAGAAGCGCATCTTCCTGGTCGAGGAGGCGTGGCACATCATCAACAGCCCCTTCGTGGCCCAACTCTTCCAGCGCCTGCTGAAGTTCGGCCGACGCCTCGGCCTGTCGTTCGTGGCGGTGGTCCACCACTTGTCGGACGTCGTGGACGGAGCGGCGGCGAAGGAGGCCGCGGCGATCCTGAAGATGGCGTCGACGAGGACGATCTACGCCCAGAAGGCGGACGAGGCGCGTTCGACGGGACGGGTGCTGGGCCTGCCGAGGTGGGCGGTGGAGATCATCCCGACGTTGACCCCCGGCATCGCGGTGTGGGACGTCAACGGCAACGTCCAGGTGGTCAAACACCTGATCACGGAGACCGAACGCCCGCTGGTCTTCACCGACCGCGCGATGACCGAGTCCTCCGCCGACCACCTCTCCGACGACGCCCTGCGCGCCGCGGAGCTGGAGGCCGAGGAACGGGCGGCGGCCTTCATGGAACAACACCTCAGCGATCTCGACGACTCCTCCGAGTCCACGGTGGCGTGAGAGGTGGCCTGAGATGAGACAGGACGATCAGAGAGCCCCCCGGCGCGAGGGGGAAGGCGGTATCCCCGACGGCCTGTTGATCGGGGTACTGGCCTTCCTCCTCGGTATGACCCTCATGGTGTGGACGGCCACGGGACTCGCGGCCTGGTTCGCCCGCGGCACCTGGCCGGACGCGGTCACCTTCGCCCGCACGCCGTTGGCCATGCGGCATTTGATCGGACAGCCGCACGACATCACGGGAGCCTGGCCGGACGCCCCCGCCACCCAACTCTCCGGCTACGGCCTCTTCTGGGGCCTGTTCATCGGGCAGCTGATGGTCCTGCTGGTCCTGACGGTGTTCGTGATGGGGACAGTGGCGCGGTGGCGGGCGGGGAGGGCGAGACGCAAGGCGCAGGCCGACAGGGCGGTGGAGGTGCCGAGGCAGGGGAGAGAGCCGCAGACGCCGTCGGCACCCCAGCCGACGACGGCCCCTTCGAGGGCTCCCTTGGCAGTTGACGATGAACGGGCGGGCGGATGGGAAAACATCCGCGCCGAAGCCGCGGCGTCGGAGCCCACAACGGCGCAGCAGCCGATGCCGACGGCTCCTTTGGCAGCTGACGGTGAACGGACGGGCGGGCGGGAACACATCCGCGCCGAAGGCGCGGTTCTGCCGACAGTGGCGGCGCAGCCGCAGGGAACCGCAGGTGCGGTCCTGCCGACAGTGGCGGCGCAGCCGCTGGAAACCGCGGGCGCGGTCCTCCTGGCCCCCGCCGAGTCCCGCCACACCACAGCAACCCAAGCTGTACGGGACGCGGAGGGCCCAGCCCTGGTAGTCACCTCAAACCCAAGAACCTGGTCGGAGACCAAGGACGCCCGAGCCAAGCTCGGCCCCGTCCTCCTCTACGACCCCTCCCACCTGTGCGACACCCCGGCCCGCCTCCACTGGTCCCCGGCCTCCGGCTGCGAGGACAAGCCCACAGCAGCAGCAAGAGCGGCCGCGATCCTCGCCCCGCTACGCCCCACCGCCAAGGTGGACCAGCCGATGGCAGACGTAGCGGAAACGCTCCTGCGCAGCTATCTGCACGCCGCCGCCGTGGAGGGCAAACCCTTCCGCCACGTCCACCGCTGGGCCCAGGGCACCCAGGTGCAGGACGCCGTACGAGCCCTCCGTACGAACCCCAAGGCCGCGTCCGGCGCCGCCGGCGAACTCGAGGCTGCCCTCACCTCGCACCCCGAACGCCGCGATATCGCCCAGGAGTTGACGGCCCGCGCCCTCTCCTCCCTCTTCACGGTCAACATCCGCGAAGCCTGCACTCCGAACCGAAATGACAGCCTCGCCTTGGATTCCTTCGTCAACGAAGGGGGCACGCTTTATGTGGTCGGTGAACCCATCGAGGACCCCAAGGCGAACCCCGGCGCGATGCCGCTCCTGACGGCCCTCGCCTCAAGCGTGGTCGAGCGCGGCCGGCGCATGGCCGAACGGTCATCCTCCGGTCGCCTCGACCCACCACTCACGCTCGTCCTGGACGACGTCGCGGCCGTGGCCCCGCTCCCCCAGCTCCCGGACCTCCTGACCACCGGAGCGGCCCGGGGCCTGCCAACCCTGGCCCTGCTCCGCTCCCGCGAACAGGCAAGGTCCCGCTGGCCCCAGTACGAACTCCCGCTCTAAGCCCGCTGTGTGCTCGCCCGAGTGATCACGAACTCCAGCTCCCGCTCCCCCGGGGCCCCCGGCACCTCCGCGGTCCCGCCGGTCGGCACGAACCCCGCCTTGCGGTAGAACGCCTCGGCGCGACCGTTCTTCTCGTGCACGAACAGCCGTACGCGATCGAGCCCGATCCCCCAGGACCACTCGAGGGCGGCGTCGAAGAGCGCCCCGGTCACCCCGGCCCCGCTCCCCCGGTGCTCGGGCCGTACGAAGACCCCCACCAGATGCCCCTGGTTCCGCTCGACCACGCTCCCGAAGGGGTCCTGCGACCCGGCCTTCTCGACCAGCACGGTCACGGAGCCGATCCACGCCCCGCCCTCACCCACGGCGACGAACTGCTGCCGCTCGGTAGTCCCCTCGGCCGCTCCTGCCGCCCGCTCCTGCCAGAACGCGTCGGCCTTGGCGGCGGCATCCTCGTACGTCTCCAGGAACGCGAGATGCGCGACCGGATCCCGCAAGGCCGCGAGCCGCAGCTCCTTCACCTTGGCCCACTCGTCGGAACGTATGGAACGGATCGCGTGTTTCATGCGGGCCACCGTAATACGCGCGTACGACATCCCCCACCGGATATCCACCCTGCCGACGCCCTGCGTCCGGGCCCCCGTCATGCTCTTCCCTGTACGCACATTGATCCCAGGGGAGAAAGCCGCATGACCAAGGTCCAACTTGAGGAACTCCGCGAGGTCATCCACCCTGCGGGCAAACTGCAGAGCAGGGCGGAACACTGGGCCGGCCGCCTCTACATGCGTGCGCTCTCCCTGCGGGTGACCCGCCTGATGCTGGGCACGCGCGTCTCGCCGAACCAGATCACGACGGTGATGGTCTTCGCGGGCGTCCTCTCCGGAGTGGCCCTGATCGTCCCCGGCCTGGGCGGCGCCGTACTCTCCGTCCTCTTCATGCAGCTGTATCTGCTGCTGGACTGCGTGGACGGCGAAGTGGCCCGCTGGCGCAAGCAGTTCAGCCCGCTCGGCGTCTACCTGGACCGCCTCGGCGCCTACCTCGCGGATGCCGCCGTCATGGTCGGCATGGGCATCCGCGCCTCCGAACTCGGCCTGGACCCCTACCTGGTGGCCGGCCTGGCCGCGGCCATCGGCGTCCTGCTCCTGAAGTCGTCCTCCGACCTGGTCCACGTGGCCCGCTCCGACAGCGGTATGGAGAAGGCCACCGACCAGTCCGTCGTCCCGCGCTCCAGCGGCCTGGCCCGGGTCCGCCGCCTCACCTCGGCCGTCGGCCTCCACCGCCTGGTCAACGGCATCGAGTGCACCATCCTGCTGCTGGTGACCGCGATCGTCGACGTGGCGCTCGGCGACCTGACGGCGACGAAGATCGCGACGGTGGGCGTGACGGCGATCGTCTGGCTGCTCGTCCCCGCCCACATCGTCTCGATCGTCGCGTCGTCACGCCTGAAGTAGCCACTGGTGCGGTAGCTACTGGTGCAGTAGCTACCGGTGCAATAGCCACTCGCTGAGAGGCCCCCTCCCCGCACGGGGGAGGGGGCCGCCACCCGTCACTCAGTCGTCGTCATCCAGTTCCTCCGCCTGATCATTCGGCACGGAGGTTGAGCGTGGCGGCCCCATTGCCCTGGCTCAGCGAGCCGAACTCCTGGTCGTACGTCCGGTTCTCCTTGACCACGTAAATGACGTGCTTGATCGGCGACTTCTCCCCGACCCGCCGTGGTACGACCGCCCCGCTCGCCCGCGGACTGTCCTTTGTCGGGCGACAACACCCCTTGTTGACGTGGGCATGACTGCACAGTGAACGCGAAGAAGCCCCAATTCCTGGTGCATACCCAGGAATTGGGGCTTCTTCTCAAAATTAGTTCGGCGGCGTCCTACTCTCCCACAGGGTCCCCCCTGCAGTACCATCGGCGCTGTGAGGCTTAGCTTCCGGGTTCGGAATGTAACCGGG